>NZ_PDCH01000020.1 GCF_003315615.1 Bifidobacterium xylocopae
CGGTCTCTCTCCACTTGTTCAAACGGACCACCAAGGAGGAAGCAATGACCTACACCATCGAGCAGTACACAGTCCCCATGAGCTACGACGACCCCATACAGCCCGAACCCACATGGATGAGCAGCCCCTACTTCTGGGACAAGGAATGGAAGACCGAGGCCGGAGCCCGCCGAGCCCTGGAGAAGCACCTCAGGATATGCAACGGAGATCCGGCGAAATACCGCATACGCCAACAGGCCTGACGGGCCAAGTAAAAGAGGCCGGGGAATCCCCCCGGCCTCCTGCTCATATCCGAAATCCGAATCATCTTTGCTCGCGTCTCGGATGGACCTGGAATCCCCGGTCAGCATCAATGGTCAACCACGCATCATAGAGATGAGAGGTAGATCGCGACTTCAATCCGCTCACCGGCACCATACGGCCGGCAAGCAGGGCCTTCGCCTGCTCATCTGACAGGCCCTTGCCGGCCACCGACCCGAACAACTTCCATCCGCATCCCGCCGTCAGTCTCCATTCGCCGGAGGAATCCTTGACGGATTGGTTTGATGAACATTGCCAGACCTTCCCGGTCTTCACGACCGTCTTGCCGCACCGTGGGCACGACCCATACGCTTCGCGTATGTGAATCAGCTCCGGTTTCAGATCCGATTTCGCGGTGGCAGGGATCGCCACCGCCTGAGCCCGCATCTCCTCCATGACCTCGGCGGCGTCAGCCTCTCCATGCTCCACGGCTGAAAGGCGCTGCTCCATACGCGCTGTCAGCTCCACGTCCCGCAGATCCTCCGCCACCAGATCGATCACGGTCCGTCCAAGCTCGGTGGAACGAATGTAGTTTCCTTCACGTTCGGCATACCTTGTTTTCACCAGGCGTTCGATGATTTTCGCGCGTGTGGCAGGTGTTCCGATGCCCCCTGAATGTGACCGTTCATCATCCATGGCCTTCCTCAGGGCCTTGTCCTTCAGATACCTGCTGGCCGACTGCATCGCAGTCAGCAGATCAGCATCGGTCATCGGACTGGGGGGCTTGCTCTTCCCTGAGACCACGACGGTATCCAATGCCGGCAGGACAGCCGGCGCGATCAGGTTCGTTGGGATATCGTTATGCTCGCTCTCATCGCCGCCCTCATGATCCGCCTTCGCCGCCACCCCCTTCCAGCCCCATGAGACAGGCGTGTCAGCACTGCAGGTGAACCGAACGCCACCTGTATCGGCGGCCACGTCCACTGTGTCATGCACGTAGTCATCGCCCACCGCTTCACAAACACGCTGTACGATACGGACCCACACCAGGCGCTCGTCATCCCCGAGGCGCTCGATCGCAGCGGAGTCAAACGAAGCGGTGGGAAGGATGGCCGGGTGCCCCTCTACCCTCGTGTCGTCCACAACCAGGTTGAACCGGGGTGCCGGCGGCACCGTCGCCACGACCCCGGCCGCTCTGGTGGCGTTGATGACCCCGGTGAGCTTCGGCAGCTCCGCACGGGTAATAAAGGTGCTGTCGGTTCGCGGGTAGTTAATCAGCTCATTCTGATAGAGCCGCTGCGCCGCGTCCGCCGTCTGCTCGGCCGTAAAGCCGTGCAGACGAAGGCGCTCGATCACAGCGGAGTCGACCGAAGCGGTGGGATTGGTGGCCGGTAACTCATCCACCTGTCCATTCTTGCGTATCAGACGAAGCCGGGGTGCCGGCGGCACCGTCGCCACGACCCCGGCCGCTCTGGTGGCGTTGATGAACCCGGTGAGCTTCGGCAGTTCCGCACGGGTAATAAAGGTGCTGTCGGTTCGCGGGTAGTTAATCAGCTCATTCTCATAGAGCCGCTGCGCCGCGTCCGCCGTCTGCTCGGCCGTAAAGCCGTGCAGACGGTTCATGTCCTTCTGCAACTCCGTAAGGTCGTACAAATGCGGGGGACTGAGTCGCCGGCGTAACCGCTTCACCTCGCGCACATTCACCCCGACGGTATCGACCTGATGCGCCACCTCCTGAGCGCGCTTCGGCGAGTACAAGGGTTCGCTCGTCAGCGTCCAGCTGCCCATCCCCGCGCGCACCCGCCAGAAAGGCCTGGGGACATGTTGCTCAATCTGCCTGTCACGATCGACGATGATCGAAAGAGTGGGGGTCTGCACACGACCGACGCGGACGGGCCGCTTATACAGAAGCGTGTAAGCACGGCTTGCGTTCATACCGGTAAGCCAATCTGCCTTCGCCCTGATCTCCGCCGCGTCCGCCAGACCCTGGTACTCGCTATCGGGTCTCATGTCTTTAAGGGCGGAGCGGATCGCCGTACCTTCCATCGAAGCCACCCACAGGCGCTGCATCGGTTTCCGAACATCGGCGCGGAACATGATCCGTCTGAAGATAGCCTCACCCTCACGATCAGGGTCGCAAGCGTTGATGACAGTATCGACGTCCGGGCGAGAGGCCAAGGACACGATGCAGTTATATCGTTCGGTGGCCGTCTTGTCATGATTCACCGACCATATCCATGCCTCGCCCGGATCGATCGGCAACGTCTCCAGGTTCCACCGTTTGGCGGACCACGGCCGGTCCTTATACTCCCCAGGCTCTGCAAGCTCCACCAGGTGACCCTGCGCCCAGGTGATGAGCGAATCGCCCGCTTCGATGTAACCTCGCCTCGCTACGTCACCGCCGATGGCCTTGCCGATCGCCGAGGCCACGCTACGCTTTTCCGCTATGATCAAGCGCATGTCCCAACCCCAAATCAAAAAGTAAACCCAAGCGTCCGTTGCGTCCAGGCGAAGGCCTGGACAGCTCACGCCAGTCCAAGCCTCCTACGTGCTGTGATGGGTAGACCGAATCCGGCCGTCTACGGCCGGGCCACAGTGGACTGCTTACCCGCTTCGCGCAACAGGGACTTCATGCCGGGCGAAAGGGCGAATAGCTTCGCGATCTCCGCTTCGGACAGATGATGCTTCTCTTTCAAAGCACCCATCTTCTCGCTCGCCACACGAGACGCACCCCTGATCTGCTCGAGCTGCTTGCCCAAGACATCTAGATCCTTCTTCAGCGCAGCGAGTTCGGATCGTCGTTGTTCAATGTACTGTTCAGTGGCTGAAACACCAGGCATAATCTCTCCTTACCTTGAAATCTGCTCGGCAGGCACCATCTTACCTCCAGGAAAACCGCGCCTACGGCGCGGTCCCCGGCAACGCCGGGTCCGGAGGAAACGGAGTCTCCGACGGAGCAAGCTATAGAAAATGTGTACACATTTTCGCTTGATCGCACGGGACGTGCGATAATGGGACGTGGAACGTCCGTCCTCCCACCAGCCGGCGGGAGGTCGCTGCGCTGGCAAGGAGAGGAGGCCTCATGGATTCCGACGACGGGGAGAAGCGGAACAAGGATTACCGGGGCCTCGATTTCCACATCCGCATGAGCGCCGACGAGAAGGAGCTGCTGCTGTTCAAGGCCCGGCAGTGGGCCTCCAGGGCCGGGGACGACAGCGAACCGTCCTCCGGGGTGCTTTCCAAGTACGCCCGTTCGGTGCTGCTCGCCCCGGACGCCGAACAGCAGGCCGTGACCAAGCAGGAGATCATCGACTTCAAAGACAAGACGTCCCGGCTTGCCGGCCAGATAGCCAAGGTCGGTGTGAATCTGAACCAGGTCGCCAGGGTGGCGAACGCCAAAGGCATCGTCATCACCCCAGAGGTGGCACGGCTGGTGCAGCAGATGAAACCGCTGCTCAAGGAAGCGGCCGACCTGATCCATGACATGATGGAGCGCAACCTGTGATACCGAACGTCACCAGGGGCGACCGCATGCACGGGCTTGTGAACTACCTGGCCGGCGGCGGCCGGCACAACGAGCACACGGATCAGCATGTCCTGGCCGGGGACGACTGGACGGAGATCCGGTTCACCGATACGGAACTGGACCGATCCACGACGGCTGAGCTGGCCAGGCAGCTCGACAACGGCGCCGCCGCGTCCGGCGTCAGGATGAAGGGCGGGCATGTCTGGCATTGCTCCCTGGCGATCAGCAAGCACGACGGCGTGCTCAGCGATGACGAATGGCACCAGATCGCCCACGAGTTCATCGAGCAAATGGGGTTCGACGACGCGCAGGGAGCCAAGGGTGCGTGCATGTGGGCGGCCGTGCGGCATGGACTAAGCGGCAAGGACGGCGACGGCAACGACCACATCCACATCGCCGTCAACCTCGTCCGAACCGACGGCACGAAAGCCTGGATACATAACGACTTCCGACGGGCCCAGCAGGCTTGCAGGAAGATCGAGCAGGAGCACGGGCTCGAAGAGCTGGGCATCGATAGGACCAAGGCGGCCACCAGGGGGTGGAAGCCGGGCGAGCGAGAAGCCCAGGCCCGCCGCCGCGCCAGGGCCAAACTCCATTACGAGTCACCGGAGATCTCCTGGGGGTCGCTGCCGGTGCAGGAACGGCAGCGACTGACGGCCCTCCAGTTACAGGCTGACCAGCCCAGAAACAGGCTTGCCGACCGGATCAGGGCGGCCGCCAGCCAGTCGCATGACGAGGCCGAGTTCGTGCGGCGCCTGCGCCGCCAAGGTGTGCTGCTCCGTCCCCGGTACGCCCAGGGAGACCGAAGCGTGGTTACCGGATACTCCGTGGCCGAGCGCCCCATGTACGGGGAGCGGCCAATCTGGTATGGCGGTGGCACGATAGCCAGGGATCTGCGCCTGCCGGTCCTCCGCCAGGGATGGACTGACAGCATCGCCGCCGCCGGCGCGGCCGCCGACGAGTGGAACGCCGCTCTGCGCAACAAACGGGTCGTGCATCCTGGACAGGATGACATGGCGCCACTGCCTCAGGACGCCGCCGCCGCCATCGCACGTCTGAACAACGGGTTGAAATCCGTCAGCCCGGACGACAGGGAGACATGGGCCCATGTGGCCCACGAGACGGCCGGCGCCCTCGCATCCTGGTCGCGCGCCGTGGAATCGACGCCTGGGCCGATCGCGTACGCGTCACGAACCCTGGCCAGGAGCGCGCAGACCTACAGCAAGCCGCAACGGCCTCCGCACGCCGAAAGATCGATCATGTCCGGAGCCGCCCTGGCTTTCGTCGCCTCCCTGGACAGCGACAACCCGCGACTGCTGCAATCGGTGATGTACCGGCAGATATTCAAGACCGCCGACATGATCCGGCGCGCCATGGACGCCAGGAACGACGCCTACCTGGCCAGAATCACGCTGGAGGCTCAGAAGGACGACATGATGCGCATCGCCCAAGCGCTGCCGGCCGGCGACGGCGGCAGGCGACGGACGACTGCGCCGCCAACGGTGACGCGCACGGCCGACAAGACCACTCGCCGGACCTGGGACGTCGATGAGCTTGTCCACGCCACCAGAGGGGCGGCCATCCCCGCCGGCCTGTCCGCAACGGGTAAGACCTCGCCGCCGCCGCACCCCAGTCGTGGAGGCAACGATACATCCAGGCAAAGCAACCAGAGAGGAGGTTGAGCAGCTTCATATAACACCCGTGCATCCGCCAAGAACAAACGCACACACCTAACAACGGTAAGGAAGAGGAACACATGAAACCAGAAGAAGCAGCCGACGACGAAGAGGTACTGCGCCAGGTAGGCGCGCCGCTCAAAAGCCTGGCCACCGCCGCGATGCTGAAAGCACAAGGCTCCGCCGCGTCCAGCCAGGCGAGCTCAGCGACAGACGCCGACCGAAGCCGGAGGGAAAGCGAAGAAATCGCCACGCGCAAGGCGGCCTTGCAGGCGACAAGCCGGGCAGACCTCGAAACCGTGTTCTCGCCCGATTGGATCGACCGGGCAGACGCCCACGAGATATACACCAAGCTGCAGGAGGCTGCGGCATGGAGATCTGAGGATACCAGGTGCGCCCAAGCCTACGCCCGCATCGAGGAGTCCGTGTCCGACCGGTACGGCGTAAGGCCCTCCACCTACCAGGATGAGATCGCCTTGGCCGCCGGCCTCGAAAACGGACATGAAAAGCGCGGAAGGGCAAACGACATGCGGGCCGACGCCGCCGCTCTGGACGACGAGAACAAAGCCCTGCTCGACCAGGCGGACCTCCAGGACCAGTTGGCCAACTCGGCCATCGACCAGGAGGACAAGAGACAACTGGAGGAGGACCGGGACCAAGCCCTGCAGGAAGCGGCCATCGCCGGCCAGGATGAGGAGCAGCTCGACGCCGAGGCCGAGAGGCTGCACAACGCTGGTCTCGAGGATGAGCAAGTGCAGGGCGCCATGCGCGTCGAGGTGACGCACACGAAAGACGTCAACAGAGCAGTCAAGGCCGGCGAAAACCAGAAACGCGGACACACGCGCCGGCGGAGCCGGAACAGGGCCAAGAGCCGGGCCAGCGCCAAAACCATGAGCCGTGGACGATGAGGTTCAAATCACGCCGTCATCTGCAGGAATAACATACGCCTCGCCTGTGCGCTCATCCCGAAACCGGCCGGCCGGAGGGAGAGCGCACGGCAGCGGGTCCGTACTGCGGCCGTTCACCTCGCAGTCCGCGAACGGCCCGGTCTCGGACATGAGCCGATCCATCGTCGGGTCGCAATAGTCCCTCCACCACACCGCCATGCCCGTAGTCTCATCCCGCCTGCTGATCTCCCAGACGCGCCATAGCTCGGTCAGCCTGGACACCGCCTCGGGGCAGTCGAACCAGGTGGAGCTCCACCTGGCTGCGTTTCCGGACACACGCCGCTTGTACATGTGCCTCAGCCACCGGTAGACGAAGTCCCAGACATTCGCAAAGTAAGCCTTCGGCTGCTCCTGCCCGCTTTCGGCGGCAGTCTCCTCCCCGTCCAGCATGTCGGCGAGCTCACCCGCCAAAGAATCCTGCATCTCCTCATCCACACGGTCACCTCGATCCTTCCTGGGCCATAGCCAACGACGTTCTGACCTCATCGGCGTCAGGCCGTTCCATCCACGGCATAGTTCTCAACAGCGCCGGACGCGCGCCGGACGCCAGCAGCAGCTCTCGGCCCCTGGGAAGGGCGGCGAGCTCATCGACGGACATAATCGAATCGCGGGACAGCGAAACCGTCGAACTCGTCTGGCCGTTGTTGAACGCGACCTGCCGGCTCCTGTAGTCGAACTCGCCAACCAGCTCGCTCAGTTTCCGCAGGAAGTCGGCCTCCCTGACGCCGCCCAGGTATAGTCCGAGATTCGTGGCGCTCCAGAGCTTGGACATGCCGGCATCGCCCCAGGTGGTGCAGCCCTGGGACCAGGACTGCAGGTACGTCTGCATGACGATACAGCGGCTGCCGTAATGGCTGTACAGATCCGGCAGTTCGCGCCACCTGCAGACATTCGCGGCCTCATCGAGCACATCCAGCAGAGGCTTATGCAAGTGCCCGCCGGGCTCTGCGGCACCTTTCTCCTCGGCCGCCTCGCTGACGGCGGCCGTCAAGGCCAGGACGAACGCGCCGGCGTTGCCGACGCCTTCACGGCTCATCGAGCACAACGTGTCGTCGGAACCCACGAAATGCCGCACGTCGAACTCGTCAAGGTGGCCGCGCGACGGTGGTGTCACCCACTTGGTCACCTGGGGGGAGGTGAGCACGCGGGCCATGTTCTGCGCCGACCCGTACACGCCCTGCTTCTGCTTATCGGGCGATTCGATGATGGCCTGCAAAGAGTCGGCCACCCGGTCGTACCCATGGTCCTGCAGCACGTCCACGGGCTGCTGGCTGTTGGAGTGCATCAGCCATGTCCACACCTCAGTGATCGGATCGCCCTTCAAGCTGGCGGCCAGCAGCAGATACGAGATCAGAGACTCGGCCATGGAATCGAAAAACGCATCCTTCTTGGCGTCGGCGTCGATCGAGGACGACGCGAAGTAGCCGGCGAGCTGCAGGGCCTTCGTCTCATCCCTGACATAGGTCAGCGGATTCCACCACCAGGTCTGGCGGTCGTTGCTGACCTTCTGGGGGTCGAACGGCCACACGACCCCCTTACGCGACCTGGGTCCGCGAATGCCGTCGATGATGTCACGCTTGTTGGAAGTGGTGAGCACAGGCCCTGGAGCGTCCAGGATCGACGGGATGGCAAGGCAGGTGGTCTTGCCGGTCCTGGGACCGGCAATGCAGACCAGCATATCCTCCCAGGACATGTACATCTTCTCCCCGCTGAGCACATGCCGGCCGACCGCAAGGCCTGGCCTGTCGCTCTCGACTCCGAGGCGGCCCGCCACCTCCGCAGCATGAGCCTCGCTCAGTGGCTCGATATCCGAACCCACACCCAAATGCCGGGCGGCCGCATCGACCCGGGAATGCCGGCGGCGGCGCCGTGAGCGGCGCCACACCACCATGGCGGCCGCACCAAGGTATAGGACGACTTGCCCGCCAAGCACCACCCATCCGTAGATACCTGGCCAGGCCAGCTTGCCGGACGCCAAGCCCAGCGGGACGCTGAACAGGCCGCGCATGGCCGGCGGCGCGCCGTCGCGCAGCAAACACCCAAGCATCCAGGACAGCCACACGACCCAACTGCCGCCCAGCACCAACACGAGCAGCGCCAATCTCATAGCCGTCTGGTCATCGATCCCAGAGGGCTGCTTCAACCGATTGTTCCTTGCCATCATGCCTCCTCATGCCACAGCTTGTTGGTGTCGTTCACGTGGAGCTCGGCAGCGGTCAAATCAAGGTGGAAGGGGATGCCCGGACGGCCACCGACCTTCACCAGGAAGTTCCCACGTCCGGGAGGCGGCGCCTCCACACCGGCCTTGGTGTCCCACGACGGCGGATCCTGCCAGGAGGCGAGCATGGACGCCTCGGTCTGGCTCATGGAGATGGCGGAATTCAGCAGCGGGATCTCTTTCTGCGGCAGTCCGCCGCACACCACCATGCCGCTGCGCTCCACGAAACCGCGCGCCTTCATTCGGTCGGATTCTTCCGGCAAACTCAGCAGATCGCTCATCGTATGGCTGATCAGCGCCTGACCGACGCCGAAGCTGCGGTTTAACCGCGTGACCTGGTCCACGCGCTCCACCATGTCGGGGCCGGAGCGGAGCGCGCTCCACAGCTCGTCCAGCACCAGAAAATACCGGAGCAACGGCTCCAGGCCGGCGGTGGCCAGCAAGTGGTTCACGTCGACGGCGCAGAAACCCGCATCCCAGCATGCCATGAGCGCCGCCGCGCGCACGCTCTGGTCCACCTCATTGATAGCGGATATGTCAAAGACCACCGGGCGCGTGGGGTCAATCTGCTCACTGGTGTGGTGAGAGAACAGATCCCCCATCAGCCCGGGCCCTGACAGGCTGATCAGGCTCGACTCCAAGCCCTCGGTCACAGCTTGGTAACGCTGCAGGTCGCCTCGATCCACGGCCACCGCCCGCACCGGGGCGGGAGCTTCACGGAGAACCTGCAGCAGATCGGACATGAGCGGCGGCTTGTCGCCGAACCGCTCATCGAGCACATCCAGGCAGGCAGAGAGGATGTTCCTCTCCCTCTCCGACGGGCGCGACCCCCTGGATATCGTGATCAATGCCCGTACCATGTTGCCCCGCCGGTTCTGGATGATCGTGTGCAGCTCATCGCGCTTGGCGCCGCTCACCCTGTGCAGGGAACCGAGGGCGCCGCCCGGGTCCAGCACATTGATCGACCCCTTTCCCGGGCCTATGGCGATCACTTGGCCGCCCAACGCCCTGACCACATCGACATGCTCACCCTTCACGTCGCCCAGGAACATCGTGTTGATGCCCATGTGGTCATAGCCGATCGCCCACCTGCGGGCGATCGTGCTCTTGCCCAAACCGGGCTTCCCCAGGATGAACGCCGAAGGGTTGCTGATGAAGTGGGCCCGCATGAACCAGGAAAGCGGGTCACAGCACAAAGATGCGCCGGTCATAAGATGCCGGCCCATCGGCACGCCGATCTTAGGCGCCCCGGCACCCACGGTGAACGGCCACAGACCACAGGTCTGCTGGGTGCTGCCCCTCCATTCCTGGGGAGGATGAATCACCGTCGCGCGGCCACCTGCAGGACCCCGGAACCCCCTATAGGTGAGAACGGGGCTGTTCGTCTTTGCCATATCGGTCCCCCTATAAGCTGTCTATGTACGAGGCGGGCAGGGCCGTATATTCCTTGGTGTCCAAGCCCAGGGGCAGGCAGGCAGCGAAAGCGCTGTCCTGCGATCCGTACACCGGCCTCAACCGGAGCCTGGAGGAAGCCCCCAGCGCTTCGACCGTCGCCATCACATCCTGCTTGGCCGACGAGTCCGCTATCGTCGCCGTCGCCAGGCAGGCGAAGTTCTCGACCCCCGCGCCGGCGGCCTGCTCGTCTGCAGTCTGCTCGGCCGCCCTCTTCCTCCGACGGGCCCTGGCCGTAGGACGCTTGGCCGACATCTCGTAGTCGGCCACCGTCACGTCCTTGTCCACCACGTCGGGGGTGTCCTCGGGCGGTATCGGCTTGTACAACCACGTGACCCGCTTGCTGACCAGATCCCTTTGCGGAGCCAGGAAGCGGGTCAGGATGTTGGAGCGCACCACGCCACGCGGCGCCTGGGTCATCTCCCAGGTCACGGACAGGTCGCCGTCATGCAAGTACGAGTCCCAGGACGCCTCGGCCGCCATGGGCCCGCATTGGCTCCAGTCCAGCACCACAGGCTGGCGCAAAGCATCGGCCTGGTCCAGGTCCGCCTGGGCCTTGGAATCATAGGCTACGCGCACATACCGGCAGAGCGCCTGCATGTCCATTGGCCAGCAGGCGGCCGCGCCGGACGCCTCCACACGCTGAGACAAGTGTCCGAGTCTGGGAGCGATGTCCTGGATGATCTCGTCGCGTTTCTTGCGGCGTCCGGATCCCTTGCGGGATGCCGAATACGTGAAGAACAGATACGCTTTGACGTCACTGCTGCCCTGCGGATACGATTCGACCACATCGGACAATACGGCCAGGCTGAACGGGCTGGCTTTCCCCACCGCCTGGGACTCGACCTCCTGCTTCAACTGCAAGGGGTTGGCCGGATGCGTCTCGATAGTCACACCGAAGTGTTTCAGCCCTGGTTCGTCGGCCATATCGGCTTTCATCAGGCCCCACCGGGCAACCCACACGTCCACCTGCTCGGGGTCCACCAGGTCCTCGCCCATGGGCGACGCCGAGAACACGACGGTGTACGTCTGCTGCCGGGGGCAATAGATCAGCGCGAACTTCCTGCCGTATGAATCCGCGGCCTCGCTGACCGTCACCCTGCCCAGGATGCCGGGCAGCATCACTGACCCTACGGGCCCTGAGCCCAACGTTCCCGCTCGCCACATATTTTCTCTCCTTCGCTTGGCCGACCACCAGCCGATACGAGCCAGTATTTTCGAGCCCTGGCTGATGTTGTGCTTGTCTTTGGTGGAGATGAGGAATATAGCCGCGAACCCCAGGCCGGCCGTCGCCAAGGCCGTTATCCATTGGCCGGCCACCACGAATATCAGGATCACCAGCGCTACGGCGAACACCATCATCGACGTAAGCCAACCCACGCCTTTGATCACGCCCTGGGTTTTCGGTTTAAGCCAATTGCCGTAGGTGCGCTGTCCTGCGGCATCGCCCATATCATCGCTCATATAAGCCCTCCACTGTTACTGTCCCCCACCTGCGCGGCCCCGTTGGCGCTTGGGCCCCCGGCCGCCGGCGCCGGCGGGGCTGACTCGCTTCCCGACGGCATCGGCCCGCCGCCGGACCCGTCCTGACCGGCCGCACTCTGCACAGCGCCAGCCACTTTCTTCCCGGCCTCGACTGCGGCTCCTGCGGCCGCTCCCACCGGACCGGCGGCCGCGCCTGCAGAAGCGGCTCCGGCGCCGGCGGCCGCGCCGCCACCCCCGGCCGCAGCTCCGCCGGCTCCAGAGGCGGCGCCCGAAGCGGATGGCCCTTGCGCGCCGGCTGCGCCGGATGGAGCGCCGCCGCCGGCCGAACCGGACGACCCATGCGACAGCATCATCGCGCCGGTAGGAATCGCGGCGGCGACCTCGCCGCCACCCGAAGATCCGGAAGTCATGCCGGCCACCACAGGCACGGCCATTTTCATGAGCGCCGGCAGGGCCAGGATCGAAGCCACCATGAACGCAAAGGCGACCAGGACGCCGGCCACGCTGTCCTTGCCCGGTTTGAACACGCCGCCGCCGATCATCCAGAAACAGGTAGCGTAAATGATCGATGCGGCGGGCTTATACAAGACGAACGCCACAAGCCAGCCGACAGATTTGTGATACCAATTCATCCCCCAATCGGTGTTGGTCGCGCTTGCCGAAAGCGGCAGCACCCCCGTCATGACTACCGCCATGCCGGTGCGGAAGATCATCAGTATCATCTGAATCAGCGTGCACAGCAAAGACGCTATGCCAAGGACCAGGACCATGACGGCGCCGCCGGGCAGGCCGGTGCCGAACACGAAGGCATTGGTGACCGCCTTGCTGAAATCCTTGCCGCTAGCCTCATCCAGGAGCCATGTGGAAAAGGCGTCGCCGACCTTGAAGCCGAGCTGCACTATTGTGGTGCCGGCGCCGGCCACGATGATCAGCCGGAGCAGAGAGGCCAGGGTATCGCGTCCCGGGCCTATCTCATGCCGCCACATCATCCGGCAGAATCCGGATATCACAGATATGGATGCCACCACGAGCATGTAGAACCACAAATGGCTCTGCAGCTTCGCCGCCGTGCCGCCGAGGTTGGTGGGGCCGTTCTGCAGAACGCTACTGACAAGCCCCGTGGCGGCTCCGATGCCGACGACGCCGAGCAGGACAATCACGATCTTGTCGATCGCGCCGGCATCGTCGCCACTGCGGGAAGCGCGGGCGTATTCCACCCATGCCCCGACCAAGGCGATGGCGGCCACCACGTATCCAACCCATTTGGCATAGCCGAGGATCGTCAGCATGCCCGAAGTGTCCGCCGGCGTCATGGCCTGCGCTCCGGGCCCTGAAAAATCAGGATCCGGTACGTTCAGCCATAACGTGGCGAAATCCTTCACGGCCGAGCCCACGGCATCGCTCACCAAAGAGGAGAGAATATCGAAGATGCCGCCGATCAGCTTCCCTATAGCGCTTGAGACGAGATCGACGGGGTTATGCGACGATATCCAATCGCCGATGTTGTTCAGCCAATCCAATTACCGCTCCCGCCATTCGACGTATCCGGACATGGACGGGATGGCCGCCGAGGTCATGGGGGGCGCGGACTCCGAGCGGAGCTTCCAATCGCCGTCCGACCACACCAGCATGTACACCATGCTCATGTCCGAGGAATGCGACGCCTGGGAACCTTCGTACCCCAGGTCCACGCTCGCGTGGTCAGCCGCGTATTCCAGCAGCCTGAACCCCTGCATGCTGGCTCTCACATCCTGGGCCTGCCTACCTGATCTCAGGCCCTGGGAATGCAGGCGCGACACGATCTCGTCATAGGCCGGTCCCTTGCCAAACAGGGACGACACCTTGTCGGCGTCGCCCATGATCGCGGGATCGGTCCACATGGCCGCGATGTTCGCCGCCGCGAACAGCGCTCCCTCCGGGGAATGGGCGAAGCAGCTCCTGACTCCGGAGGCCGGTGCACGGCCGGGACCATAGGCAGAGGATGACGGCCAGGGCCACATACTGCCCTCCTGGTAATGCCATCGGTCGACCTTGGGCGCTGCGGTGAGCTCAGTGGCATCCGACCCCTGCAGGCCGCATACGCTGGGCGAGTCTCTGTCCGGTGCCGAACTGTGCTGCTGAGCGGGCCGGTCAGTGGCCGACTGCAGCTGAGGAGCCGTCCCGCACCCCGTCAAAGCGGCCATCGCAAGAGCGATGACCGCCGACAGAACCGCCCGTGTCCCACCCCTCACTGGTCCACCAGGAACGCGACGAGCGAGAAGGCGGCACTGACACCCACGGCGGCGAATAGCACCATGGAGATCTTGCTCAGACCGTCCCTGTCGTCCCCGTTGCCCGCCGATCGGGCCCACGTGATGAACGCGGCGATCAGCAGGATAGCCGCGAAAATCGCGGCGCCCCATTTGACCCATCCCATGACTGAGGTGATGCCGCCCGTGGACGGGGGCTGAGTTGCCGGCGGGTTCGGGATCCCGGCGGCCAGGTGCTCGCCGACCTCAGCTCTGACCAAGCTTGCGAATTGTTCCGTCTTTCCCAATTTGCTCTCCTACCCTTCGTAATGACACCCAACTAATCCATTTTGTATATATTTTGTGGTTTTCTAGTGTCATATTTTGTATTATATAATATATTTTGGTAGTTTCCCACATGCTGAGCCGGAGGCCCGCCTTATGTCAATCGGAGAGATCCTGTCGGGGTACCCGGACCTCTTGGAGGTCAAGGAAGTAAGCGAGATACTGCACAAGAATCCCCACACCATCTATGGTTGGCTGCGCACCGGCGCGCTGCCGGGCACAAAGTGCGGCGGGGGATGGCTCATCGCCAAGAGCGACATCATCGAGTATCTGCAATCGCGCTCGAACAATACCGATACGCGATGAACGAGCAATCATCCGCTAAATTCCTCGTCGTCGGCGCCGCCGCCGCCATGGCCCTGCTTTTCCTGTTCTTCCTTCCCATCATGCTGACCACCCTGCTCATCCTGGGAGAGCAATCGGGGGAAAACGGTGGCGGCGGCGTGGCCAACGTGCCCGCCGAGTACGTAGCCGACGTAATCAAAGCGGGCGGCATCTGCAAGACGATTACCCCGCCGGTGATAGCAGCGCAGATCGAGGCGGAGTCCAACTGGAACCCCAAGGCCGGCAGCGGCGCCGGCGCCCAGGGCATA
Organism: Bifidobacterium xylocopae; assembly: GCF_003315615.1. Classification (GTDB taxonomy): domain Bacteria; phylum Actinomycetota; class Actinomycetes; order Actinomycetales; family Bifidobacteriaceae; genus Bombiscardovia; species Bombiscardovia xylocopae. The sequence goes on from NZ_PDCH01000020.1 coordinate 14,711, forward strand.
GCCCAGTTCATGCCCGCGACCTGGGCCACCCACGGCAAGGACGGGGACGGGGACGGCAAGGCGGACATCTGGAACCCGCACGACGCGATCTGGAGCCAGGGCAACTACATGTGCGAGCTGGCCGGTCAAGTGGATTCCGCCAAGGGGTCGGGCCGCCTGCAGGGCGACACCCTGCAGCTGACTTTGGCCGCCTATAACGCCGGCATCGGCGCCGTCCTCTCCCACGGCGGCATCCCTCCCTATACGGAGACCCAGAACTACGTGAAGCGGATACTTGGGCTCATCCCCAAATACACCGCCGCCACAGGCGGCGGCGGGGGCGCTACAGCAGGCAAGCTCAGCCCGGGCCTCAAAATGAAAGCGGACGGCGTGCACGTCGATGTGGCCGCCATGGGCATCCAATACACCTGGTACGGAGGCGGAAGCGGATACCAGCCAGGACAGTGCACCTGGTGGGCGGCCAACCGCCGTGCGAACATCGGACACCCCGTAACGGCCCACATGGGCAACGGCGGCGCCTGGGCCAACACGGCCCGCAGCATGGGATGGCCCGTAGGCCACGAGCCGCGACTCGGCGCCGCGATGAGCATATCCCCGGGGCTGCTGGGCTCAGATCCATCCTACGGGCATGTGGCCGTGGTGGAACAGATCAACCCGGACGGCAGCATCGTCATCTCCGAGTCCGGCGTGACCATGCCCGTGAAAATCACCACCATCAGCGCGGCGGCACTATCCGCCGTCGCGCAAGGCATCTGGTACGTGTACTAAGGAGAAACCATGTCCCGCAAACGACGGCTACAGGCGGCGGCCACCGCCACGCTGGCACTGATCCTGACCGCAGGGTGCGGCTCGACCGAGCCAGCGAAGCACGACAGCTCCCCAGGCAGGCCGGCCGTCCCTCCCACGGCCGCCCCGGCCGCCCCTGACGGCGAACACCCGTGGCCGAACACCACCTCCTGGCTATCCACCCTCCCCGATCCGCGGACGGTGCCACGGCACGACCCCCTGAAAGTGGCGGCCGCGTATTGCACCACTTACCACACCTGGGACACCACTATCGACATCGACACGATCAACGCCGCCCAGCGGGCGGCCTTGTACGCGACGCCAGCGCTGCGCGCAGATATCGAAGCCACCCCGCCAGGATCAGCGAAAGGGCAAGCGACATTCACCAACGCGCGCCGGCACCGGACATGGACCAAAACCACGATTACGGCCGCCGGGCGTGAAGGGCGCAGCGACGACCCCGACAAGGACAGCATCACACTGGCCTGGAACATGACGCTCAACAGGCGCGACGGCACACCCGCCAACAACCACGCCGGCGCCGATAGCGTGCAGGTGCAACGCACGGCGGACGGGACCTGGCAGGTATACGCAAGCACCGAACGAAGGACTGACGAAGGATGAAGACTCAGGATCCGCCCTCGACGCCGGCGGCAGTGCGGCTTACCAGTCGCGGCGGCAGCATCACCATCAATGGCACATCCACCGAACTGCCTACCTGCAGCAGCTTGGACGACGCACGCCAGGAGGCCGACGCAAGGCTCGCGCTCCTGACAAAACTGAACCGCACCGACACCGCAGTCGAATACCATCTCCCCGACGGCAGCACCGAAAAGCTGCTAATCCATCCCGACGGCAGCACCCAGCAGACAGATGTAGTGGCCGGCGCGCCTTCCAAGCAGAAAGACAAAGGCGGCAAACAGGCAGCGCCCACAAGCCCGGCCAAGCGATCAGGCAGAGCAAGCGTCCGAAGGACACTGGCCGTCTCCACGGTCGTTGCCCTGCTCGCAGCCTCCGCCGCAGCCGCATATCTCGTGGAAGTCCAGACGCCCCGCGCCCGTCATGATGGGGCCGTCGCGGCGTGCCAGGAGGCCGCCGGCCGTCTGGAGCGGGCCGGCAGGGCCGGCGAGTCGAAGCGGGCGGCCGGCGCACGAGACGTGCAGGCCGGCCAGGTGGCCGACGCCAAGACCGTGAGCGACTACCAGCGGGCCGTCAAGGCCATCACGAAGGTCAAGCCGGTGTCCTGCGACGCCTCGCAAAGCACGGCCGACCTGCGGGAAGCGGCGCGGCGGATGGACGCTGCGGCGGCCAGGCGCGACGATCAGGCCAAGGCCGTCGAGCGGGCCGCGAAAGCCGTGCTCGCCTCGCGGGACGCGAAGAGCCTGGCGGACGCCAGGGCCGCGCTCAAGACGAAGCAGGACGAGGGATCCAAGCTGCTTGCCGACTCGGAGGGGAAGGCGGCCGACAACGGCACGCGCGACCGGCTGCGGGGCGCGATCGACGCCGCCGGCAAGGTATCGTCCTCGAAGCCGGACGACTACCGGAAGGCCCAGGCCGCGATCCAGGCCTCCATCGACGCGGTGAACGCGAGCATGCAGGCCAAGGCCGATGCCGACGCCCAGGCGGCGGCGCAATCCACGCAAGCAGCGCCGCCCACGCCGGCAACGCCCAACTACCCGAAAACCGTCCCACAGGTGCCGGCGCCCATGCCGGCGCCCAGGGTCCAGGCGCCGCAGACACGGCCACAGGCGCCCTGGTCGGTGCCGGCGCCGGCGCCTTCAGACGGACCGCTGCCAGACCACCTCTAGCCCGTCAAGGCAATAACAATCGGCCCCGCCACACATGGTGACGAGGCCGATGTCGTGTCCCGCCAGGAAAGATCATGGGGAGAAATCCTGGCGGGAAGTATTGATCATTCGATTGGCGCCGGAATCGCGTGGCGCATCTCTGAAACAAACCTCGCGCCGCCGACAGCTACAACCGAGGCTACCACGATGATGAGGCAGCACCAGTACGGCACGGGCCGGGAAATCGCCTTGACGGCAAGCCACAGGCCGGCGGCAAGTAAGGCATAAACGCCTGCCGAGGCGCCCTCCAACAACAGCCACACCACTCCCTTGCTTAGACCCCGGGAGTGCCGGCGGCCGCTCAGCTTGCCATTGTCGGCAGTATCGGCAGTAGTCACGATAATCCTAACTGGGAATGACCGGCCCCGGTGCCGCAGCGCAAGGTGGATACGCTCCGGCACCGGCCGATCAGGCGGCCAAGGGGAAGAGGCCGCCGTGAAGCCCCATCTACAAGGATGGGAAGGATAGGGGCGGGGCACTGGACGCGCCCCGCCTGGGATCACCTTGCGGTGTGGTTGTCGCCGTCGATGACCTCGTGCCAGGGGTCATCGCCGGCATAGCGGGCTGGGTCCTCGTCATGGGGCATGTCGGCA
>NZ_PDCH01000021.1 GCF_003315615.1 Bifidobacterium xylocopae
CCCGCGCCCTACCCGCAGCGCCGCACAACACGCCAGCCCCGGCACGTAATCCGCACACATGACAGCCACATCCCGCCCCCCACCCGCACAACCGCACGCGCACACCTAGACGGCCCACCCCCCAACCCCACCCCGGAACCCCCGCCCACAGCCAGCACCCACACCACCCACCCCACCCACCAGCGGCATCACCTTCACCCAGATCAGCGCAGGCAGCGACCACAGCCTCGCCATCGGCAGCGACGGCAACACCTACGCATGGGGAGACAACAGAGAAGGCCAGCTCGGCAACGGCACCACTGCCGGCAGCGGCCTGCCCAAACTCGTCCACACACCAGCCGGCGTGCACTTCACCCAGGTCAGCGCGGGCGGCGGGCACAGCCTCGCCATCGGCGACGACGGACACGCATACAGCTGGGGATGGGGCGCCTGGGGCCAACTCGGCCATAGCACTGGCATCGACTATCGAACACCAGGGCGCGTCGACGACCCAGCAGGACACCCCAACACCCACTGGACCACCATCAGCGCAGGCTTCATGCACAGCCTCGCCATCGACAGCAACGGACACGCCTACGGCTGGGGAGATAACTACTACGGCGAGGTCGGCGACGGCACCACCACCAACCGCCCATTCAACAGGAGCACACCCGTGCAAGTCATTGATCCGGCAGGACACCCCAGCACCAACTGGACCGCCATCAGCGCAGGCAACTCGCACAGCCTCGCCATCAACAGCAACGGACAAGCATACAGCTGGGGAGACAACAGCAGCGGCCAACTCGGCAACGGCAACCGCGACCGGAGTCCCCACCCCACACCTGCGCGCGTCCTCGACCCGACAGGGCACCCCAACACCACCTGGACCACCATCAGCGCAGGCGTCCAACACAGCCTCGGCCTCACCCCAGACGGCCACGCCTACAGCTGGGGAGACAACGGCAGCGGCCAACTCGGCGACAACACCACCAACAGCAGGAACACACCAGGCCCCGTCAACGACCCGACAGGACACCCCAACACCACCTGGACCACCATCAGCGCAGGCGTCCAACACAGCCTCGGCCTCACCCCAGACGGCCACGCCTACAGCTGGGGAGACAACGGCAACGGCCAACTCGGAAACGGCGACAACACAAACCAGAGCACACCTGTACAAGTCCGACGAGGCGCACTGCCCGCGGGCAACCACTACACCGCAATCAGCACAAACTCCCACAGCCTCGCCATCGACAACAAAGGACACGCCTACAGCTGGGGAGCAAACGACAGGGGCCAACTCGGCGACAACACTAACATTAACTGGAACACACCTGTGCAGGTAACGGCACCCTGGTGCACCATCACCTCCGTCAACGTCGACGGCACCACCATCGGCGCCGGTGACCGGAGCGTCAACCCCACCACCGGCGCCTGGGACATCACCCTGCCCTCCCACGCGCCGGGCAAGGTCGACGTGACCGTCACCTACCGGTATCAAGTACTGGACAACAACGGCAACCTCATCAGCGACAGCGGATTGGCCGGTACCGTCACCCTCCACTACACCTATACCATTACATACACAGTCCACTTCAGTCTCGGTGATGCAACTGGCCACACCACCAGTCCGACGCCCGGCGACTTGCATCCGTTGAACGGCGACACCATCAGTTTCCCTTACCAGGTGCCCACCTGGGGCCGCCACTGGTTCAACGGATGGTCCGACAGCACAGGCAGGCTCTGGGACTTCAACAGGCCGGTCATCGCGAACATGACCCTCACCGCCAAATGGGAGCCCTACCTGTTCACCCTCACCCCCACCAGCGGACCAGTCTCCGGCGGCAACCCCGTTGCCATCACGTCCCCCGAACCACCACAAGGCATCCGCTACATCCAAATCAGCGCCGGCAGCGCCCACAGCCTCGCCATCGGGTCCGACGGCAACACCTACGCCTGGGGATGGAACCGATACGGACAGCTCGGCGACGGCACCACCACCGGCAGCAACACACCCGTGCGCGTGCGCACACCGGCCGGTGTGCATTTCACCCAGGTCAGCGCAGGCGAGCTCCACAGCCTCGCTATCGGCTCCGATGGCCACGCCTACAGCTGGGGCGGCAATGGCGAAGGCGAGCTCGGCGACAACTCCACCGACCAGCGGCTCACACCCGTACGCGTCAACGACCCAGCCGCCGGCACCACCTGGACCGCCGTCAGCGCAGGCACCTACCACAGCCTGGGCCTCACAGCAGACGGCCATGCCTACAGCTGGGGATACAACGGCTACGGCCAGCTCGGTGACAACACCAACGCCGCCACCCGGCTCACACCCGTACGCGTCAACGACCCAGCCGCCGGCACCACCTGGACCGCCGTCAGCGCAGGCGCATACCACAGCCTCGGCCTCACAGCAGACGGCCATGCCTACAGCTGGGGATACAACAGTAACGGCGAGCTCGGCGACAACACCACCAACAGCAGGAACACACCAGGCCCCGTCAACGACCCGGCAGGGCACCCCAACACCACCTGGACCACCATCAGCGCAGGCGGCCAGCACAGCCTCGGCCTCACCACAGACGGCCACGCCTACAGCTGGGGAACCAACAGCAACGGCCAACTCGGCGACAACACCACCAACAGCAGGAACACACCAGGCCCCGTCAACGACCCGGCAGGGCACCCCAACACCACCTGGACCACCATCAGCGCAGGCGGCCAGCACAGCCTCGGCCTCACCACAGACGGCCACGCCTACAGCTGGGGAACCAACAGCAACGGCCAACTCGGCGACAACACCACCAACAGCAGGAACACACCAGGCCCCGTCAACGACCCGGCAGGGCACCCCAACACCACCTGGACCACCATCAGCGCAGGCGGCCAGCACAGCCTCGGCCTCACCACAGACGGCCACGCCTACAGCTGGGGAACCAACAGCGCCGGCCAACTCGGCGACAACACCACCACCGACCAGCACATGCCCGTCCCAGTCGGCCAGCAACGGATCCAGGTCACCGGCGCCACTTTCGACACCAGTGACGCCGCACCCGCACCCACCTGGAACCCTGGCAACCACACTTGGGACACCAACACCCCACCCCACGGGCCGGGCACCACCACCGCCCACATCCACTGGACCCTTGGAGGCCAACCCCAGGACGACTACGACCTGGCCTACACCTACACCATGATCCTGCCCAAAGCCGGAAGCATACCCATGCAACGCCTCACCGGCGTCGGCCTCCTAGCCCTCAGCCTCCTGGCCTCCCTCATCCTGGCAGGCCGTCGACTCAGCCATGCGAGACACACCACCGGCAGACACACCACCACCAGCGCCTGACCATGACACCCCCCAACCGCGACCAGCCGGTCCGACAGCCCCCTCGCTGCCGGACCGCTTTACACCCCCCCCCCTGCAAACTCGCTGGGACCCGCCACCGTGCATGCGAAATCCCATGCCGAAAGCCGTACTCACACCATCCTAGAAGCGCCATGTCGAGCGGCTTCGTCCCGAACACGGTAGCCCACAATCGCTGGCCGAAGTCACTCATCACATCATGTCACCGCCGATGCCCCATCCGCAAAAGTCAGACTACGGCAGCGGCACAAAGCCCATGCACGCAAGGGGACACCACTACGCCGACGCATGCGAGCGCCACGTGACCAACACTGGTGACTGGCTACTGGCCAGAAAAGCCGCATGAACGGCCCTGCAACCCTGCTGAGCATGGCAAGCACGGACGAACCCTCCGGAAGGCAGCAGGCGACCTGCCTACCGGGGCCGGGCTGCGGTGGTTTCACGGGCCTTGGCGGCGACCTGGTCCAGGCGGGCCAGCTCGGCAGCGCCGGGGGCGGCGCCCCGGTCGAAGGAACCCTGGCCGTAGCGGTTCTCCACAGCGGTACGGATGAGGAAGTCGGAGATGGCGGGGTTCTTGGGCAGCAGGGAGCCGTGCAGGTAAGTGCCGATCACGTTGTGCACGCGGGCGCCCTCGGTGCGGTCCTCACCGTTGTTTCCGCAGCCGTCGGTGTCCACGGTGCCCAGGGGCTCCACACCCTCGTCCAGGAAGGTCTGGCCGGAGTGGTTCTCGTATCCGATGGCGGTTCCGAAGTCGGCCGTGTGCTCCAGCAGGTTGCCGATCATGCGCACCGGACGGCCCAGGCTGTAGGCGCCGATGATACCGATGCCGTCCAGGCGGTCGCCGTCGATGGTCTCGAAGTAGCGGCCGAAGAGCTGGTAGAGTCCGCAGACCATGAGCATGGGCACGCCCGCCTCGGCCGCGGCACGCAGGGTGTCGGCCCGCTCGAACAGATCTTCGATGATCCTGCCCTGCCCGTGGTCCTGGCCGCCGCCGCCCAGGATCAGGTCCACCCGCTCGGGCCAGGGGTCCCCCTGGTTGATCCGGTGGATGCGCGGCTCGTAGCCGTACAGGCTCAGGCGACGCGACACGGTGAGCACGTTGCCTGAATCACCGTAGATGTTCATGTCTCGCGGATAGAGCGAAACCAGGTCCATTGCGCGGCCGCCCGCCGGGCCGCCGGACGCGGCCTGCCCCCGGCCGTCCACCTTCACGCTTACGCCGCCGTCCGTCATCTCGCCAACCCTCCGATTATTACCTGACATTATCCACTATCTCGCCACCGTCCCCACCCGACGGTCCGTTCCAATCCGGTCAACCAGTTGTGTCCATCGTTTGTTCCCGCCCATCACCGTCCATGCATCCGCCGCATCGCTAAGCGCCCACTCCGGCATCGGCCACGTCGGTGATCTTGCTCAGTTCGGCCCGCAGGCGGAGCATGGCCGTGTAGGTGCAATATATGCGCTTGGCAACCCCGGGATGCGCGTCTACGAACGTATGCAGGGCCGCTTCAAGGTCCGGTTCCACGGCACCCACGGGCACCTGGTCGTAGTCCAGCCGCAGGGCCATGTCGTAGGCACGGGTGCCGGAGACCATCGCCACGCCGCCGGAGCGCAAGGAGGCGAAGTCCACGTCCCACAGCCAGCTCATATCACGCCCGTCGGCGTATTCATCGCGGATGGCGATCATGGTGTCGGTCCCGGCCGGATCAAAGGAAGCGAGCGCCAAGCGAAATCCCATGGGATTCTTGACCAGCACCAGCTCGACCGGCGCCCCCCGGTAGGAGATGACCTCCCCGCGTCCGAATGCCGGCGTCACCCGGGACAGGGCGGCCATGAGCTCGCTGTCCGAAGGGGCGGGCGTACCCACAGCCGCCTGTCGGTCGGCCAGGACCGCACGCACCAGGGCTAGGGCCGCTGCCGCATTGTAGAGGTTGTAGACGCCCTCGAGTTTGACGGCGGTATCCATCCGCCGGCCGTCCAGCGTGAAAGCGGCCTTGTGGATGCCCACTTCGTCCAGGACCACATCAGCGGCCAATCCGTGCTCGGGCCGGGCCGCCACGCGCGCAGCCGCGCCCCCCGCCTGCACTCCAGCGTCCCCCTCATGCATCTCATCATCCGAGGGGAAATAGGACAGCAGAGCATCATCCAGGCCGAAGTACCGGACTTGCGCACCCTTCGGAGCCAGCTTGGCCAGCCCGGCGATGCGCGTATCCTCGCGGTTCAGGACCAGCTTGCCGGTCGTGGCCTGCGCCACCGAACCCAGCAGGCGTGCGGTGTTGTCAATCTCGCCGAAGCGGTCCAGCTGGTCGCGCATCACGTTGAGCAGGAGCGCATACCGTGGCCGCACCTGTCTGACGAAGTGCACGGCATAGGCCTCGTCCAGCTCCAGGACCGCGATATCGGCGTCCAGACGGCCACGCGACCCCGGCCCCAGCTCGGTGACCAGGGACGAGACCACCCCCCGGGTGAAGTTGGAGCCCGTAGGGTTGGTGAAGACCTTGAGCCCCAAGGATTGCAGCATGGAAGCGACCATGCGCGTGGTGGTGGTCTTGCCATTGGTCCCCGACACCAGGACGACCCCCATGGGCAGCCGTCCCAGCGTGCGCGCCAGAAACGTAGGGTCCAGCCCTTCCACGACCTTGCCGGGCAGAGCCGAGCCCCCGTGGTGGGTCAGACGGGAGAGGGCGCGGGCCGCCTTGCCCGCGGGCAGGGCCGCGAAGCCATACCAGGGCCGGCGGAGGTCAGGGGCCTGGGCCTGCAGCGCATCCGTACCGGCGCCCTTCGCCTGGCGCGAACCCCCACGCCCGGAGTCACCGCCATCCATGCTCACACCCCTCCCTGCTGGTCCTGTGGCATGTCCTTGAACTTGGACTTCTCACCGATGAATGCCAGGGTGAAGGTGTCGGTCGGACCGTTGCGGTGCTTGGCCAGGATGATGTCCGCTTCGCCGGGCCGGTCCTCCTTGTCGTAGAAGTCGGGGCGGTTGACCAGAAAGACCACGTCGGCGTCCTGCTCGATCGAACCCGACTCACGCAGGTCGGAAAGCATGGGCTTCTTGTCGTTGCGGGCCTCGGGGCCGCGGTTGAGCTGGCTCAAGGCCACGACCGGCACCTCGAGCTCCTTGGCCAGGAGCTTCAGGGCGCGGGAGAACTCCGAGACCTCCTGCTGACGGGACTCTACCTGCTTGCCGGAGCTCATCAGCTGCAGGTAATCGATCACAACCAATCGCAGGTCGTTGGTCTGCTTGAGCCGGCGGCATTTGGCACGGATCTCCATCAGGCTCATGTTGGGCGAATCGTCGATGAAGAGCGGGGCGTTGGTCAGCCTTCCCAGAAAGTCGTTGAGCACGGTCCACCGGTCCTCGCTGATGTCGTCGGCCCTACGCAGGGCGACCAGGGGAATCTCGGTCTCCGCGGCGATGATGCGCTGGGCAAGCTCGGTCTTGCTCATCTCCAGAGAGAAGATGACCGTGGTCATCTGGTGGTGGAGGGCGGCGGCACGGGCGAAATCCACACCCAGGGTGGATTTGCCCATGGCCGGGCGACCGGCCACGACGACCATCTGCCCGGGTTGCAGACCCTGGGTCACGTCATCGATGGACTGGAAGCCGGTGGGTACCCCCCTCTCCACATTGCCGGATTGCATCAGATTCAGCTGGTTGAGGGTGTCCTGGACCACCGGGCCGATCGCCTCGTAGTCCTGGCGGACCTTGCCCACACTCATCTCGTAGACCTCGGCCTGGGCCAGATTCACGATCTCCTCGGCCTGGGAACCCTCGGCCGAATAGCCCATCTGGGCGATCTTGGTACCCGCGGCGATCACGTTGCGCAGGACGGCCCGCTGGTGGACGATCTCCGCGTAGTAGGTGGCGTTGGCGGCAGTGGGAACCGAAGCGACCAGCGAGTGCAGGTAGTCCGTGCCGCCGACCTTGTCCAGGTCGCCGTTCTTCAGGAGCTGGTTGGCCACCAACACTGCGTCCACCGGCTGGGAGCCCGCGAACAGGGTGATGACCGCCTCGTAGATGGTCTGATGCTTGGGCTGGTAGAAGTCACTCACGTCAATCATCTGACTGACCTCGCCGATCGCGTCCTTGCTCATCAGCATGCCGCCCAGGACCGCCATTTCGGCGTCGTCGTCATGTGGAGGGACGCGGTCGAAGATCATGTCGCGCGGCCCTTGACCTTCGCGGCCGCCTTCCCGTTCAGGGTGAGGGAAGTCCCTATAGTTCTCTGAAGCCATACGCCCGATTCTAGGGGCGGGTCGGTATAGACGGCGCGGACCGGGGCGCTTTCCGCCGTTGGCTTGCGCGAATGCAATGAAGCCTAGGGCGCACACATTTTCTTCACATAATCAAGCGTGTCAATTATGCACGTTGCTGTAGCGGCTATTCCGCCTTCACATGTGGACGAAAGAAAAAGTTGTCCACATACTAGGCGTGTCATCGAGGAAAACCCACCAAGTTATCCACACGATGGGTATAACTGTGTGCAAAACCTGGGGACAGACACCGATGCAACTTATCGGGCTTGTGCGGAAGACCACCCTGTGATAAGGCGTACGCCTCCTTCACAAGCAGGAACCCGCACGACTGCCGCCTTCGCGGGACCGGGCGGGGGTGCGGACCCTTGGATAGAATCGACTGGTTAGGGCGGCCCGCCCAGAGGACGGACCGGTTGGCGGGCGAAGCGGAGGACAGGCATGGGGCGTGCGGCGCAGGACGGCGGACACCGGATGAGCGAGACCAGTGGGGTGGCGGACACACATACCACGACTCCCGCGACCGCGCCGGACAGACGCCCGGTATACCGGCAGATCGCAGCCCTGGCCATCCCCACCTTCGGTCAGCTGATCGCCGAACCCGCCTTCGTCATGATCGACACCGCCATCGTCGGCCATATCTCCAACGCCGCCCTTGCAGGGCTGTCGATCGGGTCCACTGTGGTGCTCACCACAGTGGGACTATGCGTCTTCCTGGCTTATGGCACAACCTCACAGGTGGCCCGGCTCATGGGCGCCGGCAAGCGCAAGGAAGGCATGGAGGTCGGCATCGACGGCATGTGGCTGGCCTTCGGCATCGGCGTGGTGGTGTGCGGCCTGCTCGTGGCCTTCAGCACGCCCCTGTGCCGGCTGATGGGGGCGCGCGGCGAGGTGCTGACCTCGGCCCGGATCTACCTGAACGCCACGATCTTCGGCCTGCCGGCCATGCTCCTGGTATATGCGGCCAACGGTATCTTCCGCGGCCTGCAGAAGGTCAGGATCACACTGATCGCCGCAGTCTCCGGGGCGGCGCTCAACACCGCCCTGGAGGTCCTGTTCGTCTTCGGCTTCGGCTGGGGCATCCTGGGTTCGGGTGCGGCCACCCTGATCGCCGAATGGTACATGGGTCTGGCCCTGACCATCCCGGCACTGGTCTGGGCCCGCAAGGAAGGCGCCTCATGGCTGCCCCGCCTTGCAGGAATCCTCGGGTCGGCCGGCGACGGCTTCCCGCTTTTCCTGCGCACCCTGGCCCTACGGGTCTGTCTGGCCGGAACGGTGGTAGCCGCCGCCCATCTGGGCGAGCAAGTGCTGGCCGCCTACCAGGCGGTGAACTCCACCTGGAATTTCGGACTGAACATGCTGGACGCGGTGGGCATCGCCGGGCAATCCCTCGTGGCCACCGAGCTGGGTGCCCGCCACAAGGGCCGGGCCCGCATGATGACCGACCTCTCAGCCAAGGCGGGCATGGCCATGGGAATCGTGGTGGGTCTTATCATGATCATCCTGGGAATCACCGCCGCGTCGCTGTTCAGCCCCAGCCCGGCGGTACGGACGCTCATCACCGTCGGCATGGCCGTGGAGGGCGTATTCATGCCGATCGCCGGATGGATGTGGGCCCTTGACGGCATCCTGATCGGGGCGGGCGACTACCGCTACCTGGCTGCCACCTGTTCCCTTACCGCACTCATCTACGTGGGGGCCCTCACCCCGCTGACCCTGTGGGCGCAGACCTGGACCAGCCAGGCTTGGCGGACCGTCATGCTCTGGTCGGCCATCAACTTCCTCTTCATCGGCGCCCGCGCCGTGTTCAACGGCCTGCGAGCACGGGGCGATGCCTGGATGGATCGGGCCCTGGAAGCGGCCTGAGCCCCGCCTTCCGCCAACACGGCCTACGGATTCCGGCCCGGATATGCCCAGCGCCCCTTCGCATATCTCATGCGAAGGGGCGCAGCGTTTTGGAAGGCAGCCTATTCGGCGCCGAGAATCCCATCCACAAAAGACTCGGGATCGAAAGCCGAAAGATCGTCCGGCCCCTCACCCAGGCCCACCAGCTTGACCGGCACACCCAGCTCCCGCTGGACCGAAACGACGATGCCTCCCTTGGCCGACCCATCGAGTTTGGTGAGCACGATGCCTGTGACGCCGATGGCCTGCGCGAATACCTTGGCCTGCACCATGCCGTTCTGACCGGTCGTGGCGTCCAATACGAGCAGCACTTCCTCCACCGGCAGGTTCTTCTCGACCACACGCCTGATCTTGCCCAGTTCGTCCATCAGGTTGGCCTTGTTCTGCAAACGCCCGGCGGTGTCCACAATCAACAGGTCGGCCTGGGAGTCCTTGGCCTGCTGCGCTGCCTCGAAGGCCACGGAGGCCGGATCCGCACCCTCGCGCTCGGAGCGCACGACCGGCACACCCACCTTCGACCCCCAGGTCTCCAGCTGGTCCGCCGCCGCTGCGCGGAAAGTGTCGGCCGCACCCATGACCACGGACTTGCCGTCGGCCACGAACAGGCGGGCCAGCTTGCCTGCAGTCGTGGTTTTGCCAGTGCCGTTGACGCCGACCATGACAATGACCGAAGGCTTGGCCGCACCGGGTCGGGACGCAAGCAGGGAACGGTCCTGGCCGTTGTCCACCATTGCCAGGAGCTTTTCGCGCAGCATGGCCCGCACGGCCGCAGGATCCTTCTCGCCGTTGACCCGTGCGTCGGAGCGCAGCTCGTCCACCAGCTGCTCGGACGCCTCGGCGCCCACATCCGCCCGCAGCAAGGTGTCCTCCACATCCTCCCAGTCCGACTCGCTCAGGTGATCCTTGGACAGGATGGTGAACAGGGCTTTGCCGAAGGGATTGGGGGACTTGGCCAGCTTGGCCCTGAGCCGGGTCATGCGCGACGATGAGGACTCCGGCTCCTCCACGGACTGCGAAGGCGACGGCCCGGTCTGATCCGGCCGCGAAGCCTGCCCTGCCGGAGCCCGCGGCTGCGCCCCATGCCCGCCTTCATCCGCTCCCTGCCGGGATGGTTGGGCCGACTGTCCATCCACCCGCTCCTGCTCGGCATGGGGTGAATGCTTGCCGCGCTTGCGCAGGGCGATGACGACGCCCACGGCGACCAGAAGGAGGACAACGGCGGCACAGACCAGGGCGATGATGGCGTATGTGTTCATATCCTCAAGAGTAAAGTTGCGAACGGACAGCCACAGGCCGGTTTTCAAGCCTGGTCGTGACCCCGTTGGCCTTGAACGGCCGGCTTCGCACCACCACCGGTATCCGTGCCGGCATCGGCATCCGCAGTCGTGTCGGCAACCGTGACGGGAATGCCGCGGCCAGCGTTGCCCCCTACGCCTTCTGAGCCCCCGTCGGCGCCTTCATTCGAGTCCAGCAGCGCCCGCACCGGCAGTACCGAGTCGCCGTTCACATACACCGGATGCTCCATCGTGTCCTCGTCATCAACGTACGGATGGGCCCGTTTGAGCGGTTTTCGGACTGTTTGGGGGGTGAAGGCCGGTGCCGCACCCGCCACCCTGGGCAGGGGCTTTCGATGCCTCTCAGTTTCGGACGACCGTTGCCCGCCCGCCCTCCGCCGGGCGCGCCTGTCCAAGCCCTGGGAAAAGGCACGGTCATGTGACTCGCCTTTGGCCAGGAGCAGGACGAATACCACCAGCACCGCCACCAGGGCGATCCAAGCCAACACGATGACCCATACCATGCCCTCATTCTCCCAGCCACAGCCCGTCACAGCCAGGCCGCCCCCCAAACATCCCAAGCTCATTCACAAGCGGCCCGGCAAAGCCCCAGATATCTCGCTCAACCCAACAAATCGACCCAATACCGTTGGCTGCAGCCGCCGGGCGTGGACCGGGCGTCCTCCAGGACGCCGCCACACGCCAGTATGGTCCGTCGACTGCCTTCATTGGAGGCATCGCAGGTAATGAGAACCCGGTCCAGTCCATGCTGCCCGGCCTGGTCCAGGCAGTGGGCCAGCAGGAGTTTGGCATAGCCCCGCCGGCGGCGACGCGGGTGGACCGAATAGCCGACATGACCACCGCTGAGCAGAAGGAAATCGGTCAGTTCGAGCCGCAGCTGGGCCATCCCGACGATCGCGTCCCCCTCGTCCAATGCGCAGAACTGGAGTGCCGGCACCCAACCTTCCGGCAAGCCCTCTCCCCGGGCTTCCGCAGCCGCCTGATCCGCCCAGCCGCGCTCGGCCTCTTCCGGGCCGTCGAACCGTTCCAAACAGCCCAAACCAGCGGTACGACCGTCATCCGCCGCCTTGCAATCCTGCATATAGGCCCAGGCGGCACGCCCGAGGCCTCGCATCCCAGGACCCACCTGTTCGATCCGTATTCCGTCGCCGTCCATGACACACTTCCTTCCCCTACCCGCTCGCTCGCTGACCGCTTCCACCGCCCGCGGCGCCATCGGAACCGACCCAGGGTCCGGCAGAGCATTAAAACGCTACGCACGTCCAACCCACGATGCAACCGCCATCCCATATTCGCGACTTGCCAAGTTGCCCTACCGTTGTAAACTGGGGAGACGTTGCCCCTCTGGCTCAATGGTTAGAGCAGCGTCCTTTTAAGTCGTGGGTTCTCGGTTCGAATCCGAGGGGGGGCACTTGGCGCGTCAGAATCGACTTCATCTGCGCTTCCACGCCAATTCCCCGACCGCATTTGACGACTTAAATCCATAAATAGTGAAGCCTCACGTTGCTGCCGTTCGAGATCCTCTACCATTGCACTGTCATCAAGAAGGTCTTCGAGCGTTACTCCAAGCAGATCCGCAATGACTACAGCTTCTCGCACCGATAACCTGCCCGGTCGAGTTAGCTTCATCGAGACCGCAGGTCGCGTTACACCGAACGCTTTTGCAATTGTCCCTTGGTGGACATCTTTGGATTCACTGAGTTTTTTCCTAATGTTGAAACGCAACACACTGTCTTCATAATCGGCATGGTTCATTTCTGACAAAGCTGGTGTTGCTACAGACGAACTCATTTTTACCCCCTTAATATCCGTTATGTGACAGAACCACCTTAACGCGCCAATTTGCATTAAGTCAAACTCAATATTAATATGTAAATGTCAGTTATAGGTCAATAGCAACAGGGGCGGTCATGTCAAACATGAAGAGGTGGCTACACGAAGAAGGTATCTCTTATTCAAAATTGGCCAGCACTCTCCACCAAACAGCCAGTAACATCAGCAACAAGGTCAACGGGATAACTCAGTGGCAACAACAAGACCTTCTACAGCTGAACAAGATATATGGCCTCTCTGCTGACTTTGTTATTGGCCTACCGAACTCAAAAGAGAACTTGGAGGTGTTTACACGCTAAAGAAATATCCGGTTCCCGAATTGCAGTTCGGGAACCGGACTATGTAACAACTGATCGAATGGTGGGCATCGCGATATTCGCACTTTCCTGATGGCCAGCATTCTTGCGCTTAGGAGTCATTACATATGACAGACTATAACAAGCCGACACCTTGTATTTTCATGCCCAATCACCAGTATAAGACGGTTTCTCCTAATCAGCGGGCATCATCCTGCGCGGATTCTAATCATAAGCGCCGCCTGGCGATGGCGTTCCATCCCGCGGGGAGGATTCGGCAATGATCAAGGGGCATGGAAAAAATGACCGGCTGGATCGTGCCATGACACGCGTCCGGCGTCTTTTGGCGATTGCCGAGGACTCGGGACGTGACCTGGTCCTTGTCCGCGGCTGGCAGATCGAGGAATACAGGCGTTCCTTGAATCTGGGCTCTCCGCTCAAACTACCTTCCTTCGACGTTTCGGAGGAGGGCATGGAGGCGGGCGGCCGGTATGCGGACCGAGTAGCGCTGGGCCTGCATGAAGTGTCAACCCCGCGCAAGCAACTACAAGGGGCGCAGTCATGATGGCCGTGGCATGTGTGGCTGGTGCGCCACACGGTATAGATTTGCAGCTCAAGACCTACCGGCTTTCCGACCCGGAGGGCGACGAGGGGTATCGGCTGGTACGCGCCAGGTCCAGGAACGAGGCTCGCGCCCAGGCGACGTATTTGTTTGAAGACGTGTCCTACATCAGCGTGTTGGTCCGACGGGTCCCGTGGCTTGATAGGTATAGGGATCTAGCCTCACCGGACGCGGTCATGGCCCGGCTCAGGCACGGCTGGTGGGTGCCGAACTATGGTTTCACTGACGCCGAACGGTTGGTGGACGAGTACGGCAATGAATACGTTGATCAGGAGATTGTAGGCCGCGAGGGCGAGGCTGGATTCCGCAGATATGCGTCGTTGATCGGAGCGCACTACCCGGATACGAGAGCCAAGGGGGATTGCGATGAAAAGGCTGACTAAGGTCCAGGAACGCATGCTCCATGACGCGGCGGCGAATGGCAGCGAGGATTTCTGGCTTAGCGCCATGCTCGGGCTGAGCATCCCACACGTCCGCGCCGAACGAATGCGGCTTCAAGGCCTGCTTGATGCACCCAGGTCGAACGAGGCGCGCGCATGAGTGTCCAGGCGAGGGCTTGGGCCCAACGCTGCCATGTCGGGAATCCAGCCGCGAAGTCGGTGCTGTGCTATCTGGCCGATCGGGCTTCCGACGACGGCACGGGGGCATGGCCGAAGGTCCGGACCATCTGCGAGGTCACGGAATTCAAGGAGCGCACCGTGCAGAATGCGTTGAAACTGCTGGAGGAGCAAGGGTTCATCCGACCCGGCGACCAGCGCCATGCTGCACTACTCCCCCACGGCCGGACCAGACCGAAACAATACCGGGCCCGGGTCTGGGATCTGTGCATGGAACGCGACCCTGGCGTATCCGCCTATTTGAAACGCACCCACAAGGATGAAACGGCCGAGCCGCCAGCTGGAGTGGATCAGACGAGGCGCACCAATGCCTGTACTTTTCCGGTCGACGGCACCCAGCAGGCCTCCAGGGGTGCAGCAGATGCACCCCTGGTGGTTACGGGTGCCGACGGCCGGGGCCAGGGGCGCATTTCATGCGCCTCCAGGGGTGCAGCAGATGCACCACTTTATAAACCGTCAGGTATCAACCGTCAGATTAACCCCCTTGTCCCTATGGGACATTCCCCCACGGGGGACCGCGCGCCGGATGATGGCGCGAAGGAACTGCTCAAGGGATTCTGCGACCTACTTGCAGAATTGGGACTGCCGGTCCCAGGCGATGTATCAAGGCCCTCGCGCCGGGAACTCTCGGCGGCCGAATCGTTGGCGCGGCAACACGGCTCGACGGAGGCTTTGGCCTTGGCTCGCTGGGCGCTGACGACCTCTGACGGGTTCTGGCGACCGACGATCCGCTCTTGCCGGCAGTTGGCCAAGCATTGGCCGACGCTGGCCTTGCAGCGGGCCAGGGATGCCCCGGATACTCAGTCGTCCGCCGCGGCCCCAGAGGACGACGACCGACCGACCCTGGTAAGTGGTGATTGGGTGCTTCGGGAGCCGGTCTACGGCTACCGGCGATTGGGCCTGGAAGCCGCCCGAGCTCATTTGAACGGCGAGATGCCGGCCGAAGAGTGTCCGTATTGTCGGCTCGACGAGCGTAACCGCGAACATCATCCCGGCCCTGATGTCGTGCTCGAACGGAGACGTCGACAGGCCGCAGAGGAAGCACAGAAAAACGAAAAACTCAAGCAAGCGCAAAAGAAATTCCGGGCACACAGGCGTGTAGCCGGCCCGGAGATCGCAAAGAAGGGGGCGTAAATCATGAACGCACAGAGGGGATTCAGACAAACCGGGACAAAGTCGAAGGTAGGCTTATGCCAGCTTCTGCCCCGATCCACCCAGATTCCAGGGTTGAACGACCTGTGGGACCGGATGTGGGCGTTGGAGACCAGCACTCTAGGTGAGGACCGGGAACTGCGTCGCGTAGCCCGAAAAATATGCGATCTATGCCCGATACAGTTCGATTGCTTGGCGCAAGCGGTTGAAAACCACTACAACGACGGGATCTTCGGCGGACTGACCTATCAGGAGCGGAAAGCACTAAGGCATCTGCTCCCCTTTCCCGACCGAGCCGGAGAGAAGTCCGAGCCCCAACAAGGGCGACGTTTGCCAATGCTGACTTCCTGGCTTGCCGCCCATCCGCAGGTGATCGCCGAGGCTCGGAAGCTGGGGGCCAAACGTTTCAAGCGAATCAGGCAGCAGCAGCGGTACCACGAACAGAAGAAGTCCGCCCCGGCAGTCCCCCATACCGTGGGACGCTCCCCCACCCTATTCTGACCCGGATGCAGCAGCCCAGCCCGGACACGATAACCCAGCCCGGGCGGGGTCCCTGTCCACCCATAAACCGACAAACGTACAAACCAACATTCATACAAATCCATCAACAAATAAAACAGGAAGCCAGAAACTCCGGATCCTGGGTCCTGCGGCTTGAATTATAGGAGACAGACATGGAAGAAACTGTATTGAGAGGGCCAATCATCGCATTCGGCAACACCAAAGGAGGGGTCGGCAAAACAACCAGCACCATCCTGACCGCATGCTCCCTCAACCGCTTGGGATATTGTGTGGAGGTTCGTGACATCGACCCGAGCGCCCAGGCCACGGCATGGGCCCAGAACGCGCAGGACGCAGGCACTCCCCTGCCATTCCCTGTGATCCCGGCGAATATGCGAAGCGTCGGAAGCCGCCCTGCGAACGAAGAGACTTGGATACTGATCGATACCCCGCCATTGCAAACCGAGCTGATTGACGCGGCGGTAAACGCCTGCGATCTGGCTGTGTTGGTCACGACGCCCGGCAAGCTCGACATGATGAGGATGTTGGAGACATCCCGGGCACTAAACAAGCCCAGCTCGATCCTGCTGACGCAGGTTCGGGAAGGCACTGTGATGGCCCGGCAGGCTAAATCGTTCTTGAAGGAGCGCGGCATGGCTACATTTGACACCATCATCCCTATGCGTGAGTCCCTGCGCCAGGCTTCCTGCACTGGCGAGATTCCCTCGGCGAGTGGATACGGGCTCGTAGCCACCGAGCTTATAAGCGTCTTCAATCCGGAAACCGCCGGCGCTTAGTCGTAGGTTCCCGGATTCGTGGATTCGTACGAATCCGGGAACCAGGAAACATAAGAACCAGGAAACATAAGAACCAGGAAACATAAGAACCAGGAAACATAAGAACCAGGAAACATAAGAACCAGGAAACATAAGAACCAGGAAACGTCCAAACCCCACTACACGGAAACCGAGGAACGTGGGCGGCAATATTCAAGGAGGCAATATGAAAGTGCAGCAACCGGCAGCAACGGCGAAAAGCCTTGCCAACACGTTGGCCAGCTACCCGGAAAGGCAGCGGCCGGAGAGGAAAACGCAGGCATCGTTCATGCTGCCAGCCGAGACCCATCGCCGCCTTAAGCGGTTTGCGGCCGACAAGGGGGTGAGCATGAGCGCAATCGTAGCAGAATGGATAGAGGCCAATTGCTGATTCAAGAACCGTAAGATTGGAATGTGCTTCTTGGGCGCAGGTTTCCGCCGGATAAATGATTCTGCTTATGACGACCATGAATTCGCTGAATTCGACTGATAATAGTCAGGACGAGGGAGAGGTAGAGAAATGACCGAGGGGACAATTGGCACGGATGCAAATCCCAACCGGAAACGGTGGGCACTGCCGATCGCGGCTGTTGCAATCGTCGCGGTATGCGCCGGCGGTTTTGGCGTATACCGGTGGAACGCCGGCAGACATGACCAGGCTGTAGCCTCATGCCAGCAGGCTGCGGGGCGGTTGGCTAGGACAACGGCCATGAAGGATTCCAGGGTCGTGGGTGAGGCGCGGAAGGTGCAGGGCGACCAGGTGGCCGACGCCAAGACCGTGAGCGACTACCAGCGGGCCGTCAAGGCCATCACGAAGGTCAAGCCGGTGTCCTGCGACGCCTCGCAAAGCACGGCCGACCTGCGGGCGGCGGCGCGGCGGATGGACGCTGCGGCGGCCAGGCGCGACGATCAGGCCAAGGCCGTCGAGCGGGCCGCGAAAGCCGTGCTCGCCTCGCGGGGCGCGAAGAGCCTGGCGGACGCCAGGGCCGCGCTCAAGGCGAAGCAGGACGAGGGGTCGGCCCGGCTGGCGCAGACGGAGGGCCAGGTGGCCGACAACGCCACCCGTGAGCAGCTCCGGCAGGCGCTGGACGCCGCCGGCAAGGTCCAATCGAACAAGCCGGACGACTACCGGAAGGCCCAGG
>NZ_PDCH01000022.1 GCF_003315615.1 Bifidobacterium xylocopae
GGTTCCTGACCAGCTGGATGGACTTGTTGTGCTCCCAGGACTTGAACTTGTACTGGCCATTGCCCACAGGATGCTCACCGAAGGCCTTGGGATCCTTGTAGAAGGATTCCGGCAGCGGCGAGAAGGCCTCGTATCCGACCTTGATCGGGAAGACCGAATCCGCCTGGACCAGGTCCACGGTGAAGGTCCTGTCGTCGATCACCTTGAGACCCTCCAATTGGGCGTCGGGCTTGGCATCTGGCTTCTGCAGGTCGTCATAGCCCTTGATCAGGGAGAAGAAACTGGCATTGAGCTGGGCGTTGGCGGCGTTGGCCACATACGACCAGGCCCTGGTGAAGGATGATGACGTGACCGGACTACCATCCGTGAACTTCCAGCCAGGCTTGAGCTTGACCGTGTACTGGGTGTTGTCCTGATTCGGCTTGATGGAGTCGGCCACTTCGTTGACCGTCTTGCCGTCTGGGGTCACCGCCACCAGTTTGGCGAAGAGAAGCATGACCGGTCGCGCGCCCCCGCGCTCATTGGTGTTGCCGGGGACAAGGGGGTTCTGTGGTTCGGTGCTGTACGCCTTGACGACCGCATTGGGGTCGCCACCAGCCTTGGAATCCCCGGAACCTGAGGATCCACATGCCCCGAGGGACAGGATCATAGTGGCGGCCACCGCAGCGGCGGACAGATTTCGTATATGCTTGATCACAATCACAGCCTCTCTCTTCTGTTCCTTATGATTTGTGACTCATGAGGCGGGCAGAGGGTACTGCGTCGCTGTAACCTGAAACGACAAGGGTGGCGCCGTCCAAGATAGTGTGAATGTTACGTGGGCAATGTTACGACCGAATGCGCTGTCCACATTGTGGACAGATGCAAACCGACACGGTTTCGTGGCCTAGGGGCGGCCGTGCCCCCTATGCCCGGGGGAAGGCCAGATCGTAGCGTTGCCGCAGCTGGTCGATGGAGACATGCGTGTAGCGTTGCGTGGTTCGCAGGGATGAATGACCAAGCATTTCCTGGACCTCACGCAGGTCCGCCCCCCCATCCAGCAGGTGGGTGGCCGCGGAATGGCGAAGGGCGTGTGGGGAGATGGAAGGCAGGTCGGCATCCGCTGAGATCCGATGGACCGCATCCCTCACCTGCCTCTGTCCGATCCGCCCGCCCCTGGCACCCAGGAAAAGGGCAGGACCGCCCATCCCGGAAGATCGCGCCGCCAGACCAGGGCGCCCCTGACCAAGCCAATCCTCCAAGGCATGTGCGGCAGGTAGGCCGAAGGGAATCACCCGTTCTTTCGACCCCTTGCCCATGACCTTGACCGTGCGGGATTGGAAGTCGACATCCTTCTGGTCCAAAGCCGTCAACTCGGCCACACGCATACCGGTCGCGTACAGGAGTTCCACGATCGCCCGATCACGGCAGGCAAGGGCCTTCTCCTTGACAGACCGCCCGCCTCCTTCAACCCCGCAGTCCCGGCCGTGGGCCTCGGATCCAGGACCGCGACCGGCCTCCCGCCCGGCCTCTTCCATCATCCGGCCGGCCTCTTCCTCACTCAACACCTGCGGCAGACGGTCCGGGATACGGGGCGTGGCCAACGTCGCCGCGGGGTCCTTGTCGATGAGACCCCTGTCGGCCAGGAAAGCGAAGAACCGGCGGACGGACACCGTCCGCCGGGCCAGGGTCGCCCGGGAACGACCGCGGGACTCATGGGCCATCCAGGAGCGGAGAGTCTCGATGGTCACCTGACCCAAGTCATCCAAACCGCGCAGCCGCAGGAAATTAAGGAAAGCGACCAAATCGGAGCGGTAGGCTTTGACGGTGTTGGCGCTCTCCCCCTCCACATGGGTCAGATGGTCGGTGAAAGCTTCCAACTTATTGTCGAATCGCATGGCCAGCCTCCTTTGCGCGCATACCATTCTATGCCGGCCCGGCATGTCCGCAGTTCCCCCTCTCCGCC
The DNA here is from genome assembly GCF_003315615.1 of Bifidobacterium xylocopae. GTDB lineage: Bacteria > Actinomycetota > Actinomycetes > Actinomycetales > Bifidobacteriaceae > Bombiscardovia > Bombiscardovia xylocopae. Next base: position 1,946 of record NZ_PDCH01000022.1, read on the forward strand.
CTTTACAATGGGCGGTGGAGGTGGGACATGACCGCACCGGAAGAAGGGCATCCATCACTGCCGTCGCCTGATGGACCGCAGCAGAGCGCCGCACTGCCATCATCGGCCGTCCAACGCATGCCGGTGGGGTCGAGGGTCGTGGTGCGCATGGCAGACAGTGTGGATCCGGCCAGTGGTCGGATGACCTACAGGGATTTCATTGGGCATGTACGCGCATGTGACGGACGGATGTTGACCCTGAGGCGAGACCCCGCCGCCAACGGAAGCAGACCATCCCAGGATGTTCGGCTGGATGTGGCCGCCATCGTTGCCGTCAAGCCCATCCCCGAACGCAGATACCCTTTCGGCCATAGGGACGGCAGCGCATCCTGAATGACTGATCGATGGTGCCTCACCAATTCGGTCCGCTGACCTCTATGGCACGGTGGACGCTGTCGAAGCGCACGATACGACGGCCCCGGCGGGCAGAGTCAAGAAGCTGCTCCCGCCAGCCATGCCCATCCAGGATCAGTTCCTCCTCCAACTCATGATCCGGAGTCCGCTTCGCTTCCATCTGGCAGGCCCGGTAATCACGGAAGGGCTGGGCGGAGTCGAAGAAAGGCCCCAGATCGGCGCCGGATTCCATTTCGGCGGCGACACCGTCCAGGCGAGAGGCGAGTTCACGTAACAGTGCGGCCACATTCGGCCGGTCCTCCTCGACCATGGCTCGCGTACGCTCCGGATCGGTCAAAGCCACCCTGGTCATGTCCCGCCAGGAACCCGCGGCGAGGGCGGCGGCCACCTGCCTGTCCGGATGCCCGGCCAGGAGTGCCGCCAAAGCCGTGGACACCACATGCGGCATATGGGAGATGAGTGCGGCGGAACGGTCGTGCGTACCATCGTCCAAGCAGATGAGCTGATCGCCCAAGCCTTGGATGACCATGTCAGCGACTGTCAGGAAACGCCCGTAATCCGTGCTTTCATCCACACACAAAGCCCACAGGGCCGAATCGAAGAGGTTTGGGTCGGAGGCGGCGAAACCCGAATGCTCGTTGCCTGTCATCGGATGTCCGCCGACATATCGGTCGGACAAACCGACGGCCGCCACCTGCTCGCGCACCGGGCCCTTGACGGAACCAACATCGGTGAGGGTACTGGCTTTGGGCAGAACCGGCGCCAGACGTTCCAGCATCTCGGGCATGGCCTTAAGGGGTGTGGCCAGGACCAATACGTCCGGCTTGCCTTGGGCCAGTTCCTCCAGACTGTCCACAGTATGTATGCCCGCCCGCTGGGCCGCCGCATAGGGGGCGGTGGTGTGGTTCCAACCGACCACGAAACGGCCTCGTCCGACCAGCCGGCGTGCCAGTGAACCGCCGATCAGCCCCAATCCGACGATGCCGATCTTGTGGGCGGAGGTAAGAATGGGGGAAGCCGCCGTCCCTGGCAGTGGGTGCATGTTTACATCGTGGGCCACAGGAGCTCCTCGTTCTTTGATATGGCAGTTGGTTCTCCAGCGGAGGAACGGCCGGCCACAAGGCCTCCGACGGGCAGCATCCACTGGTCCACCGGGGGGTCCGGCCTGGGCATGCGGGCATCCACCGCCAGCGTCTTGACCCAGACGGCACGCCCGGCCAAATCCTCCAGCAAGGTATGCAAGGACGGCTCCCATGGGGCCGAATCCACGGTCGCTATGAATGAGTATGCCCCGTCCTGACCTTTGATCGGCCGGGACATGAAGGCGGTCATGTTCAGACCGGCGTCTCGCATCCGATCCAGCAAACCGGCCAGTACACCCGGCCCTGTCTGCAGGGGGATCAGGGCCAGGATCGACTCGTAGGCACACGTATCGCTTGCCGTGTTCCCGCCCCGTTGGGCGCGCGCCCATGCCTGCGATAGCTCCACGGCCTGCCCTCTTGGCGCAAGCAGCAGGAAATCCGTGCGCGCGCCCTGGAAATCCTGGACACCCGCCCGGTAGCGGTCAAGCCCATAGAGTCGACCGCACAAGGCGGGCCCCAGCCCCACTTGCTGGGGCCCCAGGTCCCGGCAGGCGGCGGCGTTGGACGTAGCCGGAACCTCCTCGAGACCCATGGCATCGCTGAAGGCACGGCATTGGGCCAGACCGTGCGGGTGAGCGCTCACCTGGGTCAGGACGCCGTGGTCGGGTCGCACAAAAGCGTCAAAGGTGATGTCCAGTCCAAGCCGTGCGAATCCGGCGGTCCGTGGGGCATTGATCAAGCCGTCCAAATTGGGCACGACGGTGCCCTCCACGTTGTTCTCCCAGGCTAGGATCCCCCAGCCTCGGCCCTGGTCCACGCGTTCGATGATCGAAGACGCCCGATCGACCGCTGCCAACCGAGGGGCCCTCCCCAGGGCGGTCTCCAGGCCCGCTTGGGCCTGCAAGGCCGCCTGGTGGGTGAAGGTGCCTTCAGGGCCAAGATAGTACAGGATGGGCCGCTGACTCATGCCGGCCTCCCAGGTGATCCACCCGGTCCGGAGAGCCAGGACCGGGGGATGGCCAGGACCGCCAGCTGAGCAAGAAGGGATCCGATGAGCCAGATCATGCCGGCCCTGCGGTCGAAGAAGCCGGTGAACGCCGGACTGCCGATCGGGATAAGTACATCACCACCCGGTCCACGCCCCATCAGCAGCCAAAGCAGACTGGATGAGCCGATCAAGTGGAGGCCGAGACCCACTGGGCCGGCGGCGGACCGCGACCACCAGGCCGATACGATCAGCATGGCGAATGCAATGACCAACCCATAGGGAATGGGGCCGGCTGCACCGGCGCGATGGGCCAGAGTGCCGATCAGCCCGCTCAAGGCACCCAGCAGCAAGGTCGCCGGGTAGAGGCGCGCCCTACGAACGGGGCTGGCATGAGGTTGACGCATAACCAACAGCCTAGCTCCATCCGTCAACAGTGCCGCTGCGGTCAGCCCCGACACCCCCTCCTATATGGGATGAAGCCTCCTTGAACACGAAACCGACCGGGCCGTACGGGGATGTGCCCCGTCGCGGACCGGGCGGTTCATGGGGTTCACCGCCAGGCTGGATCAGCCGGTGGGATCACTGGCTCTTCTGATTGGCCCTGCGCTGACGGGCGTTCCACTTGTACCAGGCGTCGCGGTCCAGGATGATCTTGCGCACGCGGATGGACTCGGGCGTGACCTCCACGCACTCGTCTTCGTTGGCGAAGTCCAGGGACTCCTCCAGGCTCATCTGGATCGGCGGTGTCAGGGTCTCCAACACGTCGGCCGTGGCTGAGCGCATGTTGGTCATGTGCTTCTCCAAGGTCACGTTGATGTCCAGATCGCCGGGCTTGTTCGTCACGCCCACCACCTGGCCCTCATAGACCGGATCCTGTGGTTTTACGAAGAAGTTGCCGCGGGCCTGCAGTTTCTGCATGGCGTAGGGGCTAGCCTTACCGGCACGGTCCGCCACCATCGACCCGTTCTGCCGGGTGGAGATTTCGCCGGCCCAGGGGGCATAACCAGCGGATATGGACGACGAGATGCCGGTGCCACGGGTCGCGGACAGGAGGGCGGTACGGAAGCCGATCAGGCCTCTGGAAGGCACCGTGAACTGCATGCGCACCCAGCCTGAGCCGTGGTTGCTCATGGAATCCATACGGCCCTTGCGGTCGGCCATCAGCTGGGTGACGGCACCCATGTACTCCTCGGGCACGTCTATGGTGTCGGACTCCATCGGCTCGTTGAGCTTGCCGTCGATCATCTGGGTGACAACCTGCGGGCGCCCCACGGTCAGTTCGTATCCCTCACGACGCATCTGCTCGGCCAGGATCGCCAGAGCGAGCTCGCCGCGGCCCTGCACCTCCCAGGCATCCGGGCGTTCGGTCGGCATGACCTTGATGGAGACGTTGCCGATCAGCTCATGGTCCAGACGGTCCTTCAGCATGCGGGCGGTCAGCTTGTGATCCTTGCCCTCGGTTCCCACCAACGGGGAATCGTTGGTGCCGAAGGTCATGGATATGGCCGGCGGATCGACATGGATGAGCGGCAGTGGCTTTGGGTCATCGGGATCGACGATGGTCTCGCCGATCATGATGTCCTCGACGCCCGCCACGGCCACGATATCGCCGGGGCCGGCCTCCTCGGCAGGCACACGGTCCAGTCCTTGGGTGCGAAGAATCTCGGTGAGCTTGAAGTGTTCGACCGATCCATCCACGCGTGAAAGCCCATACTGGGTGCCCTTTTTCAAGGTCCCGTTGTAGATGCGGACCAGACCCAGACGACCCAGGTAGTCGGAAGCGTCGATATTGGTCACATGAGCCTGCAGGGCCGCCCCCTCCTCATAGACCGGAGCGGGGATGTTCTTCAGAATCGCATCGAACAAGGGCTCAAGGTCGTCATTGTCGGGCAGACCCCCGTCGGCGGGTTGGTTCACCGAAGCCTTGCCCGCCTTGGCCGCGCAGTAGATGACCGGTAGGTCCAACAGGGAATCCAGATCCAGGTCCACGCCCTCTTCGGACACATCCTGCGCCAGCCCCAACAGGAGGTCCGTCGATTCGGACACCACCTCGGAGATACGGGCATCGGGACGGTCCACCTTGTTGACGCACAGGATCACCGGTAGCTTCGATTCCAGTGCCTTGCGCAGGACAAAGCGTGTCTGGGGCAGCGGGCCTTCGGAGGCATCCACCAAGAGGACCACGCCGTCGACCATGGAGATACCGCGCTCCACTTCGCCGCCGAAGTCGGCGTGTCCGGGCGTGTCCACGACGTTGATGGTGATGCCATCGGGCTCGCCCAGCTCGGCGGCCAGGGGGCCGGTGTACTTGACGGCGGTGTTCTTGGCGAGGATGGTGATGCCCTTCTCGCGCTCAAGGTCGTTGGAATCCATCACACGGTCGGGCACTTCCTCACGCTCGGAGAAGACGTGCGACTGCTGCAGCATGGCATTCACCAGCGTCGTTTTACCGTGATCGACGTGAGCCACAATTGCCACATTACGAATATCTCCACGTACCGCCATCAAAACCTCATTCTCAAACGCCGCCCGATTCTAGGCGGACAAACCTTCGCAATGATACGCGCAGCAGATGACAGCCGGGCTACCTTATGCGCAAGGCAACCGCTGCGTGTCCACGGATGCGTGGACGAACACCGCCGTGCGACCTCAGAACTTTTCATTCGCATACTTGGTCAGCAGCTCCTCCAGCAGGTTGCCGTCATGCGCGAACTGGGCGACATGCAGCTCCAGAACCGGGCTCGCCGTCGAATTCTCGAAGACAGGCACCCCCTCGAGATTCTCGATAATGATACGGTTATCCTCCACGCGGAACAGGAATTCATCCCAATCGAACCGCAAGAAAGTCAGACGACCCTTGCTCAAACTGATCCCGGAAGGGGTCAGGACTATGTCATCGGCATCCTTGTTGTCGGCGACCGAGAACTCCGCGGGCAGCTCCTGGTACTCGAATTCTGCAAAATAACCGATATACCGGTACCCCTTCGAGGTCCGTTCCTTCTTCCAACGGCTGATGATTCCCGCGTACTCCTGCTGGGCGAAGCGGGTGCCAGGACCGTATAGGTCGAACAGCACCTCGTCCTGCCGCCCGAACGCGGCAGAAAAACCATAGCTGGTTTTCAGCACCGGCTGGGCCAGGGAATTCTCCGGTTCGAGCATGATCTTGAACTTCGGCCGATCCCTCGACTCCCTGTACTTGTTCACGGCGAATGCGCCGAAGCAAAGGATCAGGCTGGTGACGACAGCCACGGCGCAACCGACGGCGAAAGAGGCATGCTCCATGAGCTGCATGCCGCCATACGATCGCATTAGGTTATGCCACCTCCCGAAAAAGCCGAACCAGGCACTCCCGGCGAGCGCCGTGAAAGGGCACCACAACAGTACTCAATTCCCACTGGCAGGCACAACTGCGCCGACGGGACCCTTCCTCGCCCCCGGGTAAGGCGCGAAGACTGCAATGGCCTGTATGGCACATGGCAAGCCCCGGTTGTTGCCGATCACTCCGCACCCCCGTCTGTCGTGCGTACGGCAGGTCGCACAGGCGAGGGCTGCTGCTTCATCTCACGGACAGCTGTGCTTTCATCCGGCAGGAAGGGCGCGAGGGAGGGCAACTCGTCGACCGATGCGATATCCATATGCTCCAGGAACAGCGCTGTGGTCACCAGCAGGGCCGCCCGGCTCTCAGGATCAACCCCATCCTCCCGGACCAGACCACGTACCAGCAGTGAGCGGATGACCCCATCTGAGTTGACGCCGCGGATGCCGGCCACCTGGGCGCGCGTGATTGGCTGGCGGTAGGCGATGATCGCCAAGGATTCCAGGGCTGCCTGGCTCAGGTGTGCGCTCTGCCCCGCGGTCACGAAAGCCGAGACCACCGGCTGGAAGTCAGGGCGGCTTGCATACATCCAGCCTCTGGCTGTGCGTCTGAGCTGGTAGCCATGCCCTTCCCGGTCAATCTGGTCGCTCAACGATCCAAGACAGGATTCCACCCGCTTCTCGCTTACCCCCAGCACCGTCGCTAAATCGGCCGAGGGCTGTGGCTGATCGGCAGTCATCAGTATTGCTTCAAGGCATGCGGACAGTCCGCCGGGGAAGTCTTCGGGCGTGACGCCCCTGTCCCCCGTTGCCCCGTTGTCCAAGGGCCGCGCCTGGGTCTCCTCCGGCCTTGGATTCGGTTCCGCCGTCTCCTCGTTCATGAGAAATCCTTTTCGCTCACGTCTATGCCTCCCCCATTATCGACATCACCTATCCAGCGCAGGTAGAGGGGCTCGAAGGGCCCGGCCTGCTTGTACTGGACCTCGCGCTGGCGGAAGAACACCAGGATAGCCAGGAAGCGCGCCACGACCTCCAGTCGACCGGCGGCATCCCCGATAATAGCCGCAAATGCAAGTGGTTCTCCCGGTCTCTCCTGCAGACGTGCCCGCACCAGCTCCGCCTGCTCGCGCAGGTCCACCATCGGCACATGCAACTGGGCTACCGAAACCTGGCTCGCCGGCGCGTTGACCAGGGCATGGGCCGCCATGCGGGCGAGCTCAGGGGGGCTGGTGGTCCATACCAGCGACGGCAGGGCCGCGGCCGTGCGCTCATCGACACGACCGGGATGGGGCAATGATGCGGCAACGCGCGCAAGCTCACGTTCAAAGACGCTGGCCGCTTCCTTGAAGGCTCTGTATTGCAGCAGTCTGGCGAACAGGAGGTCACGCTCACGCAAGGCCTCCATCGACTGCTCGTCGGCCGGGGATTCACCTTGTCCGGGCAACAGGGCGGCGGACTTGGCCTCCACCAGAACCGAGGCTACATCCAGAAAGGAGCTGGCCTCATCAAGGTTTCGTCCCAGGTCCAGGCGTTTCACGTAGGCCAGGAACTCCTCGGTTATGGACCCCAGCGATATTTCGGTCAGCTCCAACCGCCTGTCCGCAAGCAGACTGAGCAAGGCATCGAACGGCCCCTGATAGACATCGAGACTTACCGAAAAACCGGGAGTCGTATCCGTCAGCGCACTCACGCCACGATGCGGCGCGCGAGCAGCTCCCGGGCCACCTCCCGATACTCCTTGGCCGTCTTGTGCTGGGGGGCGTACATGGTGATCGGCACGCCGGAAACAGTGGCGTCCGGCAATTTGATGGACCGCGTGATGACTGAGTGGAAGACCTTGTCCTGGAAAGCCTCATAGATACGCTGCAGGACCTCATCCGAGTGCAATGTGCGGGTGTACATGGTGACCAGCACCCCATAGACCCGTAAGTCAGGATTTATTCTGGTACGCACCTTCTCGATTGACTGCATGAGCAGGGCCACACCCCTCAGCGCGAAGAACTCGGCCGCCACCGGGATGATGACACCGTCCGCCGCGGTCAGCGCGTTGACGGTCAGCAGACCCAAGGACGGCTGGCAATCCACGATGATCACGTCGTATTCGTCGATGAGAGGCTTCAGGGTGGAGGCCAGGACCTGTTCGCGTCCCACTTCCGTGACCAGCTGCACCTCGGCAGCCGACAGGTCTATGTTGGCCGGAATGATGTCCAGGTTCTCGAAGTCGGTGTGCATGACCACCTTGTGCACATCCATCTTCGGATCGAACAAGGCTGTGTATATCGTGGATTCCACGGTATTGGCATTGATACCAAGGCCAACCGTCGCCGCGCCCTGGGGATCGAAGTCCACGATGAGCACCCGTCTGCCGTAATCGCTTAAGGCGCCGCCGATGTTGATCGAACTCGTCGTCTTGCCGACGCCGCCCTTCTGGTTGCACATCGCTATGACCCGGGCGGGGCCATGCTGGCTCAGGGGCTCGGGGGCGGCGAACGTCTCGTAATCACGTCCCAATAAATCCGTAGGCATACCTTTACACTACCAATACCCATCCATGGACGGCACCCGGCGGCGGCAAACCGCCGCATCACCGCCCGGACGACCCCCGAAATCGCCTCGATCCTCGACTGTACGCTCCCAGTATATCCGCAAGGCCCCACCCGAATCAGCGTGCCCTGGGATGGGCCGTCTGGTACGCCTCCATCAGACGTTGGGGGCTTACGTGCGTATAGATCTGGGTGGTGGTCACCGATGCGTGTCCCAGGAGTTCCTGGACCGTGCGCACATCCGCACCGCCTTCGATCAGGTGGGTGGCGAACGAATGGCGCAGGGTGTGGGGATGGATCGGCGCGTCGATGCCCGCCCTGCCGGCGGCCGAACGCACAATCTGCCAGACCGACTGCCGGGACAGGCGGCTGCCGCGTTTGTTGAGGAAGACGGCGGCCATCTCAGGGCTCCGCTTCGCCCTGCGACCCAATGCCTCCCTCCCCCTGTTCAGATAGGCTTCCAAAGCCCGACGCGCGTAAGAGCCGACGGGCACCAGTCGCTGTTTGGAGCCCTTGCCCATCAGTCGCGCCAGTCCCTGCTCCAGGTCCAGGTCAGTCAGGTCGGCACCCACAGCCTCGGAGACGCGACATCCCGTCGCATACATGAACTCCAACAGCGCACGGTCCCTCAGGGAGACCGGGTCGTCGGCCCCTGCAGGTGCCGATGCCTCAAGGAGCCTGGAGACCTGGTCAATCGTGAGGACATCCGGTAGGCGGGAGACACCTTTGGGCGCCCTGACCGCCTGCGATGCGTCGACGGACACCAACCTCTGGCCGAGGGCGAATCGGTGGAGCTCGTGGACGGCTGCCAGGCGCCGGGCCTTGCTTGCAGCTGACTCCCCTGCAAGCGAAGCCAGAAAATCCTCTACGTCACGTTTGCCCACCTGGTCAAGGCTGTCTCTGCCGTGGTCGGCAAGCCATCCGGTGTAGAGGGATAGATCCGACCGGTAGGCCTGCACAGTGGCTGCAGCCAGGCCGCGCTCCACCCCGGTGTGAACCAGGAACTGCTCGACCAATGGGCCGAAGGCCGTGGGATTCTCGCTCATGCGACCACTGTATCGCGGGGTCGACGCGCTGACAGGTGGGTTAGGGCTCCTGCCGCGGAGATTGCGAATTGGGATGTTGAGCATATATGGCAAAGGGCCCCGCTGGTGCGGGACCCTCTGAGATCTACGGACGACTGGATGAAGACCAGGCCGCCCACATCCTGATCAGGCGGCGATCGACGCGTTCACGTCTGCTGGCAGGGCCTTCTTGGCCTCGTCCACGATGGCGTTGAAAGTATCGATATCGGAGACGGCCAGTTCGGCCAGCGCGCGGCGGTCAAGCTCGATGCCAGCCAGACGCAGCCCTTGGATGAAGCGGTTGTAGGTGATGCCCTGTGCGCGGCAGGCGGCGTTGATGCGCTGGATCCACAGCTTGCGGAAGTCACCCTTGCGGGCCTTGCGGTCGCGGTAGTTGTAGTTGAAGGAATGGAGGAGCTGCTCCTTGGCCTTGCGGTAGAGGCGCGAACGCTGGCCGCGGTAGCCGGAGGCCCTCTCCAGTACGACCCTGCGCTTCTTATGGGCGTTCACTGCCCTCTTGACACGTGCCATGTATGTTTCCTCAGCTTTCTGAAATCTCTTGGGTCTTGACCTGTGCTGCTTTCGGCCCTGGGGCTTACTTGTTCAGCATCTTCCGCATGTTCTTGGCCTGGCTCTTGGCGAGCACGGCATCACGCGAGAGGGCGCGCCGCTTTCGGGCTGACTTGTGCTCAAGATTGTGGCGCATGCTCGATCCTGCCTGCATGAGCTTGCCCGAGCCGGTGACGCGGACACGCTTGGATGCGGCGGAATTACTTTTCATCTTCGGCATTGCTGCCCTCCTTGGATGTTGTCTTCTTCGTGGAAGTCTGCTGCTTGGCCGGCTCGGCATCGACACGCCTGACTTCGGCCTTGGCTTCGTTCTCGGCCTGGAGCTTGGCGCTCTGACCTTCCTTCTTGGCGGCTAGCCGGGCCGCCTGCCGGGCCTGGCGTTCCGCCCGGGCCTGGTCGCCCCTCCGACGCTGCTCGGACTGGGTGTGGATCTTCTTGCCCTTGGGGGCAAGGGTCATGATGATGTTGCGGCCCTCCTGCTTGGGAGTGGATTCGATCGAACCCAGATCGGCCACCTCATCCGCCAGCCTGTGCAGAAGCTCCACGCCGCCGATGGGCCGGCGCTGCTCCCGGCCGCGCAGCATGATGGTGACCTTGACCTTGTCTCCTGCGGACAGGAAACGCTCCACATGGCCTTTCTTCACCTGGAAGTCATGCTCGTCGATCTTCAGGCGGAAGCGGATCTCCTTGATTTCGGCCGCGGTCTGGTTCCGCCGGGCCTGGCGCGCCTTGACCTTCTCGTTGTACTTGAACTTGCCGTAATCAATGAGCTTGGCCACAGGGGGCTTGGCCTGGGGCGCAACTTCGACAAGGTCGAGGCTGGCCTCCCTGGCCAGGTTGAGGGCGACGGAGGTCGCGATGATCCCCACCTGCTCACCGTTCGGACCGATCAGACGCACCTGTGAGGCCCGTATGTCGTCGTTAATCCGAGGTTCTGCGCTAATGATGACTCCTTCTACCGCTTCCTGACACATTCCCGCGCGAAGCTCCCGAAGGCGGACCCACCCGAAGGTGCCGAGCCACGGCAATGCGTGTTCTGAAACCCGCCGCCGGACTTTGTCCGTGATTCATTAACCCGGAGCCACGATAGGCTCCCAGGTGGGATCTTCCGCTTTCTTGATCGCTCAAGCAAACAGCACTATAGCACAGACCCGGAGACAGGACCGGCGGCTCCGCCCCGACGAACCTGCTGTCGGGGCGGAATACCGGCCGGCTACACCCCACCGCCGCCATCCACCATGGGAATGTACTCGCCGTAGCCTTCGGCCTCCATGTCCTCCCGGGGAATGAAGCGCAGGGCTGCGGAGTTCATGCAGTAGCGCAGACCGCCGCTCTCCTTGGGGCCGTCGGTGAAGACGTGTCCCAGGTGGGAATCAGAGGCCGCCGAACGAACCTCGATCCGCGGCCGGCCCAGGAGCTTGAAGTCCTGCCGGGTGGAAAGCGTCTGGGGATCGATCGGCTTGGAGAAGGATGGCCAGCCGCAGCCCGCGTCGAACTTGTCCGACGATGAAAACAAGGGCTGCCCGCTCACCCGGTCCACATAGAGTCCCCTGCGAAAATCCGAGTCGTAGGCGTTCTCGAAGGGGCGTTCGGTGGCCGCCTCCTGGGTCACCTGATATTGCAACGGGTCAAGCTCCCAGATGCGTTCGATGAACCGTTGGCGCCTGGACACTGAGGCCATGCGTTCGGAACTGATGTGGCAGTATCCGCCCGGATGCTTGCGCAGGTAGTCCTGGTGCGACTCCTCGGCCTGGTAGAAGTTCCTGAGCTCGGCGACCTCAACGGCCGGCTTGCGGCCCTCCCGCTCCTCCAGCCGTTTGAGCGCGGAGCGGAAGACAGGCTCCTGATCGGCCCGGTACCCCGGCTCCCAGTACATGCCCGACCGGTACTGCCGGCCCCTGTCGTTGCCCTGCCGGTCCACGGAGAATGGGTCAATGGCATCAAGGAAGAGCAGGACTATCGTCCTCAGCCCCACCATGGTCGGATCGTATATGACCTCCACGCATTCCACCGCGCCGGTCCGCCCTGAGCACACCTGATCATAGGACGGTTCCTCCACATTCGACTGTGCATAGCCCACTCGGGTGGAACGCACCCCTGAAACGCCCTGCAGATAGCGTTCCATCCCCCAGAAGCATCCACCCGCCAGGTAGACCGACTCCAACTTGCGGTCCTTGCGTTCGCTCATCGCATCTCCTCATCACTCGCCGGTCAGGCCGTCGGAAACGACGGCCCACACCTGGGCAACCGCTATCGCCGCTCACCTATTCCACCAACGGCCGTAGTTGCGCTCTTGACACACGCTCAGCTCGGAATCCGGCACGCCATCGCCCGACCATGACGCACCGGCAGATCCCTGCCGGTGCCGCGCAGGCCGACTACCGGGCCGCTAGGCTGGAAGGCGTTGAACCAAACCCAGTGAGAGCGAGGACGGATGAGCGATGAACACGGCGGCAGTACCTGCCTGGTCTTCGGGGCAGGATGCCAGTACCGCAACGGCCAAGACACGCCAAGGCACAGCCTGGTCATCGCGGCGGACGGCGGCGCCGACCATGCCAGGAGCCTAGGATTGGAACCGGACCTTATAGTGGGCGACTTCGACTCGATTTCATCCCCCCCTCCCCAGGGCGGGAGCCGAATCATCCGCCTTCCCGCCGAAAAGGACGACACCGACATGCAGGCGGCACTGAAGCTGGGCTGGGAGCATGGTTATCGACGCTTCGTCATCTACGGGGGCCTTGGGGGCAGGATCGACCACTCGATAGCGAATGTAGCGGCCATCTGTCTTCTGGCCCAGCATGGTGGCCTGGGGCTCCTGGTCGGCGACGGCATAGGACTGACCGCCATATGCGATGGCTCTCTTGAATTCCCGGCCTGGGCACCGGACCTGGCCTCTGAGCACACGATCTCAGTCTTCTCAGCCTCCGACCGTTCCCTCGGCGTGGGCGAGGAGGGGCTGAAATACGGACTGCAGGAGGCGGAGATGGACATGGTCATGAGCCATGGCTCCGGGGTCAGCAACGAGTTCCTCGCCGATCGGCCTGCCCGGATCAGCGTACGCGAAGGCACCCTGCTCGTCAGCTATCCGCTGTCGGCCCCCTCCCCCGCCTGGTCCACCCGGCTGGAGGCCACCGCCAGCCTGGGCCCCCTGGACCTTTCCCTCTCCGACCATCTGAACGTCGCCTGAGTCCCCTGAGGGCTCTCATTACCGAAACAAGGAGCATCATCTTGGCCACTCGCGAACCTATCCAGCCACTGTTCATCTGCTACGCCCGCTGTTCCACCTGCGCCAAGGCCCGCACCTGGCTGGACCGGCATGGCATGTCCTACCGTGAGCGTGACATCAAGGGCGACAACCCCACCTACGGGGAGCTCAAGCACTGGCTGGCCATGAGCGGACTGCCGGTCAGGCGTTTCTTCAACACATCCGGGATGGTATACCGGGCCCTCCCGCACGACCAGCGCCCGGACCACCTCAGCGAGGAGGAGGCCTTACGCCTGCTCGCCACTGACGGTATGTTGGTTAAGCGCCCGATTCTGGTCGACGGTGACCAAGTCCTGGTCGGCTTTCACTTGAGCGATTGGGAGCGTCACCTGAACACTGAGACGCACAGGATTTGAGCGATTGAACATCGAAAAGCACAACAAATATACACAAATTATTTGTTCACTTTGAACGACCCACGAGGAGACTTTTCGCAGGGAAGAAGTACAGGCTGAGCATTAGAATATGAGTCGTTAGCAACAAACGGCCGCCTTCGGTCAGGCCCTGCTTGGCTGGCAGGCGGTCAGTCTCTAAGGGAGTACACATGACAGTCAAGATTGGTATCAACGGCTTCGGTCGCATTGGTCGCCTGGCCTTCCGTCGTATCTTCGAGCTCCAGGCTCGCGGTGGTGAAGCCGGCAATATCGAGGTCGCCGCCATCAACGATCTGACCACTCCGGCCATCCTGGCCTACCTGCTCAAGTACGACAGCACCCAAGGCCCCTTCCGCCATGACGACGGCAGCCCGGTCGAGGTCTCCTCCACCGATGATGCGATCGTGGTCGACGGCAAGGAATACAAGGTCTATGCCGAGAAGGACGCCAACAACATCCCGTGGGTCAAGAACGACGGCGTGGAGTACGTACTGGAGTGCACCGGCTTCTACACCTCGGCCGAGAAGTCCCAGGCCCATCTGAACGCCGGCGCCAAGAAGGTCCTGATCTCCGCCCCGGCAAAGGACGACACCACCCCGACCGTCGTCTACGGCGTGAACGAAGGCATCCTCAAGGCAGACGACAATATCGTGTCCGCCGGCTCCTGCACGACAAACTCCATGGCCTCCATGGTCAAGGTGCTGGATGACGAGTTCGGCATCAAGATCGGTTACATGACCACCATCCACGCCTACACCGGCACCCAGATGCTGCTTGATGGCCCCAAGGGTTCCAAGCCGCGCAACACCCGCGCAGCCGCGATCAACACCATCGAACACTCGACCGGTGCGGCCAAGGCCATCGGCAAGGTCATACCCTCCGTTGACGGCAAGCTCCAGGGCCACGCCCAGCGTGTGGCCGTCCCCGACGGTTCCGTCACCGAGCTGACCACCGTCCTGGGCAAGAAGGTCACCATCGACGAGATCAACAACGCCTTCAAGAAGGCCTTCGAGGGGCGCGACTACTTCGCCTACAACGACGAGGGCATCGTCTCCTCCGACGTGATCGGCGACACCCACGCAGGCGTCCTGGATGGCACTCAGACGGATGTGAACACCGCTGGTGACGAGCAGCTCGTGCGCACCGTCTCCTTCTACGACAACGAGTACGGCTTCACCTGCAACATGATTCGCACCCTGCTCTACTTCGCGAAGATCGCCAAGTGAACCGGCAGGCCTACTGATCCAGACAACTGACGCAGAGGGCCTGACCCGACCGGCAACGGCGGGTCAGGCCCTCTGTCATCCCATGGCCAAGCAAGGCTTGGCACAGCTTGGGGACGAACTCCATGACCAGGTCACAGGCCAGACCCACGGCCATGCCGCCCCCGAACGCCAGGCCCTGCCACCTGATGCATCATCCGACATCCAGCCCCCCCCCCCCCCCACACCCCCCCCCCCCCCAATAAACGATCCCCACCAACCCCACCCCCAACCTCGCACACCGACACACCACCCCACCCGCGGCGGCCGGCCCGCACACCACCGGCCGCCCCACCCCCCCCCCGCCACCCCGAGGCGCACCCGCGCGCCCCGCAGGACGCGG
>NZ_PDCH01000023.1 GCF_003315615.1 Bifidobacterium xylocopae
TTGGCGTGCGCCTGCCGGGCTGCCCCCCCCCCCCCGATGGTGGCGATGGCGAGGGTCATGGCCAGTGCGGTGGCGGTGGTGCGGCGTGTGCGGGTGTGGCGCATGGTGGTGTCGGCTCCTCGAAGATGCGAGAACGGGAGGCGGGCTCGCCCGGCCTGTGCCGTGGCGTGCGCTTCCGTTGTGGTTCCCCTGGTGCGCGCCGGCGAATCCGGTTCCCCAACCGTGGCCGTGGGCGCGATATGCTGCCAGTATAGCAGCGTGGCCGACCCGGAGTCGGAGGCGCCGGCCTGGACGGCCCGCGGGCCAGACGCCGGGGGGTGTCCCGGGCATGACCACAACCGGCCGACCCGGCCGCTCACAGCCCCCGGAAGTGGCTGAAGAATTCCTTGGCAGCGGGGTTCTGGGACTCGTCCATCACCTGACGCGGGGTGCCGTCCTGGGCTATGCGGCCGTTGAGCAGGAGGACGATGCGGTCGGCGGCGTCGTGGGCGAAGGACATCTCGTGGGTGGCCATCAGGATCGTGGTGCCCTGGGACTTGAGCTCCGTGACCATGGCCAGCACCTCGCCCACCAGCATGGGGTCCAGGGCGGAGGTGATCTCGTCGAGCAGGAGGAGTTCAGGTTCGCCCATGAGCGCCCGGCAGATCGCCACCCGCTGCTGTTGGCCGCCGGACAGCTGGTCGGGGTAGGCCGAAGCCTTGGCGCGCATGCCGATGCGGTCCAGCAGGTCCAGGGCCCGCTCCTCCGCCTGCGCCTTGGGCATGCCGTGCACCTTGATGGCCCCAAGGGTCACGTTCCTCAGTACGTTCATGTGGGGGAAGAGGTTGAACTGCTGGAAGACGACGCCGATGCGCGCCCGGCAACGGTCACGGTTGACGTGGGGGTCGGTGATGTCGGTGCCGTTCAGCCAGATCCGCCCGTCACCCACCTCCTCCAGCAGGCTGACGCACTTCATCAGCGTGGACTTGCCCGAGCCGGACGGCCCCAGCAGGGCCACGGTCTCGTGGGCGCGCACCTGGAAGGAGACGCCCTTGAGGACCTGGTTAGTGCCGTAGGACTTGCGCACGTCCTCCAGGCGCAGCACCGGTTCGGGCCGCCCGCCCGGCCGGGGCGCCGGACTGGCTGGAAGCACCGGTGCCGTCGCCGGGCCGGCCGGTGTCTCCGCCCTCCCTGCCCGCTCGGTTTGCCCCGCCGCCATGGACGTCCCGCTTGTGGGGCGTGCATGGACCCGCCTGGACTTGGTCATCATCATGGTCTCCTCTCTTTCCCGCCGTCGATATGCCGTTTGCGGCGTTCCATCCGCGCCGATTGCCGTCTGCCCGCTCATACCGTGCCCGCGCTCAGCTCGCGCTTGCGCAGCTTGGCCGTGTACCAGTCGTTCCACAGGATGAAGGGCAGGGAGGCGCAGATGAAGAGCACCGAAGCCACGATGTAGGGGGTGAAGTTGTAGGAGGCGGCCACCTCGATCTGGGCGGCGCGCACCGCGTCGAC
The DNA here is from genome assembly GCF_003315615.1 of Bifidobacterium xylocopae. Classification (GTDB taxonomy): domain Bacteria; phylum Actinomycetota; class Actinomycetes; order Actinomycetales; family Bifidobacteriaceae; genus Bombiscardovia; species Bombiscardovia xylocopae. The sequence continues at coordinate 1,492 of NZ_PDCH01000023.1, forward strand.
CGCGCCCAGCACCGAGATCAGCCCCACGTCCTTCTGCATGCCGATGAAGTCGTTCATCAGCGCCGGCGCCACCTTGCGCAGGGCCTGGGGGATGACGACCAGGCGCATGGTCTGGGCGGAGGTGAGCCCCAGGGCGCGGGCCGAGGCGCGCTGGGAGGGGTGCACGTCCTGGAATCCGGCGCGCAGCACCTCGGAGGTGAAGGTGGAGTAGGAGACGATGAGGGCGACCGTGCCCAGGACGGTGGGGGAGATGCCGCCGAAGACGCCCAGGCCCGGCACGCCGAAGCCGATCAGGTAGAGCAGGACGATCATGGGGATGCCGCGCAGGAGGGTGGTGAAGGCCTGCGTAAGGACGCGGAAGGGGAAGAGGACCGGGGATCTGCTGATGCGGATCATGGCCAGGAGGGTCGCGGTGATCGGCACGATCAGGGCGGTGAAGCACAGGACCCGCAGGTTCAGCAGGATTCCCTGCCAGACCTTGGGCAGTGATTCCATGAAGTAGGGGCCGGAGAAGAAGGTCTCGCGCACATGGGGCCAGCCGGGTGAGTTGTGGAGGGCCAGGACGACCAGGGCGGCGAGGAGGAGGGTCGATCCGACGCTGGTGAGGGTGGACTTGCAGGCCTGCCGGCGGCGGTAGCGGTCGCGTTCGCGCTGGATGGGGCTGACGGTGCATTCCATTGCAATAGCCATGAGGATATGGGTCCGTTTCGGGTGACGAAAGGTTTTGAGGGGGGTGCCGTGGGGGCGCTGGGCTCCGATGGGAAGGCCCGGCGCAGGGCATAAGGGGTCCGGGCTTTTGAGGCCGGTGACCGGATGACGGAGGCGGGGCGGGGTTCCGCTGGGGAGGGGCCCCGCCCGCGTCCGCCGTCGGTTTGGGGGCGGTTGGGCGTGGTCAGTGGATGACCGGCACGTCCGTCGTGTATTCCTTGAGCCACCGGTCCTGGAGCCTGCGGACCGTGCCGTCCCTTCTGAGCTCGTCGACGGCCTTGCTGGCGGCCTTGGTGAGCTTCGAACCCTTGGGCAGGACGATGCCGATGCCGTTCTCGTTGGTGGAGCCGGCCAGCTGGCCGACCACCTTGCCGTCGGTCACCTGGTGGGTCTTGCGCATGTTGACCGCGATGACCGTGGAGATGACGAGCGCGTCGATCTGCTTGGAATCCACGGCCTGGGCCAGGGCCACGTTGTCATCGAAGACCTTGATGTCGTCCTTGATCCGCCTCTTGGCGAAGACGTAGGCATCGGAGGCCACCGTGGCGCCGATCGCCGCGCCCTTCAGGTCGGAGATCGACTTGGCCTGCGCATACTTGGAGTCCCCGCGCACCAGGACGGCCAGCGTGGGCTTGTAGTACTCGGAGGAGAAGTCCACCGCGTTCCTGCGCTCGGGCGAGATGGTGAACTCCTGGATGTTCATGTCGAACTGCTTGCTGCCCGGGGCGATGGCCGAGGCGTAGGTGGTGCGGGTCCACCTGACCTTGTCTTTGGGGAAGCCCATTTTTGCGCTGACAGCATAAGCCATGGCGGACTCGAAGCCCTGGCCGCTCTCGGGTTTGTTGTCGATGAACCAGGGGGTGTAGCAGGGGTTATCGGTAGCGATCGTAAGGGTTCCGGGCTGGATGGTTTCCTGGGTCAGGGCCTTGGGGTCCGTCTTGCCGTCCGCGCCCGAGGAGGAACCGGCACCGCATCCGGCGCTCCCGAGTACCATCGCCGCGCTGAGTAGTGGTACAATAAAACGAATGGCATTTTGCTTGCTGATGAGGGTCATACCCGAAATCTCCTAATGCATGAACTGTGTGGTAGCTGTTTGATTGCGTAGGTTGATGGGATGATGAACGCACCGCTGGAACGGTGCAAGACCCATCGTAAAGGATGAGGTCTACAAACCCTCATCGGCAGGCGTGCCATTTTCTTTTTCCCAGAACCGCCCAAGGCGTCGGAGCCCAGAGGTGGAAGGGTTCGCTGGATGGTCCGCGCCCTGCGCGCATGCGTCCTTGTCGGCGGTCCGGTCCACGATCGCAGGTATGGACTCAACAGCTACCACTACTGAGCGCACACCATCCACCATCGCCGTCCTGACCGCCCTGCCCATCGAGGCGGAGGGCATCATCCAAGCCATGGACGGCCCCAAACACAGGGAACTGCCGGGGCTGCGTGTGGCACGCGGCCGTTACCGGGGGCTCGACCTCGTCGTCTGCGTGGGCGGCATGGGGGCGGCCAACGCGGCCGCCGCCAGCCAGTTCCTGATCGACAACTACCGGCCGGAGGCCATGCTCTTCTCCGGCATCGCCGGGTCCATCAACCCAGGGCTGCAGATCGGCGACCTGATCATCGCGGCGGAGCAGCACTATGCGGAGACCAACACCGACCTGATCGCCCAATGCCCGCCCAACCTGCCCGCCTTCCCTTCCGACCGGCGGCTGGTCGAGCTGGCCCGGCAGGCCGCCCAGGAGCTGGGCATGGAGCCAATCGCGGCCGTGGGCGAACTGCTCGCGTCGGGCGCCTGGGACGGGCGGGTCCATGCGCCGGGACCCGGTGCAGGCGTCAAGGCCCAGGGCGACCCGAGCCACTACGTGGTCGGCAACATCTCCACCAGCGACCGTTTCAACACCGATCCGGCCGTGCTGAGCGACCTGGTCGCCGGCTTCCAGGCCGAGGGCGAGGCCATGGAGGAGGCGCCGGCCGCCCAGATCGCCATCCGGGCCGGTCTGCCCTTCCTCTGCCTGCGCGGCATCAGCAACCCCTGCGGGCAGACACCCGAAGAACTCGACACCCACGAAGACGCCTCCGCCGCCGCCGCCCACGCCGCCGCCCAGGTCACCCTGGGCCTGCTCCGCGCCCTGAGCCGCTAACCGAGCGCTGGCCCCAAGCGGACTTGGTCGAGCGATGAATGGACGCATTGGCCGGTCGCTCGGCTGTGGGCTTGGTGTGAGAAGCCGCTTGCCTGGCGAGCGGTCGATTATTGGGGAGGGCTCTGGGAGTGGTTGATCCCATAGGCAGCGGATGGTTATAGCAGGCACTGATGCAGGATTACGGAAGTTTCTAATGCAGGATGGTGGAACTTTCTAATGTAGAAATATGGAAGTCTCTACTGTAGGATTGTGGAAGTATGCAAATGGAGTTGGAGCGGCGGTAGGAGGGGCGGATGGCGAACATACCTCGGGAGCAGGAGGGGCTGCTCAAGCGGTTGGCCGGCTGGTTCCCGGTGGTGTCGGTCACGGGCCCCAGGCAGAGCGGCAAGTCCACGCTGGTGCGGCAGGCCTTCCCCGGTTATGAATACGCGAACCTTGAGGACCCGCAGACGCGCGAGTCCGCCCTGGAGGATCCGGTGGGGTTCATCCGCAGCCGGCCCGACCGGCTCATCGTCGACGAAGCCCAGTACGCGCCCGAGCTGTTCTCCATGATTCAGGTGGCCTCCGACGAGCGCGACCAGCCGGGGCAGTATGTGCTCTCCGGCTCGCAGAACTTCCTGATGTCCAAACACATCTCGCAGTCACTGGCCGGTCGGGTGGGGCTGCTGAAGCTGCTGCCGCTGTCCTACCGGGAGCTGCATGGCAGCGCGAGTGTGAGCACGGACGAGTTCATGCTGCGCGGCGGATACCCGCGGCTCTACAAGGCGCCGGGGCTGGCCGGGGAGCCCCTGCTCGCCGACCTGTTCTACGGCAATTACATCTCCACCTACGTGGAACGCGATGTGGCCGGATACCTGGATGTGCGCAACCTGACCGGTTTCCGCAAGTTCCTGCGGTTGTGCGCGCTGCGGGCCGGGAGTCTGATGAACTACTCGCTACTGGCGCGGGACGCGGATGTGGATGCCCGCACTGCCAAGGCATGGCTCTCCATACTGTCGGGCTCCTACCTGACCTTTGCGCTGGAACCCTACTTTGCGAACGCCGGCAAGCGCCTGGTCAAGACGCCCAAGCTGTATTTTTACGACACCGGCCTGCTCTGCCACCTGCTCGGCATCGCCAGCCTGGAGGAGCTGCTGCTGAGCCCGCAGCTGGGCGCCGTGTTCGAGAACCTGGTGGTGGCCGAGACCATGAAACGGCGGCTGGCCCAGGGCAAGGAGCCTCAGCTCTACTTCTACCGGGACGAGGACAAGGTGGAGGTGGACCTGCTGGACTACACGGCGGCGGCGTCGCCCGAACTGGTGGAGATCAAGTCAGGACAGACCTACCGCGGCTCCTGGGCGCGCAGCCTGGGCAAGGTGGGCGATGCGCTGGGAGTGTCCGACGAGCGGCGGTTCGTGGTCTCCCGGGTGGAGCGCTCCTTCCTCGCCAAGGGCGCAGGTGTGCGAACCGTCCAGAACTGGCTGCTCAGGGAGTAGGGCGGCCCTGCTGCTGCCTGCCGGTTGCTGGTTCGGATATGGGGCGGCCCGGCAGTGGGGGCTGTCGGGCCGGGTGTTGAGAGAGCGTCAGGCGGTTAGGCGCTGACGGTCGTGGGTCTTGTCGGGGGGTGCTTCGCTTCTGGCTGAGTTGGTGGCCGGCGTAGGTCAGAGCGGCCGGGGTGGTCAGCGGGAGGAGGGTTGTTCCTCCGGTGAGGCGTTGCAGGGGGACTGCGCCTGCCTTGGGCAGGGTAATGAAGGCGCAGTAGGGTAGGGCAGGGGGTGGCCGTCCTGTGGGACGCCGCCTGGGGTCCAGTGGATGTAGGCGGTGACCTGTCCTTCAGTGTGGGAGGGGGCCTTGGTGTCCCGGGTGCCATTGCCCGCGTTCCAGCTGGGGGTGGGTGCGGCTTCGGTCTGGTCGAATTTGATGCCGGTGACCACGATTTTGGACACGCCCACGGGCATGGGCGTGTGCCGCTTGGCGATGGTGCCGTTGCCGTAGAACAGGTCGGCGGGCGGCTCCCCGGCCAGCCTCGGCGCTCGCGGCGCAGATCGCGGCGCGAGCCACGCTCCGGTTGCTGCGGGGGATTGCGGGCTGAGGTCGGTTTTTGGGGGGGGGGGCTGGCTAGGGATTGAGGCTTAGTTTCGGCTTCGGTTTCGGCTTGTTCTGGGGCTGAGGCTTCGGCTTGGTTGTTGGCTTGTTCGGGGAGTGAGGTTTCGGCTCGTTTCTAGGTCTGAGGTTCCGACATGGGCTGATTTGGCTCTGGCATTCTCGACCGGTGTTGACAGTCTGGCAGTTCGTCTGCGGTTTTGGGCAGGGGGCGACTGCCGGCCGGGGCACCCGCGTCCAGCGCGGTCGGGCGCTTCTGTGTGTTTCGTTGCGGATTGGATATGAGATGACCCGGCAGCAAGGGGACTGCCGGGCCACGGTTTGTTGGGGCGCCTCCTGGGTCCTGTGTTGAGGCTCTAGGCGCTGATGGTGGTGTGTCTGCCTGGTTGGTGTCTGCGGGCGTGTTGGTGGGCTGTCATGGTGAGGGCGGCCAGGGTGGTGAGGAGTAGGAGGGTGCCTCCGCTGAGTCGTTGGATGGGTATGCTGCCGGCTTTGGGCAGGGTGTAGAAGTGATGGTAGGTGTAGGTGAGTGGGTAGTCGGGTTGGGGTTGGCCTCCTAGGGTCCAGTGGATGTTGGCGGTGACCTGTCCTGCGGGGTGGGCCGGTGCTGTGGTGTCCCAGGTGTGGCTGCCGGTGTTCCAGGCGGGTGGGGGTGTGGCGTCGCTCCTGTCGAGGGTGATGCCGGTGACCGCGATGGTGCGCAGGCCGGCGGGGCCGGGCGTGCTGCGCTGGGTGCGGCTGTTGTCGCCGAGCTGGCCGTCGCTGTTGTCTCCCCAGCTGTATGCGTGTGCGTTGTTGTCGATGGCGAGGTTGTGGTACCAGCCTGCGCTGATGGTGGTCCAGGTGGTGTTGGCGGTCGGGTCGGTCACGCGCGCGGGCGTGGGGTGGGGGTTGTAGTCGCGGCTGCCGTTGCCGAGCTGGCCGTCGCTGTTGTCTCCCCAGCTGTATGCGTGTGCGTTGTTGTCGATGGCGAGGTTGTGGGTGTAGCCGGCGCTGATGGTGGTCCAGGTGGTGTTGGGGGTCGGGTCGGTCACGCGCGTGGGCGTGGGGTGGGGGATGATGCTGTTGAAGGGGTCGCGGCTGCCGTTGCCGAGCTGGCCGTAGTTGTTGCCTCCCCAGCTGTATGCGTGTCCCTGGTTGTCGATGGCGAGGCTGTGCCAGCCGCCTGCGCTGATGGTGGTCCAGGTGGTGTTGGCGGCCGGGTCGGTCACGCGCGCGGGCGTGGGGTGGGGGCCGTTGTCGCTGCTGCCGTTGCCGAGCTGGCCGGAGACGTTTTGTCCCCAGCTGTATGCGTGTCCGTGGTTGTCGATGGCGAGGCTGTGCTAGTCGCCTGCGCTGATGGTGGTCCAGGTGGTGTCGGCGGCCGGGTCGGTCACGCGCGCGGGCGTGGGGTGGGGGTTGTTGCTGTTGATGGGGTCGCTGCTGCCGTTGCCGAGCTGGCCGTAGTTGTTTTTTCCCCAGCTGTATGCGTGTCCGTTGTTGTCGATGGCGAGGCTGTGCTACTGGCCTGCGCTGATGGTGGTCCAGGTGGTGTTGGGGGCCGGGTCGGTCACGCGCGCGGGTGTGGGGTGGGGGATGTTGCTGTTGATGGGGTCGCTGCTGCCGTTGCCGAGCGCGCCGGCGCCGTTGTTTCCCCAGCTGTATGCGTGTCCGTTGCTGTCGATGGCGAGGCTGTGCAAGCAGCCTGCGCTGATGGTGGTCCAGGTGGTATCGGCGGCCGGGTCGGTCACGCGCACGGGTGTGGGGTGGGGGTTGGTGTCGCTGCTGCCGTTGCCGAGCTGGCCGTAGTCGTTCTCTCCCCAGCTGTAGGCGTGTCCGTCGTCGTCGATGGCGAGGCTGTGGAAGCCGCCTGCGCTGACCTGGGTGAAGTGCACGCCGGCGGGTGTGTGCACGCGCACGGGGATGTTGCTGTTGGTGGTGGTGCCGTCGCCGAGCTGGCCGTATTGGTTGTTTCCCCATGCGTAGGTGTTGCCGTCGCTGCCGATGGCCAGGCTGTGCCAGTAGCCTGCGCTGATCTGGGTGAAGCGGGGTAGTGGGGGGTTGGGGGGTGGGGTGATGTGCAGGGTGTTGCGTGGGGGGTCGGGGCGGCGGGGGGGGTTGGGGGTGCGTTGCCGGGCGTGGCATTGGGGGTGCGGGG
>NZ_PDCH01000024.1 GCF_003315615.1 Bifidobacterium xylocopae
GCTTGACGCGCAGCGGCCTGGTGGCATGGTCACGGGGTCCGACAACCAACCCTTCGAGGCCCACACCCCGGATGGGGTGTGAGCCGGCGGGAAACAGCCGGAGGGGACCATAGGGCCCCTCCGTCCGTCGCCCCCCCCCCCGTTGATCGCCGGCATGGGAACGCCCATACCCAATCAGGGTATGGGCGTTCCCATGCCATCGCGATGCGTGTACGACAACCACCTGCGGCGACGGACCCGTCAGGCGCCGGCCTGTCTGATCTGGTAGTAGCGCGGCCTGGAGATGCCTGCGGCGGAGCATATCTCCGCGACACCCGTCCGGTCGGACGGCCTGATGGCCCTGATCATGGCGTCCCGCTCCATCACAGCCCGCTCCTTGCGTACCTCCAGGTCCGCGATCAGGGACCGGCAGGACCGGAGGCCGTCCAGGCCGTCCAGGCCACCGGTGGCACCGAGCGCCCCGGCCAGCCCCTCCTGCGCCTCCTTGAGGGCGTCCTCGGCCAGCCGGACGCGCTTCTCCGCCTCGATCCTGCGATCCCGGACGGAGCGCTTGGCCCGGCGGCGGCGGCCGTCGTAGTCCTCCTGCGCCCGCAATGCCTCCGCCAGGACACCACCCCAGGACGACACCTCTCCTTGCCGGCAGACCTCCTCGCACCCGTCGGGGGCGCTGACAGTCACATACCACGCCCGGCTGGCCGGCCAGCCACGCACCTGCCGGTCGGACGGCCGGCCAGGGATAAACTCACTATCAGGAGTCACGACGACGTCGCCGACCTTGGCCTGACCCTCCAGCCAGCAGGCGGTCATCAGGCCATCCACCCTCGACGCCCACTCGGACCGGTGCTCCTCGATCTGCTCGTCCACCGCCGAGACCATGCTCTCGTCCCAGCCCTCCCATACACCCGTGGCCTCCTCGACCTCACGCTCCCCAGCCTCATGCCCGTCCTCAACCAGGGCACGCCTCGCCGCCTCCCGCAACGCAGCTGCGGCATCATCCAGCAGCTCCTGCGAGCACGGCATGTCCCCCAGATCACAGTCCCTTTTGATGTAATCTGCCACCGCGCTGAGCGCGGCATCTAAGTAAGCAGCCATACCAACCTCCTGGGCTGAAGGGCCGCACCGTGCGGCCACAACTACAGTATAGCATACTATATGCGCTATGTCTAATTCGCTAGACAGCAGTCGGACCGCTTACGCCAGAAGCCCACCCGCGCGCACACTGCTATCCTCAGGCGCATGACCCACTACGACGACGCCCAGGACGTGAGCATGCGTCCCAGGGGCTACGGCTTCGAGGACCACGACGAGGTAAGGGACCGCCACCTTCATATCAAGGCCCTCATGGAACGGCGGAAGGACCACCTGATCGACCTGCTCCAGGACCCCTCTCTCACCCCAGCGGACCGGCATCGCCTCGAAGAGCTCAAGAAGCAGGTCAAGGCCGACATAGCCTCGGTCCGCGCCGGCGGCAGCGACAGCGCCTTCCAGGACCTGTACTCCAGATACCGCTGATCCGACCACAACCAGCGGAGCCCCCGGGTGCATCGGCCACCCGCACCCTCCGTACCGGACAAGGCACAAGAGAAGCACGGCCGACCACCACCCGTGCAGGCCAGCAGTGTGAGGCAAGCGTTTTCCGGGTGCGGAGCGCCCGGAAAACGCGCGGCAGCAGGAATGGTCGAGCTGATCCAGCTCGGCGGGGTGTGGGGCGGCAGCCCCGCACGCAAACCACGCCGAGCTGGATCCACGCAAGGCCTCAGATCACGCCTGCGTCCGTTGCAATCCACCGCCTATCAGTCGGCGAAGCAGTTCAGAGCGGGAGAGCGACTCACCGCCGGCCGTCCTGTCGATCTGCGCCACCCAAGCCTTGGGGACACGCACATGCAGCACCTCCGTTTCCCGCTTCTCCCCCACATGTGGGCGGCCCATGATAACGTCAACCGCCTCCTCGCGTGTGGCTGTAGGCACACCAGCGGCCCGCGCCAGCAGCCCATCCATCATCCTCTGCGCTTCAGCGCCCGTCGCCTCCTCGGCCTTGGTATCGTCCCAACGCCACTCCATCTCGCCTTCGTTTTCGTTCACTGTTCCTCCTAGCGGATTTCCGTGTCCCTTGGTTCAAGTCCTGTCCATGAAACCGTCGGTCTCAGCTTCGACATGGAAGACGACGATTTCATTCCGGGCCGTTAGTTTCATGATTACTTCCAACCGTGGCACCAAGGGATCCCCGTGATGCTCGCCGATAAACCGCACATATTCCTCGCCTCGCTCCCGGTAACGGCGGATTCGCACTACATGACTGGCCGCATCCAACACATCATCGAGCGTGTAGTCATGCTTTGCGGCCGCGTCCTTCCATTCAATGCCACGATCTTTTACCATGGCTAAAGTATATCACAAAAATAGAACACAATAGTATGACACACGCAGGGGAATCGGTTCGTTTCCAGTGCCCCGTAACATACGGACACAGCTTGCATTTCAAAGCCCAGAGAACTTGCGCGGGCAGGCGATCAATGCCACTTGGTTGGCGATTTCATTCCGGTGTTCGGGCATAACCCTTTGATCGGGCGGGGCCTTCCCCCTACCCCTTCGAAGTCCTTGCGATCGTACGGTAGATCGTGCCCCTGGAAACGCCGAAACGGCCGGCGATCTCCTGCACAGTCACGCTCCCCGAATCGTACAGCTGCCTGATCATGGCTTCGTCGCTTGAACCAAGTTTGCGCCTTCGCCCCCCTACCCGCCCACGGGCCCGCGCTGCTTTGAGGCCTGCGTTGGTCCTCTCCCTGATCAGATCACGCTCGAATTGCGCCATGGCGGCAAAGACGTTGAACACCAGGACCCCACCCGGCGTCGTGGTGTCCATCTGCTCGGTCAACGACCGAAAGCCGACCCCCATACCCTGCAGGCGAACCATCACATCCACAAGATGCTGGACGCTACGCCCCAGCCGATCCAGCTTCCAGACCACGACCACGTCCCCCGGCCGCAGGACCTCGAACATCCTGTCCAGCTCCGGACGACTGGCCTTCGCCCCGGAGGCATGATCCACATACCACCTATCGCAGCCGGCGGCCTTGAGCGCATCGACCTGCAGATCCTCCCTCTGCTCCAAGGTGCTCACCCGGGCGTATCCGATCAACATCCAGATCTCCAGACTTCCAAAACTCATGTGCGAACGATATAAATTGTACATTGATTTTGAAACGGGTTTCAGAACGCTTTTCGCCCCAAAAGGGCGCAGACTCACCCTCCGGCTGAACCTGTCGCAAAAACGGTCGTTTCCAAAACAGCACCGCTCGGGTATAAGCGGATACCGGCTTCCACTCCCACTCCCCCGAATCCCTTACCCAGGAATCCTGCCAGGCTTATCTACTCATATCTGCTCAGCCCGCCCGGTCCGTTCGACCGTCCTTCCTTACGTGCGGCTTCCCTGTGGGGCACCTGCAGGTTTACCCTCGACGACCGCCGGGCATGGGAGGCCCCCACGAGCCTGTCGATCCGCTCCCCCTCCGCCAGCGCTTCCCTGCTGACCGTCACCCTGCCAAACATCTTCTCAAGCGGCCCCCGGTCGCCATGCAGCATCGCCGCCCTGGACGCCTTGATGTTTTCTGCTTTCGATATTTGGGTCCAGTCAATCTGCCATCCGGCGTCATGCGCCACCAGGCTCCAGAACACACGCTGCGTCCGGCCGTTGCCTTCGCGGAACGGGTGGAGCGTATTGAAGTCGTCGAAATGAAGGCTCAGCCTGGACACGAAACTCGATTTATCGAGCCCTTTCAGCATATTGTCTTCCAGGAGGGTATTTTCCGCATAGGATATGGCCTGCGGAAAATACTCGACCGGCTGGAAAAGGCCGGATTTGCTGATGTTGATGGTCCTGAGCTCGCCGGCCCAATCGTAGACATCCTGGAACAGGAACCCATGGATCTCCTGCATTTGCTCTACGGTTCCTGCAGCCTCAGGCGGGTCCTGCCAGAACTGGGTCAACCTGGCCAGCACCAGGTCACTCTCCGCTGCGTCGAGCATGGCCCGGTCCGTGGCGCCGACCAGGTTCCGCAGGACATCCGTGCCAGGAATCAGATAGGGATCCTCAACGGTCATGCATCAAGCCCATACCGATGCCTCGTCCGACGCACGAACTCGTCCGCGTCGAGGGCTCCTGCGGCATATAGCTGGGCGTCATGTCGAGCCTGGGCGCTGACGTGCCCCCCCTCCATCTCGATCGAGTGGACGCTCTCCTGCACCAGCTTCTCACGGCTGTCCATCACTTCCCCTCCTCGGTCTTGAGATAATCCCAGTCTAGAGCCCTGTAGTCGTAGCTGGTTTGAGCCGCGAACAACCTTAGCTTCAAGAGGGGCTTTCCGGGTTTGCCCACCTTCCCCTGCCGCTGCACCAACCTCCCGGCTCCGATTACGAACCGCCCCTTATCCAGGGGTCGCCGCCCGCTGGCCAGCGCCGCCGCCTGGGCCTCAACGAAGAGCTTGGTCATGCCCGTGGCCTCGAACTCGACAAACTCCGTACTGCCATTTTCATGGTCCACGGCTACAGTCATGTATATCTTCTCTATATACGTGTCCGGGTCGTCGGCATCTCGGAATCGCACTTTCCTCGGCGTCGAAACCAAATTACCTGCTTTGTAGGTCAAATCGCCCGTTGGTATGGTCATCTCTTACCTTTCGGCCTGTCTGTTTCGTGCTTGGCTCACGAACAGGGCTAGATTAATACCAGTAGTGTAGTAGTACTACCGTACTACTACACTACCCTACTACACTACTTCGGTCAAGTCCTTCATTGCACAGATGTATATATAGCAGTACATATGGGAATACGTCAGGATACACATAAAGAAGTACGACTATCGGTACATATAGGAGCACGTACAGGAGTACGTATTGCTATCCGTACTGCAGTACTACTTCTCATGCTCCTTGAGCCATTGCCTTAGCGCCTCTTCCATGACATCACCCATGGTGGTGTGGTGAAAGAATGCATACGTCTTTACCGCTTCGCGAAGAGAGGCCGTCATCTTGATCGATGTGGTGATTCTCTGTTCTGCGGCTGATTGCGTTTCCGGCTCGTCTCTGTAGATCTCTTTTACCGTGGCCGGTTTTTTGGGTCTGAGATTCGGTGAGTAGGCTTTGCTCTTAATGGCGGTCATAGTCCTAGATACTCCTTAATTTGCAGTGTTTCGAGGTAGAGTTCGGTGTATTCGTAGAGGTGTGGCGGGGTCGTACCCAGTGCCTTCTTGATGTCCTGACGCAAGGGGATTGCGGTTGAGAACCTCATGACGTTGGCTATTGTACCTGCCTCCTTGTGCTCCTCCAGGGTCATCACACCTTGGCCCTTAAGCGCCTCCACTGTTTCATGGAAGGCCGTGGTCCTCGGCTGTGCCTTGGCTATGAGGACCGCCGTGGGAGTGTCCTCGGGGATAGCGGAGATCATCGCCCAAACCTGCTGCAGATCCATTGGCGAGTCTGAGGTGGGAATGATTACGAAGTCACTCACTCCGATGGCGGCGGTCATAATCTTGTCTGCTGGGGCCGCGTCCACTATTACCCAATCAGCTGCAGACGGGTGTAGTCGGTTGAACGTCGAGAGGTTTGCCGCATCAACCCGGAAGGGCAGTGGGGTTTCGGTCTCGGCCGTGTCAGCCCAGAGGCTTGCGGACGATTGGATATCAGCATCCAGGACGGTCACCTGCTGGTCATCTTTGCTTGCCGCACACGCCAGGTAGATTGCGCTAGTGGTCTTGGCAACCCCACCTTTCGCGTTGGCTATCGTAATTATCATGGCTATCCTTCCGTAGTGCTGCCATACGGTAATACTACCACACATATATACTATATAGTAGTACTACTACACATACTCTATACAGTAGTATCACTATATATATATATAGCTATTTAATCTAGTGATGAATGGGTTCTGTTTGCCATTTATTCAGGGGCAAGCGTTTTCCGGGCGCGTAGCGCTCGGAAAACGCGCGGCAGCAGGAATGGTCGAGCTGATCCAGCTCGGCGGGGTATGGGGCGGCAGCCCCGTAATACATGTAATAGCTATAGTAATAACTACATCTAGTGGCAGCCAGAAACGTTGCAATTCCGCCAAAAAAGCCTGACTTTCCCTAGAATATACCAGTGGTTTCCCTAGAATATACCAGTGGATAACCCTGACTTTCCCTAGAATATACCAGTGCGGTTTCCCTAGAATATACCAGTGGATAACTCGGTCGGTGGGAAAAATAAAGCCCGCCAAGTTGGCGGGCTGTTCGCTGTTATTTGCTCTTAGGATGGACACTCGGCCGTGAGTGCATCAGTCGTAATCCCGTTCGCGGGACCCATTCAAAGTGCAGTCCTCCCGGCCAGAACACCGCGACATGCTCAAATGCTTGTTTGAAGAATTGCCGGAAGTTATCCGCTCTTGAGTATTGGGCTCCGAATTGTCTTTCTAATTGTTCCCATGTGATGGTTATCTCGGCCTGGGGATCGTGGCGCAGGCCGAAAACGGTGCGGCTCAGCCAGGCGTATATGTCTATCTCCTGGCCTTTGCCCTTGGTTGATAGGACTTCGATGATTTCGGCGTCGAGCGGGATGCTTGCCGTTTTCATCCGCTGCCACGTTGCGGGGTTGAGCTGGATCTGCGCCGTTGTATCGCTCCCGCTTGCCTTCCAGGAATAATCGGCCTTGTCGATCAGCATGCTGTTCTCAACGCTGAGGTTATGCTGGTCTCCCGAGTTGTGCTGCTCGCTCACCGTCATGGAGTAGCCTGCTAGGGCTTGTAAGTGTCTCCGGAAGTTCGCTATATTGGTCTGTCCGCCAGTGTCGCGCAGTCCGAGCTCACGTTTGAATTGAGCTTCGCTTTTCGGAAGGGTGATAACCGGATCCGAGCTGTTGTGCTTTGCCCTTACGACTTGCGTTGATAGCCAGATGAGCAGCAGCCGGCCGATCTTTCCGTGAAGCCAGATGGAGCGAAGACTGCCGTCGCTGCTGGGTAGGCGAAGTGGCCTTACGACGTAAAGATGGTCCCTGCCTTGTCTGACCCATTCCGCAACGTCGCCGGGGTCTGAGTAGGGGAGGGAGAACTGGCAGAAGTCGCTCATGAGGTACAGTCTGCGCTGCCCTTTTAATCTGGTCCAGTCTGTGGCGGAACTATTCATCGTGTGGTAAACTCTCTTATTGCAAACTGATTATTTGAATCCCTGCCGTCCTGACAACGGCGGGGATTTTTGTTTCCTTACCACGAATAACAATAGCGCAAAGTCAGCCATCCGAATAACACGGGGGTATTTTTCGGACAGCAACGAGTACGAGACCGGAATCACCGGCGGGAATTGATTATCTAATCTCCGGGGGGGGGGGGTCTACCAATGATTCATCGTTTGAGTAGGCCTCTACAAGGTGGATAATGTCAGAATGAAGCCGGATCCGGCGAAGGTACGCCTCTTTGTCCGCGTCTGCAGCGTCACCGAATGACGATGCAATGACTTCCAGCCAGGCGGTTTCTACATCCTTGCCAAAATATGAGCAAATCAAGGTGAAGTCGGCAAGGCTCAGGGGTGTACCGGTAAATGAAAATTGGCGCTGCACCTTCTGGTATGAGCGTTCTGTGAGCGCAGCTATATCGGACATGGTAGTTTTCGGGTGGGTTTGCCGCATCCACTGCCGTACTACCAGGATGGCGGCCTTGTCGACAGGTCGCCAGGAAGAGTGAACCCGAGCCATTGGCTACAAGTCTACCTTCAAGAGATAAGCATATCAAAAAACTCTAAAAAGACAAAAAAACGCTTAATATCAACGATAAAGATGTCATTATTGACAGAATGTGTAGTAACTGTGATATTCTCTCTTGTGTTACTGGTTGGTATGAAAATCCCCAGTCCTAAGACTGGGGATTTGTGCAAAACCGAACCGTGCATTTGTGATGGGCTGCCGTTCCGCCAAGAAGCCAGACCATCGTGCACGCACTAAAGGTAAGGAAGTGGGTTTACACATGACTGAATTTAGCATGCTTCATGGTCAAAAAGAACCGGACGTGAGCTAGACAGGTCAAGCTGGACCACACAACAGAGGAGTGTAAAAGATCATGGGAGATCATAGGGGAGTCTGGTTAAAACATCCGGGGAAGAAGTGGATCATACCGGCTTCGGTGATTGTCGTCCTGGCCTTGTGCGCCGGCGGCTGGGGGTTGTCTACATGGAACGCTCGGCGGCACAGGCAGTCGGTGGCTGACTGTCGGACGGCGTCCTTGCATGTCACCAGGGCCATGCGTTCCGGCGAGTCGAAGCGGGCGGCCGGCGCACGAGACGTGCAGGCCGGCCAGGTGGCCGACGCCAAGACCGTGAGCGACTACCAGCGGGCCGTCAAGGCCATCACGAAGGTCAAGCCGGTGTCCTGCGA
>NZ_PDCH01000025.1 GCF_003315615.1 Bifidobacterium xylocopae
AGACGTCGTCAGCACCCCAGGGAGCGATCCTGTCGGCCTGCGCCCACAGCTCCTTGGCCTTCTTCGGATTGTACTTCAGAACATCCGAACCCTTCAGATCCCTCGAATAACCGGGAATGGTCGGAGCTATGAAATCGGTCGCCGCTGTGCCGGTGTTGTTCAGCACCTTGCTCAGCACCTGCTTGCGATCGATGGACATGGAGATGGCTTTACGCCGCAGCTTGCCCTCCTGGTCCTGCCCGAAGTGCTTCATGTAGGAGGGGATCGTGAACTGCTGAATGATGCCACCAGGCTGGTTCAGCGCCTGGACCATGTCATCGGACTGGAAGGTCTTGACCGAACCTGATGGGATGGTGTCGAGCACGTCCAGGTTTCCGGACTGCACATCGGCGTAAGCCGCTGATGGATCGGTATAGGCGCGGAACTCGATGCCGCCGTTCTTTACCTTGATTCCCCCCTTGTAATAAGGGTTCTTCACCAGCTTGATCGACTTGTTGTGCTCCCACGACTTGAACTTATAGGGACCGTTGCCGATCGGGTGCTCTCCGAAGGCCTTGGGATCCTTGTAGAACGACTCCGGCAGGGGTACGAACGGACCGTTGCCGATCTTGACCGGGAAAGTGGAGGATGGGGAATTCAGCTCCACCGTGAATGTATGGTCGTCGACGACCTTAAGCCCTGACAATTCCGCATTGGGATCAACCCCTTTGGTCTGCAGTTCGTCATAGCCCTTGATCTCCGAATAACTGTTGGCGGCCAGCTGCCCGTTATTGACATTGGCCGCCCAGGACCACGCCCGTGTGAATGAGCGTGCGGTGATAGGACTGCCGTCGGAGAACTTCCAACCCGGCTTGATCGTGATTGTGTATTGGGTCATGTCGGCGTTCGGCTTGATTTCCTTGGCCACCTCATTGATGCTCTTGCCCTTGGCATCGAAGCGGACAAGGGCCGCGAACAGCTGCCCTACGGGATGGCCGCCCCCCACCTCGTTCGTGTTCGAAGGAATCAACGGTTTGGCAGGCTCCGAACCGAAGACTGAAATCATGGCATCTGTTGTCCCTGTGCCATTGGCGCCCGATCCATCGGCGCTGTTCGCACCGTTGGAACCACCACAGCCGCTGAGCACCAGAGCCAGCGAGCATGCGGAAGCGGCTACGAGTGAAAACGCTGAGGCTTTCCTCATTTTCTTCTTCTTCCTCTTCAGATACTTCATATCTTGCTGCTGGCGAAAGCGGAGGGTACCGCTTCCTTATGCGAAACGCTTGGACCGCGCTACCACAGTCCAAGCGCCTCGCTCCTGACCACTACCGAATCATTTTGTTAATTCTTCGTAGACAGGCAAGTTCTTCCAATTCATCGTGAACCCACCCACGTTCTTGGCAGCGGCGCCCTTGGCGTTCGCATAGTAGATCGGAACGGCAGGCAGATCCTCGAGGAGGATCTCCTCCGCTTTCTGGTAGGTGGTGTTTGCTTCGTCGACACTCCCTGCCTGAGAAGCCTGGGCGAGCAGACCATCGAACTTCGGGTTCTTATAATCGCCGTCGTTGGACCCATTGCCATCGGCTGCCGCGCTTGAATACAGCGGTTTCAGGTAGTTCTCCGGTGAGGGGTAATCGGGCTGCCAGGACGAGCGTACGGCCGCGTCCCTGTACTTGCGGGCTGAGACGTTGTTACGGAACTCAGAGAACGTCGGCACCGGGTTGCCTTCAGCCTTGATGCCGAGTGTGTTCTTGATGGAATTGGCAATAGCGTCGTATGAGTCCTTGGCGCCCCCATCCGAGTTGTAGGCGAGCTTGAAGGTCTGGTCGGCCGGCCACTTGGAGATGGCGTCCGCCTGCTCCCACAGCTTCCTGGCCTCCTTCGGGTTGTACTTCAGGACATCGGCGCCTTTGAGGTCCTTGGAGTAACCGGGAATGGCCGGCGCTGTGAAGTCGGTGGGCTGCATGCCCAGTCCGCCGAGGACCTTCTCGATGATCTGCTTGCGGTCGATTGACATGGAGATGGCCTGACGACGCAGACGGCCTTCCTGGTCCTCCTTGAAGTGCTCCATGAACGTCGGGATCGTTATGCCCTGTGTGACGGAACCCGGCTCATTGTAAGCCTGGACCGAAGAGTCGGCCTGGAAGGTCTTCTGTGCGGAGGTTGGAATGGATTCAATTACGTCCAGATGACCAGCCTGCACATCAGCGTAACCGGCGTCCAGGTCCGTGTATGTCCGGAACTCCAACCCGCCGTTCTTGACGACGGCCGTACCCTTGTAGTCCTTGTTCTTCACCATCTTGATGGACTTGTTGTGCTCCCAGGACTTGAAAGTATAAGGACCGACCGTCACGGGCTTCTCACCGAAGGCCTTCGTATCCTTGTAAAAGACCTCGGGCAGGGGTGCGAAGGCCGTATAGCCCACCTGGATGGGGAAAGTGGAGGACGGGGACTTCAGATCCACTGTGAAGGTGTGATCGTCCAGGACCTTGAGACCGGACAGCTGGGCGTCGGAAGCCACTCCCTGCCGCTGCACATCGTCATATCCCTGAATGTTGTCGAAGAAGGACGCATCCAGCTGGGCATTGGACACATTGGCCCCCCATGACCAAGCCCTGGTAAAGGACTGGGCGGTGACGGGAGTGCCGTCGGAGAACTTCCAACCCGGCTTGATCGTGACCTTGTACTGGGTCATGTCGGCGTTCGGCTTGATCTCCTTGGCAATCTCGTTATGGGCCTTGCCCCCCTTATCGAAACGCACGAGTTTGGAGAACATCATGTCCAGGGGGTTTCCCCCACATGACTCGCCCGTGTTCGACGGAATCAGGGGCTTGGCGGGCTCGCACCCATACGCCGAGACGATCGCATCCCCTGCCGAGGTGGAGGATGACCCTTCGTTGGACGAGCCGCCACAGGCCGATAAGGACAGGGCCAGCGCGCATGCGGATGCGGCGATGATGGTGAGCTTCGGGCTCTGCTTCATGCTGTGCTTCTTCTCCTTCAGTACGCATCCGAGGCCTCGTGCGCCACGAATGGAAATCTGCCGTAGCCTAAGTTGCTGATGCGCCCCAGAGGCTATGCCCTCCATTGTCTTACGTAATTGTTTCGTGCAGGGAACACGGAGGGTCGCCTCACCGGCCGGGACCGTGGCCGGCCGGTAAGGCGGCAGCAGCGGATCATGGCAGGTGCCGTCTAAGTCACGAACAAGTTTCGTGATCGTCGAACCTTGTCACTGGTCAGAACCCACGCTCATCTGCCAATAGACGGGAAAGTTCTGCCAGCTGATGACAAAATCCTTCACCCGCTTGGAGGCCACACCGTTGGCATTGACGTAGTAGAGCGGCATACCAGGCAGGTCGTGAAGCAACACCCCTTGCGCCTGATCGTAGTATTTCCCGACCTTGTCCGGCGAGGATGCCTTGTCCGCCTGCTCCATCAGACCATCGAACTCAGCACTGCTGTAGTCATTGTCGTTGGCACCCTTCCCATGCGCAGCCGCTGACCCATACAGGGGTTTCAGGTAGTTCTCGACCGAGGGATAGTCCGGCGACCAACCCGCATGGAAGCCTCCCCCGACCTTGCGCTCGCTCACATTCTGGCGGAACTCCTGGAAGGTGGGTATAGGCACGTCATCCGACTGTATGCCCAGGTTGGACTTGACCATGTTCGCCACCGCCCTATATACCGGAGCGTAATTCTGGTCCGCGTTGTAGGTGAAGTCCAGGTGCCCGTCCGATGGCCA
Organism: Bifidobacterium xylocopae; assembly: GCF_003315615.1. Taxonomy (GTDB): domain Bacteria; phylum Actinomycetota; class Actinomycetes; order Actinomycetales; family Bifidobacteriaceae; genus Bombiscardovia; species Bombiscardovia xylocopae. The sequence goes on from NZ_PDCH01000025.1 coordinate 3,722, forward strand.
GGGGGAGATTCTATTGGCCTGTTCCCATAGGTCCTTGGCCTTCCTGGGATTGTACTTCAGGTTGCCGGCGTTTTTCAGGTCCGTGGTATAGCCGGGGATGGTGGGAGCCGCGAACCCCTTGGCCGCGGTGCTCGTGCCGCTGAGTACCTTCCTGCAGATCGTGTCCCGGTCAATCGACATGGAAACGGCTTGCCGACGCAGGATACCCTCCTGATCGATCTTGAAGTGCTCCAGGTCGGAGGGAATGTCCACGGTCTCGATGACCGAGCCGGGCTTGTTGTAGGCCTGGACGGTCTCATCGCTGGTGAAGGTCTTGCTGGCCGAGGACGGCACATTCTCCATGACATCCAGGTGGCCCGCCTGCACATCCGCGTATGCCGCCTCGTTCGCTGTGTAGATCATGAAGGTCACACCGCCGTTGCGGGGCTTGAACCGGCCCTTGTAATCAGGGTTCCTGACCAGCTGGATGGACTTGTTGTGCTCCCAGGACTTGAACTTGTACTGGCCATTGCCCACAGGATGCTCACCGAAGGCCTTGGGATCCTTGTAGAAGGATTCCGGCAGCGGCGAGAAGGCGTTGTACCCGACCTTGATCGGGAAGACCGAATCCGGCCGGACCAGGTCCACGGTGAAGGTCCTGTCGTCGATCACCTTGAGACCCTCCAATTGGGCGTCCCCGGACACACCTGGGGTCTGCAAGGCGTCATACCCCTTGATGGTCGAGAAGTAGCTGGCCGTCTTCTGGGCATTGGTGACATTGGCCGCATAGGACCATGCCCGGGTGAAGGAGGATGCAGTCATGGCGCTGCCGTCCGTGAACTTCCAATCCGGCCTGAGTTTGATGGTGTACTGGGTGCTGTCGGGGTTGGCGTGAATCGACTCGGCCGCCTCATTGACCGGTTTGCCCTCCGAAGTGAAGGTCACCAGACGGGCGAAGATCAATGAATTGGGCTTGCTTCCCCCGCGTTCATTCGTGTTGCTGGGAATGAGCGGCCCTTGCGGCTCAGTGTCATAGGCCGTGATGACAGCATCGCTGCTGCCCTGGGCGTTGGTGTCGCCCGCATCGGAAGCCCCACCGCAAGCGCTCAGCGGCAGCAGGGCGGCACAGACGGCACCTGCGGCGATCATTCGGAACATGGTTTGAGACAAGGAGCACTCCCCTTCGTACATCGCGTTGATACGCGGGCGCCGACGACCATCGCCGGCGTCATTCATACAACTGGACACGTTATCCGCCCTTTGCAGGGCTGCCGCAAGCGACTGCCCATTGCCGGGACGGCCGCTTGCGTAAACTGGCGCATGCCCGCCCGGCCGCCTGCACATTGGGGTCGACAGCCAGGCTGGACGGACACCACCACGGAACAGCTACTTACCGGCCGGGACGCTGATGTCCGAGTAGACCGGGAAGTTCTGCCAACTCATTTGGAAGCCCTTGGCCTGCTTGGAGGCGGCCCCGGTCCGATTGAGATAGTAGAGGGGGATGCCCGGCAGGTCGTGGGCGAGTATGCCCTGGGCCTTGATATACAGCTTATTGGCCTCCTGATCGCCGGACGCCTTGGCCGCCTGCTTGATCAGGCCGTCGAATGCCGGGTTCTTATAGTCGGTATCGTTCGCGCCCTTGGCATCGGCGGATTCCGAATCATAGATCGGTTTCAGATAGTTCTCGACCGACGGGTAGTCAGGGGTCCATCCTGCGTGGAAGGCGCCTTTCATCCTCCTGGCGGTGATGGCCTGCCGGTACTCCTGAAATGTGGGGACGGGCACATCCTCCGTGTCGATGCCCAGGTTCGTCTTGACCATGTTGGCCACAGCCCGGTAGACGGACTTGTATGAGGTCTCATCCGCGTTGTACGAGAAGGTCAGTTTGAACTGCCCGGGCATGGGGGAGATTTTGTTGGCCTGCTCCCAGAGTTCCTTGGCCTTCCTCGGATTGTACTTCAGGTTTCCTGCGTTCTCCACATCGGTGGAGTAGCCGGGGATGGTGGGGGCCGAATAACTCTTCGCCGGCGAGGCCGTGCCGTTCAATACCTTCTTGCAGATGGACTCCCTGTCGATGGACATGGAGATGGCCTGTCGGCGAAGGACACCCTCCTCGTCCTCCTTGAAGTGCTCCTGGTTGCCGTGGATCGCCACTGCGGCGATGCTGGAGCCCGGCTTGTTGTAAGCCTGGACCGTGCTGTCGGTGGTGAAGGTCTTGCTGGCTGAGGCCGGCACGTTCTCCATCACGTCCAGGTTACCTGCCTGGATATCTGAGTAAGCCGCATCCGTGGCGGTGTAGATGGCGAAGGTGATGCCGCCGTTGCGGGGCTTGAACCGGCCCTTGTAATCAGGGTTCCTGACCAGCTGGATGGACTTGTTGTGCTCCCAGGACTTGAACTTGTACTGGCCATTGCCCACAGGATGCTCACCGAAGGCCTTGGGATCCTTGTAGAAGGATTCCGGCAGCGGCGAGAAGGC
>NZ_PDCH01000026.1 GCF_003315615.1 Bifidobacterium xylocopae
ACCGTAGACGGCTTCACCCTCTCCCCCACCAAAGGACCCGCCAACACGGCCGGCACCCACACCACCATCACCCCACCCACCCCACCCGACGGCGTGCACTTCACCCAGATCAGCGCAGGCAACAGCCACAGCCTGGCCATCGGCGACGACGGCAACACCTACGCATGGGGATACAACTCGGACGGCGAGCTCGGCACCGGCAGTTTCAACACCTTTTCCAGCGCTATGCCATTACGCGTATCCACACCGGCCGGCGTGCGCTTCGTGCAGGTTAGCGCAGGCTGGGACCACAGCCTCGCCATCGGTGACGACGGACACGCATACAGCTGGGGAGACAACGGCTACGGCGAGCTCGGCAGCAGCGACACTGGGCTCGCCCGCAGCGTGCCCGAGCGCGTGACCGACCCGGCCCCCGACACCGTCTGGGCCACCATCAGCGCAGGCCAAGACTATAGCCTCGCTATCGACAGCGACGGACACGCATACAGCTGGGGATGGAACCAGTACGGCCAGCTCGGCGCCGGCATCAACATCGGCAGCTCCATCGATCAACCCGTGCGCGTGACCGACCCGGCCCCCGACACCACGTGGTCCGCCGTCAGCGCAGGCGACCTGCACGGCCTCGCCATCGACAGCGACGGACACGCATACGGCTGGGGAAACAATGAGCACGGCGAGCTCGGCAACGGCAGCAGCGACCGCAACCCCCACCCCACACCCGCGCGCGTCCACGACCCCGCAGGCCAACCCAACACCACCTGGACCACCATCAGCGCAGGCAGAATACACAGCCTCGCCATCGACAGCGACGGACACGCATACAGCTGGGGACACAACGACTTTGGCCAGCTCGGCAACGGCAGCAGCGACAACAGCTACACCGACCACAGCACGCCCGCGCGCGTCCACGACCCGGCCCCCGACACCACCTGGACCGCCATCAGCGCAGGCCGGGCGCACAGCCTCGCCATCGACAACCACGGACACGCATACAGCTGGGGACACAACGACTTTGGCGAGCTCGGCAACGGCAGCAGCGACACCAACCCCCACCCCACGCCCGGGCGCGTGACCGACCCGGCAGGCCAGCCCAACACCATCTGGACCACCATCAGCGCAGGCAGCGAGTACAGCCTCGCCATCGACACCAATGTACACGCATACAGCTGGGGACGAAACACCGACGGCCTGCTCGGCGACGGCAGTACAACCAATAGCAGTATACCGGTATGGGTAGCGGTGCCCCAGTACACCATCACCGGCATCAACGTTGACGGCACCGGCATCGGTGCCGCAGACAGGAGAGTCAACCCCACTACTGGGGTATGGGACACTACCATGCCCAGCCACACGCCCGCCACCGTAAACGTCACCGTCACCTACCGGCACCAAACCTACCGGCACCAAACAGTGCAATCACCATGGCATGGCATCACCATCGGCGGCGGAGTCCAGACCGACACCGTCACCCTCCACTACACATACGCCACCGCATACATCGTACGATTCAGCCTGGGCGACGCGGCCGGCCACACCGGCAGCCCCACACCAGCCGACCAGCATCTCTTGGACGGCGAAACCATCACCTCACCGCAGGACCCCGAATGGGAACACCACTGGCTCACCGGATGGGCCAAGGCCGACGGCAGCACCTGGGACTTCAACACACCCGTCACTTCCGACATGACGCTGACCGCCCAATGGCAGGCCTGGCAATTCACACTCGACCCCATCAGCGGACTCGAAACAGGAGGCAACACCCTCCACATCACCCCACCCCCCAACCCACCACTACCCCTCAGACTCACCCACATCAGCGCAAGCCACAACCACACTCTTGCTATCGGCAGCGACGGCAACACCTACGCATGGGGACTGAACGACTACGGCCAGCTCGGCGACGGCACCACCACCAACCGCAACCAGCCGGTGCGCGTGCACACACCGGCCGGCGTGCGTTTCACCCAGATCAGTGCAGGCTTCGACTACAGCCTCGCCATCGGCGACGACGGACACGCATACAGCTGGGGATGGAACCGGTTCGGCCAGCTCGGCGATAACAGCACCACTGACCGCAACACGCCCGTGCGCGTCCACGATCCGGCAGTCCAGCCCAACACAACATGGACCACCATCAGCGCAGGCAACACGCACAGCCTCGCCATCGACAACCACAGACACGCATACAGCTGGGGAGACAACCAGTATGGCGAGCTCGGCAACGGCAGCAGCGACACCAACCCCCACCCCACGCCCGTGCGCGTCCACGACCCCACATGGTACCCTAACACCACCTGGACCACCATCAGCGCAGGCGGCTGGCACAGCCTCGCCATTAACTCGAACGGATACGCATACAGCTGGGGACGCAACAACTACGGGCAGCTCGGCAGCAGCGACACCAACCCCCACCCCACGCCCGTGCGCGTCCACGACCCCACATGGTATCCCAACACCACCTGGAGAACCATCAACGCAGGCTGGAACCACAGCCTCGCCATCGACAACAACGGATACGCATACAGCTGGGGACGAAACGACGGCGGCCAGCTCGGCAACGGCAGCAGCGACACCAACCCCCACCCCACACCCGCGCGCATCAACGACCCAACAAGACAACCCAACACCACCTGGACCACGATCAGCGCAGGCATCGATCACAACCTCGCCATTGACACCAACGAACACGCATACAGCTGGGGACGCAACCCGTACGGCCAGCTCGGCACCGGCAGCAGAGACTACAATCCCCACCCCACACCCGCGCGCGTCCACGACCCGACCCCCAACACCACCTGGACCACCATCAGCGCAGGCTGGGACCACAGCCTCGCCATCGACAACAACAATCACGCCTACAGTTGGGGATGGAACCAGTACGGTCAGCTCGGTGACAACAGCAACACCGACCGACTAGCGCCCGTCCCCGTCGGCCTTCGCCAGATTGTGGTCACCGGCATCACCCTCGACAGGAACGACGCCACACCCGCACCCGCCTGGAACACCGGCAGCCGCACCTGGGACACCACAGCACCGGCACACCCCGCAGGAACAGTCCCAGCCACCATCCACTGGACCCTAGCCGGCCAACCCCAAACCGACTACCCACTCACCTACACCTACACCCCCCACTACACCCTGCCCAAAGCCGGTAGCATACCCATCCAACGGCTCAGCGGAGGCACCCTCCTACTGCTCACCACCCTGGCCGCCCTCACCATGACAGCCCACCAGCTCAGCCGCAGATACCAGCCAGGCAGACACACCACCATCAGCGCCTAATACCCCAGGAACGACACACAACCACGGCCCGGCGGCAACCCCCACCACCGGGCCGCCCATCCCAAAAAGGGCCCCCGATACCCCGCTCTCTTCTACCCATCTGACGCCCCCCACCCAGGCCTCGCTCTCTACCTCGTCTGTCCCCGTTCCGCACCCGCACATACCTACGACGCCTTTTACTCAGTCTGGATCAGTGACCGACTCGTCAACCA
>NZ_PDCH01000027.1 GCF_003315615.1 Bifidobacterium xylocopae
CGGACGGAGGGGCCCTATGGTCCCCTCCGGCTGTTTCCCGCCGGCTCACACCCCATCCGGGGTGTGGGCCTCGAAGGGTTGGTTGTCGGACCCCGTGACCATGCCACCAGGCCGCTGCGCGTCAAGCCCGGTCCGTTCCGGCCCACGCCCCCCTGCGCCGCCCATGGCCGACGAGTCTGCCATGGGTGGCTCCGGCCGCCGTGTCCCGGCCCGCACGCGGGCTTGACGCTCCGCTCAAACCTGGCGGCAGGCTCATGGTGTCCGACAAAGAGACATCCCACGTAAGGAGACCATCATGAGCAACAGGCAGAGCATGAAGCAACAGGGGCAGGCGGGGGAGGGCGAGCGTATCGTCCTGCTGGCCCTGGACCGGGTGCGGGAGAACCCGGACAACCCCAGGGCGGACGTGGGCGACGTGGACGAGCTCGCGGCCAGCATCGAAGCACAGGGCATCCAGCAGGCCCTGGTGGTCACCCCGGCCGGACCGGACGGCGTGCACACCCTGGTCATCGGCCACCGGCGGCTAGCCGCCGCCCGGAAGGCCGGCCTGGAAATGGTGCCGTGCGTCGTGCGCGACGTGGACGAGAGGCGGCAGGCCGAGCTGATGCTGGTCGAGAACGTCCACCGCAAGGACCTGGCCGCGTTGGAGGAGGCCGACGGGTACGCGCGCCTGCTGGACCTGGGCGAGGACGCGGATACCATGGCCCGGAGGACCGGTCGCAGCGCGGCCACCGTGCGTCGCCGACTCAAGGTCGCCTCCATCGACCCCGAGAAACGCTCCTGCGTCTCCCCCCAGGCCACCCTGGACCAGCTGGAGACCATAGCCGACTATGCCGATATGCCGGCCTGGCAGGGCCACCTGTCCAGGTCCGCCGGCACGGCGGACTGGGACATGGCTCTGAGGAAGGCGCAGCTGGCGCGCCGGATGGGCCGGTGGGCGGACGATGTCCGCCGGTACGCCGGGGAGTCCGGCCTGCCGGTCGTCCAGATGGACGAGGACCGGCCGTGGGAAGTGCCGGAGGGATACCTCACCCTGCACGTCGTCACGGCCGCCGGCACCGGGACCCCGGCCGAGGACCTGCGCTCCTGGACCGGGGGGAACCCCGACCCGGAGCCCGCCGCCCTGGGCCTGGCGGTGGGGGAGAACACATGGCAGACCCGCGCGGTCCTGTTGGCGCCGGCCCCGGCCGGCGGGGAGGACGAGGAGGCCCGCCTGCGCGAGAAGGACGAGCGCGAGCGGGAGGGGGCCGAACGCCGGGCCCGCACGGAGCGGAGCCGGGAGTTCGCCCGGGCCAGCCGCGACCTGCGCCTGGCCCACGCCCGTCACCTTGCCGGTCTGAAACGGCCGCCCAAGGGCATGGCCGATGCGCTGGCCCACCTGGCCGTGGCCCTGGCCTGCCACACGATGGAGAACACTTACATCGGCGAGGACGAGGCCGGGGCCGTGTGGGACGACATCGCGGGGGCGGAGGCCGGCTGGCCAGGTGCCGCCGGGCTGGGTTCGGACGGCCGACTCGGGCTGCGGGCCTTCGCCGCCGGCCAGGCCGTCATCGAGGCCGGCATCGACGAGGACTGCTGGACCTCCACGGACATCGTGGGCCAGGTCATGGCCCCCTACTACCAGTCCCTGGAGGCCAGCGGCTACGAGGTCAGCTCCGACGAGCGGGCCGCCCTTGAAGGTGGGTTCACGTCCCAGGACTGACCTCCGGACCCGCCCCCCTCGGGGGGGGGGGACGGGCGCCGGGGGCCATCGCTCCCGCCGCCCCGGGCGGGCGGCACTCACGACGGCCGCGCCGGCCCGCCGGCGCCGCTTGGATTCGGACGGGCCGGCCCTGCGGGCCGTCCCGGCGGTTTCCCGCCGGCCCACACCCCATCCGGGGTGTGGGCCTCGAAGGGTTGGTTGTCGGACCCCGTGACCATGCCACCAGGCCGCTGCGCGTCAAGCCCGGTCCGTTCCGGCCCACGCCCCCCTGCGCCGCCCATGGCCGACGAGTCTGCCATGGGCGGCTCCGGCCGCCGTGTCCCGGCCCGCACGCGGGCTTGACGCTCCGCTCAAACCTGGCGGCAGGCTCATGGTGTCCGACAAAGAGACATCCCACGTAAGGAGACCATCATGCGCAGCATCACCCCAGAAGAGGCACGCACCACGGACCGAGACGCCATCGACGCCTGGAAGCACGCCCTGGACCAGCGGTGCGGGCTGGACCGGCGGCAGCGGCGCCTCATCCGCGAGACCATCAGCCGCGACCTGCCCTGCCGCGACGCCATCGTGTGCGCCTGCATGGACCCGAGCCTGCCGACGGAATCACTCGAACGCATGGCCTGCGACCCCCAGGACGACCGCGCCCTGCGCGACCTGGCCCGCACGCTCGACAGCGCTTTCACGCGGGGCATCCGCCTGGACCGGCCCGCCCTGGCCCACGCCGACCGGCTGCTGGAACAGCTCGCCGACCCCGACGACCGCAAGGCCGCGCAACCCATCGCCATCAGCGCCTACCTGGCCTGGATGCAGGACGACCGGACCCTGGCCGCCGACCAGGCCGCACGCGCCCTGCACATCGACAGCGGGCTCACCCTGGCCGGCATCGTGCTGGCCGCCATCGCCCACCACGTGCACCCGGTCATCATCGAATGAGCGGACCGGGCCGCCCGTCCTGGCGGCCGGCCGAACGGACGGCCTGACGGCCGACCCCATCCACCGGCCCCGCCAAGGGCGGCGCCGGCAACCCCCGCCAAGGGCGGGGGCAGGGCAGGAAACGGAGCGGGCCCACGCCCGCCCGCAGATCATAACGGCCCACCCCGGGCCTCAACCAGGGAGCGTCGGACAAGCCGCCGCACACCAGGTTGACCCCCGGGGCCCCAGGCCGTCCCCGTCATCCCAGGCCGGAAGGCCCACGCCCCTACAAGGGAATCGGAACGGCGCCGCGAACACCCGGCCCGGAGTCATGCACGGTGCCGGTGCACGGGCATCCTCCTTGGCCGCCCGTTTGAGTCGTTCCGACGATACCTGCGCTGCTCCTGCGGGCCCGTCGGTGCGTCGCGCTTCGCGCGCCGCACACGAGAGCCCTCCGTGCGCTGCTCGGTCTCTCTCCACTTGTTCAAACGGACCACCAAGGAGGAAGCAATGACCTACACCATCGAGCAGTACACAGTCCCCATGAGCTACGACGACCCCATACAGCCCGAACCCACATGGATGAGCAGCCC
>NZ_PDCH01000028.1 GCF_003315615.1 Bifidobacterium xylocopae
CTGTACGGAGCGGTTAGTGCGCGCGGGCTGTGCTTGTGCGTGTTGTGTAGTCAGAGTTCGTCCGCCGAGAGCGACGCCTGAGGCGTCGGGGGCAGCGGCAGAGGTGTATCAGGCACCCCGCCTAGGCCCCTCCCTCCATGCCCTGAGCGCCCCCGACCGCTTCCCCTCTTCTGCTGGCCCGACCGGCAGCCCCAGGCCTGCTCACAGCCCCGACCACCAGGCCGGAATTTGGAGCCCGGGCCCCTGCCGGGCTATAGTCGGTCTATATACTGCAAGCATGGTTACCATGTATGTCGGGCGCCGGTTGGGGAATCGGGCACCTGTGACCAGGCAAGCCGCCACCATCACATAGGAGATATATTTCGTATGCGTTCCATTCGCGCGCTCAACGCCAGCCTCCTAGCATTGGCCCTCACTGTCCTAGGGGGGGGGGGGTCTAGGATTTCCCAGCCCGGCCAACGCTGACCCGGCCCAACAATCCTCCCCAAACCCCCTACTGCGCAGCGGCGCGCCCGGTACTGAGACCGTAGACGGCTTCACCCTCTCCCCCACCAAGGGACCCGCCAACCAGGATGCATTAGCTACACTCACACCACCCGCGCCACCCACCGGCATCACCTTCATTCAAATCAGCGCAGGCGGGACGCACACCCTGGCCATCGGCAGCGACGGCAACACCTATGCATGGGGGTGGAACCAATACGGCCAGCTTGGAGACGGCACCACCGGCGACCGTAACCTACCAGTACGCGTCCGCACACCCACCGGCGTACACTTCACCAAGATCAGCGCAAGCACATACCATTCGATGGCCCTCGCCGACGACGGACACGTCTACACATGGGGATTCAACAGTAACGGTCAGCTCGGCAACGGCAACACCGGCACCGACCAGAACACACCAATACAAGTCAGCCAAGGCCAACTACCCACAGGCAACCACTACACCACCATCAGCGCAAGCACATACCATTCGATGGCCCTCGCCGACGATGGACACGTCTACACATGGGGTTACAACGGCTACGGCCAGCTCGGCAACGGCAACACCGGCACCGACCAGAACACACCAGTACAAGTCAGCCAAGGCCAACTACCCACAGGCAACCACTACACCACCATCAGCGCAGGCGAGTTCCACTCCACGGCCCTCGACAATACCGGACACGCTTACACATGGGGCAAAAACAGCACCGGCGGGCTGGGAAATGGTAACTTCGGTATCCACCGGAACAAACCCGTACGAGTCCTCCAGGGCGCATTGCCTACCGGCAATCACTACACTGCCATCAGCGCAGGCACCGATTGTTCCATAGCACTAGACAACACCGGACACGCCTACACATGGGGGAAAAACATCAGCGGCCAACTCGGCAACGGCACAAACGGACCCGGCACAGACCAGAGCACACCCATAGCAGTCAACCAAGGCCAACTACCCACAGGCAACCACTACACCGCCATCAGCGCAGAGAACTTACATACGATTGCCCTAGACAACACCGGGCATGCCTACACATGGGGGGACAACAGCAGCGGCCAACTCGGCAACGGCAACACCGGCACCGACCAGAACACACCAGTCCTAGTCAACCAAGGCGAACTGACCACAGGCAACCGCTACACCGCCATCAGCGCAGGGGGCTTACATACGATTGCCCTAGACAACATCGGACACGCCTACACATGGGGAAGAAACTGGGAGGGTCAGCTCGGCAACGGCAGCAGCGACATCGGCCAGAACGTACCCGTACGAGTGGCAACACCTAGATACGTGGTCGTCGGTGTCAAGTTCGGAAATACTTCGGTCAGCCGGCACACGCAGGACCCCAGCACCGGCGCGTGGAACATGCATGCGCCTCTGCACGCCGCCGGTCGGGTGGACGTCACCGTCACCTACCGCATCGATATGGGCAATGGACAAGGTATTATCACGCCCGGCCCCACCTACACTACCAGGCTCCACTACACGTACGCCACCCAATACACCGTGCGATTCAGCCTGGGCGACGCGGCCGGCCACACCAGCAGCCCCACGCCCGCCGACCAGACCGTCTACTCCGACGACCCCAAGCCCATCACCTGGCCGCAGGACCCCGAATGGGAGCACCACTGGTTCACCGGATGGGCCAAGGCCGACGGCAGCAGCTGGGACTTCAACACACCCGTCACCTCCAACATGACCCTGACCGCCCAATGGCAGGCATGGCAATTCACCCTCAACCCCACCAGCGGACCCGACACCGGCGGCAACACCCTGCACATCACCCCACCCCCCAACCCCCCCCCCCGTCCCCCCCACAACCCCCCACCCCCTCCTGCCCCACCACCACAACCCCACCTAACTCCCCTCGTATACCGCGCTCACCGACCCCCACGTCAACCACCACACTAT
>NZ_PDCH01000029.1 GCF_003315615.1 Bifidobacterium xylocopae
TGTCGATGGCGAGGCTGTGCGCCTGGCCTGCGCTGATGGTGGTCCAGGTGGTGTTGGCGGTCGGGTCGGTCACGCGCGCGGGCGTGGGGTGGGGGTTGAGGTCGCTGTTGCCGTTGCCGAGCTGGCCGGTGTTGTTCGTTCCCCAGCTGTATGCGTGTCCGTCGCTGTCGATGGCGAGGCTGTGGTACCTGCCTGTGCTGATGGTGGTCCAGGTGGTGTTGGCGGTCGGGTCGGTCACGCGCGCGGGTGTGGGGTGGGGGTTGGTGTCGCTGCTGCCGTTGCCGAGCTGGCCGTGGCTGTTGTCTCCCCAGCTGTATGCGTGTCCGTCGTCCCCGATGGCGAGGCTGTGCTGATCGCCTGCGCTGACCTGGGTGAAGTGCACGCCGGCGGGTGTGCGCACGCGCACCGGCTGGTTGTGGTCGGTGGTGGTGCCGTCGCCGAGCTGGCCGTAGCCGTTTTCTCCCCATGCGTAGGTGTTGCCGTCGCTGCCGATGGCCAGGGTGTGCAGCTCGCCTGCGCTGATCTGGGTGAAACGGGGGAGTGGGGGGTTGGGGGGTGGGGTGATGTGCAGGGTGTTGCCTGCGGTGTCGGGTCCGCTGGTGGGGTTGAGGGTGAATTGCCAGGCCTGCCATTGGGCGGTCAGGGTCATGCTGGAGGTGACGGGTGTGTTGAAGTCCCAGCTGCTGCCGTCGGCCTTGGCCCAGCCGGTCAGCCAGTGGTGCTCCCATTCGGGGTCCTGCGGCCAGCTGATGGGCTTGGGGTCGTCGGAGTAGACGGTCTGGTCGGCGGGTGTGGGGCTGCTGGTGTGGCCGGCCGCGTCTCCCAGGCTGAAACGCACGGTGTATTGGGTGGCGTACGTGTAGTGCAGGGTGACGCTGCCGTTGCTGCCGTTGCCGGCGATCACGTTGTTGTTGGCGTCCAGTCCTTCGTACCGGTAGTCGACGGTGATGTTGACCCTGCCGGGCGCACGGCTGGGGAGGGTGATGTCCCAGGCGCCGGTGGCGGGGTCGACGCTGCGGTCCCGGGCGCCGATGGGGGTGCCGTCCACGGCGGCGCCGGTGATGGTGTACCGGGGCGTCGCCACCCGCACCATGACCACGCTGTCGGCGTTGTCATATGCGGGTGGGTTGGTTCCGTGGCGGCCGTTGCCGAGCTGGCCGTACCGGTTGCTTCCCCAGCTGTATATGTGTCCCTGGCTGTCGAGGACGAGGCTGTAGTACTTGCCTGCGCTGATGGCCCTGCAGGTGGGGTCGGTGGGTTGGGCGGGCTGATTCAAGAAGGACAAGTCGTATGCGTGTCCGTTGCTGTCGATGCCGAGGCTGCGCCCGTCGCCTGCGCTGATGGCGGTCCAGGTGGTGTTGGGGGTCGGGCCGGTCAAGCGCACGGGCGTGTTCTGGTAGTTTCCCCAGAAGTATGCGTGTCCCTGGTTGTCGATGCCGAGGCTGTGGTTGTCGCCTGCGCTGATGGCGGTCCAGGTGGTGCCGGGGGCCGGGTCGGTCACGCGCACGGGCGCGAACTTGTGGATGTCGCTACCGTCGCCGACCTCGCCGTACTGGTTGAATCCCCAGCCGTATGCGTGTCCGTTGCTGTCGATGCCGAGGCTGTGCTGCCCGCCAGCGCTGATGGCCCTCCAGGTGGTGTCGGGTTGGCCTGCCGGGTCCTTGACGCGCGCGGGCGTGTAGTAGGCGGAGAAGTCGTCGCTGCCGTTGCCGAGACGGCCCGTCCGGTTGAATCCCCAGCTGTAGGCGTGTCCGTGGTTGTCTATGGCGAGGCTGTGGTCCTCGCCTGCGCTGATGGTCCTCCAGGTCGTGTCGGGGGCCGGGTCGGTCACGCGCACGGGCGTGTTGCGGGCGGTGTTGGTGCCGTCGCCGAGCTGGCCGTAGCGGTTCCATCCCCAGCCGTATGCGTGCCCGTCGTCGCCGATGGCGAGGCTGAAACCGTTTCCGAGGCTCTCGTATATGCCGCCTCCTGCGCTGACCTGGGTGAAGCGCACGCCGGCCGGCGTGCGCACGCGCACGGGGATGTCGCGGTGGCCGCCGGTGCCGGTGCCGAGCTGGCCGACGTTGTTGTATCCCCATGCGTAGGTGTTGCCGTCGCTGCCGATGGCGAGGCTGTGGTCGCTGCCTGCGCTGATCTGGGTGAAGGTGATGCCGCTGGCGGGTGGGGTGATTGTGGTGTGGGTGCCGGCCGTGTTGGCGGGTCCCTTGGTGGGGGAGAGGGTGAAGCCGTCTACGCTTTCACTGGTGGGTGTGCGGTTGAGGGGCGGGTTGGCGTGCGCCTGCCGGGCTGCCCCCCCCCCCCCGATGGTGGCGATGGCGAGGGTCATGGCCAGTGCGGTGGCGGTGGTGCGGCGTGTGCGGGTGTGGCGCATGGTGGTGTCGGCTCCTCGAAGAT
>NZ_PDCH01000003.1 GCF_003315615.1 Bifidobacterium xylocopae
TCTCTGTGTTTGTGGTGGTGGTATGCGGGCGGGCCCGGGGAGCGTTCGCTCTCCGGGCCCGTCCTTACGTGTGATTTGCGGTGGTGTGCTACTCTCCCACACCCTCCCGGGTGCAGTACCATCGCCGTGCTGGGTCTTAGCTTCCGGGTTCGGAATGGGACCGGGCGTCTCCCCCAGGCTATGGCCGCCGCAAAAAGACTTAACCTGTATTCACTTATCCCCCGCGGACGGGCCGCGGGATCCATGGTGCTGGTCAGGGGACCGGCTAGCGGACGCGTGGGGCATGATGTTCCTTGATGATCGGATGCGTGTGAAGGACCGTGACCGCGTGCGCGGCCGTCCCTTGAACGGTAGGCTCCACGCCACCCCGGCCCAACCCTCGGGTTGGTGCGGTGTGTAGTGTCGCCATCGGCCGTTAGTACCGGTCGGCTCCGCCCCTTGCGGGGTGTCCGCGTCCGGCCTATCAACCACGTGTTCCACATGGGGCCTCTCGCGCCCCGGAGGGCGCATGGAATCCTTATCTTGGAGGGGGCTTCCCGCTTAGATGCTTTCAGCGGTTATCCCATCCGAACGTAGCCAACCGGCCGTGCCGCTGGCGCGACAACCGGCATACCAGAGGTTCGTCCACCCAGGTCCTCTCGTACTATGGGCAGGTCTCCTCAAGATTCCAACGAGCGCAGAGGATAGAGACCAAACTGTCTCACGACGTTCTGAACCCAGCTCGCGTGCCGCTTTAATCGGCGAACGGCCGAACCCTTGGGACCTGCTCCAGCCCCAGGATGCGACGAGCCGACATCGAGGTGCCAAACCATCCCGTCGATATGGACTCTTGGGAATGATCAGCCTGTTATCCCCGGGGTACCTTTTATCCGTTGAGCGATGCCGCGTCCGTACGCCGGCACCGGATCACTATCTCCGACTTTCGTCCCTGCTCGAGCCGTCGCTCTCGCAGTCAAGCCCCCTTGTGCGATTGCACTCGAAACCCGATTGCCAACCGGGCTGAGGGGACCGTTGAGCGCCTCCGTTACTCTTTGGGAGGCAACCGCCCCAGTTAAACTACCCGCCAGGCACTGTCCCTGACCAGGATCACTGGCCGAGGTTAGAAGCCAGACAGCAACAGAGCGGTATTTCAATTTCCGGCTCCACACGGGCTGGCGCCCATGCTTCGAAGCCTCCCGCCTATCCTACACAGTCGCTGCCTAACACCAATACCAAGGTATAGTAAAGGTCCCGGGGTCTTTTCGTCCTTCTGCGCTTAACGAGCATCTTTACTCGTACTGCAATTTCGCCGAGCTCCTGGTCGAGACAGTGGGGAAGTCGTTACGCCATTCGTGCAGGTCGGAACTTACCCGACAAGGAATTTCGCTACCTTAGGATGGTTATAGTTACCACCGCCGTTTACCGGGGCTTGAATTCACCGCTTCACCACCGAAATGGATGACGGATCCTCTTAACCTTCCGGCACCGGGCAGGCGTCAGTGCATATACAGCGGCTTACGCCTTCGCATGCACCTGTGTTTTTGGTAAACAGTCGCTACCCCCTGGCCTGTGCCACCCACAACCGCTCCGGGGGCAAGCCCCTTCACCGCCATGGGTCTCCCTTATGCCGAAGGCACGGGAGCAATTTGCCGAGTTCCTTGACCAGGATTCGCTCGATCGCTTTGGTATGCTCTACCTGACCACCTGTGTCGGTTTGGGGTACGGGCGGTGCGAGAACTCACGCCGAAGGTTTTCTCGGCGACGGGAACCACCGGATTCGGGGCACAAGACCCCCCATCATCACGCCTCACGCTCATGCCAGACGGATTTGCCTGCCTGGCGCGCCGCACGCTTGACCACGGACTACCACCGCCGCGGCCCGGCTCTCCCATCGCGTCACTCCTGCGCTGCCCTCCCCGCATCCACCATGAACCACCCGCCCCTCCGCCGCCCGAAAGCGGCCTCGGGGCCGGTGAAAGACACGGCCTCAACGGTTCGAGCCTGACGCGCTCGCATCGGTACGGGACTATCGACCCGTTCATCCATTCGACTACGCCTGTCGGCCTCGCCTTAGGACCCGACTCACCCAGGGACGACGAACGTTGCCCTGGAACCCTTGGTCATCCAGCGGACGGGATTGTCACCCGCCTTTCGCTACTCATGTCTGCATTCTCACTTCCGCACGGTCCACGACACGGTCACCCGGCCGCTTCACCCCATGCGGAACGCTCTCCTACCCAACAGCCGAACGGCTGCTGCCGCGTCTTCGGTGGCGTGCTTGAGCCCCGCTACATTGTCGGCGCGGAGCCACTAGACCAGTGAGCTGTTACGCACTCTTTCAAGGATGGCTGCTTCTGAGCCAACCTCCTGGCTGTCTATGCGACTCCACATCCTTTCCCACTTAGCACACACTTAGGGACCTTAGACGACGGTCTGGGCTGTCTCCCTTTCGACGACGGAGCTTATCCCCCGCCGACTCACTGCCGCGATACACCTGACCGGTATTCGGAGTTCGGCTGCCCTCGGTACCCCACAAGGGCCCTCAGGCATCCGGTAGCTCTACCCCCGGCAGACACACAACGCGACGCTGCACCGAAATGCATTTCGGAGAGAACCAGCTATCACGGAATTTGATTGGCCTTTCACCCCTAACCCCAAGTCATCCCCTCAGTTTTCAACCTAAGTGGGTTCGGTCCTCCACGCGGCCTTACCCGCGCTTCAACCTGCTCAGGGCTAGATCATCCCGCTTCGGGTCCAGGGCACGCGACTCAAACGCCTTTTCAGACTCGCTTTCGCTACGGCTGCCCCACACGGGTTAGCCTCGCCACGCACCACTGACTCGCAGACTCATTTTTCGATAGGCACGCCGTCACCCCGAAAGGCTCCGACGGTTTGTAAGCGCACGGTTTCAGAAACTGTTTCACTCCCCTCCCGGGGTGCTTTTCACCTTTCCCTCACGGTACTCGTTCGCTATCGGTCAGACAGGTATATTCAGGCTTACACCACGGTCGGTGCGGATTCACACGGGATTCCACGAGTCCCGCGCTACTCGGGAGCGTCCACCGGCGGACCATGCGCGTTCGGCTACGGGGCCATCACCCTCTACGGCCAGGCATTCAATCCTGCTCGCCTCACACACGGTTTTATCACCACCGCCGGGCGCGTCGGCACCCGGACGGAACGTCCCACAACACCCATACCGCAACCCCCGACGGGTATCACACGGCACGGGTTTAGCCATCATCCGCTTTCGCTCGCCACTACTCACGGAATATCTCCTCCTGCAGGTACTGAGATGTTTCACTTCCCTGCGTACCCCCCGCACGAATGCGGTGCCACCCCATGACGGGTGGCGGGTTGCCCCATTCGGAAATCCTCGGATCAAAGCCCTGTCGGCGGCTCCCCGAGGCCTATCGCGGCCCCACACGTCCTTCATCGGTACTGTCTGCCAAGGCATCCACCATACGCCCTTACCAGCGACACGAACCACCCCGGGACGAACCCGGGACGACCGCGCCGGCATGGCGCCATAGCCTACCAGACGACCACACAACACAATCACAATCACAACAAAACACATCAAACGATCAACCAGACCCATTCACAGGGCCCGGCGAACATCATGCAGCAACCACGAACCCCGAAAGGCCCATGATCGCTCGCGTCCACTATCCAGTTCTCAAACCACCACCGCACCAACCGCGCCCGGCACACCCCACCACAGGGGGACCGGCGCCATGGACGGCACCCAGGCGCCGCGAACAGCGGCCCGGGAACCCAACAGCATGCCTGCACCACAACAGTCAGATGATCGCTTCCGCACCAGTGGAAACGGCCCACGCACCAGCACCACACGGCACCGGCCACAGGCCACGACCCCAGACCCGAACGGGGAGGGGATTTCATAATCTCCGTAGAAAGGAGGTGATCCAGCCGCACCTTCCGGTACGGCTACCTTGTTACGACTTAGTCCCAATCACGGGTCCCACCTTAGACGGCTCCCCCCAGCTAGGCTGGTTGGGCCACCGGCTTCGGGCGCTACCCACTTTCATGACTTGACGGGCGGTGTGTACAAGGCCCGGGAACGCATTCACCGCGGCGTTGCTGATCCGCGATTACTAGCGACTCCGCCTTCACGGAGCCGGGTTGCAGGCTCCGATCCGAACTGAGACCGGTTTTCAGGGATCCGCTCCATGTCGCCATGTCGCATCCCGCTGTACCGGCCATTGTAGCATGCGTGAAGCCCTGGACGTAAGGGGCATGATGATCTGACGTCATCCCCACCTTCCTCCGGGTTAACCCCGGCGGTCCCTCGTGAGTTCCCGGCATGACCCGCTGGCAACACGAGGCGAGGGTTGCGCTCGTTGCGGGACTTAACCCAACATCTCACGACACGAGCTGACGACGACCATGCACCACCTGTGAACCCGCCCCGAAGGGAAGCCGCGTCTCCGCGGCCGTCGGGAACATGTCAAGCCCAGGTAAGGTTCTTCGCGTTGCATCGAATTAATCCGCATGCTCCGCCGCTTGTGCGGGCCCCCGTCAATTTCTTTGAGTTTTAGCCTTGCGGCCGTACTCCCCAGGCGGGATGCTTAACGCGTTAGCTCCGACACGGAACCCGCGGAACGGGCCCCACATCCAGCATCCACCGTTTACGGCGTGGACTACCAGGGTATCTAATCCTGTTCGCTCCCCACGCTTTCGCTCCTCAGCGTCAGTGACGGCCCAGAGACCTGCCTTCGCCATCGGTGTTCTTCCCGATATCTACACATTCCACCGTTACACCGGGAATTCCAGTC
Source organism: Bifidobacterium xylocopae (assembly GCF_003315615.1). Taxonomy (GTDB): domain Bacteria; phylum Actinomycetota; class Actinomycetes; order Actinomycetales; family Bifidobacteriaceae; genus Bombiscardovia; species Bombiscardovia xylocopae. The sequence goes on from NZ_PDCH01000003.1 coordinate 4,779, forward strand.
TCCCCTGCCGCACTCCAGCCTGCCCGTACCCGGCGCCGATCCACCGTTAAGCAGTGGACTTTCACACCGGACGCGACAAGCCGCCTACGAGCCCTTTACGCCCAATAAATCCGGATAACGCTTGCGCCCTACGTATTACCGCGGCTGCTGGCACGTAGTTAGCCGGCGCTTATTCAACAGGTACACTCACCCGAAGGCTTGCCCCCTGCTAAAAGCGGTTTACAACCCGAAGGCCGTCATCCCGCACGCGGCGTCGCTGCATCAGGCTTGCGCCCATTGTGCAATATTCCCCACTGCTGCCTCCCGTAGGAGTCTGGGCCGTATCTCAGTCCCAATGTGGCCGGTCACCCTCTCAGGCCGGCTACCCGTCGAAGCCTTGGTGGGCCGTTACCCCACCAACAAGCTGATAGGACGCGACCCCATCCCATGCCGATAAATCTTTCCCACACCACCATGCGATGATGCGGAACATCCGGCATTACCACCCGTTTCCAGGAGCTATTCCGGAGCATGGGGCAGGTCGGTCACGCATTACTCACCCGTTCGCCACTCTCACCAAACAGCAAGCTGCTTGGATCCCGTTCGACTTGCATGTGTTAAGCACGCCGCCAGCGTTCATCCTGAGCCAGAATCGAACCCTCCACAAAAAACCGTGAAAAGGCCAATCAAAGCCCTTACAAAACTGACAAAAAACGAGCCAACCACCAAACCCCCGAAAGGATCCCATGGCAGGCCCACACAAAAAACCCGACACCAATCAAGCACTCCCGTGCACCCAACGCACAACGCGCCGGGCAGGCATCAGACTGACAATCAAAAAACTATATAAGCAGTACAAACACACTATTGAGTTCTCAAACCACAGTTGCATTGACCAACCGAAACGTCCTATACTGAGGAGGAATTCAGCGTGCCAAGCGGCAAGAGATAAACTTACCCATAGAAGCGCGGAAAAGCAAGCTGCGCCCTTTTTTGGTTTACAAAATCCGCTATTTGAAGCCGATTACTCGGCGTGTCTCATCCGGCCTCAGACAGCGCCTTCCTCAGGAGCCGAGGATTCTATACTCGGCGACATTCAAGAGATTCGGCCCACATGACGACCGAACAATGCTAAGACGGGAATATGAACACAGATACTGATAGAACAGCCAAAAAGATAGCGGTCCTGACTGGCGCCGGCATCTCAACATCGGCGGGCATACCCGACTTCCGCGGTCCGGACGGCGTCTGGACCAAACACCCCGATCAGATGCAGGTCTATGACCTGGATGCCTTTCTCACTGACAAGCGAGCCCGAGAACGCTCCTGGCGCTGGCAGAAGGAATCGCCAGTATGGAAGGCCAAACCCGGTGTAGCCCACCTGGCTCTGGCCAGACTGGAACAGGCCGGGCTATTGAGTCTGCTCGCCACGCAGAACTTCGACGCCCTGCATGAGAAGGCAGGCAATTCACCAGACCTGATCGTCAACCTTCACGGGACCATCGGCACATCCCACTGCATGAAATGCGGGGCCGGCTACGATACAGCCGTGATCATGGAACGGCTGGATCAGGAGAGCGACCCCCACTGCAAGCGCGCGCTGCCTTACGAAGGAAACATGCCCTGCGGGGGAATCATCAAGACCGATGTGGTCTACTTCGGGGAGGCGCTACCGGACGGCGCCATGGAGAAAAGCCTGGACCTGGCAACCAAGGCGGACGAACTATGGGTAATCGGTTCCACGCTGGAAGTGTTTCCCGCCGCATCAATCGTTCCCGCCGCCGCCCAAGCCGGGGTCCCGGTGACAATCATGAATATGGGACACACCCAGTACGATGGACTGGCGCAGCGGCTGATCCACGAACCCATCCAGGAGGCACTGCCCCGGCTGGTGGACGAAACGATAACCCAGGCCGCAGGAGGCAGCGGGAGCTGAAACCCGCGCAACCAGGTGGGAGAGGCCGGCACGGGTGAACTGATTGCCCACGGAAACAACTGCAGTCGCTACAACAGAGTGAACGGTTGGCAGCTCAAGGTCTTGGACAGCCAGGCATCACATGCGTAGCTTCCGGCAATCCGGAATGCCCATGACTTTGACCATCCACCGGGTCCCGACGCAATCAGGACTCACCCTGGGCGAACCCCCCGGGTACACCGGCTGTACGGGTACGGGGTTCAGCGCCTACCGCGGTGCCCGCCGCCAGGTCGCGCAACAGCAATTGGACGGCCGTTGGCCCCAGCACACGGGCGCGCGCCTTCGTTGCACCGGTGCCGATCTTCAAGGACCAGGCCGAATCGGGCATGACAGCGAACATGGTTTCATCGGTGGCGTCATCGCCCAAGGAGAGCATGAAGTCATAGTGCCCCCCTGTGATCCAGGGCAGGACCGCCTGCCCCTTGCTGGTGGCGACCGGGCAGACCTCAAGGACCTTGGAGTTACGCATGACCATCAGCCCCTTGCCGGCCACCGCCTCCTGCAGCCGTGAGGACAGGGCGTCGCGCTCCGGCTCGGCAAGCCTGGCGTCACTCATCCGGTAATGCCAGGCCAGGGCATCGGCCTTGACCTCGACGAAGGACTTGGGCACCCGCTGGACCGACTCCTCCATGATCGGTTTGACCAATGGCTGCCAGGACTCGGCCTCCGGCAGCCCCGGAGCCCGCTTCCAGATTCCTGCATCCGGGCCGTTGACTGATTTGCTCCAGGCACCATGTTCAGCGATCAGGCCGATTGGCAGGTCGGAGAACCACTGTTCCATGGTCTCGTGGCTACGACCCGAGACCAGGTAGAAGTCCACGCCCGCCTGCGAACCCACCTGTCTGAGCATCTGTCGGATGGCCTTAGTGGGTTTGGCTCGGTCCGGATTGCGCACCAGCGGCGTCAGGGTGCCGTCATAGTCGCACAGGATAAGGCGATTGCTGGCTTTTTGCCACTCGTCCACCATCTGGTTGCGCGTATCCATACGTAGGCGTCGGTCCGTCATGCCAGGTGTGCTGACCTGGCGGAGGGTGTCAAGGAAACTCATGCACCAGTTCGAAGCGGTACGCACCTTCAGACGGGCCTGCATGCGGATGTTTCGTGATCGGGCGACCTCCGGGCTGATCTCCAAGGCATCATGGAGCGCCTCGCAAACCATATCGATGTCGTAGGGATTGACGATGAAGGCATCGGTCAGCTCGTCAGCGGCCCCGCACATGTCGGACAAGACCAAGGAACCCTCGCGGCCATCATGACAGGCCAAGTACTCCTTGGCCACCAGATTCATCCCATCCCGCAACGGGGTGACCAAAGCCACATCCCCGGCCGCATATATGCCGCAGACCGGTTTGATCGACAAGGAACGAGTGATGTAGTGAATCGGGGTCCACGCGAGCAGGGAGTAGCGGCCATTGATCTGACCCACCAACTCGTCCACCTGAGCCTTGAGCCTACGGTAGGACTCGACATCCTCGCGCGAGGGGGTCGCCAGCAGATAATAAGTCACATGACCGGTCCACTCCGGGTACTTCTGCAACATCCTGCCAAACGCCTTGAGACGTTCGGGCAATCCCTTGGTATAGTCCAGCCGGTCCACCGATACGATGACCTTGTTCTGCTTCTGCCCAATCGAGGACGCCGCCGACTGCGCTAACGTCAGCTCCGGGAGCTCCTCAAGCCTATGCCGGCTCCACCAGGCACCATCCCTCTTGCCGGCCTCTGTGGCCGCATCACCCTCGGCCGCAACGGACGAACGGTAACGATGACCGGTGCTCTTGCCGGCCGACTCCTCGATACCCCGTCGCATGGCCCGGGCCAAGGAAGAACGCGCCGTGCGCGCATACAAGTTGTAGTCGATACCGATCGGGAAGGCATCCACAGCGGCCCGATGGCCGTCAGGCATCCGGACCATACCATCCCTGTCGACCGCCAGCTCCGGCAGCAGACGGTGGACCGAAGCCAGGAAACTCATGACGAAATCAGTGGTGTGGAAGCCGACCAGATCTGCGCCCAACACCCCTTCAAGAATCTCCCTGCACCAGGGCAGGGACCGGAAAATCTCGGCCGACGGGAAGGGCACGTGCAGGAACCAGCCGATTGACGCCTGCGGGTAGCGTTCGCGAAGCATCTTGGGCAGGAGCATCAGGTGGTAGTCCTGGATCCAGATAGTGTCGCCCTTGAGGACCAGGGGCTCGATCACCTGGGCGAACCGCATGTTCACCTTCCGGTAGGTCTCCCACTCGCCCGGGTTGAACTGGGCCTCATGAGAGAAATCATGGAAAAGCGGCCATAGCGTGTTGTTCGAGAAGCCCGCATAATAGCCGTTGATCTCATCCTGGCTCAGGAAGATGGGAATGCAGCGATTCGCCTTGTAGGCCTGACGGATTCGGTCCAGCTCCTCATCCGAGTACTGGTCTGGGTCCACACCGGACCAACCAATCCACAGACAGTCACGATGCGCCTTATGGTAAGGCGCGATGGCTGTCGCTAGTCCCCCGATGTTCTGCCGTAATGAGTATGAGCCATCCTCCGACGATTCCAAGGAGACGGGCAACCGGTTCGAGACGATGATGAGACGTGACACAAGACCCCTATCCCGCCGGCGGTTCATGCGCCTATCGCAGGTCCATGGCCCGTCAGCATTTAGCGCAGGGCGCGGCCCCGTTTACGCAGATGGGCGAGCGTCCCCCTCTGGTTCGATTCTACCGCCGCAGGGAACGTTCGCCCACAGAGACCGGGAACAGCGCCCGGTCAGGCCCCAAGCCCCTCAGTGCCTGGCATCTTCCTGATGGATCTTGAAGGCAAGCTCGGCCAGGTGGACGCCCTCGACCAGGAACTCGTGGGTACGGCAGACATAGTCATGCTCACGCCCCAGGCGGGCGATATACCCGTTGATGTAGTCGACCTCGGTGGGGCGGCCGGCAGTCAGATCCTGGTACATGGAAGGGTAGTGCAGAGGGTTGGTCTCACGACTGGAGATCTCTATCGCCTTCACCTCCGCTTGCCGTGAGCGGGTCATCTGGTATCCGGCGCGCTCGCAGGCGTCATAGGCCTCGTCAATCAGTTGCCCAGCCATTTTCAGCGCACCAGGGTATGAGATGAACTGGCCCATCCGGATCTGGTACATGGTGCAGATCGTATTCGCCACCGAATTGAAGATGATCTTGGCCAGGCAGGTGCCGTGGAAATTCTGGGTGACGGTCGGGTTGAAACCGGCCTTTTCGAAGTCGGCCGCGAGCGCTTTCTCCACATCCGTGATCTCTTCGGTCATGGCGCACATCTCCATCGAGCCGGCTCCGGCCTTGCCCATGAAATCAACGTCGCCCGGACCATTCAGGACCGTGGCCACCAGTGCGGTCCCCCCGTAGATGTGATCCTCGGGGAAATACTGGTTGATTTTCTCGAAATGACCCCAACCGTTCATGGCGGAGAACACCACCTGATGGTCCTTGAACAGGTGGGCGCAGCGCTTGAGCATCTCCTCCAGCTGCATCTGCTTCATGAAGACCATCCAGACATCGGGGTCGCCCTCGTACTCCTCCGGCGTGTAAATATCAATCGGGACCAGGTGACGATCCGCATGGTCACGCGAGACATAGACGCCCCCGTTCGCGCGCACGGCGTCGATGTTGGGCTGCCAGGTGTCAATGTACTCGACCTGAGCCCCCGTCTTTTCCTGCAGCAGAACGCCGTACCGATACCCCATTGCGCCAGCGCCGATCATCGTATACTTCATCGTTCTGCCCCTTTCATTGGACTCCAGGCCGCCTAGGCGAGACCCGCCGGCGGGCGCGCCGCATATGATTCGCTGCGCTGGAAGACCCGACGGTTATATGGCAGTATGCCGGAAGCTTGACCCGTCCTGCGGTCTATGTCCAGATGATGGACACATTTTCAGCCGGTCTTGGACCCTGCCATATCCAATGCCCGGACAAGGTCCAGCGGACACTTACCATGAAACCGTGAACGACGAACCACGGCAAGACGATCGGAAGACTGCCGAAAGGCGGCCAGGGGGGACACCAACCCCGAGGGCCATGAACCGACGCGGCCTGTCGATCCTTGGGTTTGAGACCCTGGACTGGCGCACGGTCGGCCTTCTGGCGCTGGTGGGGGTGATGGCCGGGGTCTTGTCCGGCTTGTTCGGCGTGGGCGGCGGATCCATCATCGTACCCGCCCTCGTCTGGGCGGGTCTGAGCCAAAAGGAGGCTTCCGCCACCTCCCTGGCTTCGATGATCCTGATGTCCGTCTCCGGTGTCGCATCCTACGCGGCAGCGGGTAACGTGGACTGGCTGGCGGCGTTGATGCTGACCCTGGGAACGGTGGCAGGAACACAAGTGGGGACCTGGCTGCTGGACAAACTGCCGGAAGCGGCCCTGCGCTGGCTGTACGTGATCTTCCTATGCTCGGTCATCGCCGAACAACTCATGCGAGTGCCTGAACGCAATTCCAGGATCGTACCTGGGCTGGGATCCAGTCTGACAGCGATAGGCGTCGGGATCCTGATCGGCTTGCTTTCGGGTCTGCTGGGTGTGGGCGGAGGCGGGGTGGCGGTGCCGGCGCTGACCATGATGGGCGCCAGCGACCTTGTCGCCCGGGGCACCTCCCTGCTGGCCATCTTCCCCAGCTCCGTATCTGGGACCGCAGCCAATATGCGCCGGGGACTGGTCCACCTGCGCAACGGCCTGCTGGTCGGTTTCTCCGCAGCGGTCAGCACGCCGCTAGGCAGCCTGGCGGCACGATCGGTCTCCGCCCGCGCCGGAACCTATCTGTTCGTCCTGTATCTGATGATTGTTGTAGCACGGAGCATCTATGCGGCGGCCAAGGTCACCCCTGGCTTGCATACAGCGCACCGGCCACACTGAGGGGGGGGGGGTCTGCCGACGAGCAATGCGGCCCGCTTCAGCCCCTCAGCCTCTGCGCTTGGCGAAGAAACCGCTCAACACAGCGGCGCAGCGCTCCTCCTCAATGCCCCCGACCACCTCGGGGCTGGCGCCTATGTGGGGGTCACGGGGCAGGTCCCAGACCGAACCGCAGGCCCCCAACTTGGGGTCCCAGGCCCCAAAGACGATACGACCGACATGGCTTGCCAACGCCGCTCCTGCACACATGGGACAGGGCTCCAAAGTGACGACCAAAGTGCAGGCCTCCAGATTCCAGGACCCCGCGGCACGCAGGGCCTCGACCTCCGCGTGGGCCAGGGCGTCACCACGGGCCTGACGGCGGTTGCGGCCACGCGATACAGGCGTGTGGCCGTGCGGACCCAGAATCACCGCACCCACCGGCACGTCACCCGCTTTACCAGCCAGGGCCGCTTCGGCCAAGGCCTGGTCCATGGCCTGCCGCCACCTCTGGCCCCTATCCGAATCATTCACGCCACCAGTTTGACACATGCTGCGCTCAGGGGCCAGGCGCATGTCAATAACAGACCCGCAAGGAAACGGACATACGAAAAGGGCGCCGCCACAAAATGGCGGCGCCCTTGAGAGAGGAACCCTTACGCCCTGGTCAGCGACCCGAGCGAAGCATGGCCGCAATCGAACGACGGGTGTGACGCAGTGCAGAACGGGGGCTGTGGCCATGCCGGGCCAAACGCTGGCGAATCAGCTTGTCGCCCTCACTGAATACCAGTACGGTGAGCCCGACCGCCAGGCACAGCCCCCACTGGGCGAGCGTCAACGGCACGAGACCCAGGACACCCGCCAGCGGAGGCCAGTACATCCCGCCAGCGTGGATACCGAGCGCGACCAGCGAAGCCAGGAGGAGGAACTTATTATCCAGCGGATTGAGCTGGACGATGAGCTTGGTCTGCGAACGCGCGGACATGGCGACGAAGAAGTTGAACAAGACCAGCAGGGTCAGGGCCAATGTGCGCGCATGGGCCAGACCCATGCCGTGGGAGAGCGATACATGGAAGAGCACCAGCACGCATGTGGCCATCCACAGGCCGCACACCGCAACCCGGGACCACAGCACCTTGGACAGCAGACCCTCAGAGCCCGAACGTGGAGGTGAATCCAGCTCGTCGCCGTCACCAGGTTCGAAGCCCAGGGCGATGTCCTGCACGCCGTTGGTGACGAAGTTGATCCACAACATCTGCAGTGGCAGGAAGAGCAGGGGCATGTCCGCGATCACGTTCACACCCACGGCAATCATTGCCGCCGCGGCCGTCGCCAACAGGAAGAAGGCGGAGCCACGGATCGCCTTGAATGTGACGCGACCCTGACGCACGGCCTGGGTGATGGTGACGAAGTTATCGTCGGTCAGCACCACGTCCGAAGCTTCCCTCGCCACATCGGTGCCGGACTCGCCCATGGCGATGCCCACCGAAGCGGCCTTGAGCGCTGGGGCGTCGTTCACTCCATCACCGGTGACCGCAACCACTTCGCCTTCGTTCTGCAGGGTCTCCACGATGCGCAGCTTGTCCTGTGGGGAGACGCGGGCCGCAATCGAGGTCTCACGCAGACGAGCGGCGAGCACCTCGTCGCTCATCCCCAGCATCTCGGAGCCGGTCAGGGCCCGGTCCGTGGACTCCAGACCCAGACGGCGGCCGATGGCGGCGGCTGTGACCGGATGGTCTCCGGTGATCATGATTACACGGATACCGGCCTTGGCGCAGTCGGCGATGGCCTCACGCACACCCGCCCGGGGCGGGTCCAGCATGCCTTCCAACCCCAGGAAGGTCATATCGTGCGCCTGCTTATGGGATTGCAGGTCATCGCTGGCATCGATGGTGCGGCTGGCCACGCCGATGACACGCAGGCCCTGGCGGCCCATCTGTCCATATGCCTCGTGGACCGCGGCGGTGTCAAGCGGGATGGCCCGACCGGAGACGTCCTGCATGCTGGCACACATGGCCATCACCGCGTCCGGGGCGCCCTTGACGTATTGGGTCAGGCTGCCGTCCGCACTGCGGCGGATGGTCATGGAGTGCAGCAGTTCGGGTTCGTAGGGGGTCTGCAGGGCAATCGGCGACTCGAGTTCGACGGGAGAGACCACGCCGGCCTCATCCGCGGCCCGGGCCATGGCCACGTCCACAGCATCTCCCGAATATACGGTTGAGCCGTCTTCGGCAATGGTTCGCTGGGCCTCGTTGGTGAGTGCGCCAGCCTTGAGCAGGGCTGCGGCGGCATCGGCCTGGGTCGAGTCCGAAGTGACTTCAGCGAGCTGCCAGGCAGGGCCGGCGCCGAAGGCCACCTGTTCCACACTCATGCGGTTCTGGGTGAGCGTGCCGGTCTTGTCGGAGCCGATCACGGTGATGGAACCCAGGGTCTCCACGGCCGGCAATGAACGCACGATGGCGTTGTACTGGGCCATGCGGGAGACGCCCAGGGCCATGGCCACGGTAAGCACAATGGGAAGGGCCTCGGGCATGGAGGCCACGACCAGGGAGACGGCGGAGAGGAAGGCCTGGGCTGGATCGCCCTCGATGATGGCTCCGCCGATGAAGACGAAGACGGCCACGAGGATCACAGCTATGGCGATGCCGGTCTCGGCCCGGTGGAGGATGCGTTGCAGGGGGGTGAGCCCCTTGGAGACGTGGACGAGATCGTTGATCTCGCCCAGCTCGGTGTCGCCGCCGGTCGCCACGACCACGCCCTGGCCACGCCCGGAGGTGACCATGGTGCCGGAGAAGGCGACGTTGCGCCGGTCGCCCAGGGCCGCGTCCTCCTCCACCGGCTCGGTACCCTTGCGGGCATCCTCGCTCTCGCCGGTGAGCATGGATTCGTTGACCTTGAGATGGATGGCGTCAATCAGCCGCAGGTCGGCGGGTACCCGGTCACCGGATTCAAGCAGAACCAGGTCGCCGGGGACCAGGTCGGAAGCATCGATGGTGGCCGCGCCGCCATCGCGCAGAACACGCGTTGTGGGGGAAGCGAGGGAAGTGAGCGCCTCCACGGCCTTGTCCGCCTTGGACTCCTGCACGTAGCCTATGATGGCGTTGAGGATGAGCACCAGGAAGATAGCGCCTGCATCCACATAGTGCCCCAGGAATACCGTGATGACACCACAGACGACCAGGACCGCGATCAGGGGGCTGGTGAACTGCTCCAGGATGAGCTTCCACTTGGACTTGGACTCGCCCTGGGCCAGGGTGTTGGGGCCGAATATATCCATACGACGCGCTGCTTCGGCTGAGGACAGGCCCTGGGGGCCGGCCTTTAGGGCATCGAGGGTTTCATCCACACCCAGTGCGTGCCAATCGGCGGTCTGGTTGGTCTGGGCCTGGCTGGCGTCCATCCGCTCATTGGCCCGGACATGTCCGGCGCCCGCACCAGCTGTGGATGAGATCCGGGAATCAGCTTGTTGACTTGGCTGGTTCAATGAATTAATCGAGTTGTTCGGCATCGGTTTCGCCGGCCTTTCTGGGTCGGTTTCGCTGGTCTCGCCTAATATGAGGCTTCTGCAAGAAACAAGCGAATTCGCTGAGTGCTTATTCCCGCCTCCATATAATGATTACAAGAGTATTCTGCCAGCTTATCCAAGCGGCGGTAAGGCCCGGCACGCGATGCCAGCCATATCTTCACCGGATGAACCGTATGCGGCCAGGGCGAACCAACGCTCTCGAACGGCCGAGGGGATACGAACATCATTGCAGCGCGCCCGTAGGCCAGGACGGGCGGCGGGAAGGCGGCCAGTGGAACTTTTCACCCTCATCCTCAGCATCATGGCGGCGGTGCTCATCTCCTCATTCATCAGCCGGTTCATCCCCCGCATCTCCACCCCCCTGGTGCAGATCGTCCTCGGCGCTGTCATGGCCCTCCTCCCCATCTTCGCGCCAATGCGGTTGGACCCCGAGCTTTTCATGGTCCTGTTCATCGCCCCCCTGCTGTACCACGAGGCGCACACGATCGACAAGGCCGAGCTGGTCAAGAGCCTGAACCTCTCGCTCTCACTGGCCATCGGACTGGCGGCCTTCACCATGCTGATGGTCGGCGTGCTCCTGCACGCGGTGTGGCCCATGTATCCGCTGGCCGCAGCCCTGGCCCTGGGGGCGGCGCTCGGACCCACCGACGCCGTGGCGGTCTCGTCCATCGGCGAAGACGCCGACCTGACCAAACGGCAGCGTTCCATCCTGGCCGGCGAATCGCTCTTCAATGATGCGACCGGCGTCATCGGCTTCCAATTCGCGATCCTGACCGCAGTGACGGGCTCCTTCTCGCCGTCGAATGCCCTGGGCAGTTTCCTGGCCTCCTTCATCGGCGGCATTGCCTTTGGCGCTGTTATGGGACTGCTGACCAACTGGACTTTCGAGACCGCGCGCCGCCTGGGCTGGGAGACCATGACCACACGCATACTCCTGGAGCTCTTCCTCCCCTTCCTGATTTATCTCGTTGCCCAGAATTGGCTCCACATCTCCGGCGTCCTGGCCGTCGTGGCCACCGGGCTGCTGGTCCGCTTCGACCACACCGGCATCGGGCCGAACACCTCCAAGACCAACATCGTGTCCACGTCGGTCTGGAAGGTACTCTCCTTCTGCCTGAACGGCGCTGTCTTCGTAATACTGGGCATGCTCCTGCCTGCGGCGATCCTGACCTCCTGGGGGGACAGGAAGGTGGACAATCTTACCCTGCTCGCCATGATCGCCCTGGTCTCCCTGACCGTAATCGTGGTGCGCTTCGCCTGGGTGACAGGTGTCCTCTTCTTCGCCACCGACCCGGACACCGGCCGGCGTGTGCCCATGGACAAGCGGCGTCTGCGCTCGGCGGCGGTCATGACCTTCGGCGGCCCAAAGGGCACAATCACCCTCTCACTGGTGCTGACCATCCCGTTCACGCTGGCATCGGGCGGCGCCTTCCCCATGCGCAACGAACTGATTTTCGTGGCCGCCGGGGTCATCATCGTGACCCTGCTGCTGGCCAATTTCGGCCTGCCCTTGCTGGCACCGGCCCAGGAACGCGATGTTGAACGGCCGAAGGTGGAGAAATCCATCGAAGTGCTTCGTCGCACGGTCCAAGAACTATCCAGCCGGGCGGACGACTCCAACCGCTTGGCAGTGCAGCATGTCATCACCCTGTACAACCAGCGCATATCCCGTCTCAAATCGCAGATCGGCCAGTACAATCCACGTGAACCCCAGGCGCTGCAGCTGCAGACCCTGCAGTGGGAACGCGCATACATAGAAGACGAACTCGACCGCATCCGGCGCAAAGAAGAACAGGACGAATCGGATGAACAGGCAGCCGATGGCGCGGCCCAGAAGGATTACCAGGAAGAGACAGGGACCGAACGAGCCGAGAAGTACACCCGGGATTCACGCGAACAAGCCGCGTCCCTCATCCTGGAACGCATCATCAACTCTCTGGCCCACCTGGACCAAGGCAGCGAATTCAAGTGGAGATGGCATATCGTAGCCAGGCGGATACAGGGGCTCCTGCGCCACCTGGTCCACCGGCTGCGGCATATGACCCCCAAGATCTCAGAGAACGAGGTCTTCCTCGCCGGCCGCCAGCTGCAGGCCGACCTGAACCACCACGTGGTCGAGCAGCTTTACGCCGAGCTGGGTAAGGGACGGTTCAAGACCGAGGACCTGCTGACCACCATCATCAACCACCAGCTGATCGAATCCTCGGCCGAAGGCAAGACCGAATTCGGCGAGGTGTCGCAGATGAGCGAATCAGTGGAGGAAGTCAAGCGCGAGGGGTACGCGGTGGAGCTCTCGGTCGTCCAGGACATGGTGGAGGCCGGCGAAATCTCCCGCGGCCAGGCCCGTGAGCTGCGTCGCAATGTGTACGTAATGCAGGTGGACACCGACTCCGTGGTCTGACCCGGTCGGACCGGACAGGGATGCTACGGGTTCAGCTCGGCCCCGGTGGCCGGACATCAGTCGGTCACATGAGCCCGGAAGTCACATCGATGTCGGCCAGCCATTGGCGGATATCACCCAACTCGGCCTGACTGACCGAGTGATCCAGCCTTGCATAGGAGCGCGAGCGCAGCCAGGTGTGTTCATCCAGCCAGGCGGCGAAGGCACGCGCCTCGTATGGCGGCACTACCTTGTCGGCCTGACCATAACCGTAGAAAACCGGCTTCTCCATCGCGGCCAGCCGGTCGTCCGCAGGCGCGCTGCCCGGGACTTCGCCGGCTGCCAGGAAACCGGAAAGGCTGATCACGGCCCGGTACCGTTCCGGGTTCAGCCGCAGCAGGTGTGCAGCCAGCATCCCCCCCTGGGAGAAGCCCATGACGACCAGCTCCCTGTCCTCGGGCAGGTTGGCCTTGACCCAGGCGTCAATGGCTTCCGCCGCCGCGAGCCCGTCCCGGTCCAAATCCTCGCCCTTGGGCAGGGACCGGTGGAACCAGGTGTATCCGGGACCGAACATGCCGCCTTCCGTGCCAGGCACCGTCATCGGCGCCCGTAAGGAGGCATAATCGTTATAGGGGGCCACGTAGCGCATCAGATTCGCAATGTCCTCCTCATTGGACCCCCATCCGTGGAGGAGGAGGAAGAGGGGACGACGCAGGTTGGAACGGCCGTCCTTACGCGAATACTTGACTACATCCACATGCTGCGGCTCGCCCACGTCCCCGGGCGCGACCGGCTCGTCATCATTGTCCATGCTCATACCATCCCACGATAGTGCGTACGGTCCGGCCGCGCATCCGTTTGCACATTCAGCCGATGGAAGCCAGTTCCCCGCCCCACGCCGCCTGCAGACGTACCATATCCGCCCGCAGTCCGACCACCATCCATCGGCCCCCGCTCAACAGGCACCAATCCGCATTCGCCTGGGCACCTCCGCGTTTGCTGACCAGCTCCTTGAACTTGCCCTGGACCGGTGCACGGTAAATGGATACCGCTGAGCCGTTGTCGAAAGAGGCCCAAGCCACAGACGGATCCTTGCAGTAGCGGACCACGCTCACCCCCGGATAGTCGCCGACCGACATGCTTTGCCAACCCGCAGTGCAAGGACGGACGGCCTTGTCGATTCCCCGGTCCATCGCATCGGGCTGATCCACGGGCGCCTCGTCACGTATCGGGGCCTTGATCAGACCCTCCGGGAAGGAACGCTCCAGAAGAAGGCCACAACCGGTGAACAGAAGACCACAGACCAGCAGGACGATACCCGCAGCCCCGACCGAACGGCGTCCCCGGGCTGACGGCCGCAGGCGGGCCAGGACAACCAACAGCAGGCTCAGGGCCGCAAACCCTACCGAGAGTCCGACCCATACGGCCGGCCGGACGGATTGGAAACCTGGAATCCGGCCAGGCGCCACTGCATCAACGGTCAGCCCCGCCCCTCCCAGAGCGGACAGCAGGCCGGCGGCACCTGCGCACCGGCTCCAACCATTGGCATGGCTTCGGCCGGCTCGCGGCGGGCGACCATTCGGGGCCCCACCGGCCAAAGCCGTATTGAAGGATTCGAAATCATCCGCCATCCAGTTACCGCCTTTCCCTGTGACCGTTGTGATCGGTCTTGCTCACTTCTAGAGTACGGCCGACAGGCGGCCGGCGAGCACAGGACGGAATCCCGGGCGACACCTGGGTCGGGTTCCCGCCGCCAACGTCGTGGCCCGAATCACCGGAGCGAAAACAGGAATCGAACTCTGCACCGGCAAGTCCGACAGCGCGGCCAGTGGCAATTCGTGGCGGGGCAATCGCACCCGCCCAGCATGCCGGCTCATTCCCCTTGTTCAAAATACACATGGGCAATCAGGGAAACCGAACTCAGGGTCTGGGGGAAACTGCCATGTTCCACATGGAGCGGGCGACGGGAGTCGAACCCGCCTCTGAAGCTTGGGAAGCTTCCATTCTACCGATGAACTACGCCCGCATGGCGCCATATCCGGCCGATTCACAGACGGCCGAACGCACATACGGTTAATCAGTCTAGCAGCTTACGGCGATTTCGCTCAAATCCCGTGGCGAGAACCGGAGCAGACCGCGAATCGGCGAACTCGGTACAATCCGGCCAGTTCACTAATCAATGCTACTCTCGATGGCAGTAGCGGTTTGCGATGCTCAACGAACATGGCAAACCGATCCGGGGAGGACCAATGACGAACGCACTTCAACCGGACACGGCGTCGGATTCCGGCGTGCTTGCGCGCAAGCACGGTCTGCGCCTGGGCATCGACATAGGCGGCACGAAGATCGAAGGCGTGGCAATCGGACCCGACGGACGGACGCTCGCACACTGGCGGACCGCCAGCCGCCAAGGCAACGAAGCCGTGCTGGAGGATGTGGTCCGTGTCGCCCGGAAGCTCCTTGGATTGGTTCACCAGGACCGGGGCATAGCCACCGTCAGTCTCGGGATAGGCATCCCCGGACTGGTGGACAGCGCCCATGGCCAGGTGAAGGAGGCGGTCAACCTCTCCATCAGGCGGATGGACCTGGGCCCCCAAGCCCGGTCGGCCCTCGGGATGCCCGTCCGCGTGGAAAACGACGTGAATGCAGCCGCGCTGGGGGCCAGTCGGGGGTTGGGACTGCCTTCCGTGGCCTTCATCAACCTGGGCACCGGGTTGGGTGCTTCGATCATCCGCGATGGGCGCATCATCCATGGCGCTTCGGGATGCGCCGGCGAAATCGGACATGTACCGGTCGAACCCCACGGTTTCCTATGTAAATGCGGCCAACGAGGCTGCCTGGAGACTGTAGCCTCCGGCTCGGCCATCCAAGCGCACTGGCCCCATGCCACCCCTCCCCTGCCGGACATGATCGCCAAGGCCCGGCAGGGGCAGGCGGATGCCCAGGAGGCACTGGACCTGGCCATAGGCGGCATGGCAACGGCAGTGCAAATCGTCGGTGTGAGCCTTGACCCGGATGCCATCATCCTCGGTGGGGGCGTGACCAGGACCGGACCAGCCCTGCTGGAGCTGGTGCGCTCCGAACTGGCGAGGCGAGGCCGTGCCAGCGGCTTCGTGAAATCCCAGGACCTACCAGACCGGATAAGCCTGGCGGCACCGGACCGACGCATCGGCGCCATCGGTGCGGCCCTGGCCGGCGCGGTCGATGACCGTGATCCGTCGAAACGGACCCAGTAAGCACCGACCGGTCCACCGACAGCACAGCCGCCAATTCGCAGGCGATGCCCCCCCCCCCCGAAAAAACGGAACGCGTACGCGAACCCCCCGCCCGAGGCCCCAACGGTAGCAGCAGGGACAAGATACAAGGAGAACACCATGGCTGAAGTGATCATCACCGAATCCGAGGACGAAGCCGGCCGCATCTACGCCGATTGCGCCGCCAATCTCATCCGGACCAAGCCCGACTGCGTATTGGGCCTAGCCACCGGCTCCAGCCCCCTGGCCGCCTACCAGGCACTGGCAGCGAGAGTCAAGGATGACGGCATCGATGTCTCCCGGGTGCGCGGCTTCGCCCTGGACGAGTACGCAGGTCTGGATCCCAGGCACCCCCAGTCCTACCGGTCCACCATTGAGCGCACGGTCATCGAACCCCTGGGCTTGGACCCGGCCAAGGTGCATGTGCCCAACGGCAACCTGGAGACCATCGCCGATGCCGGCCACGAATATGACGCGGCAATCGAGGCGGCCGGGGGCGTGGACCTGCAGATCCTGGGCATCGGCACCGATGGGCACATCGGTTTCAACGAACCGGGGTCGTCACTGGCCTCGGGCACGCGCATCAAGACGCTGACCGAGCGGACCCGTATCGACAACGCCCGCTTTTTCGACGGCGCCATCGACCAGGTACCCACTCACTGCATCACCCAGGGCATCGGCACCATCCTCAAGGCCCGTCAGTTGGTCCTGCTTGCGTTCGGCGCCGGTAAAGCGGAGGCGGTGGCTGAGACCGTGGAAGGCGGCATCTCCTCCTTCTGCCCGGCATCGGCCCTCCAGCTGCACCCGCATGCGACCGTCATCATCGACGAAGCCGCGGCCTCACGCCTCCGCAACCGTGATTACTACAAGTGGGCCTATGCCAACAAGCCATCCTGGCAGAGCATCTGAACGCACGCCATTCACAGCAGCCAGCTCAGCAGTCGTGATGGCGTTCGAAGCCGGAGAATAGCCTGGAAGTATAAGTTTGCCGATATAGCGGCTTGACAAGCCGGAGAGGGCAGAATCATGGCAGGGACATCGTTCGAGGATAAAGCCAAGCAGGTTGAGGCGGCCCTGCGAGCACCAGCCCGACCCGTCATCGTTCATAACGCCAGGCTGGTTGACGCGCGCGGCCCGCTGGACCAGGCTTGGGTCATAACCGCTGACGGGGTGATCCAATCCGTCGGCCATGGGCAGGACAACCTGGATTCAGCCATACGGGGACTTGGACTGCCCTCCCTTCCCCCGACGACCATCGCGAACGAATCCGGCAGAGGTCTTTCCACCGACGTACCGCTGGCCCGACAGAGGGGTGGTTGTGCTTTCGTAGATGCGGACGGCCGCCTCCTGACTCCCGGTTTTATCGACATCCATTCGCACGGCTCCTGGCAGGCCTCCTTCGACGACGGCGTGGAGGGGATCCGTACAGCCCGCGCCGGCCACATGCTCCATGGCAGCACCAGGCAGGTGCTCAGCCTGATTACGAACCCTCTGGAAGTGATGGCCGCCAACCTCAGGCAGGTACGCCAAACCGTGAACGAGCGCCCCGACGTCCTCGGCGCCCACTTGGAGGGCCCGTTCATCGCGCCAAGCCGCAAGGGCGCGCACGATCCGGCATGTCTGCGCAACCCCGAGCCCGCTGCGCTTGACCACTTGTTGGAAGCCGCGGACGGCTGCATCAGACAGGTGACCATCGCCCCCGAGCGGCCCCACGGCATCGCGGCCATCGGCCGGCTGGCCAAGGCCGGTGTCGTACCAGCGGTGGGACACTGCGACGCCGATTATGGACAGACGCGCCGGGCTTTCGACGCAGGCGCCCGCATCCTGACCCATATCTTCAACGCCATGAACGGCATCCACCACCGCGCGCCAGGCCCAATTCCAGCCGCCATGGAGGACCCGCGCGTCACGACCGAGCTCATCAACGACGGCTTCCACGTGCAGGACCCAGCGGTCCGTCTGGCCTTCCGGCTCTTTCCCCACCGGATTGCGCTGGTCACCGATGCCATGGAGGCCACCGGCTGCCGCGACGGGGCCTACAAGCTGGGCTCTCTGAACGTGGAGGTCAGGGACGGCCACGCCCGCTTGGCATCAAACGGTGCCATCGCCGGCTCCACGCTCACCCTGGACGTCGCGGTCCGTCGCGCGGTGCAGGTCATCGGCCTGGGCGAAGCCGAGGCGGTCGAGGCTGCCACGCTGACGCCGGCAAGGGCGCTGGGCCTTGACCGCCCCAACCCGCTCACCGGCACCCCATTGGGCCTGCTGGCACCCGGCTATGCTGCCGACCTTCTCCTGCTGGATCCGACCACCTGGACCACCCGGACCATCATCTGCGCCGGCCGCCGCATTGCATGACAATCACCAGTAAACCGTCAGCGACTGAGTCTCCAGGCTTCAGCGTCCGACCCGGCCGGCGGGCTGCTGCCCCTGGGACAGTTGCATCTCCTGAGCCATTTGCATCAGGCGGGATATACGATCGGCGGTCGGAGGATGGGTCGAGAAGAGGCGGCTGAAGCCCTCTGAGGAGAATGGGTTTGCTATCATCAGCGCCGCGGCGGACTGGGTACCAGCGGTCTTGGGCATGGGTGAGTACTCAACGCCGGCGGTGATCTTGTTCAGAGCGGATGCCAGCGCCGCAGGATCACCGGTCAAACGGCTGCCATCCTCGTCCGCGTCGAACTCGCGGGTGCGGGAGATGGCCATCTGAATCAATGAGGCACCCAGTGGCGCCAGGATTGACGAGACGAGCACCCCGATGATTCCGAGACCGCCTGAACCGGAATCCCGGTCACGGCTATCTCCGCCGCCGAAGTACATGAGCGAATAGCCCAGGTAGGTGATGACCGTCGCCATGGCGGAAGCAACCGCGGAGGTGAGAATGTCGTGATTGTAGACATGCATGAGCTCGTGGCCCAGCACCCCGCGGACCTCCCGCTCGTCCAGCATCCGCAGGATTCCCTGGGTGCAGCAGACCGCCGCATGCCGCTCGTTGCGCCCGGTCGCGAAGGCGTTGGGCGACTCGGTGGGTGCTATGTAGATGCGCGGCATGGGTTTGCCGGCCCGTTGCGAAAGCTCGCGCACGATACGATAGAGCCCGGGTGCCTCTCGCTCGGAGACCGGCTGTGCATGCATGGATGCAATCGCGATGCGATCGGAGAACCAGTAAGAGGCGAACGTGGTGGCCAGGCCGATCAGGATATAGACGCCCAGCGTGCCCGAGCGCGCACCGGTCAGGGCCCAGATCAGCATGATGATGCCCCACATGATTGCAAAGAGCAGCGTCGTCTTCAGTCCGTTGTAGTGCCCATGCACCTTCAGCTTGCCGTCCATACACAGCACTCTAGCTGACCGCCGTGAAGTTCAGCCGCGGGCAAGCCCGGGATTCAGCGGGTTACGGCACCCTTTGCCATTCGGGCCGCCGACGAAAGCCGCCCCGTTTCTGAGCCCCCCGCAACAGACCGCAGGCAACAGACAGAAAGACCAATGCCTCGCCGGCCCATCGCATTACCGGCCTGGACCCCGCATAAGGGACAGTCAGGACTGGCTCCCATTGCGCATACAAGTCAATATTGCCACGTACCACATTACTGAAATCATATGGGTTTTGCCCCTGCTGATCGGTCGACCAACCCTGGAATCGGTAGCCGTCCCTTTGCGGATCACCAGGCTTGTCGAATCGGGTCCCCTGGGGCAAGCGATTCTCCTTATCGGCACGCCCATCGCCGTAATGAAGCGTGACCATCCAGCCTAAAGCCGTCTTACGCCGCACAACCCCGCCGAATCGTCCAATTCTGTTCCCAGATCCATCAAGGATGTTGGCTGCTGCACCATCACCGTTATTCCCACAAGTGACCGTATAGTCGGTCACAGCCAGGGGAGGCTCCCAACGCGTGGTCGGCGAATTCAGATTCCAAACACCGTTGCCCGGCTGGGTCGCGCAGTTCAGGTATTTGCCGTTCGCATCGGGAGAGTCGGCATCGAGAGTGAACAGCGGGGTCGGTATTTCCAAGGCCTGATCGTTATGCCCTGGAACAACCAGCATGGGCGGGAACCTTCCCCAAGGTGCCGGGTCTTCCGGGTATAAAGGCCTTTCATTGGGCATATATGCTTCATATCCGATACTGCCCTGATTGGACATATCGATTCCGGAAGGCCGGCGACCGCCTGAAGCGATGATCGTCCCACCTATTTGCATATCTGGGCTGAACTTGCCGGCACGTGCCAGTTCGACCAGAGGAGTCGCATCCCGTATCCAGTTGGACCCCAAACGCACGCTGCTCAATGACGGCAGACTCTTGAATTTCGCGAAAGGCTTCACATCGCTGATTCGGTTACCGCTCAACAGGAGCAGTTTGAGTTTGGGCAAGTCCGCGAGGGGACTGATGTCCGTGATCCGTTGCAACCGCATATCCAAGGTATCGAGCTCCTGGAAACGCTCAATACCCTTCAAATCTGTGACTTTCAAATCGTCGCCAACGACTATGGTCCCGATGTATGTGGACTTCGCCATCCAGTCGGTAAAAATATGCTGTCGTCCTTCAGGGATCTCATCCGCCACTGGGGTCACATGGAAGAAGAACGCCATCAGGAAGCCCATAAGCCTAGGGTTATCGGAAAAACAGTCGGCGAATGTACTCGTATTAGGTATGCATGTATCCGTTTGACCCGGCGAACCAAGCGACACGGCTTTGAAAGGGGCGGGAAGGAACATCAGGCCAAGCAAACTGAGTACGGTAGCCCCCACGGCCACAATCCGCAGGAAGCGGGCGCCCCCACAGTGTTTGCAGTTCACGTTTATGTTCCTCTCCCACTACTTTCCGCGCATGCCTATCATGAAAGAGATCCTGCGGCAGCCCCAGCCGGCGATCGAAAATAGATTCCCATACTATCAGCACGTCGAGTACCGACGATTCCGGCTGCGGTCCGCGAAAGCAACAGCCTGTATATATCCCCACTTCAATCCAGGGCCAGGTGGCGCAGGTGGTCCGGGTCGATGGCCTTGATGCGTTCGCGACCGACCTTGGCTCCCTCGGATCGCTCGTAGGCATCGACCTTCTTCCAGCCGGCGAAATCGATTGGGTGCACGCCCTTAGAGGCCAGTAGCTTGTCGGTCGAATCCTCGGACCGGTCCGGTGCCAGGCGCCCACGCGAGGGAGTGGCGGCCAAATCCGCGAGCATGTTCGAGATGGTCTCCAAAGCGTCGGACTTGGTGGAGCCAATCAGCCCCACCGGACCACGCTTGGCCCAACCGGTCGCATACAGGCGAGCGATTGGCCGGCCGCCCTCATCAGCTGGGGCGCTGTAGAGGCGGCCGCCCTTATTTGCCAGGGTATAGGCGTCGAAATCATACGGAATCCCCGCCACTTCAGCGGGTTTGTAGCCGATGGCGTGGTAGACCGCCTGCACCGGATACTCGGTGTATTCCCCGGTCCCACTCATGTTACCGTCCGGGTCCACGCGCGTATGCTCAACGCGGATCCCGCTCACCCTGCCGTCCTGTCCGATGATGGCGGCCGGCATCTGATAGAAGTGGATGTAGTATTTGCGGTCAGCGGGCTTACCTTCAAAGTCGGTACCGCCTTCATCCTCCATGTCCGCGGACATGTCCCGAATAGCGTAGAGCTCCCCCAGCATCTGCCGGGTCAGCTTGTCCTCGCCGGCTTTTTCAATCGTCTCTTCATCCAGATCGAAGTCGTCCTGGTCGACGACAATCTGCACGCCCGGCAGCTTCTCCAATTCACGCAGCTCCTGTACCGCGAACTTGGCCTGCGCCGGTCCGCGGCGGACGAACATGTGCAGCTCACGCGCCCTGTTGCCTTTGATGCCTTCGTAGACATTATCGGGAATGTCGGTAGGCAGGAGGTCATCAGCTCGGCGCATCAGGATGCGTGCCACGTCCATGGCTACATTTCCGCCGCCGATCACGGCCACCTGCCCGGCCTCCAGGGGCCACTCACGTGGTGCGGAAGGATAGCCGTCATACCACTCCACAAAGCGCGCAGCCCCATACACGCCCTTCAGACCATGCCCCTCGATCTCCAGCGGGCGGTCAGCGGTGGCTCCGGTGGCGAAGAGCACCACATCGTACCGTTCTTCCAGCTCGTCCAGCGTGATGTCCTTGCCGAACTCCACATCCGCGTACAGGTGAAGGGCGGGGTTGGCCAGGGTCTTCTCCAGGGCGCCGGCGATGTATTTGATGCTGGGGTGGTCGGGGGCCACGCCGTAGCGCACCAGCCCGAAGGGCACGGGAAGCTTCTCGAAAATGTCGATGCGTGCGTCGATGCCCAGACCCAGCTCCTCACCTTTCTCCTTCAGCTGCCGCAGGAGGATGTCGGAGGCATACACACCTGCTGGTCCCGCACCGACCACGGCCACTTTCAGACGTCCGGAGGTGTAGGAATCGTTCTGGTTCATGCTTGCGCTCATGCCCTACAGCCTATCGCAAAGCCTCAGCTTGCAACAGACCACAGTCCGCCCGTAGCGCTGTCCGGATCGCCTTCAGTCCTTGTCCATCAAGGCGGACAGAGCCCACAGGATGGATACCACGTCGATCGCCTCCTGGGCAAAAGCGCCGACCACAACCGGAATAAGGTTGAAAGCGGCGGCCAGCATGCCCAGGGTCGCCAAACCCAAGCCCACCACCACAGCCTGCAGCATGACCCGCTTGGTACGACGAGCGATGGCGATCGCGCGTGGCACACAGGCGATGTCGTCCTTCATGATGACGGCCTGGGCGGATTCGGAGGCGGCGGTCGTGGAGCCGTCGGTGATGGCGAGCCCCACATCCGCAGCGGCCAGGACCGGCGCGTCGTTCACTCCGTCCCCCACCATCATGGTGATGGTCTTCGTCACGGATTCGCCGATGAAGCGGGTCAGCCAGCGGTCCCACCAGGGTTGCCTTCCCGGGTCCCGTCGGGAGGCTTCGGCGATGATCTGAGCCTTGCCTTCGGGGTAGAGCCCGGCGTGCACATCCTGGATACCCACCTGGTCAGCGATGATTCGTGCTGAATCCATCTTGTCACCGGTCAGCATCGACAGGCGGTTGACCCCCATGGCACGCAGGACGGCTATGGTCTGGGCGGCATCCTCGCGGGGCACGTCCTTCATCACGATCCTGCCGGCCAGTTGGCCATCGACCGTCACATAGGCGGCCATCTCGTCGGGAGCCAGCTCGGCGAAATGCTCGGCACTCCCGGCCGAACCCACACTGCGGCCGGCCTCCGTCACATAGTCGAAGCGTCCTACACGAATACGGTGCCCATTGACCCGCCCATGCACCCCTTCCCCGGAGTCCTCGGCGACGCCCTCGGCCCGGAAACGCGGGAGCGCATCGTCATCACCCGAGGCCCGCGCCTCTTGCTGAAGCTCCCGCCGGGCCCTGTCTCCCGCCGCTGTGATGCCATTGGAGAGAATGTGGACCGAATAGGTCTCCACGGCCCCAGCCATGGCCAGGATCTCCCGCTCACCCAGCCCAAGGCTGGGACGAGCGGGTTTGTCGATACGGGTCACGCGCGGCCGCTTGACGGTCAGGGTGCCGGTCTTGTCGAAGAAGACATGAGACACGCGTCCCAGGTTCTCGATAACGTCTTGGGTCTTGATGAGCACACCCGCCTTGGCCAGCCGTCCGGAACCGGCCATATAGGCCACCGGCGCAGCGATCAGCAGGGGGCAGGGTGTGGCCAGCACCAGCACCTGGGCGAAACGGGTAGGCACACCTGAGACAATCCAGGCCACACCGGCGATGATGAAGGCCAGTACCGTGAAAGGCACGGCCAGCAAGTCTGCCGTACGCACGACGGCCGCGCGTGACGATTGGGCCGAGCGTACCAGTTCCAGGATCCTCTGGTATTGGGAATCACGTGAAAGCTGGGTGGCCTCCATCAGGAAGGTGGTGGAACCGTTGACCGCACCCGACATGAGCCGGGAACCGGCCACCATCTGCCGAGGCACTGGTTCGCCGTTTATATTTGACAGGTCGAGCGTGGCTTCGCTGGAGATCAGCTCACCGTCCACGGGCACGGTCTCGCCCGGCTTAACCACCAACACGTCGTTCAAGTGGACTTTGTCCACTGTTACCGTGCCCCAATTTGAGTCCTGGAGCTTGGCTACGCCGTCCGAATAGTCGGCCGCATGGCCCGTGCCTCCACGAATGACGTGGGCCGTCTGCGGGGCCGCGGCCACCAGTGCGGTCAGGTTGGAAGACGCTGTGGATTGGGCATACTGCTCTATGGCGGCTCCCGAGTAGACCATGAGAACCACGGCCCAAGCGGCCCAGTATTCCTTGACAGCCAGAGTGGAAAGGATGGCGACCACGGCCAGGATATCGACACCCACATGCCCGTGGCGCACGTCGTCAATCATGCCACGGAGGGTGTCAACCAGGGCCACAGCCACCAGAATCGTTACAATCCAATGGGCGACGGGCTGATAGGACCCCCAGAGCAGCCCCATGACGGCCCCGCAGACGATGGTCACCACCAACAACGGCACATGCCTGGCAAAGGCCAAGGCTTCCTTCATGCTTCCTCCGATACACCCCTGCAGCCCCACCCAACCGCAAGGCAATGAAAAGTTGCCGGCCGCCCCAAGAACGCCCGGCAACTCACCAATGAATCAATACAACCAATTATGCACCCAACCGTAGGCCTTCATCCCCTTACAGACGAGGCGGCAGGTGTGTTCCGAAACCGGTGTACCACCAGTTACGAAACGTTCCGGTCCACTGAAAGCGGACCGATACCGTGAATGCTGCTTCAAACCCCTTATGACCGATCACAACCCATGCGGAACAATCCTGTTCTCTTTGAAACCGACCAGCACCCTTTCAGATGGCTTGGAGCAGACCCCGATCAGCACCCGCACAGCGGAAGCATAGGGCCACCTGGACCTGATCAGGCGCGGTGAATGGCATGGGATTGACGGCGCTCGCGATACTTCGAGGCCGCGAGACCGGCGAACATGACAAGCAGACCGACAATCAGCATAAACAGGATGCCCTGGCCGCCGGTCAACGGTAAAGCGCCGACCTTGGCCGGATCCTCCTGGTCCTGTCTCCAGTTGACCAGGCCCTTGCCAATCACATCCCCACGCATGTTCTTGAATGGCGACGTGTCACCGGTGGGCATGTTCTTTGTCGCATAGTCCTTGAAGTCCAGCTTTGCGATATCCGCTCCGGCGCCTTCAGTCAGCGTCCCCGGCTCAGCACTCTGATACTTGCTGAAATCCACAGTGCCGAATGCGATTGAGGGGGCCCGGTAATCCGTTGTCGGACTCGTGCCGCCCGTCGGGTCGTACTTGGGTTTCGTGACCTCAAGCAGCCCGAACTGCAACTTGTTCCTATCCGCATAAACCTTGCCGGTGGCGCTGTCCACGATCGGCACTCCTACGAAGCTGACGACGCCCTTGGAATTCGAGGTGGCCTCCAAGGCGGTGACACCGGAGGGCAGGGTCGCCCCTTCCGCGTAGAACTTACCGTCACTGCCCAGGAATCTGGTCTTGTCTCCCACGGGAGTCAGACGAAAGACCGCGCCGGCCAGCCCTTTCAGCGTCGTATCCTTCTGGTCCTTTTTGTTCGTCTTCGCGAACTGCAGACCGGCTGTGGGTACTGAAGCCGTCGCGTAATAGGGATCATGCGTGGCATTATCCGCGTTGTCCGATGCAATCGCGTTGGTCAGTAGCCCCATGGGAGATGCCTCGCCATCATCCGAGCCACTGACTTTCGTGTCATATGTGAGCTCCAGTTTGATGTCCGTATAGGTTTTGGCCGCATCGTAATGTCCTGCGAGTTCCCCCAGTCCTCTACCGTTCCAGTTGGAATACCATTTGACGGTGAGAACAGTCGAGTTCTTCTCCAGGTCGGGAAAAGTCAGCATATCCTTGACCGGTCCTGTCGTCATGGCCGTACCCTGAAGACTGTCACTGCGTTTGTTCACATTCCCGTCGCTGCCTGGGCGCGGATCGATAGTGACGTAGCCGCCTGTCGTGATGTCCTCGGTATGCTGCGTCCCGTCCTCGGTCCAGGACAAATCCAGATGCGGCGGCTGGTTTACGTATGTCAAAGCAGCCGGCACCCTGTCGGTGGCTTTCATGAACAAGCCGGGTCGTCCGCCGTCCCGAATCTCGCTGAGTTGAATCCTCCCATCACCGTTCATCCCGCCTGCACGCGTATCGTCGTAGAGTTTCTGCGTGACCTTCCAGGTGACCGTGTCACCCACCTGCGCCAGATTCCCGGGTCGAGCGGTCCCATCGGGAGCGGTTACCTTCACCGCGTCCTTGGCGATCTGGGACTCGTTCACATTCTTGGGGTAGATGTGCAGGTTATAGACGAAGCCGTCCTCGCTTGAGGTGGAGGTGACGGTTCCCGCAGCATCCCTATTGGTGGTCACGTTCGTGGCACGGTAGGGCAGGTCGAAGATGGAAGGCTCGGCCTTCGTATAGGCAGGGTTGAACAGGGGGTTGTCCGGCCGAGTATAGGGGTTGTCCATGTCTGATTCCTCAAGCAGGTAGTAGTAGCTTGAGTGGTTAGCGCTGTCGACCGGGAACCCGGGGATTATGTTTCCGGCTGAATCGCGCCAGAAGCCGTCGCCGACCGATGACGAATCGCCATTGGTGATCAGACCCTGGGCATCGGTCTTACCCTTATATACCGTCCCGGTCCGAACATAGCTATCGGTCTTCGGATCCATGCTACCCGGGGTACGGCCAGCCTTTGGCGTCACACGGGTCAAGACGAAGGTCACGCCCGCGCCTAATTTGGGACTGGTAGGAGCGTCCCTGACCGAGCCTGTCGACTTTTTCCCCGCAGCCTTCGTCAAAACCTTGGTCAGGGTCAGCTTGCCAGCCTTGTCAGGAGCATCTCCACCGAGAAATTCATCGGCAGTGTCATAGGTCGTCGTTGCCGTATCGGCATTGGCCGCCGGCACAACCGCCAGCATCATCCCGGTGGCGACCACCAGGGCCAACAGACCCGTGGCCTTCGCCTTGTTTCTGCCCCACAGCTCAAGCATATGCTCGCGCATAGCACTACCTTCCAACCTAGACCCAGACGGACCCCCAACTAGGTTGGAAGCTTCCCCCGCTGCTTGTCTCGTTACCGACTGCGACGTCCCCAGCGACCCGTAGCGGCCGCAAGGAGCACCGACGACGGCACTCACTGATTACCACTGTAGCAGGCCACCCCGGCCCCGGCACACACGGGCTGCCATAGCCATCGGACCGTCACAGATCAGTCCCGCACCGATTGTCTGCGTCTGGAGTGAATACGACTGTCGGGCGCCCCCCGATGAACAGGGGACGCCCGACAGGATTAGAGGAGCGGAGCGGGTCAGGCCCGGTGGGCTCCGCGAGCCATGCGGCGCTCATGCCTCTTGGAGACCAGGAGACCGATCAGCATGACGATCAAACCCACAATCAGCATGAGCAGGATGCCCCGGCCACCGGTAAGTGGCAGCGCTCCGACCTTGGCCGGATCCGTCTGGTCCTGCTGCCAGTTCATAACACCTAAAGTGACGGGATCGCCCTTGAGATTCGTAAATGGCGATGTCGGGCCAGTCGGCATATTGGGAGTTTTATAATCCTTGAAATTTAATTTGGACATATCCGCAGGAACACCCAAGCCAGCAGCCTCCAGCTCAACCGTTGACTTGCCGGCATACTGGCTGAAATCTATCGTCTGATATGCAATCGAGGGAGCCTGGTAGTCAAGCATCGGCCCACTTGGATTAGCCGGATTATTATATTTTGGCTTCTCGTACTCGACCATGTCAAACTTAAGTTTGCTGGTATCATCATATACTTTCCCGGTGGAAGGATCGATAATAGGAATTCCCGTAAAGGTCACTATACCCTTGGAGTTAGAGGTACCTTGAACAATCTTTTGTTTCTCGATCCTAACTTCATCGACCTCGCTCATACTGATGTATTTTTGCGAACCCGGGGCAGTACCACTAATACCAGACCTATTGTTATATAAAAACTTTGTTTTATCGCCGTCATGCTTGATTAAGTAGAACACTGCTCCGCTTACACCTTTGAGAGGGTGCGTATCGTCTCTCTTGTTTGTCTTGACAAACTGGACGCTCGGAGTTGCCAGAGACGCTACAGCTTTAAAACTCTTTGTGCCTGCACGAAGGTTATCTATGTTATCAGAGGCTGCAATGTTACTATCCCAGCCTAATGGACTGTCATTGGTACTATCACCTGACCCATACAGCATGGTTGTCCTTACTGTAAGTGTCAGCTTTATATCTGTATATGTAACACCAGGCCGATAGTTACCTGCCAATGTCCCCAGTGCGTTATTGGACCCGCCTTTCCACTCTACTGCAATGTAATTGGGGCTCATAACGAAGGAGGGGAACATACTACCGGCTGCCCCTCCAATACGGGCAACATTCCCAGCGTTTGACATAGAATTCAAAGCCGCAGTACTAGTGTCATTCACAGCGGCATGTTGAACCCCATTCTCTTTCCACGATAACGTCCTTGTCACTCCGCGCCCAGATCCGTAACCAGAATCTAGGGCCACGTTTCTTGGAAACCTGTCAGCGATTTTCAAGACTGTAGTTGCAGTATTTGTAACTGCACGTATCTCCGACAAATCTAATTTACTGTCGTTATTTAATGCTCCGGCTGGATCACTATTACCATCGTAAAGCTTTTGCGTTATCTCCCAAATGACATCGTCTCCATCCTGTGCGACTTTCCCCGGTCGTTCAGGTCCCGTACCACTACAATATCCGGTTCCACCCCCCACGCTGTTTGGCTGGCACACCGCTACAACTCGCTTGGACAGCTGGGAGTAATTCACGTTCTTTGGGTAAACGTGGAGATTGTAGACGAAACCGTCCGTGGACGTTGGGGCGCCACCACCGGACGGGTTGGTGGTGTTGGTGGCACGGTAAGGCAAGTCGAAAATGGCCTTTTCGGCAGGTGCATAAGTCGGGTCGAACAAGTCGTTGGACGGATTGGTGTAGGGGTTGCCGCTACTGTCACCCGTGACCTCTTCCAACAGATAATAGCCGATGGGAAAGGAGGCCACACTTCTTGTGTCATCGTAGCTGCCGGTGTGCCAGTAGCCAATGCCACTGCCACCGTTTTGGATGACACCTGAACTATTGGTCTTGCCCACATACGTTATACCACGAGTGAAAGTGCGCTCCTGGTCGGGCTTCATATTGCCTGGGGTCACGCCGTTCGGGGTGACAAAGGTCAGCTTGAAAGGCACGTCCTTGGCAACCTGATTGGCCGGAATATTGGGACTGTTCTTGTCCTGGACCGAACCCGTGGCCTTGAAGCCCTGAGTCAGGGTAAGCAGCTTTGTCACGGTCAGTTTCGCGGGGTGCGACTGTTCAGCTGTAGTACCGGCAATGAATTCATCCTCGGAGGTGTACGTCGATGTGTCGGCGTGCGCGGGCGGCATGACCGCCGCCACCATCAACAAAGCCACAGCGAACGCCAGGAACGCCACCAGCCGGGCCTTGCCCCTGGTCCACCAACGCAGTGAATGCTCGCGCATGTCACACCCTTCTTCAACCTGAAATCCCATGCACCCCTGGCCCCCACCAGGAGCTCCCCCGAAGCCTGCTCACCAGCTGCCGGCCCGCTGCCAGGCGGACCCACCACTGGGACCAGCAGGCATGCCACTACCGACATTCTGAATATAATCCTAGCAGCTCAGCCATACAGCCCCAAATGCCAACCTTGTCACTTTCCCTGAGTGCGACTGAATCTTCACCTGCCGCGGCCTCATACGGAAGGGCGGGGCGGCCAGCCGGATTCCGCCCGACCTTGCCGCCCCGCCCACCGCCGGGACCGGAGAATCACCGGCCGCGTGACCACCGATCCTCGATTCCTTACCCCCTCATTCCCTTCTATTCACCGATCATTGGCCTCCGAAGAGGAAGCCAAAGGGGTCGTCATCCCCCGAGCCATCCGAGCCATCCGAACCGCCGGACCCCGAATCACCCTGCTTCTTCTTGCTGCGCCCATTTGAGTCTGACCTGGGTGTGCCGTTGACCGCCTGCTCCTCCTGGTCGAGGATGACATTCAGATCCAGGGCCTTGCCGGAACGCACGACCGTGATCTTGGCCTTGGAGCCGAACTCGGCCGCCCGCACATATCCAAGGAGTGAGTAGTTGTTGTTGACCGCGTGGTCATTGAAGGCCACGATTACGTCGCCTTCCTTGATCCCCGCCTTGTCAGCCGGGGAGCCTGAAGTGACCTTCATGACCTTAGCGCCGCCTCGTGTGACGCCGTCCGCCTCAGCGGTACCGGACTGGATCGTGATGCCCAGGGCCACATGCTTGACCTTGCCGTCCTTGATGATCTCATTGGCGATACGCTTGGCCAGGTTGGACGGAATGGCGAAGCCTATGCCGATCGAACCCGCCTGTGACTTGGAGTTTGCCGTCGAGGCGATCGAGGAGTTAATGCCCACGACCTGACCGGCGACATTGAAGGTGGGCCCACCCGAATTGCCTGGGTTGATGGCCGCATCCAACTGGATCGCGTTCGTGACCACAGGGGTTCCGCCGGATTCATCCATGACCGAGACCGGGCGGTCAAGGGCGGAAACAATACCCGTCGTGGCCGTGTTGTCATAGCCCAACGGATTGCCGATTGCCATGACGTTCTCGCCCACGGCCAGCTTGCTTGAATCGGCGAACTGGGCAGGCTTCAAATCCTTGGGGGGATTGTCCAGCTTGATGACCGCCAGATCGGCGGTGGAGTCGGTGCCGACCACCTGGGCCGAGTAGATCTGACCGTTGGACAGGGTCACCTGGATCTTCTGGGCGCCCGAAACCACATGGTTGTTGGTCACGATATGGCCCTGTTCATCCAGGATTGCCCCTGAACCGGCGCCTACACCGTCCTTGACCTGCACCTGGATGGAGACTACGGAACCGGAGACGGCCTTGACCACGGTCTGCCAGTCAGGGGCCTTGCCGTCCGGAACCTTGGCCGAACCCTGGCCGGAGCTGTCGGAGGATACCGAACCCAAGGAAGAGGAAGAAGGCACTGAAACCCAACCATTTGTAATGGCCGCCCAGCCCAGAGCCAGCATCAGGGCCGCCGCCACGACCGCCGCAATAACCGCAGTGAGCACATACCGGGGCTGGCCGGGCGTAGGTTGCGGCGCAAAGGGACGATTGCCGCCGGGCTGGGGCTGCTGCCCAGGCTGGTTGCCGGCGGGAGGGAAGGCGCCGGGAGTTCCATACCCATTGGCCTGCTGCTCACCTGAACCCGGCTGGCCCTGCTGACCGAATGAACCGAAAACGGGAACCGTAGGACGGCCCTCCTGCCCCTGCTGACCGTCGACCGTGGGCTGTTCGCCAGAGGAAGAATGATGGCCGAAAATGAAACCTTTACCACGTGCCTGGTCGGATTCCGGGTCGGTCCCCTGCGCTGATGGCTGGCCCTGCTGCGGCTGCTGTCCCGAAGGTGCATAGGCACCGTAGAGCGGCGCTGGACGGTACGAAGGGATCTGCCCATTGGTGTCGGCCGGAGGCCCCGCCGGTTGGGATGGCTGCGTAGGCTGTGCCTGCAACGGGCCAGCACCAGCAGGGTCCCCCCAATCAGCACCGCCTTGGACCGGCTGATCGCCTGCGGCACCATTGTTGTTACCGGATGTTTCGGCCTTCCCATCGTCGATATGGCTGGGCTGCCAGGACTGTCCGTCCGATCCCTGCCAGGGGTTGATATTGTTGTCGTCCGCCATCGCTACTCCTTCACGCTCGCTTGCGTTTCGCCTGCCGTGCCGGGACTCGCACCCCTACCTATCGGTCTGGGTTGATTATACGTGCCGCCAGGTGCCACAGAGGCCGGCTTTGCACTGTGCTTACAGTACAGACAATCAATCTGGACGTTTTCTGAATGCCAGCTGAAAAACCATCGCCCGGTTTTCCGCATATCCGCCGAAGGAGCGAGAGGAAGCGGCGGGTTCCCCTGCCGGGGCCCCGGTACAGTTAATGACATGAGCGATAGCATCAACCCTGGCACCTTCGGCTTCGAGACCCGGACCCGCCTGCCCTCCACTGACGACGGCCTGGGCCGTGACGGGGCACGCTATGGGCGAACAGGAACAATTCACACGCCACACGGCGACATTCACACGCCCGCCTTCATCCCCGTCGCCACACAGGCGGCCATGAAAGCCGTGCTGCCGGAGCAGGTGGAGGACCTGGGGGCGCAGGCCCTGCTCTCCAACGCCTTCCACCTGTTCGAACGGCCCGGTGAGGACGTGCTGGACGAGGCCGGCGGGTTGGGGCGGTTCATGGCGTGGTCCGGGCCCACCTTCACCGACTCCGGCGGCTTCCAGGTGCTCTCACTGGGTGCCGGTTTCAAAAAGACCCTGGCCATGGACGTGACCGGCATGAAGTCCGACCAAGTGATAGCAGAGGGCAAGGAACGCCGAGCCTTCGTGGATGAGGACGGCGTGACCTTCAAGTCCCCCCTGAACGGGAACAAACACCGCTTCTCCGCCGAGATCTCCATGGGCATACAACACAAAATCGGTGCGGATATCATGTTCTCCTTCGACGAACTGACCACGCTCATGAACACCCGCTCCTACCAGGAGGAGTCCGTGGAGCGCACCTACCGCTGGGCCCGGCGTTGCATAGCCAAGCACGAGCATCTGACCCAGGCGCGCTCCGACAAGCCCTACCAGGCCCTGTTCGGGGTGGTTCAGGGAGCCAATTACGAGGACCTACGCCGCCGTGCGGCCGGTCAGATCGCCTCACTTCCCTTCGATGGGGTGGGCATCGGCGGCGCCATCGAGAAGCGGCTCCTAGGACAGACCTGCGCCTGGATCTGCGACGAAATGCCCGAGGAGCGGCCAAGGCATGTACTGGGCATTGCAGCCGTGAACGATATCTTCGCCGGCGTTGAGAACGGCGGCGACACCTTCGACTGCGTAGCACCTGCCCGCTGCGGCCGTAACGGCGCCGTGTTCACCCGGGACGGCCGCTGGAACGTGATGCGTACGGCCATGCGCCGCGACTTCCGGCCGATCGAAGAGGACTGCGACTGCTACACCTGCACCCACTACACACGCGCCTACATCTGCCACCTCCTCCACGCCCATGAGCTCAACGGCTTCACGCTCGCGACCATCCACAACGAGCGCTTCTTCGTACGGCTCCTTGACGAGATTCGCGCCTCCATCGACGGCGGTTACTTCGACGAGTACAAGGAACAGACACTCACCAGGTTCTATGCCCACGGGTCCAAAGGCTGAGCTCCCGCGACAGCGACCGCGCGAATCCCCGGCCCGCAAAGACCTGGCAGGCGCCATCGGCCATCGCGCCGTCGTACGGTGGAGCCGCGTCGAACACGACGAACGATGACTGAAATCGTGTGGCAGAGTGGATACACCACACGCGTGCCGCCGCTAAGGCACGGAATGGTGCCGACCGCCACCTGGACGGGCGCGACACGACCGAGCCGGTATGGGGTTGCGGGGTGGAAGGAAGCCTGGTAAGTTTACTGATTGCTTGCGAACGTGGCGGAATGGTAGACGCGCTGTCTTCAGGTGGCAGTGAGCTTATGCTCGTGAGGGTTCAACTCCCTCCGTTCGCACTTTTCATTCCTCGTTCAGTAACTGGAATCATGAGAATCTCATAGACTGGCAGTAGCATACCCGCCCTCGATTCTCACGGATGAGAAAATTGCAAGAAGACGGCCCAAGAAAACATCGATGTCGAAACTGCGACCGTGAACTGCGAGCAAAGGCCCGTATCCTGCGAGTGCCCCGGGGGGGGGGGGCTGATTATATCCAAGCCCACTACCCACGATGGAGTGTGTTATGACCAGCAAGCCCCCCCCCCCGGTTGCAAGTCAGGCAACAGCCTGACCGTGACTGGACAGGCATGTCCGGGTTCAGAGAGGCGAAATACAGGCCATGCCTCAGTTGTTCGGACTGATCCCGAAGAAAAAGGCGATGTGGGCATCAAACCAGGAATAGCCCAGATCGAAGGTCGGCAGAAATCCGATGCGCATCATGAGGCCGAAGGAAGCCCATGCGAAGAACAAAGCGACGACCGCCAGCACCCACCACAGTATGGTGAGTCTCTTTTCACGCGTACGCAAGGCCTTGATGTCCTTCGGGCTCTTGCGACTCCAGACTGGCGTGTGCCGCGCCTTCGGGACGCTGGCGCCATCGTGCCTGGCCGCGCGCCGTGAACGCGAATGCTTCACAGCAGCATGGGACGTCGATGCACCATCCGAACCCACCCTTGACTGATCGGTTGATCTGCTTGCCATGGTTGAGATGGCCTCCGTTGAACGTTGTGATGTGAGGGCAGGCGCAGCAGCGGTCCGGGGATCCGAAGCCCCCGCATCGACCGGTGTCACCGGATAGGCGGGCGCTGGCCGACCAGGCTCGGCGGAAGACGACAACCGGTCCGAAGGCAGCGAAGCCCTATAAGGCTCATCGGTCATGTATGCCCCATGGGACCGACCTTGATATGTAGCGGGAGAGAAAGCAGGCAGCGGTGAGGAAGGCCCTGCAGGCACCGCCGGAACCGCCGGAGCCGCATAAGAGGCAGATGGGGCGACACCACCAGGGGACGCAAGGCCGGAACCTTCGAACCCGGCCCTATAGCCGTTTCCCTCTTGGTGCCCAAGAGCCGGTGCCTGAGACGGGCTCATCCTCCAACCGGCATCGGCCGGCAACGCCGCACTGCTGGGAATCGAGTCGGTCGTGCGAGGCGATGGATTGGAGGCGGAAGCAGCCACCGACCGGTCAAGGGACCGTCCGGAGAACCCCGAAGACAAGTTTCCGTTTCCACCGTTGCCCGCGAAATCCACAGAGCCCGCCGAAGCAGGGTAGGAAGTGAGAGGAGGCACCGTCGGACCGGAAACCGGCACGACCGGGCCCGACTCGGATGCCGACTCCGGCAGACCCATCAGCTCAGGTGAATCATCCGCCTGCAGGCTCAGCCGGGGCACTTCCATATACATCCGGCCGCCGCCACTGTGGTCACCCGCTCCCGGGGCCGATCCCCTAGAACCTGCGCCGCCATAGATTGAAGCGACCGCATGGGCCACGGACATAGCCGAGGCATGCACGGGTTCGCAAACATGCTCCGGCCCCGCCACGCCAGCATCCGACGACCGATCTGCATACTCATTCAACGCCATCTGGCACAACACCCCTCGACCCGTGAACAGTGGCGGACACGGCTACAGGCCTGTCCTCGCGATATGGTTTCCACCTTACTATAGGATCCGCAGCCGGCTCCGAGCGGGACAACCGACCGTCGGACATCAAACCGAAGAGCCGTCACCGGAGTCGTCATCGGACCCGCCCCCATCCGGCAGGGAGGACCTGGCGAGCAAGACCGTTGATGCGGGATCCCTTGGTATTTGTCCGCCGGCAGTTGGTGCCGAACCGGCCGACGGGGCATCCGGATCGTGCTCTCCGCCGGGCAAGCCACCGGCCACCCCCGGGGGGCCCCCGGAACCGAGTCCATAATTGCGCCGGATCAGAACCATGGCGATCCGCACCTGTCTACGCTTGCGGGTGACCATATTCATAAGTAAGGCGGTGATCAGCAATGCCACGAGCAGGACCCACAGGACCCACTTGGGCGCGCCCTTGGGCTGTGTGGGAGCAATACCCTCGCCGATATAACGGCCGCGCACGAGCAGGCGGTGCGAGTTGATGCCGTAAGGCGTGCAGGTGAGCAGGGTCACGTAATTACGGCCCTCCACCGGCTGCAGGTTGCGCACATCGCTGGGAAGGATCACGCGGATCTGATCCACCTTGTACGACAGGTGGTGGTCCAGCACTCGCACCTGGAAGATGTCGCCCTTCTTCATCTGGGTCAGATTGTCGAACAGGATATGGCCTACAGCGCCGGTGTGGCCAGTGATCACCCCATGCTGGGTCCTGTTATCGGTCGGGATGTGGGTCGTGGCTATATGACCGGTGCCTTTGAGAAGCACCTCGTCGCTGGTACCGTGATAAACCGGTAATTTGACCGAGATCTTGGGGATGTCCACATAGGCCATCATGCCCTTGCCATCCACATTCAGGGTGTGGTTGTACAGGTTCACGGGGTACTTGAGTTTGTGGTAGCGGAAAGGGTCTCGCAGGGTAGGCTTACCCAGGGCCTCGTCGTACTGCTTGGCCTGTTTCCACATCTTCGCCTTCTGGGCCGGAGTCAGGTGGGAGACGATGGAGTCGTAGGCATCGATTGACGCGCTGGCGTCCTGGTAATTGACGTACGAAGCCACCAAGGGATACATAAAAATGCCCAGACCGATCAGGAAAATCAGCAGGTCGGTCAGGGAGCGCCATTTGATTCGGGCACCAGCATGCTGCCCCTGCCTGGAACCCACACGAGGCCTTGCTCCACCGGTAGGACCGACAGCCTGACGCGCTCGGCCCCGTCCTCTCCTGCTGGCGGTTCCTGACCGCTCGCTACGCCTGCTCATGCCGCCCCCAGGCCATGGCCCTCTTCGGCCAGGGCCGCAGCCGCATCGGCACGCAACTGCTGCCTGCGCAAGCCAACGTACACTGCGCCGACCACCGCCAGAATCAAGGGTATTGCGGTGACGATCAACATGAGCGGTGAAAGCGGATGTTCAATCTGCGGCTTGTCCGTCGTAACGCCGGTCAGTTCTCCGGAGACAAGGAGCCGATGGTCGTTGACGCCCTTGGGCGTACAGGTGAGCAACGTCACGACGGTCTTGCCTTTCTGCGGACGAAGTGCGTCCGTTTCGGTGGGTTTGACCGTGGTGAGGTCGAAGACCTTGTAATGATATGTTTCGTCCAACACACGCACCGAGAAGGTGTCCCCCTTGTGCACACGATCAAGATCGTCGAAAACATGCATGTCGTCCAGCCCGGTATGCCCGAATAGGACCGACCGGGTGCCTTTCACCTCGGCTGGGATGGCGGTCTGCGCCAGATACCCCACACCTCGTGTCATGACACGGTCCACGTCGCCGTAATAGACGGGACCGGAGAACTTGGCCTTGGGCACGGACAGGTAGCCCGCCATGTCCGGACTGACCTGCCCCAGGATCTTGGTGTAGTCCTCCACCTTGCCCGCATCCTTCTGAGCCTGCCCGCCGGACTTTTGGGGTCCGAAGGGGTCCAGGGAACCACCGGCGCGCAGATGGTTGTCATACTCCTTGATTTGGGCGCGGATGTGCTTTATCTGCTTGGGACTGAGCTTCTTGACCGCCTGGTCGTATTTGTTGGCCGACCGCGCCTGCTCATGGTCGTTGCTGTTCTGCATGAGCAGGCTACCGCTATAGAGGGCATAGCCAAGGGCGAACATGCAGACGAGGACCACGGCAATCAGGACAGACCAGTCCATCCGCGCCCGTTGGGCGGACTTGTGACTGACGGGAGCCGGACCTTGCGCCGACCCCAAGGCGGGGCCAGAACCCGAGCCGCCACTTGGACCGAATCCCGCAGCAGGGCTGGAAAGCGGGCCTGAACCAGGCATGGGGCCGACTTCCGGTACGGAATCATGAGTAAAGCCGGAGTCGTATTGAGGGGCTTGTCCAGGTTCGGACCGATAGCCACTGGCGGAGGCGGGAAAAGCGGGAGCGGACTCGGACGAAGCCAAAGAGCCGCTGGCCCGAAGCTGCGACGATTTCCCCAGGCCAGCCGGCGGCTGTATGTCAGCCGCCCCCGAATCGGCCCCCTGCCCGGTCCCGCCATTCGTCGGCCGATCCTCTTTCCGCCTGCGCGAGAAGACGGACGAACCGCCGTGTCTGGGCTTCCCTGCCTTGCCGGGGGCATGCTGCGCTTCGTGCGCACTATGAGGAGCATGCCTGGCCATTCGCACCACCTTACACTGTTTTCGGCAATGAGCCGGGGGAACCCCTTTCCTGCCCGGCCATAAGTCTTTCACCAGCATAGGCGGTCGCCGGTACACCGGCATCGACCATGCGGGCAGCGTAACCGAGGTTCCGGCTAGGAACGCACCAGCCGTCCGATGGCGTCGGAAGCCTCCCGCATCTTCTTATCCGCCTCCTCCCCGCCTTTGGCGGCGGCTTCGCGCACACAGTGGTTCATATGGTCGTCCAGGATGTTCAGGGCCACGGATTTGAGGGCGGATGTGGAGGCGGCCACCTGGGTGAGCACGTCGATGCAGTAGGCGTCGGACTCCACCATCTTTTCGATGGCACGCACCTGCCCCTCAATTCGGCGCAGACGCGTGACCACCCTCTTCTTGTCGCTTACATAGCCAGCCATGCCAGCCTCCTCAGTCTGGTTCCCTCCCGCGCATCCGCGGATCCTCTTGCGCATTATACCCCCCCGGGGTATAGTAGAACATACGACTTGCCTGGAGAGGAGCTCGCCTTGCTCAACGCTATCGTCGTCATTGTGGCAGTCCTGGTAACGGCCGCGATCATCTGGTACTTCTTCGCGCCCGCCAAGGCCGCACACGCCTCGAGCGAAGGCGGTGTCCAGACCGCGCACATCACGGTGAAAGGCGGATACACCCCGCAACTCACGGAGGTGGAGGCCGGACGGCCCGTGAGGCTGGTCTTCGACCGGCAGGAAGGCGGCGAATGCTCATCCCATGTGGTCTTCGCCGACCTTGGCATCGACCGGATGCTGCCGGCCTTCGAGACCACCACGCTCAACCTGCCCCCACTCCAAGCCGGCGACCACCCATTCGCCTGTGGGATGAACATGCTGCATGGGATGCTCCGCGCCCTGCCCGCCCCTGGCGGCGCCGACGGCACGGCTGCAACCCAAACCAAGACGGCCCCGCCTGCGACGGCTACCCAGCCGAGCCCGGAGGCACACACCGGCCACGAATTCCGGGATGACCCGGCGAACGAGGACCGCGAGCGCGACAAGGACATCCACTCCCTGACCATCCGCTTCGTGGTCGCACTTATCTTCACGCTCCCGGTCTTCACGGCCGCCATGGCCGGCATGTTCATCCATCTGCCGCCCGTGCTCATGAATCCGTGGACCCAGCTGCTGCTGACCCTGCCGGTCATGCTGTACTCAGGCTGGCCCATCCATCGTGCGGGCTGGCTGGCTCTGGCCCACCGGTCACCGGAGATGAACTCACTGGTGACCCTGGGAACCTGCACCGCTTTCCTGTATTCGTTCTTCATCACCGCCTTCCCGGAGCTGCTGCCGGCAGGGTCGCGCGACCCCTATTACGAGGCCGTAGGCACGATTATCACGTTGATGCTGCTAGGGCAGATATTCGAGGCCCGGGCCCAGCGGGGCACCGGCGATGCAATACGCTCGCTCATCGGACTCAGGCCCAAGACCGCATCGGTCGTCAGACCCGGAGACGACGGACACGAATCCGTGGAGCAGGTACCCGTCGACGACGTCTCCGTAGGCGATATCGTGCTGGTCCACCCCGGGGAGAAACTGCCGGTGGACGGTCTGGTGGTCTCCGGGACGTCCTCGGTGGACGAGTCCATGGTGACCGGCGAACCCATGCCCGTCCGCAAGGAGACCGGCGACACCGTGGTCGGTGCCACCATCAACACCTCCGGCTCCCTGCGCTACCGGGCCACCCAAGTGGGACAGGACACGGTGCTGGCGCAAATCATCCGCTTGGTCAAATCAGCGCAAGCCTCCAAGGCGCCTATCCAGAAGCTGGCCGACAGAATCGCTTCCATCTTCGTGCCGGGGGTCATGCTGGTGGCCATCTGGACGTTCGTGATCTGGTGGCTCATCGGCCCATTGCCCAAGGGAGTCAATGGAATCGTGGCTGCGGTCTCGGTCCTGGTCATCGCCTGCCCGTGCGCGCTGGGACTGGCTACCCCGCTCTCCGTCACGATCGGGACCGGCAGGGGGGCACGCTCCGGGGTGCTCTACCGGTCAGCCGATGCCTTGCAGAATGCCGAGGCAATCGACACCGTGGTACTCGACAAGACCGGCACCATTACCGTAGGCAAGCCCGAACTGACGGACACAGCGGCCGCTGAAGGGTTCAACGCGGACCGGCTGCTAGCACTGGCCGCCGCCGCCGAGGGCGATTCCGAGCACCCACTGGCCAAAGCCATCGTAGGAGCGGCCCAGAAGCAGGATCTCCGATTAGGCAGGTCGGTCGCTTTCGAATCCGTGTCAGGAGCTGGCGTCAACGTGCTGATCGACCGTAAAGGCCTCGGGGGAGAAGGACGCGAAGCAGTGTTTGTCGGCAACCAATCCTTCCTGAAAAGCCATGGCGTGGCACTGCCGACATCCGATGCAGCCCTCATCCGTGCACAACAATGGGCTTCGCAAGGAAAGACGACCGTGTTCGTGAGCGTGGACGGCCGATTCGCGGGTGTGCTGGCCGTGGCCGACAAGGTCAAACCCAACTCGGCCAAGTCCATCCAGGCGCTGAAAGACCGGCGAATCGAGACCATCATGCTGACCGGTGACAACGAAGGCACGGCCCGGGCTGTCGGTGCCGAGGTCGGCGTGTCGCAAGTGATTCCGCAGATCCACCCGGAGGACAAGGCGCATATAGTCAAGGCCCTGCAAGAACAAGGACATATGGTCGCCATGGTCGGTGACGGCATCAACGACGCCCCCGCCCTTGCCCAGGCGGACCTGGGCATGGCGGTCGGCACCGGCACCGATGTGGCCATCGAGTCAGCGGACATCACCCTGGTCTCGGGCGACCTGGGCAGCGCGGTCACCGCGATCGACCTGTCAGGTGCGGCCATGCGCAACATCCACCAGAACCTCTGGTTCGCCTTCGGCTACAACGGTCTGGGCATCCCGATCGCCGCCGGTGTCCTCTACCCCTTCTTCGGGCTCCTGCTGAACCCGATGATCGCTGGTGCGGCGATGGCCTTCTCCTCGCTCTCGGTGGTGCTCAACGCCAACCGCCTACGGGTCAGCCCGCTCAAGGCCCGCTCCGTACGCAACCCCAAGCCGATCGATATGGAGGCGCTGAGGGCCCTGGTCAGCAAGCCCCAGCCCGAGCCCAACCCAAGTCCAGCGACGGCGATTACAACTGTGGATAAGGGACACCAATTGAAAGGAAGTGCCGATATGGCAGAGAACACCATGGTCACCGATCCGGTCTGCGGCATGAGCATCGACCCGAAGACGGCCGCCAGCAGCAGCGAATACGAGGGCAAGACCTACTACTTCTGCTCCCAGGGTTGCGCCGACACCTTCAACGCAGACCCCGCCAAGGTTCTGAACAAGTAACCAACACCAGCGGAACACGCGAAGCCGCGCATGCAGGCCACCCGCCTGCAGCACGGCTTCGTCGTATCCACAGCCGGGCAGGGCCGCTACTCCCCTCCACCCACCAAAGGGGTGGGGGCGGCGAAGAAATCGAGGATGCGGGCCAGGTAGGGCCCCAGGGTGCCGTTCGGCATGGTATAAAGCTCGTGGCAGGCCTGTGGGACGCGAACCAAGGACATGGCCCCGCCACCGGTCCGCACCTGATCCACGAAACGGTTCTGGGGCCGGGGCAGCACGAACGTGTCCGGCTCGGCTTGGAAGACCAGGGCCGACGCCTCCACCCGCTCGCACAGGGCGGGTCTCAGAAGCTCGCGCGACAGGGCTATGGCCTGACCTACCCAGCGATAGCTGGCGGCCGACGTCTGATAGGCGGGATCGGCGGCGCGCAGGCCGTGAATCCAACGTAGGCGAGCCTG
This sequence comes from Bifidobacterium xylocopae, assembly GCF_003315615.1. Classification (GTDB taxonomy): domain Bacteria; phylum Actinomycetota; class Actinomycetes; order Actinomycetales; family Bifidobacteriaceae; genus Bombiscardovia; species Bombiscardovia xylocopae. The sequence goes on from NZ_PDCH01000003.1 coordinate 46,339, forward strand.
GCTGGCGTTGCCCACGAACGCGGGGTCGAAGACGGGATTGAACCGGTGATGACCCGGCACCATGCGGCGGCCCTGGCCTGTGGCGCAAGCCACATGCATGAGCGCACCGGCAAGGCCCAGAGCCAGGCCGGTCCTCGGTGCGATCATGGGCGAGGAGAGCACCACGCGGTCGATCAGGGTCGGGTGACGTTCCAGCAGCGAGGCGGCTATACCGCCGCCCATGGAATGCGCGTAGAGGCAGATCGGTTGATCGCCTCCATAGTCGGTGGCCATCTCCTCGCAGAAGGTCGCCAGGTCCTCCACATAACGCCGATAGGAGTCCACCCACACCAGACTGGGGTCATCGACCCCCCGCCCGGAGAGCCCGTGCCCCCAGTGCTCCACAATGCACACGGTATAGCCGGCGAGCAGGAAGTACCAGGCCAGTTCGTCATACTTGCCGGCGAATTCGGTGAAGCCATGGGAGATGATCACCACACCCCGGTGACGGCCCTGGGAGCCCGGCAGGTTCAGATCGTCGAATGCGGAGGCTTCATAGCACACGTAGTGCAAACGGTTCGGATCGGAAGGGGACACGGCGGCACCGAACCCGGAGGCGGTAGGAGCCACCGAGGCGGATGGCTCAAGGCCAGCGGATGCCGCACCATGGCCCATGCCCTCCGATACCCCACCGGGCGCATGCGAGCGCATCCATCCCTCCCGCTTGCAGTGCTCCAAGGCCGGCAGCACCATATCGCGCATGGTCCGCTCGAAGCGCCCTTCATCAATCAGCTCCAGCTCCATAGCCCTCCAGCCTACTCAGGTGGAGGGAAGCCCGGCGCCAACCACAAGCGGCCACAAGTGGACGGACCATAGAATATGCTCGTACCCGACCGTTGGAGGATCGCCTAGGTAACTGGCCGAGCCCCCGCGCGAAAGCCGGTCTTCCCCCAGCCACCATCAAGTACCGCCCGCACTTGGGACTGCTGCCGGCCGGAGAGGAAGCGAGCGGCCGGGTCAACGAATACGGCCAGCCCCATTCCCAAGCGGTTCCGGTTCATCTCGGACCCGGTCGACGTCATCCGTCTGAGACCTGCCAACCATCATCGCCCCGGTCTGGTGGAACGAGGTGCCCGCCATCCTCAAAGGCCCCATCGACGAAGTCATGAATGAGGGCGAAGGACTGACCCATATGGAGGGCAAGCGGGACATCCAAGGCCGTCTGGCGAACATCCACAAAGAGGCGCACTCACCACTCCCCCGTCGCCCAAGCTCTACTTCCGGTTCTTCATGGGAGACGGGATAACCGCGTCTTCATCCACAAAACACTGCGGCAGCCGGGCACACAACAAGCCAAGTGGATCCACTTCGTCGGCTTCTCCATCTCCCACAGCAGGGCGACAGGCGCCAACCTATTGCACCGCCGCTGTTGACCGCCACCGGTTGAGCAGGACCCGCGAGACGGCGGCGGACAAGGCGACGGCCAGAGCCAAGGGCATCAAGGCAGGGGCCGGCAGGTGACAGACCTCGAAGAGCATGAACAGGGCCATGAGCGGGGCCTGCTGGGATGCAGCAAGGGTGGCGGCGGCACCAATCACAGCGGCCTGCCAGAAGGGAATGCCGGGGAGGAAGAGCGAGCAAGCCAAGGCGAGAATCGCCCCAAGCACGGCCCCAAGCGCGATCGAAGGGGTCAGCGTACCTCCTGCGGCGCCGGCGCGTATGGTGAAAACGGTGCAGATGGCCTTCCATACCCCGAATGTCAGGAACAGCAGGATCAGCATCCACACCGACCGTCCCTCGGCGGTGGAAACCGAAGAGGAGTCAAGTGACATCGCGGCCTGGGCCAAAGCCCGCCCGTTACCCATCACTTGGGGCACAATCGTGGCGACCAAGCCGGTCATGGCCGCTACAGCAGGCAACTGCCACAGGATGGCCCTGCCGGTGGTCTGCTGGGACTCGGCCCAGGAGGTCAAGCGCCTGAATGCCGCCCCGAGCGCCCCGGACAAAGGCCCTGCCACCAACGCGAAGAGCATGGCCCACCGCGAGAAGGGCTGGGAACCCACCTCATAGTAAGATTCAAAGCCCTTGATGGAACCCCCCACCAGGGTGGCCACCGAGGACATTCCCAGACAGACCGCTACAGTCGTCAGGTCGGCGGAGGCCAGCAACACCTCCACACCGAACAGGGTTCCGGTAAGCGGGGAGATATAGATACCGGCGAAACCTGCGCCGGCAGCGGCGGCGACCAGCAGCGGGCGATCGGACTCGCGCAGGCCCAGCCTATGGGTCAAGCGGAACCAGACGCCGCCCAGCATGGCGCCGGCCTCGCGGGGGGCCACCTCTCGACCGATCGAACCGCCGGTGGCGACCAGGAAGATCTGGGTAAGCACATGCACAACCGTCTGCCACACAGGCATCCAAGCGCCTTTGACCGCCTCCGCCACCGAAGGCACCCTCCTGGCCTTGTTGCGCAGAAGCCACCAAACGACAGCCGCCACCACCCCACCTGCCAACACTGACAATAACCTGCGCAACGGCTGCACACCGAGGGGCCCCGGCACCCCTGGCCCCTCGACGAACCCCATGAAGCCCCGCTCCACCACGTCGAGGAACAGTGAAAGCAGACCGGAAGAGACGCCGGCAAGCACCCCCAGGACGACCGTGGATAGGGCAAGAGACCACACCCGGGGCATGAACGGCCCGGAATCGTCCATACGGGCCTGTTCCCCGGTGGGCCGGCTTTCGTGCGATGCTGTCTGTGCTGCTGTATTCACGCCCACTAATCTATCGAAGTGTCGAGCCAAACCCACAAATCCGCGCAAACAGGCCGCAGGCCGACCCTCAGACCCGCGCCTGGACACCGAGGGCCCGGTACAGGAAGTCCCGCTGGAGGAGCAGGAGGTTCTCGGCCACAATCGGGTCGTTGGTCATGTGGGTGATGCCGGTCAGGGGCAGGACCGTGTGGGCCTTGCCGGCGGCCATCAGGGCCTGGGAGAGACGCAGGGTGTTGGCCACCGAGACGTTGTCGTCGGCGAAACCATGAATCAGCATGAGCGGCCGGCGCAGCTTGGGGGCGTCGTCAATGATGGAATTACGCCGGTAGACCTCCGGATCCAGGCCCAGATACCGCTCGGTGTAGTGGGTGTCGTACAAGGTCCAGTCGGTGGGCGGTGCGCCCGCGCAGGCCGCGTGCACCACGTCGGGCGCCCGCAGCACGGACAGGGCGGAGAGAAAACCGCCATAGGACCAGCCGACCATGGCCACCCGGCTCAGGTCGGCCTGGGGCACCAGGTCGGGCAGGGCCCGGACAGCCGCCACCTGGTCGTCCAGGGTCACCTGTGCCATGTCCTCGAAAATGGCCCGATCCCAGGCGGGTCCGCGCCCGGTGGTGCCGTGACCGTCGGCGGTGAGCACGATGAAGCCCTGGTCCGCCCACCACTGGGACTCCCAGTAGTAGGACTGGCTGAACACCACCTGCTGGAAGCCGGGGCCCCCGTAAGGCTTGAGCAGGACCGGGAGCTTATCCTCACCGGCCCAGGGACTGGACCCGCTGGGCCGCACCACCGCGCCGAAGAGCTGGTCATCCCCAAGGCGCACAAAGTCCACGTTCGGTTTGAAGCCAGGGTCAGCTGCCTTGCTGGAAAGGCGGGCGCAGGCCTCCACCCCGCTCTGGGGGCCGGCCTTGCCGGCGCAAACCAGGGCATCCAGATGCGCGTCCGGCGCCAGAAGGGAATGCCAGGCTGTCACACCCGGCTCCTGCATGGTGCGCCCGGACACGACGATACCCCGCCCCGAGCGTGAAGCCGTCCACACCCCCGGTCGCGGATTGAGCACCGTCAGGCTACCGTCGTAACCAAAGCGTACCAAGTCGAAGGAACGGGGATCGGAGGAAACGACCGCGAGCGCGTCGGTCTCGCCCAGGTCCAGGAGCTCACGCAACTGGCAACCCACAGGCGAAAGGGCCTGCCCGCCCACAGCCAACCGCGTGGTGTCCGCTTCGCGGTCGATGACCGCCTCCGCCAGGCGCCCATCCGGTGTCCACGCAGGCAGGCCTGGCACCAGGTCCAGCCACTGGGGGTCCTCATGCTCGCTGAGGACTCGGCTGGTGAGAGCAGGCAAGGCCTCGATGCCAGCGAAATCCAAAGTCCGGACGCCGATGCCGATGGCGGACTGGGCACCGGGAGCGCTCACATCCAGACCCAACACCATGTCATGGGTCTGCCTCCGGTCCTGCACCAGGAGCAGGGGCGCGTGGCCCTTCTGCCAGCGCACGACGGCCAGGTACTCATAAGCCCGATGGTCCCAGCCGGCCTGTGCCAGGGAGACGGCAGATCCGTCGGACCCGAGCCGGACCAGCAGCAGCCGGACCCGCGCATTGGAGGACAGCGCCCTGGCATAGCGCCGAGCCTGGGCGGGGTGGCTGGGATCGGCGGGGTCGCTGATGTACCAGACCGGTTCGGGACCGGCATCGAAGGCCTCCACCAGCAGGGCATCAGAGTCGGGCGACCACCAGAAGCCCTGGTAGCGGTCCATCTCCTCGCCAGCCACGAATTCTGCCAGGCCCAACCTGACCTCGTCGCCGGCACCCTGATCCAGGCCCATGGCCACGCAGGCCGCATCGGCCGCGAAGTCGGCGCCTATCGTCACGACGGCCAACTCCCGGCCTGTCGTATAGGCCACACGGGTCCCATCGGGAGAGATGACCGGATTGAGGATGCCGTGCCCGGCCGCCAGTTGTGGCGGCAAGGCAAGCGGCCTGGTCTCACCGCCCAATCCGTCCTGAGTCAACTGGGTGAGCCAGAGCCGGCCGCCCAACGCGAATACCAGCCGGTGACCCGCCGTATCGACGCTGTACGCCACAATGCCCCGACCACCCTCACGCGAGCGCTCACGGCGGGCCAGCTCCTCTGCAGGCACCTCCTCCCGGCCGGCGTCAGCCAGGAGCTCCTTGGGGTCGGCCAACAGGACTTCATGTTCATGCTGCTGCCCATCCCGGTCGACCACGCTCATCCACAGGCTGGTCTCGAAGTCCTCGGGACCGTCCGAACGCAGGAAGAAAGCCCGCCGGCCGCCACCGACGACCCGCATCGACCGGGGGGCGCCCAGGGTGAATCGCAGGGAGCGCGCCTTGGCCTGGGGGAAGCGGGCTATCCGGTCGCGGGCCTCCCCCTCCCGCTCTCCAGACACTCCAGGCATCCCTTCACCGTTGCTTCGCTGCGTCTGCTCAACCATGCCGTCCTGCACTTTCCGCTTGGGACTTGGGAACCGGTCACACACCTTCGGCGGACCGTCCCACGCCTCCCGCTTGCACGTTTCGCGCTCTTACGCCGACAGTCTATGGCCCGACCACCCCAAGACCAAGGGTTCAGGTCAAGGGCATAAAAAGCATGCCCGCATATATCCGGAATGAAGAAATTGCAAGCATCGGACCGCTTTTCACGCTTGTTTGCGCGACTTGCGTAGGATGGAGGGGTTACTAGGAAAGGGATGACTATGAGCGTTCTCGATCGTTTTGAGAAGAGCGTTGAAGGCGCCGTGAACGGCGTTTTTTCAAAGTTCGGCTCCAAGGATCTGCAGCCCGTCGATCTGTCGAGCGCCCTCGAGCGCGAGATTGACGCGCAGGCCATGCCTGTCGGTCGCGACCGCACCGTGGCACCCAATGAATACCGTTTCCAGCTCTCCACTCCCGACTTCGACCGGATCGAGCAGTGGGGTTCCGAGGCCCTGGCCAACGAACTCGCCGACAATCTGACCAAATACGCCGAGAGCCAGCATTACGCCTTCGTCGGCCCCGTCGTGGTCATTTTCGAGGAGGATCTGGAACTCAGCAAAGGCGACTTCCATCTGGTCTCCGAGTCCGTGCAGGGCAATGCGGCGCCGGCAACCGCCGCCTCCGATTCCCAGGACTGCCCGGTCCTGGAGATCAACGGCCGCCAGTACCTGCTGACCGCCCCTTCCACGGTGATCGGCCGTGGGTCGGCCTGCGACATCGTGATAGACGATCCGGGCATCTCCCGCAAGCACCTCCAGATCGACATCACCGACAAGGGCGTGATCGCCCGCGACCTGGGCTCCACCAACGGCACCTATGTGGAGGGCCATCAGGTCCCCGCCGCGACACTGCTGGACGGCAACACCATCACAATCGGCCGCACCCGCATCCTGTACTGGGATTCCTCGCAGGAGCAAGCGGGGCAATAACCAGACCTTGACGTAAGGTCGTATTACCTATGCTGACCGAACTTACTTTCGCCATATTGAAATATGGCTTCCTGGCTCTGCTCTGGGTCTTCCTCTGGCTTGTGGTCAGATCCCTGAAAAAGGACATCGAGACCTTTAGCCCCAAGGTGTCACGCACCCAGCGCAGGCGTCAGCGCGCCGCCAGGAAGGCGGTACCGGCGGCCCTGTCGTCACCGGTGGCCCCTCCCGCGCCGAGCCGTCGTGGACATGGCCGGTTCCAAGCCGATGCGGAGCCTTCGCTGCTGGTGGTCATCGACGGCCCATTGGCCGGTTCATCACTTCCGCTGGGCGACCAACCTATCACCCTTGGCCGCGCGGCTTCCAATGCCTTGGTCCTGGATGACGAATTCGTCTCCTCCCACCATGCGCGCGTATACCGTGATCCGGTCTCCAGCCAGTGGGCCATCGAGGACCTAGGATCCACGAACGGGACCGTTGTGGCCGACCAGCGCATTACCGACCCCACGATCCTGCCCTCCGGCACACCGGTGCGCATCGGCGCCACCACTTTCGAGCTGAGGTAGGCCCATGAAAGAACCCCCCGAAGCCAGCCAGAAGCTTTTCATATGCTCCACGACAGTCTCAGACATCGGCTACGTGCGCAGCGACAACCAGGACTCCTCCTTCGCAGGACAGCGCCTCATCGCCATGTGCGACGGCATGGGCGGCCACGCCGGCGGAGACACGGCATCGACCATCGCCATTCGCTCCCTGGCCCACATCGAGCATGACAACCAAGGCGGGGATGCGGGCCGGCTGGCTCAGATGATGGAGACCTCGGTCATCGCCGCACACGATGCAATCGTCGGCAAGGCCAAGCGGGAACACAGCTTGTCCGGCATGGGTACCACAGTCACTTCAGTCGCCTTGGCCGGCGGCTATTGGGTCCTGGCCCACATCGGCGACTCACGCGCCTACCTTCTCCGCGACGGCCGATTGCTGAGGGCCACCCAGGACCACTCTTACGTGCAGCACCTGATCAACACGGGCCGGATCGGTGAATCCGAAGCCAAAAGCCATCCGCAGCGCAACGTCGTGATGCGGGTGCTTGGCGATTTCGACATCGACCCCCACCCGGACATCTCCATCCGCAAAGCCCGCGCCGGCGACCGCTGGATGTTGTGCTCGGACGGCCTGTGCGGCGTACTGGAGGACTCCACCATCCGTGAGGCCCTGTCCACGGTGGCCGACCAGGGCGAGTGCGCCCAGCGCCTGGTCACTATGGCCCTGAAGGCGGGCTCCACCGACAATGTGACCGTCGTGATCGGCGATGCCACCCTCTCCGAAAACCTCTCGGCCATGGACCTTCCTCGTCAGACCCCCTTGATCGGCGGCGCAGCCGCATCCAGCCTGGAGGCTTTGGCCGACATCGTCCATTCGCCTGTGGCCGCCGCGCCCAAACTGCGCCCGGCATCCACCAGCTCGCCGGCCGAGCGGGCCGCAGCACTGACCCAGTCCGCCCAACACGACGGCGACGGTGAGCCCGCGGTGACTTCCAGGGCCGACGACGCCCCGTCCGAAGCCGATACAGTTGCGCTCAGTGAGGACATGGAGACCCGGCACCTGGTCCAGCCCTCACAGGCCCGGGAGGAGTCCGGCGACCGGAGTGTGCCCGACACGGGCGAAATCCCCATCGTGCGCAAGGAGGACGGTTCGGCCACCGCCGACCCCTACGACCCGGATGTGGCCAAAGCCATCCGCAAGGAGCATACCCAGCGTCGCAAGCGTCAGAGGGTCCACAAACGACGGATCAGAGAAATCATAGTGGCCGCGGTGCTGACGGTGCTTGTACTGCTGGGAGGAGGTTCCTGGGGTGCCTACTACTGGAGTCAGCAGCAATACTACCTGGGCAGCGACGGGAATGTGGTCTCCATTTACCAAGGGGTACCCACCAACGTGTTCGGCCTGTCCCTGTCCCACCCTGTCGAGCGCACCGACATCGAGCTGGGCGACCTGCCCACCTCCTGGCGGGAGCAGCTGCGGGAAGGCATAACAGTCTCCAACTACGACCAGGCAAGGGAACACGCTGACCTGATCCGGCATGAGTCCCGCTCCTTCAAGCACGGGCATCAGACCAGCAGGAACGACAGAAGGGACAGGCACGCTGCCGGTGACTCCGCCAGTCCCGGCAGCCCCACCGCAAGGAGCGCTCCGCCGGTTCCCGACGGGGGGGTCGCCGTCAGGCACGGAGGGCTGCTATGACCCTGACCCGCCTGCGCCGCATAGGCCTGCTGCTGTTCGCCTTGGCCCTCGGTTTCATCGCCTTCTTCCAGATGTTCGAACGCACCGTCGGCTCCATCCCCAGCCAGTACATCTTTCTCCTGCCGGTCACAGGACTGCTCTTCGTTGGACTGTGGGCCGTGCTCGAGGTCTTCCAACCCTACGCCAGCCAAGTGATCCTTCCCTGTCTGGTGGTTCTGAGTTCCCTGGGCATCACGGTGATCGCCCGGATCGACATGCATAACGCGAAAATCGGCGAGGCCACCAACGTGGGCGCCACCCAGCTGATCTGGCTGGACCTCGCGCTGGTCCTGTGCGCCGGCCTGGCCATTGCGCTGAAGGACTATAGGGTCCTACGCAAATTCTCATATGTGAGCATGGTCGTCGGCATCGTCCTCCTCCTGTCACCGATGATTCCCCACTTCGGCCGGGAGATCGGCGGCGCCCGCATCTGGGTGGGTGTCGGTTCCCATACCTTGCAACCCGGCGAGTTCGCCAAACTCTTCCTTGCCTTCTTCTTTGCCGCATACCTGTTCGACCACCGGGACCAGCTTGCCGTGGCGGGACCCAAGCTCCTGGGCATGCGCATGCCCAGGCTCAAGGACCTGGGGCCCATCATCGTGGTCTGGATCCTCTCGCTGGGGGTCCTGGTCATGCAGCACGACCTGGGCACATCGCTCATGTTCTTCGCCATGTTCGTCTCCATGCTGTATGTCGCCACCGGCCGCAAGTCCTGGATCGCCATCGGTGCGGTGTTCTTCGTGGCCGGCGCCGTGGCCGCCTCCGTCCTGTTCGCCCATGTAGGCGCACGTGTGGACGCCTGGCTCCATCCCTTCTCTGCAGAGGAATACAACAAGGACTTCGGTGGCTCCGGACAGCTGGTGCGGGGCATCTTCGGCATGGCCACGGGCGGCCTGCTGGGCACCGGCCTGGGACAGGGTCACCCCTGGATCACCCCCCTGGCCAACTCGGACTTCATTTACTCGTCCGTGGGCGAGGAGCTTGGACTCACCGGGCTTCTCGTGGTGCTGGCGCTCTATCTGGTGATCGTGGCCACTGGCATGGTCGTGGCCATGAAAATCCAGGATGGCTTCGGCAAGCTCCTGGCCTCGGGACTGGTCTTCACCATGGCCTTCCAGGTGTTCACCGTGGTGGGCGGCATCACCCTGGTCATTCCTCTGACCGGCCTGACCATGCCGTATATGGCCGCCGGTGGCTCCTCCCTGATCGCCAACTGCATCCTGGCCGTGCTCCTCATCGTCATCTCCAACGCCGCCAACCGCCCGGCCCCGGAGGTCTCCACGGACACCTTCCGCTACGAGGCCCTGGCCGTTTTACGTGAGCATGAGATGGAGCAGCATAGTCAGGAACGGACCGGCCGTCACACGTCTTCGGACGCCGAATCCGGACCAGCGCCCACCCCGACCGCTGAGGCCCTGCCCGTCACTGCCGGGCGTTCCCAGCAATCGCGCCGAAAGGAGGCCAGCCGATGAACAAGTCCCTCCGCCAGCTTTTCACAGCCGTCATCGCCCTCTTCGTGATCCTGGGCCTGTCCTCCACGACGATCATGGGCATCCGCGCCAACACCCTGAACGAAGACCCACGCAACACCCGCGCCCTCTATGTGGAGTACGGAGCGCCACGCGGTGCCATCCTGGCCTCGGATGGCACGATCCTGGCCCATTCCGACCCAATCAACGACTCCTACCAATACCAGCGCAAGTACACTGCCGGCTCCCTGTACGCACCGGTCACCGGCTACTACTCCATCACCAACCGTACGGACCGTGGGGTCGAAAGCTCGCGCAACCAGCTGCTGAGCGGGCAGGCTGACAGCCTGTGGCTGGACAGGATCAGGACCCTCTTCACCGGTTCACAGAACAAGGGTGCCTCGATTGAAACCTCCATCAATCCCAGGCTCCAGCAGGCCGCCTACCAGGCCCTGGGCGGGCAGTCCGGCTCGGTCGTGGCCATCGAACCCTCCACCGGCCGAATTCTTGCCATGGTCTCCACACCTTCCTATGACCCAAACGCCCTGGCTGTCCACGACACGGCAACGGCTTCACGGGCCTTCTCCGAACTGGCCTCCCAGGAAGGCAACCCCATGCTCAACCGGGCCAGCTCCCAGCTCTATCCACCCGGGTCCACTTTCAAGGTGGTTGTAGCCGCGGCAGCCCTGGAGTCCGGCAAGTACAAGGCCGATTCGCAGATACCTGCCGGCCCCGCCTACACACTGCCGGGTACCACGGTCAACCTGACCAACGCCACACCTGCCGGGAACGGCGTGAACGGCCAAATCGCCATGCAGGATGCCCTGGCTTACTCCTCCAACACCGCCTTTGCCCAGCTGGGTGTCGCCCTGGGCGGGGACAGCCTGGGAGACGAAGCCAAGAAGTTCGGGTTCGGCTCCACCATAACCGTGGACGGCACCGACTCCACGGGACGCCCCATGAAGGCCACCGCATCCAAGTTCCCGGCCGACGCCAGCCCGGACAAGCTTGCACAGGCTTCAATCGGACAGGGCGACACGACGACCACCCCAATGCAGAACGCAATGGTGGCGGCCGCTGTGGCCAACGGCGGCAAACTCATGCAACCCACGCTGGTGGACCGGGTGCGGTCCTCCGACCTGAGCGTGCTGAGCGAGACCACGCCCTCGGTCTACTCACAGCCCTTCTCGCAGGAGACGGCCCAAGCCCTGACCGGCATGATGGAGAACGTGGTGACCAAGGATTCACCCAATCTACGAATTCCGGGCATCCAGGTGGCCGCCAAGACCGGCACCGCCCAGATCGGCGTGGGCAACACCTCCAACGACGGCTGGACCATCGGCTTTGCCCCGGCCCAGAAACCCAGGATCGCGGTCGCCGTCGTCGTCCACTCCACCTCCACTTTCGGCGCCGCCTCCGCAGGGCCTATTATGAAGCGAGTCATGCAGGAGGGCCTCAAGTGAAACTGATCGAAGGACAGCTGGTCCATGGGCGATACCGCCTGGACTCGCGCCTGGCTCAAGGCGGCATGGGCGAAGTCTGGCGCGGTTATGACATAGAGCTCAAGCGGGAGGTGGCCATCAAGGCCCTGCGCCCGGATCTCAACTGCGACCAGGTGCGCCTGCAGCGCCTGCGGGCAGAGGCCCATAACTCAGCCAACCTGGCCCACCCCAATATCGCGGCGCTGTTCGGATACTACGAGCACGACGGCATCGGCTTCATCATCATGGAATACGTGCCCAGCGGGTCCCTGGCGACCCTCTTCAAGCGGGAGGGCGCCTTGGACCCGATCGAGCTTCTGCCCATCCTGATCCAGACCGCGCGGGGTCTGTACGTGGCCCACTCACACGGGGTGATTCACCGGGACGTCAAGCCGGCCAATATCATGGTCTCCGACACCGGCGAAGTCAAAATCACCGACTTCGGCGTCTCCTATTCGTCCAACCAAGGGCAGCTGACCCAGGACGGGATGGTGGTGGGCACCGCCCAGTACATCTCGCCCGAGCAGGCCCAAGGCCTGAAAGCGACGCCCCAATCGGACATCTACTCCTTGGGGGTCGTGGCCTACGAAGGCCTGTGCGGGCACCGTCCCTTCACCGGTGCCACGGCGGTGGACATCGCTGCGGCGCATGTGAACGATCCGGTGCCTCCACTGCCGGATTCAGTGGACACCCTACTGAACCAGTTCGTCATGTCCATGCTGGCCAAGGAACCTGAGGACCGGCCCAGGGACGCTTTGACGGTCTCCAGGACTCTCGCCCGAATCGAACAGCGTCTCCTGAACCACCAGCTGGCGGACACCGAGACGATGGACCGGCGAAAGGGTCTACCCCGGCGAATCACCAGCCGGCCCCACAGGCCTGCTGGGATTACCTCCGTGGCACCTACTCTTGTCTACCATCCCAGCATCGGCAATCAAGCCGCCACAAACCTGATCACCGGATTCAATAGCGGGGCACGTATCGTCACCGATGATCCTCGGACAGCAAACGGAGGGGATTCCCTATGAGCATCGCACTACCAGCCTCCCTGGCGGACGGGCGTTACCGACTCGGCCAGCTGATTGGACGCGGCGGCATGGCCGAGGTCCACACTGCCCTGGACACCCGTCTGGGCCGTACTGTCGCAGTCAAGATCATGCGATCGGATCTGACCAACGACGAGATCTTCCTGACCCGGTTCAAGCGCGAGGCACACTCGGTGGCCCAGCTGAACAACCCGAACATCGTCTCCATCTACGACTCGGGAGAGGAAGTGCTCAAGGACGAGGCCGGCAACCAGGAGCGGGTGCCCTACCTGGTCATGGAGTACGTCAAAGGACAGACCCTGCGCGCCATCATCAAGGCGAACGGGGCCCTGAGCCAGCGGGATGCCGAGCAGGTGATGCTGGGCGTGCTGAACGCCCTGGAGTACTCCCACCACATGGGCATCATCCACCGGGACATCAAGCCCGGCAACATCATGATCTCCGAGCAGGGCATCGTCAAGGTCATGGACTTCGGCATCGCCCGCGCCCTGGATGATTCCGCGGCCACCATGACCCAGTCCCAGGGGGTCGTGGGGACGGCCCAGTACCTGAGCCCGGAGCAGGCCCGCGGTGAGAACGTGGACATGCGCTCCGACCTCTACTCGGCAGGCTGCGTGCTCTACGAAATGCTGACGGGACGGCCTCCCTTCAACGGTGATTCGGCTGTGGCGATCGCCTACCAGCACGTCTCCGAAGTGGCCACACCGCCCTCCGCCATCGTGCCCGGCCTACCCAAGATGTGGGATTCAATCTGCGCCAAGGCCATGGCCAAGGACCGCCAGAACCGTTATGCGACCGCCGGCCTGTTCAAAAACGACATCATGGCCTTCATGAACGGCGGCACACCGGTGGCCGCAGCCTTCAACCCCTTGACCGACCTGGCCAATATGAAGGCCCGCAAAGCCGCCGAGGAGGAAGCCGCCACGGCTGCCCTGCCCCCTGCCGGCGACGAGACTGCAGCCACCCAGGCCATGACGCCGCTGGGGGCCGGCAACCCGACCCTGGCCGGCGCCGCCGTACAGACCGCGGCCCAAGCCAAGACCCGCAAAGCCGCCGCCGACGCCAAGAAGCGCAAGAAGAAAATCATCATCTCCTCGATCGCCGCCTTCCTGGCCCTGGTCCTAGTCGGCCTCGGAGCCTGGGGCTTCCTCAACCGGGACAAGCGCGACGAGGCCACCGTGCCCACGATCAACACCCAGATGTCCAAGCTCCTGGCCCGTGAGAAGATTACGACCGCAGGCTTCAAGTACGAGCAGAAGGACGACCCGGACTCCTCCGAACCTGCCGGCACCTTCACCAAGCAGAGCCCGAAGGGCGGCTCCAAGGCCAAGAAAGGTTCCACGGTCACGGTCTGGTTCTCCTCCGGCCCCCAGTCCAGCAAGATCCCAGATGTCAAAGGTCTGGATCAGGAGGCGGCTCGGTCCAAGCTGGAGAAAGCCGGCTTCAAAGTCAGCCCCTCCGCTTCTATCGAGGATTCTGCGGATGTGCCCAAGAACAAGGTGACCCGCACCGACCCGGCCAGCGGTCAGTCCGTGCCCAAGGGCTCCTCGATCCTGATTTATATCTCCTCAGGCATGACCAAGGTCCCCGACGTGACCGGCAAGAAACTGGATGAGGCCAAGAACTACCTCCAGCACTTCAACATCACGGTGCAGAAACAGCATTCGGACACCGTTCCCAAGGACTCGGTCATCTCCACCGACCCGGGCGCCAACGCGTCGGTGCCCCAGGGCTCCATGATCACCGTGAATGTCTCGGACGGCATGGCGGTCAAGGATGTAAACGGCAAAACACTGAGGGAGGCCAAGCAGATCCTGGGCGGCATCAAGCTCGCCGTCAACGGCCCTTCGGATGATTCAGCCGTTGTGACCAGCCAGACCCCGGGCGCCGGGTCCACGATCGACAAGGACAATGACACGGTGACTGTGACGACCGAGCCCGGCAAGGCCGACGTGCCTTCTTACGACACGTCCACCACCCTGGGCGCCTACAAAGCCCAGCTCCGGGCGGCGGGCCTGAACAATTATCAGGTGCGCGGCCCCTCGGACGACTCGGCCAAAGTGACCGGGGTCACTCCGGGCGGCTCGGTCGACAAGAACACGCAGATCACGATCACCACCTCCTCCAATTAGCCCATGGCTGAGGACGGCCGATAGGCTATGGCCCAGGAGCCTTAGGGCCACGGCGATTCCGGCGCTCCCGGCGATTCAGCCGGGGGCGCCGGACACCACCAGCGTCTAGTATCTATACGTCACGTCTTACCGAGAGGAGCCCGGCATGTGCGGCATCATCGCTTTCAGCGACCGCGAGGTCCTGGATAAGGACATCACCATCCAGGCCATGATGAGGATGATCCAGCACCGCGGCCCCAACGAGCTGGGCTCCGGATACTATGCCAACGATCAGGTGGCCATGGGCTTCCGGCGCTTGTCCGTCATCGACCTGAAGTCCGGCAAGCAGCCGATCTTCAACGAGGATGGTTCTATCCTGATCACCTTCAACGGCGAGATCTACAACTATCGTCCCCTGCGCCGCCAGTTGATCGATGCCGGGCACGACTTCAAGTCCGAGGCCGACACCGAGGTGCTGCTCCATGGCTACGAGGAATGGGGCATGGACGGACTCCTGAAGCGCGTCCGAGGCATGTTCGCCTTCCTGATCTGGGACGATAACAGGAAGACCATGCTGGGAGCCCGCGATTTCTTCGGCATTAAACCGCTTTACTATTACAATGAGGGCCCCACCTTCATAGTGGGCTCCGAGATCAAGGCCTTCTTCAAGGAACCCAATTTCAAGCGCGAACTCAACAGGGAGGCGGTCAAGCCCTTCCTGATGAACCAATACAACGACCTGAAGGAGACCTTCTTCAAGGGTGTCCACCGCTTCCCGCCCGGACATTGGTTCGAGTACCACGACCAAAAGCTCACCCTCCACCAGTACTGGGACGCCCGATACGACGTGGACGAGCGCCGCTCCCCCCAGGAGACGGTCGAGGCGATCGACCGGGCCGTTCGAGAGTCGGTGGACCTGCACACCGTGGCCGACGTGCCGGTGGGCTCATTCCTGTCCGAGGGCGTGGACTCCTCCTATGTGACTTCCCTGCTCAAGCCCCAGGAGGTCTTCTCCATCAACTTCGAGGAGGGCCCCTTCGACGAGGTCGGACCGGCCCAGGCCCTGGCCGACCACGAGGGCCTGCACTTCAACAAGGCCACGGTCTCGGCCGATGAGGCCTTCCGCGACTTCGCCGAGATGCAATACCATCTGGACGAGCCCGACGCCAATCCCTCGGTGATCCCCCTATGGTATCTGTGCCGCCTGGCCCGGCAGAAGGTCACGGTCGTGCTCTCAGGCGAGGGGGCGGATGAACTCTTCGCAGGTTATCTGAACTACGGCGATCATTCATCCAACGGTTTCATCCGTGCCTTGGCGGATGGCCTGGGCAAACTGCCTGCGGGCCTGCGCCATGGGATTGGACACGCCCTGGCCAGGATGCCCAACTTCCCGGGTCGCGTCCAGCTCTACACCCACACCGCCGATCCGGCTGAGTATTACACCGGCCAGGCGTTCGCCTACGACATGGCGCAGCCCACCATGTTCACCTCGGACCAGGCCAACGCCATGCTCAGGCCCGGGTACCGCAATGACCTGACGGTCAACGGCATCTACCAGGAGGACTTCGCCAAGGTCAAGGGCACTGAGGACGTCAAGCGGATGCAATACATCGACCTGCATCATTTCATGCTCAACGACATCCTGCAGAAGGCCGACAAGATCTCCATGGCCCACTCCCTTGAGCTTCGCGTGCCCTACCTGGACCGTGAAGTGGCGGAGCTGGCCGATTCGATCCCCTCCAGGCTCCTATTCAACCGTCACAACACCAAGGACATCTTCCGCAAGGCCGCCCGCCGGCACCTGCCCGACGAGTGGGCCAAGCGCCCCAAGCTGGGCTTCCCGGTTCCGATCAAGTCCTGGCTGCGCGAGGAGAAGTACTACAGGCAGGTGCGTGACCTCTTCCAGGAGGAGTGGGTGGCGGACATCTTCGATCAGGAACGCATCCTTACCCTGCTGGAGACCAACTACGCCGGCAAGGTGGACGGCCGCCGGCAGGTGTGGAACATCTTCACCTTCCTGACCTGGTACAAGCTGTATTTCGTGGACTTCGACACCACCGTCGAGCGTTACGAGCGCCTCCAACCCGAGGTGCAGGCCCTGGTGGACCAGGGCAGCCTAGCCTGAACACGGAGCCACCTGTATGAGGAGGGGCCGGGACCATGCGTCCCGGCCCCTCCTGCCGTACTCTTTACCCTTTCCCCAGGCCCATGAACGTCCGAGGAATCACCGCGGGTTCAGCGGGAGCCCCCTGCGCCTCACGAACCATGCACATCCGACGACATTACCCCCACACAAGGGACCCTGTCCGGCCGGCTCCGCTAGATGGTCGGATAGTTGGACAGGGCACGCATGAAGGGTATGTTGGCCGTCATCCAGGGGAAGATCCACTGGAAGAGGGCACACACCGCAAGCAGGCCGAGCAGAATCATCAGTATCCACCGCACCGGGGCGATGCCCGCCTGATGTCGGTTCAGCCAGCCGTAAATGGACAGGTAAGGCTGGGGTTCCCTTCCCTCAGACATGGCCTTGAGCCTGGGGAAGCGCCAGGCGATTAGAGCGGCCAGGTAGATGACCGCATATACCAGCAGCAGGGCGGTGATGACCGGCAGCAGGGAGCCCATCCTGACCAGCGGCGAAGCCGAACGCTCGCTCTCGAAAGTCACGCCCCCGTTGTTCTTGGCTGACAGCTCCAAGGGTACGCCGTCGGAGACCTTGGCCCAATAGTCCAGCTGCCCCCAGCTGATCCAGCGGTGGGCGGCGGTTGCATATTTGGGCTCGCAGGTGGTCAGGGTGATCATGCGCGTGGTCGCGGGCTGGTCCGGGTGCTCCGGATTCGGCGCGATCACGTTCACCTGGCTGGGATCGACGATTTTCTTGGAGGTGTAGTGGTAGACAAACCAGTAGTCCTTGGTACGCACCACGATCGGGTCGCCCTCCTGGAGTTTGTCCACCTGCGAGAGGGGTTCGCCATAGCCCGCACGATGGCCGGCGAGCGCGAAGTTACCCTTCTGCCCAGGCATCTGGCTCTGTGTGTAGTGGCCGATGCCGCCGTATGCCAACAGATCCGCGGAGGTGCCTTCCACCAGGTTCCGTTCCCATGTGGCCCCGAAACGTGGCACGTAGAGCTGCCCGATCATTTCCCCCCGGTGGGCGGTCTGCGGCTGCACGGGCGGCTCGCCGTCCTGCTTGTGCGCGACCTTCTCCCGACCTTTATCCGAGGCGGGCGCAGTCCAGGAGGCTGACTGCCGGGCCTGCGTCTGCGCATGTTCGGACTGCACGCCGGTCCACCAGAGCTGCCAGGCCACGTATAGGCCGCACAGGATGGCCAGGGTGGCCAGAATCTCCCCTGCCAGGCCCGCAAGCTTGGACACGGTGCCCTGCCGGCTGGGCTCGAATGGCTCATGCGACAGGTGCCTGCTTTGATCTGACGGTTGTTGGCTCATTGCTGCGCTTTCTCATCGACGGTGGCATATTGAAGGGGCTGAAGCACGGCGGTGGCTTGAGGGAATTCGAGCTTGTCCGCGTGCTCGACCTTCCAGCCTAGTCCCAGGGCCGCCACGTATTCCTTGTATATCCCCACCGAAGGCGAGGCGTCCAGGGCCGCATCCATCTTACTCGTGGGTCCAATCGCGGAAATGGTGAAGGGGGGCGAATACTTGCGCCCGTGCAGGAGCAGCACGTTCCCCACGCAGCGCACAGCCGTGGTGGGCAGCACGCGCTGGTCCTGTATCTGCATGGATTCGGCGCCGCCGGCCCACAGGGCGTTGACCACGGCCTCTATGTCCTGCTGGTGGATCACGTAGTCATTGATATTGGGCGTGGAGCCTGAGCCGTCGACCTTCTGCTGCCAGAGGGGCGAGTCGTCCAGGGTCACTTTCACCCCCGGCCCGCGCACGGCCTTGAGCATGGCGCCTGAGCCCGCGTCCTCGCTGACCTTGGACACATCCTTGTTGTTGGTGAAGTTCTTCAGGGCGTCGATCTGGGAGCTCATCTGGTTGATGTCGTGCCGCAGCTCGCGGACCTTGTCCTCCCGCTCCTCCAGGAGCCCGGTGGTGTCCGAGCTGGTGGTAACAGTGCGGTTGACCCGCACATTTATGGCCAGCATGTAGCCTACGAGCGCCAGGATCAGCGCCACCGACAGGGTGCCTACGGCCGAGCCGCGCGTACCATGCCTTGCCCGGGGCCTACCCTTGCGGCCGCGCCCGCCCCCTGGCTTGTCCCCAGCCATCCGGCTCCCTCTCTCCCGCTTGCGATATAGTTACTTTCGAGTCTAACCGTTACTATGTCTGTATAGACTACTGAAGGAGAATTTACTCATGGCAGAGCGCGAAGTCCATGATGCCGACCAGACCGAGGACGGTGGGCTCGACGAGGCGATGGGGGCCGCTTCGGAAACCGGGACGATGAAGACGGCTTCAGCCAAGGCCGAGTCGAAGGCGGCGCAGGACGCTTCCGAAACCGGCGACGAGGAATACGGAATCTCGATGGATAAGGTCGAGGCCGTACTGGGGCAGAACGTCGACAAGAAGCACATGACTCCGCAGATGCGCCGGATCGTGGAACGCCAGGAAGAGAACTCCCGCCGGGTTGAGGAGACCATCAAGGGCACCCGCGCCAATCCCCGCTGGTTCGTCCCCCTCTTTATCACGCTGATGGTCCTCGGCCTGATTTGGATTGTGGTCTACTACCTGGCCGCCACCATGGGCCACACCAGCTTTCCGATTCCGAAGATCGGCCAGTGGAACCTGTTGGTGGGCTTCGGCATACTCCTGGTCGGTTTCTTCATGACCATGTGGTGGCGGTAGGCGGACGCGATCACTTCATTTGACCTTTGACGGGTCTCGCGCTACTGCGCGGGGCCCGTTTTCGTTACCCCCTGGACTGTCCCATATGCACGGGGGGGGGGGGGTATCGTCCACCAAGTCCGAGTTATCCACAGATGTTCACTGCCTATCCTCCAGTTATACACAGCTTTGCTCACACTTGTGGATAGATTACATGGGTGTAACTCCAGGAGGCGAACGCCGGCTACAATTCCGTCAGAAAGGCAGAGAACCGCCGTTCATCGGGTTTAAGCGATAACAGGCCAGGGCGATGACGACCATCAAGGCAAACAGAATCAATCCACTTATCCACATTCTGGCTGTCAGACTTTTCCCCCGTAGGAACCCCAGTCCGGAAATCAGCATGAGCGTGAAGAGGGCGCCCGCGATGAACCCACCCACGTGGTCCTGCCAGGCGATGCCGGGCACGAACAAGGGCATGGCCATGTTGATCGCCACGAAAACCAGCATGGAGCGGATGTCCGTGCCTGAGCGCTTGTAGAGGACCAGGACCCCACCGAAAAGCCCGAAGATTGCGCCGGAAGCACCCACTGCCGATGTCAGCCAACCCTCGGGGCTGACCACGGCCGAAACGAGCATGCCCAGTCCTCCGCCGATCCCGCTCAACAGGTAGAGGGCCAGGTAGCGCCAGTGGCCCAGCATCCGTTCCAAAGCCGGGCCGACGGCCCACAGGGTCAGCATGTTGAAGAGGATGTGGGTCACGTTCGTGGCGTGCAGGAACATGGAACTCAGGTACATCCAAGGCATCCGGTTCGACAGGGCGGGGATGAAAGCCGTGCGGGTCAGCAGGCTCTGGTAGAAGCCGGGCTGCAGGTAATAGCCGTAGAGTTCCACCAGCCAGACGGCCAGGCAGAGCGCTGTAATCACGGCCGTGACCACCGGGCCACCGTCCCGCCAGTAGTAGCGCAGGCGGGCCTGGAAACGACCTGGCCGCCTGGGCCCCCTCGGCTCCGGAGCCCCCGCCGGCTCCGGGCCGCCGTAGGGGTAATACTCAGGCCCCACTGCGGGACGCCCGTACTGCTGACCGCCTGCAGCCTGCCCGTACTGTGGCTGCCGCCGGAGACGGACACCAGGCAGAGGCTTGAAGGACCGGGATGTTGATGCGCGCGGAGAGCCCTCGTAAGTCATGCCCCCATCCTAGCGGCTGCACACGGACCTGGAGCGCCCGCCCAGAAACACAAGAAACCGCCGGCATTCGGGAGACCGGCAGCCTAACGAGACCGATTGGGAGGATGACAGCGCCCGGACAGCCAAAAGCCCCCGGGGCGAGAGCATTGTATGCGAGCGTTCACGGGCTCCGAAACGAACGGTCCAAAACAGCCGTTCCCAAGTGTATGGCCAATGTCCCGAGCGTTCACAACCACCAGCAACCTGCAGCATGACTATCGTCGCTGGTGTACAGCACGCTTCCTTGGACCGGAGCCTTCCGCCGACAGATTATTCGGCCGGACCACACCGACCGAGTTGTCACACCGGTGTATTCCTGCGCT
Organism: Bifidobacterium xylocopae; assembly: GCF_003315615.1. Lineage (GTDB taxonomy): Bacteria > Actinomycetota > Actinomycetes > Actinomycetales > Bifidobacteriaceae > Bombiscardovia > Bombiscardovia xylocopae. Next base: position 67,241 of record NZ_PDCH01000003.1, read on the forward strand.
TCACAGCAATCAGCGCGGTCAATGAACATACATTGGCAGCGCCGCCGACAGCGACCACCTGCACATGGGAAACAACCTGTACCGCCAGTCGGCGATCTCGCCGCCGCTGCCCGGCACGGCAAACCCCAACCGCCATCCAGGAGGAAGTCAGGGAGCGCGGTTACGGACCGTTGGAATTGAGCCGGCCACCAGGACCGAGTCTCCTCCACAGTCAGGCCTTACAACGTCGTGGACAAGCCGGCGGCCATGCCACTCGCCGGCCCGAATGAAACAGCCAAGCAACGGGAGGACAGGCTGGGCCCATCGTGCCATTCCCCCGGACACCGCAGACGGCCGGAAGCACCGCCAAACTGCTGGGCATTGGCTAGCACTGGCACGCAACAGTTGCGGCGAACCTCTCCTCGCCGACGGACGGCTCAAGATGACGCTCCCCCGATCCCGTACAGCTGCAGCCATCGGCACATAGCCGCACAGGCCGGGGCACCCAGGCAGGCACACCCCCGGGCCACAATAGCCGGAATGCTTGGGAAGGGACACGCAACCACCACATAGTTTCCACTAGACTGGGAGGGAAGTAGAACCGACTGTGCGGGTAGTCGGCCCATCGTTGAAAGGAACCAACATGGAGAACAAATCTTCAAACGGCTGGAAGTTCTTCGCCCTGCTCTTCGGCGCACTGCTGGCGGGTGTCTGCGCACTCTTCATCTACAAGCAGCAGAACCCCGAGTATGACCCCTGGGAGGAGCCTTGGGAGAACTCCTCATCCCCGGTCGACCTGGGCCTGCCCGGCGAGGATGAGGATCAGGTCGACTCCGGCCAAAGCCCCAAGGCCGACGCCACGGATGAGAATTCCGCCTTCCCCGACTCCAACCCCAGCCCTGCCCTGGACTGATCGCGGACCGGGCATCCGGCGACTATGCCTGAACAACGGATGCCGGGCTAAGGGGAGCGGGCAACACTGCCAAGACATACAGACTGTAGTGCTATGAGGAACCCCACGAGGAGTGCGCTCCCGTGGGGTTTGCCGTAACCCCGCCCGGGTTGCGGCGAAAGGCGGAGGACATGAGCGCCATACGTGCGGAGGACATAGACGAAGGGCGACGGGATTTTCTTGCTTGGCGAGACGCCGCCAAGCAGGCGGCTATCCAGACTCCGGACACGGCCGACCGCCTGGGAGTGAATCCGGAGACACCCCGACGGCGACTGGCGATGGCGGTGCGCTACTCCCTGCACCTGCTGGAGATCAAGGCACCCGGACTTGGTGTGGAGGTGCGGGTGGCACCCTGGGGGGCGGTCAAGATCCTGGATGGGCCGGCCTCCGACCCGCACAACCTGACCCCGCCCGACACCATTGAGCTGGACCCGGACGTGTGGCTGCGACTGGCCGCCGGTGTCACCGTCTGGAGCGAGGAGCGGGAGGCCGGGCGGATCACCGCAATCGGCGAGCGGGACGACCTGAGCGAGCTCCTGCCGCTGGTCTGAAGGGTCTGGAACACCGCTGAACGTGAGCGCGCGGGTTCAGACAGTGACACGGGCTGTATGTCGGTTATATGACGTATAGCGAACCGCCGCCCTCACCGATTTGGGATGGGCGGCGGTTTTCTTTATGCTTACGGCGGCCGGGAACGGACTCAGGCGGCCGTGGCCGTGGTCGGCGCTGCCTTCTTCTTGCTGCTGCGCGCAGTACGACCCGTGGCGGTTGACTTGGTCTTGGGCTTGGCTTTGGCCGCAGTGGTCGTAGCAGACTTGCCAGCAGATGCCTTCTTGGCGGCACCGGCCTTCGCTGTCTTTGCTGTCTTCGTAGCCTTGGCACCCTTGGCGGCGGGCTTGGTTACAGCGGCAGCGGCCTTCTTGGCAGAGCCGGACTTGCCGCTGGCAGGCGACTTGCCCGTAGCCTTGGCGGCTTCGCCCGCCGAGCTGCCGGAAATCGCGGCAGGCTTCGCATCAGACTTGCCAACCGGCTTGCGCTTCAGAACGGAAGGCACAGGAATCGGTATGGGTTTGCGCTTGGGGGCTACGGCTGGAATCTCGCCGGAAGTGGCCTTGGCAGCGGCCTCAGCGGCCCAACGGGCGTAGTCGTCCAGGTCATCGTCCACCACAGGCAGGTCGGCCGTGACGCGGTCAGCCGCGTTATCAGCCTCCCGGTCGGAACTCTCGGTGTGCCCCTTGCCTTTGCCCTTGCCCGCGCCGAACTGCTCCTCCACCACTTCGAAGGGGTCGGTCCGCGCTTCCCCGGATTCGCGCTGACGCAGCTCTTTCGCAAGCTGGTCATAGTCAGTGTCAGTTGTCAGATATTTGAGCTTACGGGCTATTTTCGTCTGCTTAGCCTTCTGACGTCCGCGGCCCATCCGACCCCCTTCGCCAGTTAGCGGCTTTTCAAGCACGCGCTCTTATCTTTGCATTACTTTCGAGGGTACCACCGACAGGCTTGTCGGCTCGGACTTTTACGATAAAAGCAATATTCCGTAACACTTCCGCCTGGCTTGTACGCGGGGGAGGCTGAGAGGCAGGGCCATGGGCAGCGAGCAACGAGTGACCGCGGCAGGCAACGAGATCAGCGACAGTTTCCGGGCTGCGAAAAAGCGCTCGAACGCAATCGAAGCCAAGCTGGACGCCAACCCCGGCCAATTCACCATGCTGACCGGCGACCGTCCCACCGGGCGCCTGCACCTGGGCCACTACTTCGGCTCCATCAAGAGCCGGGTGGAGATGCAGAACCGGGGCGTGCACACCAACATCATCATCGCCGACTACCAGGTGATCACCGACCGGGACACGACAGAGCACATCCGCGACAACGTACTGGGCATGGTCCTGGACTACATGGCCGCCGGCATCGACCCGAGCAGGACCATGATCTTCACCCATTCGGCCGTGCCCTCCGAGAACCAGCTCATGCTGCCCTTCCTCTCACTGGTGACCGAGGCCGAGCTCCACCGGAACCCCACGGTAAAGTCCGAAATGGAAGCCTCCGGACATGCCCTCACCGGGCTCCTGCTGACCTACCCGGTCCACCAAGCCTGCGACATCCTGTTCTGCAAGGCGAACGTGGTGCCGATCGGCAAGGACAACTTGCCGCATGTCGAGCTGACACGCACCATCGCCCGGCGCTTCAACGAGCGCTACGCGAGCAAGGATCCGGTCTTCCCCGAGCCGGCGGCCATCCTGTCCGATGCCCCCGAAATCCCGGGCCTGGACGGACGCAAGATGAGCAAATCCTACGGCAACTCGATCATGCTGGGGGCCACCGCCGAGGAAACAGCCAAGCTGATCAAAAAATCGCCGACCGACTCCGAACGGCGCATCACCTTCGACCCGGTCAACCGACCCCAGGTATCGGCCTTGCTGACCACCGCCGGATTGGTGACCGGGCGCGACCCGGCCGAGATCGCCGAAGAGATCGGCGACGCAGGTTCAGGCGCGCTAAAACAGTACGTGACCAAGTCGGTCAACGACTTCCTGGCCCCTCACCGCGAGCGCCGGGCCGAGCTGGCCCGCGACATGGATTCAGTGCGCGACGTGCTGGCCGACGGCAATAAGCGCGCCCGCGCGATCGCCGAACGGACCCTGGACGAGGTACGCTCCGCCATGGGTATGCAGTACTGAGCCCAGCCGGACCGGCACTTCCCTGTCCAGACCGTCCACCCCTTTAGCATTCACCATGACGCGAGACGGTATATCCTCCCGCGCTATGGACCGTTAAGGGAGCGGTGGACCAGCCGCCTCCCTCACACGTCGTAGCGCCAGGAACGGTCGGTGATGATGCGCGCCGTGGCCAAGCCGATCGGCAGGCAGATGATGACCATGAAGGCGCGGAAAGCCCAGTCCAATGCGCTCAAGGTATTGAACTGGCCCAGGTAGAACATGGCCCGGTACATATACAGCCCGGGAACCATGATCACGATTGAGGGTACGGTCAGACAAATCCGGGGAAAGCCCAACTCCGGAGGGAGCCAGCCGCGCCGGACCGAGGAACGCCAAGCCGTGGCCAGAATCCCCGCCAGGAAGGCCCCAAGAAAGGCCGCCATCTCCGGGGGCATGCCCGCCAGGTCCTGCATCTCCAGGCGCAAAGTGTCGGTAATCGCGCCGATGACTGCCGCGACCAGGGCCATGCGCTGGGGCGAATTGAAGAGCACGGAGAAGCCCCAGACACCCCAGAAAGCGGCGAGCGCGCGCAGACCTCCCGTGGCCCAGGGCGACAGGTTCAGGGCCTCGAACCCCTGGGGGTTCAGGCGGACCAGACGGGCCACCGCCCAGCCGCCGAGTGTGGCCACCAGAATGACCGAAAAAGCGTAGGTAAGACGTTGCACACCCGACGGGAAGTCCATCTTGGCTATGTCCAAGCCGCCGGTGACGAGGGGGAAGCCGGGGATGACGAAGAGGATGGCACCGATATAGGCGGTGTCGTGGCGCAGGGCCACAGGGTCGAAGAACCCGGCGAAACGCAAGGTTCCCACACAGGCAAACGCCGCCAGGACCACGGCCACGGCTGTGACGAAGAACTGGTTGATGCGCCGGGCCGTCAGCAGACGCCGAACCCACTGACCGATGCCCGCACCGACGAAAGCCCCCGCCATGTCATACAGGCCGCCCCCCAGGAGGAAAACGAAGGATGCGCACGCAACAGCCGAGGCGAACGCGGAGAAGAGAGGGGGGTAGAGGGGCTTGCGGCGCTCGATCAGGCTCAGACGCTCATGGGCCTGGCGGACCGTGACACCCTGCTGAACAGCAAGCCCCTCCCGTCGCGCCTTCTCGACCTTGGCGGCGTGGGCGGCCGCGGCCTCCTCGGCCTTGCGCACAGCCCAGTGGGCCTTGAGCTCGCCCAAGTGGTCCACCAGCTCCTGGGAAACCTGCGAGGAGCGGTGGTAGGTGGAGGGGCGCCCGCAGTTGACCGAGAGCCAGTCGGCGAAGTGCTCCAGGAGCCAGATGCGCTCGGTGTTGACGCCGGTTGTGGGCAGGTCCACCACTTCGGTAATCCGTCCGGCACCATCCGTACAAGTGGCCTCGATGTCGGTCAGGTTCACGTCCGCGCGCACATGCACGCCCATGGGATAGGCCACGCGATGCATCATCTCGCGCACGCGGAAGGAACCGGTGCCCGACCCCAGATCCATCATGCCCACGCGCACAATGACGCTGGCCTTGGCCGCGATGCAGGCCTGGGCCAGGGGCTTGTCGTAGTCGCGCTCGATGTCCTGCATGTCCAGGGGAATGGACCGGTCCAGCCGGTCGGAGAAACCCTTCACTGTATGTGGCGCAGGATCTGGTACCGTTCGGGCATGGCCGCCGCCCACGGACCCGCCGTCTTGGTCTACCCGCCCGGGCTGTTTGCCTGTATCGTTCACTCTCACCGCTGCATTCCCCATGATTTTCAACATGTATCGTATCGACTGTGTCTCGGCCGATAGCCGAAATGGCCTGGACCCGGCCGCCGGCCTACCGCCTCCGCGAATCGGGAGGCATCCGCTGTACAGCGCCGGTCCCGCCCCTCCACTCTACAACCGGACACGACAGAGCCGCCGGTCCCGTGATGGGCCGGCGGCTCCGAGCATGCACCCGGTTGGTTGCAGGGTTCTGCGGAGTTCCCGCGAATACCTACAGACGAGTGATTTCAACCAGTCGGGCGGTCTGAGGCCGGCAGCGGGGCATGCGGAAGCCTATACGCCCCAAGTATTCGCCTGAGGCGGCCTCCTGGCCCAGTGGGCCGATGGGGTCCAGGCTCTCCAGGGTCGCCTCGGGTTCGATCGGGCTGGTCCAGGTGAGCTTGTAATGGGACTGCGGGTCAAGGCCCGGCACCCGAAGGAATACCCCGCGGTTACTGGCCGATTCCTCATATTGGATGTGGGCGACGATGGCTCGGCTGCCGTCGCGCGCCACCACACCGTGCGCCAGCACGGCCGGATCTGCCAGGTCCAGACGGGTGAAGTCGCCCGAATGGAGGAAGTCACGATTGGCTTTATACCAATCTATCCATTGTGACAGACGCTCCAGGTCCGCTTCACTCGCCTGGCGGATGTCCCACTCTATGCCGAAGGAGCAGAAGACCGCTGTAGCCGCTCGGAAGTCCAGGGAGAAGGTGCGGCGGGTCTGTTGGGAGGTGGGTTGGGAGATGTGGGCGCCTATGTATTCGGGGGCTATGGTCTGCACGGTCCACCGTTGGATGAGCTGGCGGCTCAGTGCGTCGGTCATGTCGGAGTTCCAGAAGCGCTTGACCCGCTCGATGGCAGCCAAGTCCATCCGACCACCGCCGGAAGCACAGGACTCCCATGCCACCTTGGGGAAACGCTGGCGCAGTCGGTCCAGAAGCCGATAGTAGGCCTGCGTCTGCTCGTGCACGGCCGGGCGCCTGCTATGGGCGTCGGAACCGGCCTCCAGGAGGTCCCGGTTGTGGTCCCACTTGACGTAATCGATCCGGTATTTCTCCAGGATGGCGGACATTTGCCCGTAGACATGCTCGAAGGCCTCGGGGTTGGTCAGGTCAAGAACCAGCTGGTTGCGCTGGAGGCGGGGGTCCTCGTCCCTTGCACGCATGGCCCAATCCGGGTGCTGGCGATAGGTGTCGGAATCGGGGTTGATCATCTCCGGTTCGAACCAGAGGCCGAACTGCATGCCTTTATCGTGGACATAATCCACCAAGGGGGACAGGCCATCGGGCCACACATCCGGATCGACCCACCAGTCCCCCAAGCCGGCCGTGTCGTCGCGGCGCAGGTGGAACCAGCCATCGTCGAGGACGTAGCGCTCCACGCCGATGCGGGCCGCACGGTCGGCGATGTCCTTGAGCTTAGCCAGGTCATGGTCGAACATGACGGCTTCCCACACATTCAAGGTCACCGGCTGGGTACGGGGGTGCTCGGAAAGGGTACGCTCCCAATCATGCAGGCCATGCATGATTGGATCGAGACCGGCCTCGGAGGCGGTGACGAACACCCAGGGCGTGCTGTATTCATCCCCCTGCCCCAACGCGACCTCACCCGGCAGCAGCAGCTCCCCTACACTCACACCCGCAGCGGTCGCCGAATCACGGTCCACCCTCAGACTCGTGTTCCCACTCCATGCCGGCTGCACACAGACCACCCGGCCATGATGGAAATCGAAACCAGGCGTGCCGACCATGACGACCGGACCCTCGAAGCCCGTGCGCCCCCATCGGAACTCACGCACCCAGGCCCCGTCCTCCAACTTGTGCCGCCGGGGTTGGCGCTCCCGCTCATGCCGTCCGGCGAAATCCAGGATTTCGGTCTGGTCGTCGGCCACGGGGACACGGACGGTCAGCGTCTGCAGCAGGTAGGTTCCAGGCGCAACGTTACGCAAGGTGTGACGGATTCTCAAAGATCCACCGGCCAGGGCTTCAACTTCGGTGGTGAGCTCCAGACCGCAATACCGATCGCTGGCATGGATGGCCAGGCAACGCTCGTCCTTATCGGGCTCCCGATCCACAATGAATCGCGGGGACCAGTCCCCCTCCAGTGCCGCCGTTGCACCATCAGTCATCATCCTTTGCCCTTCGATACCCGGATGGAGATAGACTTCGAGTGCATGTTCCATCAGCAACGGGGTACATGTGACCCCTGACACAGGACCGTCAAATAACTGCGCCTCGCTGCGGATCGATGATGAAAGTACACACACGGCGGGCAGATCATCTTTGACCGCGGGGTCTTCGAGGACCAGGTATGTCTGCGTCCGGTTCGTTACCGGTACAGGGGGAAACAGCATGAAAAACCTTTCCTTGCCGGGATTCACTTGGCGATGACGGGAATATGGGGACAGCAAAATTATCGCGCTGGTAACGAATCGCTACTTCACAGAACCTGCCACCATACCAGCGATAAAATATCGCTGCAGGAACATATAAGCCACAACAATGGGAGCCGCTGCTATCAGGGCAGAAGCGGCCGCAACCCCGAGGTTGTTCGTATTCACCGAGAAGAACGAGGCCACGCGTGGAGCTATGGTCTGAGCACCCGGATCAGTCAGGATGTAGCTGGAAAGCGCATATTCATTCCAAACTGCGGAGCCGGTCATAATCACCACAGTTGCCGTCACTGGCTTGAGCATTGGCAGCACCAATCTGACGAATACCTGGAAACGGTTAGCCCCGTCCAAGGCACCCGCTTCATCAATCGCAGGCGGAATAGCCTTGATGAAAGCCGTATAAAGGAATACCGCCAGCGGCAATTTCTCAGCAGTCAACACGAGAACAATGCCCCAATAATTATTGACTCCGCCGATGTTCACTAAAAAACTATAGAGAGGCACGAGAATGCTCAATGGTGGAATCATCATCATCGAAAGTATGAATGTAGAAATCAGCTTATTGCCTCGAGTGACCCGCCGCGCCAACGGATAAGCGGCAGCGGCGCCGAACACGCACACAAGCAGCGTCGTGGCTACAGTAACTATTGCAGAGTTGAGAACCGCTTTGAGTATGCCACCCTCGCTGATGGCTTGGGCCCAATTACCCCAAGCCAAGTCATGAGTGCGCATCACCAGCGAAGAGGACATATCGTCAGCTGGTTTGAGTGAGGTTGTTACCGCGAAATAGAAAGGGAGGAGCTGGCAGATACAAACCACAATCAGGAAGAGATATATCGCCCAGCGGCCACGCCGGTAGGACTTCTCAGCCGGGATCGGCGATTGTAGCCCCCGTCCTCCTTTGCGAATTCCGTCGACGGCGGTCATGGTGGTTCCACTCGTCATTATCAGCCCTCCCAGTCCAATTTCGCAAGACCCTTGTTAACCAGCCAGGTAACAACAGCAATGAGTACGAAGAGGAAGACGCCGATTGCGGATGCATACCCTGCGGTCTGGTTGTCAAAGTACATCGTGCCGATATATGTGGATATGGAATTCGTGGCATAGCCGGGACCACCACCGGTAAGTACTTTAACCAAATCGTATAGCTTCAACCCACCAATGAGGTTAAGAACCACGCTGGTCGTAAAAGCGGGGGATAGCAAGGGTAGGGTGATGTTCCAAAACTTTTTCCACCCATAAGCACCATCGACTTCGGCCGCCTCAACTACCTGCTGATCCATGGTCTGCAATCCGGCCAGGTAAATAATCATGGAGATACCTACATATTGAATTGAATTGACTAGGACGACAATGGCCACTGAGAATGCAGCATTATTGAACCAAGCAACCTTTTGCATGCCAAACAATTCAAGAATCGCATTCAACGCCCCCTGCTGGTATTGGAAGACGAAGTAGTACATGATGCCCATGACCACCGATGAAACAAGTGCAGGCAAATAAATGATGGCCCGCATCAACGTCCTACCCTTGATCTTGGCATTCAGCAGAAGCGCCAAAGCCAAACCAAGAATCTGCTGGATCAAAGTGCTGCCGAACCCATAGATGAACGTGTTGACGATTACTTGTTTAAAGTTGGCATCAGTGAACATCGTCTTGTAATTAGCAAGGCCCACGAAACCTTTGGTCTCGTTATACCCATCCCAATTTGTCATTGAAAGCCAGACCCCAGAGATGAGCGGGTAAATGATGAACACCACCAGAAGAACTACGACAGGCAAGTAGAAAAGATTAATAGATGCCCCTCGGAACTTGTGGTACTTATGCACTGTCATGCCAGATTCGTCCTGTGTGGCCGTGCCGGCCGTCAAAGGACCCTTTCCCTCTGACGGCGCGACACTAATGGTCTCTTCCCTGTCTGTCATATTGTGAACTCCCGGCTCATTTTCTTCTCGCCCTGACGCTATTGCTTCTTACTTTTAGCGTTTTCAAAAGCGGTCTGCACTTGACCCGCCGCTTCTTGCGGCGTCAATTGTCCGGTGATCAGGCCGTCGGTCGACTTCGACATCGTGCTATACAGGCCAGGCAGATATGTACGGTCGAAGAAGGGAACAGTCCTGGTTTTCTGCTGTTTCGTCCAATAATCGAATGTGGGCTGGAACTGGCCCAGGGCCGACTTCACCCCCGTCAATGCGGAATCGTTCATTGAAACATTCACAAGTTCTTGCAGATTCTCCGATTCGGCAAGAAAATCTATATACTTGATTGCCGCCTGCTTCGATTTACTTGTTTTTGAGACACCGAATGTCAGCATGTCCTCACCTGTAGAGAAATAAGGCTTCCCCTGGTCGGAGGGAATCGGCATCATCCCTAGTTTGACCTTCGGGTTATAGGACTCAATCAGTTGTGCACTCCCGTTCGCCCGGAAGTAAAATCCCGCCTTATCAGAGGCCATGAGCCGGGAGATATCATCTGGGGTGGCAGAAGTGTAATCAACATTGAAATATCCATCCTTGGCCCACTGGCTAACCATTGACGAGAACCGTTCATAGACCTTCGAATCGAATTTTCCACTCTTCAGCTGTTTCAATTCAGACTGACTGTATATGCCGGGAAGAATATAATCGGCGATGTCACCTACGGCACCCATATCCTTAGGCGTTGAAACAATCGGCGTGATGCCTGACGACTTAAGCTTTGTGCACGCTTGCTGGAAGGCATCCCAGGTATCGATGCTTTTAGGGTCAACCCCGGCTTTGGACAGTGCGGTTTCGTTGTACATGATGCCTGATACCTGAATATCGGCAGGCAAAGCATAGAATTTGCCGTCCTTGGTCTTATATACATCCTTGCCCAGGGGCTTCAGACGCTTGGCCCACGGACGATCTTGCATCGGCTCGAGGAAATTCGCATACCTGTCACGAGACCAGCCATGGGTAGCCCAGATATCAGGCGGGTTATGCCCTGCGAGTCTGACACGTATGTCATTTTGGTTGCTATTGGTTCCCGGGTCGAGCTTGATATGAATGTCAGGATTCTTATCTTCGAATTTTTTCGTGAGTTTCTGCAAGACCTTCAACTGCGGCGTGCCACTTGACTGCATAGTCATGAATTCAATCGTCTGCTTGCCGCCTGACGAAGAAGAACCGCATGCCCCCAATGACCCGGCCGCCAGGACGCAGCAAGCAGCTGCCGCTATATATTTAAAACCCTTCATCAACCACTCCTTTGTAGGCTGTATCCCATACCTTCGTTAGTCGCCCCAGGTACTCCCATATGACGAAAACGCGGTAAAGAAAAGTATACTCGTGTAGATACTTCTGTCAAAAGCCCACCAGGGCCACAGATCCACCCTTTTCAGCCCCCATGGCGGGCGGCCTGAAGACATCAGACACTAGCACAAAGGAATACCTTTACAGGAACCGTTCCGCAGGGACCTTAAGAAGTTATGGCAACACTTCACTCCCGGTTCTGAAGCATCATTTCTATTCGAGTAGATATACCCCGTTGAGTACCATGGAAACAGCCGGGACACAAACAATCGCAGGACCTAAGGCGGCATTGGCATGGCAGTAGGCACAGGAGCCGGAAGCAAGAAACGGAAGCGGGCCACACGGTCGGATGTCGCTCGCCTGGCGGAAGTCTCGACGGCCGTTGTCAGTTATGTCTACAACAACGGACCCCGGCGGGTCGCGCCCGACACCGCGGAACGCGTGCGTAAAGCCGCGCAGCTACTGAACTACCACCCCAACACCACGGCCCGCGCCTTACGCACCGGATTCTCCAAGATGATGGGTGTGGTCGTGCCCGACTCCTCCAACCCCTTCAGCGCCGGCGTCTACGACGAACTGCAGACGGCGGCAATGGCCCACGGGTATTCCCTGGTTTACATGAACGTGCGCAGCGACACCGGTTTGGAGGACAACGCCATCAGCAAACTGGTCGAGCGCAACATGGATGCCATCTTCCTGTCCTCCACACGTGACCACGCCCAACTCGCGGCAACCCACATGGACCAGTCGCATTTTGTGTTCATGGACCAGCCCCGTGCCGTGCCCGGCGGCAAATGCGTGTCCACAGACTTCTACGATTCGGCCTACCAGGCGGTCGGCCACCTGATCGAGCATGGCCATCGGCGAATCGACATGCTCTTCGGCGGTTCGCCCAAGGACTCCACCGACATGCGCATACAGGGCTGGTACGCCGCCCACCTGGATGCCAATCTGCGGGCCGGCACCGTCATGCAGTCCTTCTATTCACGAGAAGGCGGCTACCAGGCCACGCTCGCACTATTGGACGGCGATGAACCCCCTACAGCCATCTTCGCCGCCTCCGACCTCGAAGCCATGGGCGCCATGCGGGCACTGCACGAGCGGGGCCTGCGCATCCCCCAGGATGTCGCTATCGTCTCCTTCGACGGGACTGTGGATTCCCTTTACACATGGCCCCAGCTGACCACCATGCGGCAGAACACCCACCTGATCGCCAAGCGTGCCATGCAGGCGGCCCTGGAGCCGGAATCCACACCCGACGTACAACTGGTGGAAGCCGAACTCGTGATCCGCCAATCCTGCGGCTGCGGCCAGTGACCATCGCGCGACACGAAGAGCCCAGGCGCACAAGGGCAGCAGTCCCGTTTGTCGGCTCAAAACGATGGGCACCGATAGTGGCCTGGGCCCACTAACATCTTGGCAAAAGGACTGAGGACCCGCCCGGGGGGGGGGGGGACTTGAGCCTCAAGCCCCAATCAGGTCAAGCATCTCGGGGACGGACTTCTTGCCGAACTCGACGGTCTGATCGCCGCCCCGGTTGATCACGATACAAGGCACGCTCATTACGTTGTACCGGTCTTTGAGCTCAGGGAAGCGCGATACGTCGTAGGCTTGCGCACGCACATTCGGATTGCCTGCGGCGATGCGCTGGGAGGACAGCACGGTGGTGGGGCACATGGTGCATGTCAGGGAGACCAGAAGCATCACATCGGTCGGTTCGGCGATGCTTCCGATCCGTTCCTCGGTGGCCCGGTCAAGTGTCTGGCCGGGACCGGCCGCGTTGTACAGGGCCAGCACAAATGAGTTGAACTCATGCCCGGATGGCACCCCATGGAAGCCCATACCGGTACGGTCCAACCGGTCGTCATCACCGCGCCGGCACAGCTCTACGTATGGACGGGCCAGGGGTAGGCCTGCGGAGGGGTCATACTCGATGTCCGACCGGTCGACCACCTGGCTGCTGAGCTTGCCATCGGAAAGGCTGACCAGCTCGCCGACGAAGCCTTCCAGCTCAGTCGAAAGCTTCGTGGAATCCAAGGTCAGCTCAAGCGTGAGTGGCTGGGCCATCTTGGAGAAGACCACGTTCAGCTGCTTACGGATGGCATCGTTGAAAAACCCGGAGGTCCGGGTCTGACCGCCCTGGTCGCGCGGCGCGGCCGGCGCGGGAGACGTACCTGCCGAAGCCGCGGACTTGGCGGCAGCCTCCTCTTTCTGTTCGTATGGCGTATCAGTCGGGCGAGGGGGCACAAGGCCCGTCTTCTTGGACATGTCGGACGCGTAGCGCTCCAGCTCCACGGCGGCCACGGCCCCATCGGCGGTGGCGGTGATGACCTGGCGCAGATTCTTCACACGCAGGTCGCCGGCGGCATAAACGCCGGGGACCGAAGTCTCCAAGTCTCCGTGCGTGACGACATAACCCCGCTTGTCCAACTCGACCACGCCCCTGACCAGCCCGGTCTGCGGCACGTAGCCGGCGAACACGAATACGCCGAAGGTGCCTTTGTCTGCCGGCTCCCAGGTATATTCACGCCCGGCCTTGTTGTCCTTGATCCTCGCCTCCACCAGGCCACCCTGGCCCGCCGATACACCCAGGAGCTCGGTATTGTAGCGGATTTCGATATTCGGGTTTGACTTGGCCTCGGCGGCCACGGCGCCGTCGCACGTGAAATCATCCTCGCGCACCAAGAGCGTGACCTTGGAGGCGTATTTGGTCAGGAAGACCGACTCCTCGGCTGCGGCGAACCCACCACCGACCACCAGCACCTCGCGCCCGGTGAAGAACTCGCCGTCACAGGTGGCACAGTAGGCCACACCCCGCCCGGCGTACTCCTCCTCGCCCGCGAAGCCCAATTTACGGGGGCTGGCTCCAGTGGCGATCAAAACGCCGAAGGTCCTGAGCTCGCCGCGGGTGGTGTGCACGGTCTTGATGTCACCATCCACATCCACCCCGGTAGCCTCGGCGGACATGAACTCGGCACCGAAGTCCTGCGCCTGCTGGCGCATGGTTTCGGTCAGCTGCCGGCCGTCGGTCCTGGCGACACCGGGATAGTTGACCACCTCGGCGGTGATCGTGACCTGCCCGCCGAAATCCGCCTGCTCCAGGATGAGCGTCCGATAGCGCGCACGGGCCAGATAGAGCCCGGCTGCCAGACCCGCAGGGCCGCCACCGATGATGACCACATCGTAAAGATCGTCTTGTTTCACGTGAAAACACTCCTCAGATACAGGCCCTGCGAGCACGACGGACCTCCAGTGCGCCGCCGCAGCCAGCAAACCCTACTTCCATACCAAACTGCTCGGCCCCTGCCGCGTAACAGCGCAGCGGGGGCCGATCGCCACAGCGCCGGCGCCTAAATCCGCCGACGAACGCCAATCAGAGCTGACCGACCAGGTCGAGGCTGGGCTCGATGGTCTCCTCCCCGGGCTCCCACTTTGCCGGGCAGACCTGATCGCCATGCTCGTAGACGAACTGGGAGGCCTGCACCCTGCGCAGGATTTCGTCGGCATTGCGGCCCACGTTGGAAGAGATGACCTCGTAGGCCACGACCTTGCCTTCGGGGCTCAGGATGAAGTCGCCACGCTCAGCCTTGCCTTCGGATTCACTGTAAGTGTCCAGGTCGCGGGCCAGGGTGGCGGTCGGGTCGGCCAACATGGGGAACTGGATCTTGTTGATCTTCTCATTGGCTTCATGCCAGGCCTTGTGCACAAACTCGGTGTCACAGGAGACCGAGTAAATCTCGCAACCGGCCTTCTTGAAGTCCTCGTAGCGGGTGGCCAGGTCCTCCAGTTCGGTGGGGCATACAAAGGTGAAATCCGCCGGATAGAAGAAGAGCACCGACCAGTGCCCCATCAGGTCCTGCTTGGTCACCTCGTGGAACTCGTTGTCCTGGAAAGCCTGGGTCTTGAACTCAGTCAGCTCGTGCTGCAACAGGGTCATCATTACCTCTTTATCGTCATAGGGAAAGGCATGCGCGTTGAGCACGCACACCAGGGCCGTCAACCATGACCGCCCGCGCGGCAAGCGCCATCGCCCCCGGCGCAACCGCTCCGGCGTCCACAGCCATACGATTGTCATCGTACGCGTTGGGCACAGGAAAAAGAAGGGTGCAGTGCGCCCCTCCGATGTGACGTTCGGCACATGGACGGGCATCCGCCCTTCACGCCCGCACTTATCGCGGATTCCACGTACATTTGAAGCATGGCGCTTTGGCTCAATATCCTATTGGTTTTCATCTTCCTGCTGATCGGTTCCGTTTTCTCCGGCACCGAGCTGGCGCTGGTCTCCTTGCGCGGCTCGCAGCTGGACCAGATGGAACAGGAGGACGCACGGGGGGCACGCGTGGCCAAGATTGCCCGCGACCCAAACACCTTCCTGTCCGCCGTACAGATCGGTGTCACACTTTCCGGTTTCCTTTCCGCATCGTTCGGCGCCTCATCGATAGCTCCGTCGGTGGCCCCGATCGTACGTTCCTGGGGTGTGCCGGCCAGCCTCGCGTCCACGCTGACGACCATTGCCTTGACCTTGATTATCTCGTATTTCTCCATCGTGATCTCCGAACTGGTACCCAAGCGCATCGCCATGCAACGTGGCGAGCAGATAGCCCGTGGGGTGGTCCCCGCCATCGATGTCTTCTCCACAATCTGCAGACCGCTCATCTGGCTGATCGGCAAGAACACCAACGGCTTGGTGCGACTGTTGGGCTTCGACCCGCAACAGACCGACACCGAGGTCTCCGACGATGAACTGCGGGTGCTGGTCTCATCCAACACGAACCTGAGCAAGGACGAACGGGTGATCCTGGGCGATGTGTTCGACGCTTCAGAGACCAGTGTGGCCGAAGTGATGCGCCCGCGCGCCGACGTGGTCTTCATCTCCGCCGACATGAGCCTGGAGAAAGCGGCGGCCTTCGTGCGCAAGGAGCCCTACTCCCGCTATCCGGTGACCGGCCGCGACTTCGATGACGTGCTGGGCTTCGTGCACGTTCGTGACCTGCTGGACGTACGTGATTCGAAGGCCCGGACCGTCGCTGACGTGACCCGTCCCGGCATCTCCCTTCCAGGCACATCCAAACTCCTGCCCAGCCTTGAGAAGCTGCGCAAGCGGGGCATCCATCTGGCCGTGGTGATCGACGAGTACGGCGGCACAGACGGTATCGTCACCCTGGAGGACATGACCGAAGAACTCGTCGGCGACATACGCGATGAGTACGACCTGCCCGAGGAGAAAGGCGGCCCCAGGCCCGACCGAACCGCTTTCGTGGACGGCGTGGCAACCGTCGAGGGCGGCATGACCATAGAGGATTTCGCGGATCTGACCGGCATCGAACTGGAGGACGGCCCATACGAGACGGTAGCCGGCTATTTTCTGGCCCACACCGGCAAGCTGGGCGAAGTAGGCGACATACTCCACTCCGACGATGGCTACGACATGGTCGTCTCCAAGGTGGACGGCCGACGGATCGAAACCATCCAGGTGCGCAGGCGGGAAAGCGAGCGCAACGCCGGAGAGGACGATGCCTCCGCAGGGAAAGACCGGGTTGCACACGCCTGATGCATACTTTCTTACAGAAAACAGGTTCGGGGCGAGTTGACTTCCGGCGGTCGTCCTCTAATCTTGTAAGTAAGGCCAGGTCGCAGAGCGACAGACCAGCCGTCGGGCATCACAGGCCAGACTGGAATCCCTCCAGCAGACGGCAGACAAAGGAGTAGTCATGGCATTGGAATTCACGGTTCCCGGGCTCGACGCCGAGACCAGCAAGAAGGTCATCACGATTCTGCAGAGCAGGCTTAGCAACGAGCAGGAGTGCGCGCTCGTCCTTAAGCATGCCCATTGGAACATGAAGGGCAAGAACTTCATCGGCATCCACGAGATGATGGACCCGGAGGTCGACTCCGTACTGGCCATGGCCGACGAGACCGCAGAGCGCATCGCCACCCTGGGTGGCCAGGCGGACGGCCGTCCTGACGACATCATCAAGAACCGCACCTGGAAGGGCATCGAAATCGCCGGCCGCCAGGAGGCCCTTGATTACCTCAAGGCGCTGAACGACTACTACAGCGAGTTCATCATTGCCGACCGCCAGGCCATCAAGGAGCTGGATGACCTGGATGTCATTTCTTCCAACATCATCCAGGATCATGTTCAGGAGCTGGAGCACTTCCAGTGGTTCATGAGGTCCCACCTGATCTGAGCCCAATCGCTCGGAGCGCTAAAGCGCCCTTTTCTCTAACGGAGCCAGTCGCCTTACCGGGGCGGCAGGCTCCGTTTCTTGTTCCCCTTGTCTGCCCGGCATTGTCGTAAGGATCGGGGTTGTCTGCCATCAAGTTCGGGCGCAGGGTTAGACTGTTGCAATGGGAGACGGTTTTGTCTCATGCCGGGAAGACTGGTCGGCGACGCAGGATTCATGTCGCTACAGATGGGGGTAACCGTGCCCAGACCAGGCCGCCGTTTCCACAATTTCACCTACCACTTGCACACCTTCGCCGAGGACGACCGCAAAGCGGGACTGTTGATGATGTCCGCCGCCCTGGCGGGGTTGGTGTGCGCCAACGTACCCAAGCTCGGCCAGCTCTATCAGGTCGCCGTCTCCTGGGTGCCGCTGTCGGACCTTCCCACCTCCCGGCATTTAGATTTGTCGGTCGGCGGATGGGTGCAGGACGGGCTGCTCGCCTGTTTCTTCCTGGTCACCGGCCTGGAGTTGCGGCAGGAAATGACCTCGGGCACCCTGCAAAGACCCAAACAAGCCCTACTCCCTCTCCTGTCCGCAACGGGCGGGGTAGCGGTCCCGATAGCGGTCTACGTCCTCATCAACCTGAAATCCCCCATCACAGCGGGTGGTTGGGCGGTACCCACCGCCACCGATGTGGCTTTCTCCTTGGCCGCGCTTCAAATCCTGGCTCCCCGGACCAGCCCCTCAGTGCAGGCGTTCCTGATGACGCTGGCGGTATGCGATGACATTATCGGAGTCATTCTCATCGCGGTCTGCTTTTCAGAACCCGGCAACGTCTGGGGTCTGCTTTTGGCTGCGTCCGGTTTGACCTTATGGTCGGTGCTTGCCCGTTTACGGCGCTTGGCATGGCCCGCGAAGTTCGGCATGGCCTTGGCGGCACCCTTGGCCTGGTACGGCTTCCTGTTGGCAGGAATCCATCCGGTTCTGGCGGGCGTGGCTTTGGGACTGCTCACACCGGCCCGGGCCGATACCCCACAAAGCAGTTCGCGTGCGGCCCGGCTCGAAGCCCGCTTGATACCTTTGTCGGCGCTGCTGGCCCTGCCCTTGTTCGCTTTCTGCTCCTTGGGTATTCCCCTGGGTGGTTTCAAACTCAACTGGCTGACCAGCCCTGTTTTCCTTGGGATCTGTCTGGGCTTGGCCTTGGGCAAACCGGTGGGCATCATGGGGGTGGTTGCCTTCTGCTCGCGGCTGGGCATCAAGCCACCACTGGGCGCACGGCTGCCCGATCTGATCGCCCCGGCACAGTTGTGCGGTATCGGATTCACGATGTCGTTCCTGATGGCCCAGCTGGCTTTCAAGGAACCGGATTTGGAGCATACCGCCTTGGTGGGCGTATTGGCCGGATCCCTGCTGTCCGTGCTGCTGGGGACTTGCACGATCGTCTGTCAAAAACGGTCATCCCCTCGACGCCCGCTAGATCAAAACCTTCACCGCCCCAGCAAGGGTTACGACCGATAAACCCCCACCCCGACCATCGCCTGTCCAAGGGGACCGGGCTCAGCGCCGGTAGACCTTGGTGTAGGAACCCTCGGCGCGTGGGCGGACCACGATCTGGTCGATGTTGACCGTGTCCGGCTGATCCAGAGCCCAGGTCACACAGTCAGCCACGTCCGCGGCCGTCAGTGGATCCGGTACGCCGGCGTATACCGCTTGGGCCTTGGACCGGTCACCAGCGAAGCGCTTGACCGAGAATTCATCGGTATGGACCATGCCAGGCGCGATGTCGATCACCCGAACCGGCTTACCGATCAGTTCCAGCCGCAAGATCCGGGCCATGACCCGTTCAGCGGACTTGGAGGCGCAGTATCCACCGCCCCCCTCGTATGGTTCAATGCCGGCGGTCGAAGAGACGATCAACACGCTCCCCTCGTCCTGCTCCAGTGCCGGCAACAGCTTCTGCGTGATGCGCAACGTGCCCAGCACGTTGAGCTCATACATGGCCCGCCAATCGTCCAACTTGGAGGTCGCCACCGAATCCTTGCCGATTGCCCTGCCCGCACAGTTGACCAAGGCCTTGACAGGCCCGGCGGCCATGATCTCATCGACGGCGGCCTGGGTGGAAGCCTCGTCGGTCATGTCACAGACCCGATAGGAGAAGGCTTGTCCCAGTCCGTCCGCCATCGCGGCGAGTTTATCCTCACGGCGGGCGAGCCCGACCACCCGCCAGCCGTGTGCCACCAAGGCTCGCGCCGATGCCGCACCGATGCCGCTGGAAGCCCCGGTCACAACCGCACACCCGACCGCCTCACTTACATCCGCCATATCAGACCCCTTTCCTCACAAGTTGATCCGGCACCGCTCTGCCATCAAGTCGAAGTCCAATTCATCGCCTTACCCACTTATTCCCCCAAGTTACTCCACTTGAACGCCGGGTATCAGCGGAAATGGGAATGTGGTCGAACGTCAATGTATCCACCGACTTATCCACAATGGTCCACAGCCGCTGGGAGGGGCTCAGATGATGACATACCTGTTCAGCGCCCGCCGCAGCTCCCGCCATCCCGGTAGATAAGAATCCATCAACCCCTGAAAGCGGTCCCCGTGCCCCGATGCGCGCAGATGAGTCAGTTCATGCACCAGAACGTACTCAAGAAAGCGGGGCTCCAACCAAGCCAGTTCCAGGTTCAGGCGGATACGCCCGGTGGCGGGTGTGCAGGATCCCCAGCGGGTCGTCATCCGCCGCAGGGTGATGGCGGACGGCCCGCGCCCAACCACCGGAACCCACCTGTCCACAAGTCCGGGCAGCTGTTCCTCAATGATGGCCCTGGCCCGGCGCAGCCGTTCACCATTGCCACCCGTTGATTCACTGGGCGAGCCGGAAGCGGCACCCCAGCCGGCCCCGTTACCGGCAGCACCTTCGTCGAAGATCCGCTCGGACCGGGCGATACGATCCCTGGTCGAACGAATCCAGCCCAGTTTGGATGCGGCAAAGCGCCGGACCTCCGCTTCGGGAATCCTGGCAGGCGCCGTTATCTCGATATGCGCGTCCGGCGGCTTGATACGCAGGTAGACGTTCTTTACCTGTTTACGGATGAGGAGCGCCTGTTCGCCATTCACATCAATCCACCGCCTGGAGAGGACCTCCCGACCCTGGCGTCCCGCCCGAGCCCGCTGAAAGGAATTAGGCATGCTCCCATTCTCCTCCGACCCGCTGATTTCCCTGGCCGTCACTGGATGCCGTGACACTCGGAAGGCACTCGGAGAATTGACTTTCGACGGCCGTATGGTAACCTGGCTGCTTGTGTGATGGCTTATCACGCGGTTTGGGCCTGTAGCTCAGCTGGTTAGAGCGCATCCCTGATAAGGATGAGGTCGGAGGTTCAAGTCCTCCCAGGCCCACGCAGCGGTTCCTTCAAGACCCTGCATGTTGGTATGATTCATTTCTTGGGGCTGTGGCGCAGCTGGTAGCGCATCTGCTTTGCAAGCAGAGGGTCAGGAGTTCGAGTCTCCTCAGCTCCACTTCGTGGGATTCCGGGCATCGCCCGGGAACCCTTTTTCTTGCTGAACACGGCTCTATACCAACGTTTATAAGCCCCCCCCCCGCGCCCGCCGTCCGTGCGTTTCCGTGTGAAGACGAATGATTAGGCGCATCCTAGAGGTGCACGTTTGCCCATCAACCCGCCTAAGAGCATATGGCCGCATTCCTCCATCCCCTGATAAACCAGCGACGTTACTTATACCGGAACCGGGGCCCCCGCAGTAGACTGGAACCATGCCACAAGCAGTATTCACGGATGAGGAATGGGTGACATTCGCACGGGAATTCGGACGCAACCTGCAACGCCTGCGTAGTGAACGCAATCTCAGCCAGGAGCAGTTGGCAGCGGCTACCGGGCTGAGCCGTTCTCAGTGCCAGCGTCTGGAAGCCGGCGCGAACCGCAGTGGTCAACCCAGCAACCCAAGCCTGCGCAACCTCCTAGCCCTTGCGACGGCTCTGAATACCGACCTGACCACCCTGGTTCCCGAGGCGCTTGCTTGCAACGCGAATAAGCAGGCATAAGGCTCAATCCGTACCGTTGGGGCCCCAAGGCAGGGCCGGCAACGACTGCCGGTAACAGCCACCAGGACCTAAGGCGATTAAACCGCTCCATCCCGGTCCCTAGCCGTGTGGCCGGCCAATCGGTCTCCATGCACACCAGACCACCGATGCGCCCGGCCGATTCGCGTATAGGCACAAGGGTGGACTATGCCCATCGCCGTCATCGCCCTCAGGAGCTCATGCGAATCATGTTCCTGGTACGACCACTGGTCCCTCCGGCAGCCTGGCGCAAGCAGCCAGGCCCTTGCCTGCAGTGCACGTCACATTGTTGGCTGCATCCTCAAATCCTCCGTGTAAGCCCTCGTCAACCCATCACCCCGCCGTCGAAACCATCGAATTTCCAGGCACAGGCGGAAGGGCACAGCATCCCAAACGGGCACAACCATCTTGCCGCCATAAGCACTGGTCGGCGCGGAATCCCCGGTTTCGGCACACCAACACCATCGGCAATGGCACCTATGATGCCAGTGAGCAAGATCCCCGGATCGCAACCATCCCGCCAGCGGATGGCCGGCTGCCGCCGCCCCCTATACGGGCCGTCAACCAGGCCTGTGCAATCTGGCCTTCATGCATTTCATGCATAGATGACATAATGAAACTCGTGAACGAGAAGCTTGAACGAAACGCGCCTGCGAGCGCGAAGACGGACCAAACGACAGACGCGACCGGCGATGAGAACACCAAGCCCCTCTTCCCGGGTCGCACCTTCATTTCCACCGTGTTGGATGTGGTGGACAGCAAGGACACGATGACCGGTCGGATGACCAGCAAGTACCTGCAGCGGGCGGTCATGGCTGGCCTGTTCGTAGGCATCTTCTTCACCGCCTTCTTCTACATCGTCGGCCAGTTCTCCGCGGACCCAGCAAATCCTGGGCTGAAACTGGCGGGTCGAGCCATCGCCGCACTCACCTTCGGCTGGGCCCTGGTACTGATCTACTACACCAATTCCGAGCTGCTGACCTCGAACATGATGGTGGTCACGATCGGCGCCTACCACAAGCGTCTAGGCTGGATCCACTCCCTGCGTATCCTGGGCCTGTGCCTGTTGGGCAACCTTGCAGGAGCCCTGGTTGTGGCGGTCATCCTGCGTTTCTCGACAATCATCTCTGGCCCCACAATGGCCCAGATGCTGGCTGCCGCCGCCACCAAGACCGGCTACATCGCAGGGGGCTGGCACGGTGTCGCCGACCTGTTCGTACGTGGCATTCTGTGCAACTTCTGCATCAACATCGCCATGCTCATGGTCTACAACGGCAAGCTCACCAACGACTTCACCAAGTGCACGATCATGGTCATGGCGGTCTTCGTATTCGCCTTCTGCGGCTTCGAACACTCGGTCGCCGACTCCGCACTCTTCCTGATCCTGGGCACCTACGGGGCGGTGAACGCAGGGCAGGCCATCGGCGTGGTGGCAATCGCCATGCTGGGCAACTTCGTCGGCGGCGGCATCCTGATCGGACTTAATTTCGCCACCATGAACGACGAGCGCCGCTACACCGCCGGCAGCGAATCCATAGCGCACTGAACCGGACGCGATACGTCTACCCTGCCCCCCATCGGCACCACACCCGCTCAAGACCAGTATGGCCCGGCTTGCACAACGGAAAAAGCGTCCCACAACCTGCCCGTATCGCATAAACCAGAGCAAGGGCAGACAGGCACGGCCGCACTACCGCGAAGAGAATATGACGCTGCGTCCCAGCCCCAGCAGAAAGCTTTCGGGACTGGGACCCGTCCGACCTGAACCGCTTCATGAACGCCTGCCGCATCAAGCGCAATCTCATCGCTGCAGGCTGCATGGTAGATTGCCGCAAATTCATCAGCCAGCTACTGGTGGTTGACACATTGAGACGACCGACTGGACGAACGCTGGAAGATCATCGAACACCCTTGGGGAGGGGGGGGGGGATTCGCCCGGTCAACCCCGGGGCGTGTCCTGGCCCAGGTTCCACGGAGCCATCAGACCAGCTTTCCGCACAACACAGGCGCGGCGTGAAATTCGTCATAGCACCATTGTTCGCGGGGCTCTGTTTTGCTAGGGTTCATTGCAGATATGACTTCCCCCGATACAGAGCCGAGACATGATAAACAAAGATCTTTTGAACCTGCCAGGCGCTGATGTGCGCCGTTCGATCATCATTGGCATCCTACAGGCAGTGGGCGCCCTGGCCGAAATCATGATGCTGCCGCTGGCCATCTTCGGCCTGGGCCACCTCTTCGGCCTCGGGGGGCCGGCATGGCTCACCCCCTTCCTCGCCGACCCGCTGGCCACGATGATCTGGCTGCTGGCCCTGGCTGCGGTCAAATGCCTGTGCATCATGATCGCCAATCAGTCGGCCCTGAAGCTGGGTGACAGTATGGGCGCCGCCCTGTCAGCCGATCTCTACCTTTCCCTGTTCGACCCAACACGGCCCCCCGCCCAAGACGGCGCCGGAGATAAGCCGGTCCCCAACCAGAGCATGGCGATGCTCTCCACCGAAGGCGTCAAATCGGTCTGCACCTACTTCACAAGCTTCCTGCCCACCCTGGTCCAGTCCACCCTGATGATCGTGGTTGCGGCGCTGGTCCTCCTGCCGCTCAACTGGGCGGCCGGGTTAATTGTCATCATAGGCATGGCAGTCCTGCCGTTCGCTGCGAACACCACACGTTCCAAGGAAATCGCCACCCAGGTCAACCATCTGAAGAAGTACGACAGTGTGGGCGTGCGCTTCGAGGAAGCCCTGCGCGGGCTCCCCACGCTGAAGATATTCGGCGCCGATCTTCGCCAAGCCGAACAGCTGAACGAGGAGTCCGAAGGCTTCCGCAAGGCAACGATGGACTTGCTGGGAGGCCAGCTGCGCAGCCTAATCGGAGCTGACGGCATCATCTACATAGCGGCCATCCTCGCAAGCCTGGCGGCCACGGCCATGGGGCGAGGCTCGTCCACCGGCCTGATGACCGCGGTCGTGATCGCGGCCACCAGCATCCGTCTGTTCAGTCCTGAACGCCAGTTGGTTTATCTGACCCATGCCGGCACAGTGGCGATTAAGCACGGTAAGGCAATCCTCAAGGCCCGGGCCGCTCGGACCGCCGGCCAGGGGACGCCTGTAGCCCAAACCACGAACACTGCCGTGGACAAGGAGACCTTCCCCGTGCAGGACGGGACAGCGGCCCGGAATCAGCAGGCAGAGGCCCGTTTGGCCGATGGCATTCACATCCAGTCCCTGACCTTTGCCTACCCTGACGACTTCCAGGCTTTGGATAGCATCTCCTTTGATCTGCCCACCCACGGTCATTTCGGCCTGGTGGGCGCCTCAGGCTCCGGAAAGAGCACACTGGCGGGCTTGCTCACCGGCCGTTTGACGGGCTATCAGGGTTCAATCACCATAGATGGTCAGGAACTTTCCTCCCTGCCTGCCGACCGCCTGGTCGGACTGGAAACCATCATCTCCGGAAACGACCACCTCTTCTCCGGCAGCATCCGCTCCAATCTTGACCCAGCCGGCGTGGGCTACAGTGACGAGCAGCTGACCCATGCCCTCGTCCAGGCGGACCTAAACGACCTGCTTAGCGCCCGGGGTGGGCTGGACGCTCAGGTTGAGCAAGCCGGCGCCAACCTGTCCGGAGGTCAGCGGCAACGGCTATGCATCGCTCGCGGCCTTCTGCGTGACACCCCCATCTACATCTTCGACGAGGCCACCAGCGCCGTCGATCGCGACCACGACCGTGCCTTGGCCACTCTGATGGATGAGTTGGGCAGAGATCACTTGGTCATCACCATCACCCACCGGCTGGCAGGTGTACGTCAGGCTGATCGCATCCTCGTGCTGGAGCACGGCACACTCGCCCAATCGGGCAGTTTCGACCTCCTGAGCGTTGGGGACGGCCCATTCGCCCAACAATGGCGGGAACAGGACCGTCTGGAGAACCTGACTAGTGAAGGGGGCGGCACAGACCTTCCCCCATCAGCCGACTCGGTCGCCACAGACACCGCCGAACCTCCCACCGATCATACGGACGGTACGAATGCGACCAACGACAAGACTGCGAGCGCTCTACCAACGATGAAGCGGATGGCGACGCTCATGTTCCCCCTCAAGTCCGTGGAGTTCAAAGCGATCGCCTGCGGCACAATGGGCCACCTATGCTCCATATGGGCGGTCATGTGCGGCGCGGCCGCAATCTGCGGCTATTTCATGCGTAGCATGAATCTGGATCCCTATTGGAAGCCACTGGCCATTACAGCGGTCGTCATGGGGCTTCTGCGGGGCTTCTTCGCCTATGGCGAGCAGTACTTCAACCACCAGATGGCTTTCAGCACCCTACGCGACATCCGTGGTACCGTCTTTGACACAATGCGTAAGCTGGCACCCGCCAAGCTCCATGAACGAGGCCGGGGCGATCTGGTCGCAGTCGTCACCAATGACATCGAGCTCCTCGAGATTTTCTACGCGCACACGCTTTCCCCCATTGCGATAGCCACGCTTACGGCCGTGATCAATGCGATCGTTCTGGCCTGCATTTCACCGAGAATCGGCCTGGCCGCCATCCTGTGCTATCTGGTTATCGCCGTGCTTGTTCCGCTCTTGTCAGCCAAAACCACCTTCCGCTCAGCCATGGCGGAACGTAATGCCCAAGGCAGGTTGCATTCACTCCTGCTCGAAACGCTGGACGGCCGCAGGGAACTGCTCGATCTGGGTGCCGCCACCCACACCAGAACCCGTCTGGCAGAAGCGACTGATGACATGCTCCAGGCGCGTAGCGACACGGATTTCAACACAGGCTGGAACGATATCTTCACCCAGACAGCTACCTTGATCGCCTTCTCTGGGATGGCGGCCCTGATATGGATTCTCGCCTTGACCGGTCACGTGGGCTTCGTTGCCGCCATGATCGCTTTCATAGGATTCATCTCCTCATTCGCCCCCTTGGTATCCGTGGCCCGGCTCGGATCGGGCCTTCAACCCACACTGGCCGCCGCCCGTCGCGTATTCGCACTGATGGATGAGGAACCCGCCGTGCGCGAGAGCGAGGACGGCAAGCAGGTGGACGGATTCACCGGCATTGCCGCCAGCGGGCTCTCCTTCACCTACGCCCCGTCAACGCAGTCGGTGCTGGACGGAATCAATCTGAGTGTGGAACCGGGCACCATCATCGGAATTCAAGGCTCGAATGGAGCCGGCAAGTCCACCCTCATCGACCTGTTGTTGCACTTCCGAGAACGCACGGACGGACAGCTGACAATCTCCGGGCAGCCGATCGAGCAGGTTCGTACCTCCTCCCTGCGAGGGGTGGAGACGCTGGTGAGCCAGGAAACGTTCATTTTCTCGCAGTCCCTGGCAGACAACATCTCCATCGCTCGCCCCGAGGCTAGCCGGGAGGAAGTCGAGGCTGCAGCCCGTCAAGCATGTCTGGATGATGTCATCAACCAACTGCCGCAGGGTCTGGACCAGGTGCTCAACCATAATGGTGCCGGCCTCTCGGAGGGTCAGAAGCAGCGAATCTCGGTGGCTCGAGCCTTCCTCAGCCAGGCGCCCTTCATCGCTATGGACGAGCCGACATCGAACATGGACGCGCTGTTGGAAGGTCGCATCATCGACGCCTTGCTGTCAAACCGGAACGGGAAGACATACCTCATCGTCTCGCACCGGCC
The DNA here is from genome assembly GCF_003315615.1 of Bifidobacterium xylocopae. Taxonomy (GTDB): domain Bacteria; phylum Actinomycetota; class Actinomycetes; order Actinomycetales; family Bifidobacteriaceae; genus Bombiscardovia; species Bombiscardovia xylocopae. The sequence continues at coordinate 94,172 of NZ_PDCH01000003.1, forward strand.
AGCGGTACTGGCCCACGCCCAGCACCTGCTGACCCTACATGCCGGCAAGCTGACGCAGGAGCGCTGACTAGGGAACGTACACCAATGGATACAGAAGAGGGGCCATCCGGCTGTTTGCCGGATGGCCCCTCTCCCGTTTATTGCTCAGCTACTGTATCGTACAAGCCGCTCTTAGCGCAGGGCCTGCTCAATCGGTGTTCCCCCTTGGATGACCCGGTAGATCCGACCCACGCTCGCTGATTCCTTCAGACTGCCGGCCAGCATGGCCGCCACATCCTCAATCGGGATGGGGCCGGCCTCCGATGGATTTGTGGATACCCGTCCCTTGCCCGGCTCTTCAACCAAGGACCCCGGCTCCACGATTGTATAGTCGAGACCGGAATGCATCAGATGGTCGTCAGCGAAATACTTGGCCGGATAATAGTCAGGCAGCTGATTGATGACCTTCTTGACCTCAGGCTCATCCCAGCGCTCCAAATCTGCCGAGAATAGTGCCCCCAACAGTACATACCGCTTGATACCGGCAGCTTTGGTCGCTTCGATTGTTTTTATGGCCCCCAATGCATCAACATGGATCACATCCGCTCCGCGAGACCCAGCCGTGAACACGACGGCATCTGCCTTGAACGAGCTAAAAGCCTCGACCATCGTCGCAAGTGGCCCGGTAGTGTCCAATTCGAGAGGGTGCACCCGTTCTGTCGCAGAAATCTTGTCTGCACTTCGGGAGCATGCCAACACATCATCCCCCTGTTTAGTCAGCAGACTCACTGTAGCCCTGCCCACACGTCCTGTGGCTCCTATGACTATTACCTTCATGCCAACTCCCTTGTCTCTGCTACGCGCAGGCCCTTGCAGTCATCGTATTACAACTGATGCCAACCCTCGCCTCTTAGTGACCATTATCCTCTAAAGTAGATCCGCCTGGGGGAGTTGCGCTCTGTGGGGAACGCCCTCCTTGTCCACCTATGTTTGCCTCGCGTCACCGTAATTGCTTCGTCCCGATCGCTCAGAATAGACTCCGACTGTGGAGGACGCGCTTCACCATAATCTCTACATAAGGGCCTACGACAGACGCGTTCCGAGCCCTATTGCCTTTTGTATTCGACGATCAATACGCCTCTTCTGAAGCCGAAGCTCACCCCATGCATGACCCCTCCGTAGGGTCACATGCTGTCGAAGCGCAAAGACAGTATGGACCTCCGAAAATAGGCATGATTGATGAGCAACCGGACAGCAAAGGCCAGTATTCTCATCTATTAGGAAGGTGTAGGTTCAAACGAAGACGCGGTACATTGACAAACAATTCTTTCACAGATCGTATAAAGTATATTCACCACTCGAATTGCATGGGTTAGGCCATCCTTAAGAGGATCCCGCCTCCTGCGGAGGAAGGCCACATTGCACCGTGACCTGGCACCATTCTCTGTGTTTGTGGTGGTGGTATGCGGGCGGGCCCGGGGAGCGTTCGCTCTCCGGGCCCGTCCTTACGTGTGATTTGCGGTGGTGTGCTACTCTCCCACACCCTCCCGGGTGCAGTACCATCGCCGTGCTGGGTCTTAGCTTCCGGGTTCGGAATGGGACCGGGCGTCTCCCCCAGGCTATGGCCGCCGCAAAAAGACTTAACCTGTATTCACTTATCCCCCGCGGACGGGCCGCGGGATCCATGGTGCTGGTCAGGGGACCGGCTAGCGGACGCGTGGGGCATGATGTTCCTTGATGATCGGATGCGTGTGAAGGACCGTGACCGCGTGCGCGGCCGTCCCTTGAACGGTAGGCTCCACGCCACCCCGGCCCAACCCTCGGGTTGGTGCGGTGTGTAGTGTCGCCATCGGCCGTTAGTACCGGTCGGCTCCGCCCCTTGCGGGGTGTCCGCGTCCGGCCTATCAACCACGTGTTCCACATGGGGCCTCTCGCGCCCCGGAGGGCGCATGGAATCCTTATCTTGGAGGGGGCTTCCCGCTTAGATGCTTTCAGCGGTTATCCCATCCGAACGTAGCCAACCGGCCGTGCCGCTGGCGCGACAACCGGCATACCAGAGGTTCGTCCACCCAGGTCCTCTCGTACTATGGGCAGGTCTCCTCAAGATTCCAACGAGCGCAGAGGATAGAGACCAAACTGTCTCACGACGTTCTGAACCCAGCTCGCGTGCCGCTTTAATCGGCGAACGGCCGAACCCTTGGGACCTGCTCCAGCCCCAGGATGCGACGAGCCGACATCGAGGTGCCAAACCATCCCGTCGATATGGACTCTTGGGAATGATCAGCCTGTTATCCCCGGGGTACCTTTTATCCGTTGAGCGATGCCGCGTCCGTACGCCGGCACCGGATCACTATCTCCGACTTTCGTCCCTGCTCGAGCCGTCGCTCTCGCAGTCAAGCCCCCTTGTGCGATTGCACTCGAAACCCGATTGCCAACCGGGCTGAGGGGACCGTTGAGCGCCTCCGTTACTCTTTGGGAGGCAACCGCCCCAGTTAAACTACCCGCCAGGCACTGTCCCTGACCAGGATCACTGGCCGAGGTTAGAAGCCAGACAGCAACAGAGCGGTATTTCAATTTCCGGCTCCACACGGGCTGGCGCCCATGCTTCGAAGCCTCCCGCCTATCCTACACAGTCGCTGCCTAACACCAATACCAAGGTATAGTAAAGGTCCCGGGGTCTTTTCGTCCTTCTGCGCTTAACGAGCATCTTTACTCGTACTGCAATTTCGCCGAGCTCCTGGTCGAGACAGTGGGGAAGTCGTTACGCCATTCGTGCAGGTCGGAACTTACCCGACAAGGAATTTCGCTACCTTAGGATGGTTATAGTTACCACCGCCGTTTACCGGGGCTTGAATTCACCGCTTCACCACCGAAATGGATGACGGATCCTCTTAACCTTCCGGCACCGGGCAGGCGTCAGTGCATATACAGCGGCTTACGCCTTCGCATGCACCTGTGTTTTTGGTAAACAGTCGCTACCCCCTGGCCTGTGCCACCCACAACCGCTCCGGGGGCAAGCCCCTTCACCGCCATGGGTCTCCCTTATGCCGAAGGCACGGGAGCAATTTGCCGAGTTCCTTGACCAGGATTCGCTCGATCGCTTTGGTATGCTCTACCTGACCACCTGTGTCGGTTTGGGGTACGGGCGGTGCGAGAACTCACGCCGAAGGTTTTCTCGGCGACGGGAACCACCGGATTCGGGGCACAAGACCCCCCATCATCACGCCTCACGCTCATGCCAGACGGATTTGCCTGCCTGGCGCGCCGCACGCTTGACCACGGACTACCACCGCCGCGGCCCGGCTCTCCCATCGCGTCACTCCTGCGCTGCCCTCCCCGCATCCACCATGAACCACCCGCCCCTCCGCCGCCCGAAAGCGGCCTCGGGGCCGGTGAAAGACACGGCCTCAACGGTTCGAGCCTGACGCGCTCGCATCGGTACGGGACTATCGACCCGTTCATCCATTCGACTACGCCTGTCGGCCTCGCCTTAGGACCCGACTCACCCAGGGACGACGAACGTTGCCCTGGAACCCTTGGTCATCCAGCGGACGGGATTGTCACCCGCCTTTCGCTACTCATGTCTGCATTCTCACTTCCGCACGGTCCACGACACGGTCACCCGGCCGCTTCACCCCATGCGGAACGCTCTCCTACCCAACAGCCGAACGGCTGCTGCCGCGTCTTCGGTGGCGTGCTTGAGCCCCGCTACATTGTCGGCGCGGAGCCACTAGACCAGTGAGCTGTTACGCACTCTTTCAAGGATGGCTGCTTCTGAGCCAACCTCCTGGCTGTCTATGCGACTCCACATCCTTTCCCACTTAGCACACACTTAGGGACCTTAGACGACGGTCTGGGCTGTCTCCCTTTCGACGACGGAGCTTATCCCCCGCCGACTCACTGCCGCGATACACCTGACCGGTATTCGGAGTTCGGCTGCCCTCGGTACCCCACAAGGGCCCTCAGGCATCCGGTAGCTCTACCCCCGGCAGACACACAACGCGACGCTGCACCGAAATGCATTTCGGAGAGAACCAGCTATCACGGAATTTGATTGGCCTTTCACCCCTAACCCCAAGTCATCCCCTCAGTTTTCAACCTAAGTGGGTTCGGTCCTCCACGCGGCCTTACCCGCGCTTCAACCTGCTCAGGGCTAGATCATCCCGCTTCGGGTCCAGGGCACGCGACTCAAACGCCTTTTCAGACTCGCTTTCGCTACGGCTGCCCCACACGGGTTAGCCTCGCCACGCACCACTGACTCGCAGACTCATTTTTCGATAGGCACGCCGTCACCCCGAAAGGCTCCGACGGTTTGTAAGCGCACGGTTTCAGAAACTGTTTCACTCCCCTCCCGGGGTGCTTTTCACCTTTCCCTCACGGTACTCGTTCGCTATCGGTCAGACAGGTATATTCAGGCTTACACCACGGTCGGTGCGGATTCACACGGGATTCCACGAGTCCCGCGCTACTCGGGAGCGTCCACCGGCGGACCATGCGCGTTCGGCTACGGGGCCATCACCCTCTACGGCCAGGCATTCAATCCTGCTCGCCTCACACACGGTTTTATCACCACCGCCGGGCGCGTCGGCACCCGGACGGAACGTCCCACAACACCCATACCGCAACCCCCGACGGGTATCACACGGCACGGGTTTAGCCATCATCCGCTTTCGCTCGCCACTACTCACGGAATATCTCCTCCTGCAGGTACTGAGATGTTTCACTTCCCTGCGTACCCCCCGCACGAATGCGGTGCCACCCCATGACGGGTGGCGGGTTGCCCCATTCGGAAATCCTCGGATCAAAGCCCTGTCGGCGGCTCCCCGAGGCCTATCGCGGCCCCACACGTCCTTCATCGGTACTGTCTGCCAAGGCATCCACCATACGCCCTTACCAGCGACACGAACCACCCCGGGACGAACCCGGGACGACCGCGCCGGCATGGCGCCATAGCCTACCAGACGACCACACAACACAATCACAATCACAACAAAACACATCAAACGATCAACCAGACCCATTCACAGGGCCCGGCGAACATCATGCAGCAACCACGAACCCCGAAAGGCCCATGATCGCTCGCGTCCACTATCCAGTTCTCAAACCACCACCGCACCAACCGCGCCCGGCACACCCCACCACAGGGGGACCGGCGCCATGGACGGCACCCAGGCGCCGCGAACAGCGGCCCGGGAACCCAACAGCATGCCTGCACCACAACAGTCAGATGATCGCTTCCGCACCAGTGGAAACGGCCCACGCACCAGCACCACACGGCACCGGCCACAGGCCACGACCCCAGACCCGAACGGGGAGGGGATTTCATAATCTCCGTAGAAAGGAGGTGATCCAGCCGCACCTTCCGGTACGGCTACCTTGTTACGACTTAGTCCCAATCACGGGTCCCACCTTAGACGGCTCCCCCCAGCTAGGCTGGTTGGGCCACCGGCTTCGGGCGCTACCCACTTTCATGACTTGACGGGCGGTGTGTACAAGGCCCGGGAACGCATTCACCGCGGCGTTGCTGATCCGCGATTACTAGCGACTCCGCCTTCACGGAGCCGGGTTGCAGGCTCCGATCCGAACTGAGACCGGTTTTCAGGGATCCGCTCCATGTCGCCATGTCGCATCCCGCTGTACCGGCCATTGTAGCATGCGTGAAGCCCTGGACGTAAGGGGCATGATGATCTGACGTCATCCCCACCTTCCTCCGGGTTAACCCCGGCGGTCCCTCGTGAGTTCCCGGCATGACCCGCTGGCAACACGAGGCGAGGGTTGCGCTCGTTGCGGGACTTAACCCAACATCTCACGACACGAGCTGACGACGACCATGCACCACCTGTGAACCCGCCCCGAAGGGAAGCCGCGTCTCCGCGGCCGTCGGGAACATGTCAAGCCCAGGTAAGGTTCTTCGCGTTGCATCGAATTAATCCGCATGCTCCGCCGCTTGTGCGGGCCCCCGTCAATTTCTTTGAGTTTTAGCCTTGCGGCCGTACTCCCCAGGCGGGATGCTTAACGCGTTAGCTCCGACACGGAACCCGCGGAACGGGCCCCACATCCAGCATCCACCGTTTACGGCGTGGACTACCAGGGTATCTAATCCTGTTCGCTCCCCACGCTTTCGCTCCTCAGCGGCAGTGACGGCCCAGAGACGTTCATTCGCCATCGGTGTTCTTCCCGATATCTACACATTCCACCGTTACACCGGGAATTCCAGTCTCCCCTGCCGCACTCCAGCCTGCCCGTACCCGGCGCCGATCCACCGTTAAGCAGTGGACTTTCACACCGGACGCGACAAGCCGCCTACGAGCCCTTTACGCCCAATAAATCCGGATAACGCTTGCGCCCTACGTATTACCGCGGCTGCTGGCACGTAGTTAGCCGGCGCTTATTCAACAGGTACACTCACCCGAAGGCTTGCCCCCTGCTAAAAGCGGTTTACAACCCGAAGGCCGTCATCCCGCACGCGGCGTCGCTGCATCAGGCTTGCGCCCATTGTGCAATATTCCCCACTGCTGCCTCCCGTAGGAGTCTGGGCCGTATCTCAGTCCCAATGTGGCCGGTCACCCTCTCAGGCCGGCTACCCGTCGAAGCCTTGGTGGGCCGTTACCCCACCAACAAGCTGATAGGACGCGACCCCATCCCATGCCGATAAATCTTTCCCACACCACCATGCGATGATGCGGAACATCCGGCATTACCACCCGTTTCCAGGAGCTATTCCGGAGCATGGGGCAGGTCGGTCACGCATTACTCACCCGTTCGCCACTCTCACCAAACAGCAAGCTGCTTGGATCCCGTTCGACTTGCATGTGTTAAGCACGCCGCCAGCGTTCATCCTGAGCCAGAATCGAACCCTCCACAAAAAACCGTGAAAAGGCCAATCAAAGCCCTTACAAAACTGACAAAAAACGAGCCAACCACCAAACCCCCGAAAGGATCCCATGGCAGGCCCACACAAAAAACCCGACACCAATCAAGCACTCCCGTGCACCCAACGCACAACGCGCCGGGCAGGCATCAGACTGACAATCAAAAAACTATATAAGCAGTACAAACACACTATTGAGTTCTCAAACCACTCTTACACACCCCGCTGCAAGAAACCTGCGAAGACTTCTTGCTGCTGAGCGGCAGCAAGAGATAAACTTACCCCGAAGAGCACCAAAGGGCAAATCGTACCCTTTTACGATATCTAGAATCCGCAGAATACCAGTGATTCTCCGGCGTGTCCCTTCAGTGCTCCACGCAGACTCGAAAAAGCTCAGCACTGAAACGACCCGGCTCCTCCCATTGGGGGCAATGGCCCGACCGCTCGAACCAGACCACCTCGTGGGGGCTGGTCAGAGCTGATGCGTATTCGTCCACCAGGCGTGAAGGTAGATGCCTGTCATGACGTCCTTCGAAGAAGATGACAGGTACACCGAAAGACCTGACTGACGAGAAATCGACCCGGTCGAGTTGGGTGTCCAAACGGTCGTGCGACTGACTTGAGCCAAGGAGCAGGCCCCGCAGGCCCGCATAGCCATAGTCACGCGAGGTCAGGTAGGCCAGGATGCGATCCACATCCTGGCAGAGGCCACGACGCCTGCCGGTACTACCCATCTCAGCCAGCAAAAGGAGGACATCCGCCAGGTCGCTTTCCTTGCTCACTATACGTCTGACCCACTCTGGCAGGGGGGCCGCAGACGGGTGCGAACGCACCTGGTGGCTGGCCGGCATGCTGATGACCTGGCCGACCCCGATGAAGCGGCGGATCAGGGAGGGCCAGCGGCGCGCGAACTCCAAACCCAGCACGCTGCCCCACGAATGGCCCAACAAGGTGATCGGCGCACCAGGATAAGTGCGCACCAGGCGCGCCACGAATGTATGGACGTCGGCCAGCATAGATCCGATGCTGACGGTCTCATGACCACGAAAAGGATAGTAGGAGAGCCCACAGCCGCGTTGGTCCAGGTTGATGAAGCGGAAGTGCCGCTCCAAAGCCGCGTTATAGCGCTTGGTCAGGGGTATGCAGGCATCGCCGGGTCCGCCATGCAGATAGAGGAGGATGGGAGCGTTCCGCGGTGCCGGATTCATGGAGAAAGCAAGAACGGCGCCGTTGATGTGGGTGCGGAAGATTCGCGAAGACGAGGTCGGCAGAGGACGGCCGTTCTCATCCATGGGCCGATTCCGGGACCGTCCACACACCATGGCCACCTCCTCGATACTCCCGTGGACTCAAGCTATCACAGATGAACAGGCCGGAAAGAGGGAGCAGGATACACTGGGCGAAAACGAATGACGCAGTCCGAGCGCCGGTTTCCGCTTTGCCCGGTGAGTGCGGGCCATGATTCCGCTGACACCTTGTGTCGCCACCACGGCATGGTGATCGGCGCGAAGAAATCCTACTTGGCGGCACGCCTGCGTTATGAGCCCCGCCTGCTGAACAGCTGGGTGGAAGCACGCTCAATGAGCTGAAAGTCGGTGACATACGGGCGCGCCGGTCCACGATGGCCTTCAATCCGTTCAATCAGCATGGCGACCGCGCGCTGGGCGAAATCATCGATATCCGGATCGATGGTAGTGAGCGCGGGATTGGAATATCTGCCTTCCGCCACATTATCGAAGCCCACGATCTGCACATCTTCGGGAATCCTGAAACCACGACGCTGCAGCTCATGCATGGCGCCGAACGCAAGCGCATCATTAAGACAGACGATGGCCTCAGGCAGATCGGAATTGGCCAGCATCGTACTGATGGCCCGCTCACCATCGCTGCTGATCCATTTATTACCGGAGACCATGATCCGCCAATCCACCCTCATGCCCCGCTCCTCGAAGGCCTCGACATACCCCCGGGTGCGCATGGGCCGGCCGCCCTCCTCGGCTTCGAACAGGATCCGACGGTCCACGCCATCCGGTGCGCCGATAAGACCTATGCGCTCCATACCATCGTCAAGCAGGCGTCCCACAACGGATTTGACCGCTGCCACATTGGGCATCATGACGCTGTCGACCTTGCCGAAGGACATGTAGTCTCCTGCCAGAACCAATGGATAATTCTGGTCGAGGACGGATATGGGTCGAACCGGCCGGTCGACCAAGAAAATCCAGCCATCAGCACCGAGCTGCGGAATCTCCTTGAGAATCGTGGGCAAGCCCGCACCGTCGCTCCCGTATGTGTCAATGACGACACCATATTCCCGCTTGCGGGCAGCCCTGACCACAGCGTCGACGAAAGTGGCCGGAAAGGGCTGCGTGAAATCGAAGGTCGCCAAACCCAACAGGCGCGATCCGCCGGTTTTCAGCAATCGCGCCGACATATTAATCGAGTATCCAAGCCGATCGATGGCTTGCTCCACACGCTTCCGGGTCTGCGGCCTCATGCTGCCCGAATGATTGATGACGTTCGACACCGTCTTTATCGACACATGCGCTTCCTGCGCCACATCCCTGATCGTTGCCCGCTTGCGCATGCATCATCACCTTTTCACCTTCCATCTACGGGCGCCCTCATACTTCAACAATGCGCCGCCGGTCCGCGGGTGCGGACCGGCGGGGCAAGTCAGGCCTTCACGGAGCCAGCTGTCAGACCTCCAACCCAATAACGCTGCAGGAAGAGAAAAGCCAACACAAGCGGTATGACAGAAACCAACGCTCCTGAAGTGATGAGATTCCACACTTGCTCGGACCCTGCACCCGCGTTCGATTTTACCTGCCATTGCGTCAACCCGACAGTGATGGGGAACAATTTGGTATCGGAGAGCACGACCGAGGGAAGGAAGAAGTTGTTCCAGCAGCCCACCACAGACAACAGGAAGACCGTTGTGATGGCCGGAGTCATAATCGGCAAGGAGACCTGGAAGAAAGTCCGCAGCTCACCCGCGCCATCCACCCTCGCGGCCTCCATCATTTCATCCGGCAAGGAACCCATGCAATAAATGCGCATCAGATAGGTGCCGAACGGGGACAGGAGGGAAGGCAGCAGGACCGCCCAAATGGTATCGGTCATGCCGAACTGGGACATCAGGATGAATGTCGGAATAACCAAAGCGGTGGTCGGAATCATCAGGGCACCCAGCACCACATTAAAGTAGAACTTACGGCCATGGAAACGGAACTTCGCGAAACCATAACCAGCCATCACTGAAATGGCAGTGGCCCCGATGCCACCCAGGACCGCATATAGGAGAGAGTTAAGCAACCAACGCCAGTAGATGCCGCCCTCGTAGGTGCTCAATTGCCTGATGTTGTCCCACAATGCGAAGTCCTTGTCGAACCACATGGGACCGTGAGCGCCAGAGAATAGACCCGCATTGCTCTTCGTAGCGGCGACCAGCAGCCACCAGACAGGAAAAAGGAAGTATATACAGCAGATGATCAACAACACATACGCCAAGCGATGAGAACCGCGAATCCGTCCGCCATCCACGACCCGGGCATGAGATGTCCGTGCACTCATATCAATCCTCCAATCCCGACTGGTGCCTGGTCAGCCGCATGAACACAACGCTGAATACCACGACCAAAAGCCCAAGGGCGAATGAGACGGTCGCCGAATAGTTCAGCTGGTTGTAGTTGAAGGCCAATGCCTGTGCGTACATGTTCGGCGCGTATTCCGGGGGGATGACCGATGGCACATTGTTGCGCAGAATCATCGGCTCCGTGTAGAACTGCAGGGTTCCGATCAGAGAGAAAACCGTGACCATGACCAGCGAACTGGAGATGATGGGGGTCTTGATCCTGATGGCAATCTGCACTTCGGAAGCACCGTCTAGCCTGGCCGACTCATACAACTCAGGCGGCACGGACTGCAGGGCCGAATAGAGAATGACCATGTAATACCCTGTCCACTGCCAGGTGACGATGTTGACCAAGGACCCGAAAATACCGCTGGGGCTCAGAAAAGCCGGGGCTTTCAGCCCGAACACATCGAAGATCGAAGTGAACGGACCCATCTGCTTGGAATACAGGAAGCCCCACATAAGCGCCCCGATCACCACCGGGATCGCATACGGCAGGAAGAAAGCCAAACGCGAGAACGAGGCGAAACGAGTCTTGATGGCATCCAGAACCAAGGCAAGAACCAAGGCGAACAGCAGCTGCACAGGCACCATGACCACTGCATACATGACGACCCTGCCCATGCCGGAAAGGAAAATTGGGTCGCGGAAGGCTCGCGCATAATTACCGAGCCCAGTGAATACGGTGCCTTTCAACTGAGTGTACGAGAAGAGTGAAACATACAAGGCGTAAGCAAGGGGGATGACAAGGAAGAGCAGGAAAATCACCGCGAACGGCGCTGTGAAGAACCATCCCCAGGCGTTCTCCTTCCTTGACACGGCCCGCTTACGAACGGAAGTCGATTTCGACCTGATTGATGACATGACAGTTGCCTCCATAACCAGGGCCGGAAGCGGAGTAGGCGCTCCCGGCCCCAATCCAGCGCTACCGCCGGACCGTGAATCCCTGCTGAGTCGCGTAATCGGTGAGCGTCTTGTTCAGCGAGCGCAGTGAGCTGGGCACATCCGCACCGTTGCGCACGATCTCGGTGAAGACCTTGGTCTGCTCGTCGTAGGCGTAGGGCTGGAAGGGCAGGTAGTCATAACCCTTGTAGGCAAGCGCCACCGGTGCGATGACCTCGTTTATCTTCTGGTCACCATAGAAGGGATCGGTCATATTCTTGAACCGGTCGGAGTTCAGGACCTTCGTCCATGTGGGGAAGAGCCCGCTCTCAGTGATGGCCGTCTGCTGGATGGCCGGGTCATCGAAGAACTCCATGGCCACCTTGGCCGCCTTCTTCGTGTCCTTCGCCTGGTCGGTCACGGCCAATGACGAACCGCCGAAGTTCACGCTGGGAGTCGAGGAATCCCACACCGGGGCCTTCGAAATCTTCCAATCAGCGCTCGAATCAGCGCCACTGACTCCACGTACATTGCCCACCAACCAGGAGGCGCATACAGCGGTGGCCCATGAACCGTCTACGATCTTCTTGTACCATTCGGCCGTATAGGCATCGTCAGTCGTGACCACACCTTCCTTGGCAAGCTTCTGCCAGTACTCCATGACCTCCTGAGACTGCTTGGATGTGAAATCGACACCCAGCTTGTCGGGTTCGGAAGCGGAGTAATCATAGACCTTGCCCTTGTTCTGTGCGATCAGCGTGACATTGGAGCCATTGCCGCTCGGCTCGTAGTTACCAATGTGCCCCTGGAAACCATTCTGACGCAGCTCCTTGCCCGCCTGCTCATACTCCTGCCAGGTGGTGGGCACTTTTACGCCGTATTTGTCGAAGATGTCCTTGCGGTACATCATGACGAAAGGACCCTGGTCCACGGGTATGGCGTAAATGGATTTACCACCGCCCAAGCTCACGGAATTCCACACACCCTTGGTGTACTGCCCTGCGAGCTTGCCGGCCCCGAATTGATTCAAGTCGACCAAGTGCTTTTCAACACCGGACACATATTGGCTGAGCACGTCGTATTCGATCTGCACGACATCAGCCAAGCCGGACTTAGCCTTGACCGCCGTGGTGATCTTCTGGTACTGGGTCTGCCCCGAGCCGGCCCTGGTCCAGCACACCTGCACATCATCATGCTGGTCATTGAACCTGTCGACCATTTTCTCCATGGCTGGATACCACGCCCAGACCGTGACTTTCTCAACGCCCTTTTTCTTGATCGTATTCTGGCATTTGGCATCATCATTGGCCTTGGCGTCGCTGTGAATCTGCTCGGCCCCTCCGGCGCCTTTGCCGCCTTGAGGCCCCGGTCCGCCGCACGCGCTGAATGACAACATCGCCAGGCATGCGATGCAGGCTGAAGCAATCCTCGCCGATTTCTTCATCGGTATACCTTCCTTGTCCATATATGTTGAGTATGGGACGGGCGGTCACAACCGCCCCGCCAAATCGTGTATTCGACCCCCTTCCTACGGTTACCTGTGACAGCGCCGTTCAACCTATTGCACGGCTATCACGACAGATGGATGGCGCTCCACGATACGGGTGGCAGGTGGATGCTGGCTTGGCTGCCTGCGGCTTCCAGACGGGCTGTGGGGTTAGGGCTCGGCTTGACGCGGTCGGGTTGGTCCAGCGTGTTGCTGGCCTGAATGTCGTCGTCGTGCAAGGTCTGGGCTTCGACCCGGGAATAGCCCGCACCGCTCTTCATCGGGAGGCGCAGAGTCAGATCATAGGGTCGGGTCTGGGAACGGTTGACGACGAAGACGGACAGGGAGCCGTCGTCCTGACGTACGACCACCGAATCCAAGTCGGGCACATCGCCGTAGCGGGCGGTGTCGTACGAGTCGCCCCGCATACGGGACTCCACGACCTGTCCCCCTCTGGCTAGCCGCGCCGTGGAGGCGAAGGGGTAGAAGGTGGTCTGTCGCCAGGCGGGGCCGCCGGGCTCGGTCATGATGGGAGCGATGACATTCACCAGTTGTGCCAGGGAAGCCGAGCGCACCCGGTCCGCATGTTTGAGCAGGGTGATCAGCAGATCACCGAAGACGACCGCATCCGCCAGGCTGTAGACATCCTCCAGGAGTCGGGGCGCCTGCGGCCAGTTGCCGATGCCCATGGGCGGCCTGGATGGCTCCGCATCCTGATACCAAACGTTCCATTCGTCGAAGGAGATGTTCACCTGCCTGTCGCTCTTAAGGCTGGCGCGGGTGGCATCGATGACCGAAATCACGTCGCGGATGAAGGCATCCATATCCACGCCCGAGGCCAGGAAGGAACCCATGTCACCACCGACCGGATGGTAATAGGCGTGGCAGGAGACGAAATCCACCTGGTCATAGGTGCGCTCCAGGACCGTACGCTCCCATTCACCGAAGGTCGGCATATCATGGCTGGAGGAGCCGCAGACCACCAGTTCGACGCTCGGATCCATCTGTCGCATCGCCGCCGCCGTCATGGCCGCGACACGGGCATAACCATCGGCATCCCGGTGACCCAGCTGCCAGGGGCCGTCCATCTCGTTGCCCAGACACCACATACGAATGTTGAAAGGGTCCTCGGCACCGTTGCGGCGACGCAGATCAGACAGGGCCGTGCCGGAGGGGATATTGGAATATTCAAGCAGATCCAGCGCTTCCTGGGTGCCTTGTGTACCCAGGTTGACGGCCTCCATCAGCTCGTTGCCCCCCAACGCCTTGAGCCAGCCGGCCATCTCATGCAGACCGAACTGATTGCTCTCCGTGGAGTGCCAGGCCAGGTCCAGACGACGCGGGCGACGGTCGCGCGGCCCCACGCCATCCCGCCAGCGGTATCCGGAGACGAAGTTGCCGCCTGGATAACGGATGGTGCTGACACCCAACTCCCTGACAAGGTCCATCACGTCCTGACGGTAACCGTTGGCATCCGCGCTGGGATGGCCTGGCTCATATATGCCGGTGTAAACGCAACGGCCCAGATGCTCCACAAAGGAGCCGAAGAGCCTGTCGGGAACCGAGGCCAGACGGAAGTGGGGTTCCACGTCCAGCTGCGCCTGGTGAATCGAGGAGACGGATGGAGATGCCATGATGCCCTTCCCTGAGGTAACCGCACTGTGGTTGGTACAACGTTGTCTCAACCGGCAGAAACCAACGAAAACCGGTTTCATATGATTTTCATACAACCTTGTACTTCTACGGAAAATATACAACAGTCGCACGGATTGCACAAGTGGCACCGCATATCAGGACAGACGCCCCGACGGAGGCAGTAACGCAAGCCTGCCGATTGGTAGGGAGACCCCGAATGGCCGCCGTTATTGCGCTCCACACCCATCAATCAGGTACGACGGGGCCCGGGCGGCGCATGAGCGACACCCGGGCCCCGTTCCCCATGATTGGACGCCAGGATCAGCGATTCCTACCGACCGCGGGATTCACCGGCCGATACCTTCGACCTCAGGCTCCTCGACCTTCTTATAGCGCTCTGCACGCGTAAGGATCAGGAAGCAGATGATGCCGAAGACGGCGGAGACAGCGATGATGCCGAAGCCCATGTTCCAACCGTTCTTGCCGACCAGGGCGCCGATGCCGTAGGAGGCGGTCGCCTCGCCGAAGATGTAGCCGAACAGGCCGACGAAACCGGTTGTGCTTCCTATGGCGAAACGGGGAGCCAGGTCGATGGTCAGTGCGGCGATCAGCATCTGCGGCCCATAGACGAAGATGCCCATCAGGGCGATCTCGACATCGATGGCCCACAAGGAGCTGGACGCCCAGTATCCGAGGAAGATGACGCCGAGCAGGGCCATCAGTGCCGCGGCGATGCCGGCGCGCTTGCCATGGAAGAACCTATCGCTCATCCAACCGATCAGAATCGTGCCAGGTATGGCCGCGTACTCGAACAAAGCGAAGGAAGAGCGAGCCTGGGCCAGCGAGAACCCCTTGGCCTCGTTCAGGTAGATCGGAATCCAGTTCAGGACGCCGTACCTCACGATATACACAAAGGCGTTGGACAGGGCCAGAACCCAGATATACGGATTGGACGCGACGTATCGTATGAAGATCTGAGCGATCGACAGATCGGAATGGGCCTGTAGCTTGGTCTTGTCAATCTTCTCGCCCTTGTATTCCTCCGCCTTGAACTCCTGGATGGGCGGCAGACCGACTGATTCGGGAGTGTCCGCACCAAGGACGACGACCAGGACGGCCATGATGATCGAGATGGCCGAAGGAACGAAGAAGATGCTCTTCCACATATGGGGGCCGAACGCTGCGAGCGCGAAGCCGACGATGGGGGCCACGGTTCCGGACCCCAGGTTGTGGGAGGTGTTCCACATGGAGACGAAGGAGCCACGCTCCTTCTCCGCCCACCAATTGGACAGTGATTTGTGAGCCGCTGGGGCGCCCATGCCCTGGAAGATGCCGAGCAGGACCATCAGCAGCATCATGACGCCCTTACTGGCCGTCGCTCCGAAGATCAGGTTCAAAAATGCCGAAGCCAGCAGGCCGGTTGCGATATAGAACCGGGGGTTGGACTTGTCGGAAAGCATGCCCATCACGAATTTGCTGATGCCACAGGACACAGCCAGGCACAAGGTGATCAGCCCGATGTCGGCGGTGGTGAAACCGTAGTTCTTCTTCAGGTAGGGTGAAGCCACCGAGAAGTTGGAACGGACGATGTAGTAGCCGGCATAGCCGATGTAGATGCTCAGGAAGACCCTGATCCTATACTGCCTGATTTCCCAGGAACCTGCCCCTGGGGCACCTTGCTGGCCGACGGCGGCGCCGGCTTGAGAAACGCGAACATTCGTGGATCCCCCTTCTCCTTTTTTCTCTCACTTGACTGCACCATGCCGGCTTTGCATGGCGCACCTGCGACACTGCGTCGGTAAACCTGCTCAGCCGATAGGCATCGCACGGATTCCTAATGTTAGCTCCCAGCAAACAATATGTAAAGGAATTGTGCGCACGATGTGTGTCCGATGACGGTGCGGCTCGCCGGATGGACGGCAAATCATGCGCGGGATTCGACAGATTACGCGACAAGCATCGCCGGGACCCTCGGCATCTGCTTTCATGGGGAATGACATAAAGGCGTGTCGGCGTCGCTAAAGGTCGTCACGCCCCCGCCCTGGCGGGGAGGGTTGAGTACGGCCTCCCCCCTCCGCCTGCCTCCCTGGCCGCGGTCAACCCCGAGGGTGGAACCCAACGCTTTAGCATCGATAAGAAAGCAGCAAGCGAACATGCTCAACATCAACATGAGCGATGTCGTCGCGGTCCTGAAGTCGCTGATACCCGAACTGGTGGTCATCGGTGTCTTCCTGGTCCTGGCGATCATCATCTCCATCGCGGTCAACAAGCGCACCGTCAAGTCGGTCGCCGCCCGCAAGATGATCCATTCCCAGTCCTGGCTGGTGACCTTCGTGGCAGTCGTCGTGGCGCTGGCCACGATGATGTTGGGACCCCTGTCCAACTTGATCACCAAGTCCACCACCAAGCACGAGGTGCAGCCGGCCACAGCCGCCGCAGCCCGCACGCTGGCCAAGGATACGGCCCGTGAGTCGGTCACCCTCCTGGAGAACCGTGGGGGCATCCTGCCCCTGAAGAGCGGCAAGGTCAACGTGTTCGGCTGGGCCTCGACCAACCCCGTCTACGGCGGCACCGGTTCGGGCTCCATGTCCAAGGACAACCCCACCGAAAGCCTGATGGACGGCCTGCATGACGCGGGGCTCAAGACCAATGGCCAACTGACCAGGTTCTACACCGACTACCGAAAGGACCGGCCCGTCGTGGGCATGTTCGACCAGGATTGGACCCTGCCCGAACCCGCGGCCGACAAGTACACCGACAAGGTCATGGACCAGGCCCGGTCATACTCCGACACCGCAGTGGTCGTCATCGGCCGCGTGGGCGGTGAGGGCGCCGACCTGCCGAAGAACATGAAAGCGAAGGGCATCACCTATCATGACAACGACAAGGCCGGCGACTTCAAGGACGGGCAGTCCTTCCTGGAGCTGTCCAAGCCCGAGACCGACATGGTCGCCAATGTGACCAAGACCTTCAACAAGGTCGTCCTGGTCTACAACGGGGCCAACACCTTCGACCTCAACTTCGTGGGTCAGTACCCGCAGATCCAGTCCGTCGTCTGGTGCCCGCCACCGGGGCAGGCCGGATTCACCGCCCTGGGCGAAGTGCTCAAGGGTGAAGCAAACCCCTCGGGTCGCACATCCGACACTTTCGTGCGCGACCTGACCAAGACCCCCTCCTACAACAACTTCGGCGACTTCATGTACAAGAACATGGACGAGCACAAGGCCAAGGTGACCGGATTCACCGGCAAGACCACCGTGAACACCCCCTCCTTCGTCAACTACGCCGAAAGCATCTACGTGGGATACCGCTTCTACGAGACGGCATCCGACGAAGGCGCGATCAACTACGACGACGTGGTGCGCTATCCCTTCGGCTACGGCCTGTCCTACACCACATTCAGCCAGAAGATGAGCGAACCCAACCACGCCAACGGCAAGGTCTCCTTCGATGTGACCGTGACCAACTCGGGGGCCAAGGCCGGCAAGGACACCGTCGAGGTCTACTACAACCCGCCCTACACCAACGGCGGCGTGGAGAAGGCCTCCGCCAACCTCATCGCCTTCGACAAGACCAAACAGCTCAAGCCCGGCGAAAGCCAGACCGTCCACGTCTCCTTCAAGGACGAGGACATGGCCTCCTACGATTACAGGAACGCCAAGGCATACGTGCTGGAACAGGGCCGGTACGGCATCTCCATCCGCTCCGACTCCCACCACGTGATCGACAGCCGGGACGTGAACGTCGACAGGACAGTCACCTACGACAAGTCCCACCCGCGTTCGAACGACAAAACCGCAGCGACCAACAGGTTCGACGACCTGCACGGCAAGGCCACCTACCTGTCCCGTGCCGACCACTTCGCCAACTACGGTGCCGCCACCGCGGCCCCTACCGACTTCACCATGTCGGACGAAGCAAAGGCCAAGTTCACCAACAACGCCAACTACGACCCCAAGAAGCACGACAAGGCCTCCGACACGATGCCTGCCACGGGAGCCAAGAACGGTATCAGGCTCCACCAACTACGGGACAAGAAGTATGACGACCCGCAGTGGGACAAACTCCTGGACCAGCTGACGGTCAAGGAAATGGACAACCTGATCGCCATGGGCGGCTACAGCAACCAGGCCATCAAGTCCATCGGCAAGATCGAGCTGGCCGATGCCGACGGCCCCGCCGCGCTGAACAACAACTTCACCAAGGTCGGATCCATCGGCTTCCCCTCCTCGACGTCCATGGCCTGCACCTGGAACAAGGACCTGGCCAGCCGATACGGCAGGATGATCGGCGACATAGCGCACGACATGAACATATCGGGATGGTATGCACCGGCCTTCAACATTCATCGCAACGCCTTCGCCGGCCGCACCTTCGAGTACTTCTCCGAGGATCCGCTCGTCAACGGCACGATGGGAGCCAATGAGATCGCCGGGGCCAAGTCCAAGGGCGTCTACTCCTTCATGAAGCACTTCGCCCTGAACGAGCAGGAGACCAACCGCCTGAACATGCTGTCCACCTGGGCGGACGAGCAGACCCTGCGCGAGATCTATCTCAAGCCCTTCCAGATGGCCGTGGAACAAGGCGGCGCCCAGGCAGCCATGAGCGCATTGAACTATGCCGGGCCCACCTACGTGGCTGATTATGCACCGCTGATGCAGGATGTGCTGCGCGGCGAGTGGGGCTTCCGCGGCATGGTCGTCACTGACTACTTCGGCGTCTACGGTTACCAGAACGCTGATCAGCTGATCCGCAACGGCAATGACATGATGCTGGCTACCACCGACGTGACCAACCACGTGAAGGACGATTCCGCCACTTCCGTGAAGGCCATGCGCGAGGCCAGCCACAACATCCTGTACACCGCAGTGCACAGCTACAAGTATGAAAACGGTGACCCCAAGGTGGCCACACCGGCTTGGCAGATGGCTCTCTACGCGGCCCTGGCTGTGCTCGCGCTCGTCTTCCTGGCCCTGGAGTACCTGGCCTTCAAACGCTTCAAGGCCCGTCGCAAGGCGATTGACCCCAGCGTCCTGGATGAGGTGGCGAACGCCGACCCGTTCGTCGCCGATCAGGAGGAACCAGCACCCAGGAATGAGTAAAAACAGGGGGATTCCGGACCGACCTTGACGGGCCGGCGCCGACCGGGCGGGCGGCATCCACTGGGTGTCGCCCGCCCGTATATCCATAGGTGTCATAAGGCACCGGAGCAATCCGATTGCCTCGGTCCGGCAGGGCGACGATTCATGCAGCGGAAACGACAGTTTATGCGTTGCACCGTCGTACAGCCGGATAGTTAACGGATAATGGGGCCAGGACAATAGCAGCGGAGACCGCCCCGGGCAGGGCCACCAGCCCTCGGCATTTTAAGGAAGCGAAGAGGGTTCCTCACGAGCCTTTACCCTTATGGTCGGCCGTCCGACAGACTTTCGACGCGGAATGAGGAAATATGGACATCAATGACCTGACGCTGCTGGAGCGGGCATCCATGCTTTCCGGCAAGTCCATGTGGGACTCCAGGGACGTGGAGCGAGCCGGCATCCACAGCTTCGTACTGAGCGACGGCCCCCACGGCCTGCGTCGGCAGATGGGCTCGGGCGACAATCTGGGCATCGGCGAATCCAAACCCGCAACCTGCTTCCCCACTGCCGGAACCGTGGCCAACTCCTGGGATCCCGGGCTGGCCAGGGCCATGGGCCAAGCCTTGGGGGAGGAGGCCCGCAGCCTGGGCGTGAACATGGTGCTGGGACCGGGCATGAACATCAAGCGCAACCCCCTATGCGGACGCAACTTCGAATACTATTCGGAAGACCCGCAGGTCGCCGGGCGGATGGCCGCCGGACTGATCGAAGGCATCCAATCGCAGAAGGTCGCGGCCACACCCAAGCACTTCGCCATGAACAGCCAGGAGTTGCGCCGGCAGGCCTCCAACTCGATCGTGGACGAACGGACCATGCGCGAACTCTACCTGACCGGCTTCGAGATCGCCGTGCGCCAGGCCCGGCCCTGGGCGCTGATGACCTCCTACAACATGATCAACGGCGAATATGCCAACGAAAACAGGCATTTACTGAAAGACATCCTGCGTGACGAATGGGATTTCGACGGGATGGTCGTCTCCGACTGGGGAGGTTCCAACTCCGCCGTCGCAGCCGCATCGAACGGTTCCTCCCTGGAAATGCCCGAGGCCGGCTACGACTCCATGCGCCAGCTGGTCGCCGCGGTCAAATCAGGCAAACTGGCCGAACGCGATTTGAACGCCCGGGCTGAGGAAGTGGCCAAGCTGGCCCGCCTTACATACGATCCCGCGATGGACCGTGATGGCATGCTGAGTGAGGAACAGAAGAACAACCACCACGAAGTGGCCCGCCGAATCGCCGAAGGCTCGGCCGTTCTCCTGCGCAACGAAGGCGGTCTCCTGCCCCTGGCCGCCGGCAGCAAGGTCGCTCTGGTGGGCGACATGGCCAAGACCCCGCGCTTCCAGGGTTCCGGTTCCTCCAAAGTGAACGCGGCCCGGGAGGAGAGCCTGCTGGGGCTCATGCAGGACGGACAAGGCCACGGTCTGGAACTGGCCGCGTATGCCCAGGGTTATGACCGTCAGGGTGAGTGCGACCAGGCCCTGGTCGACACGGCCGTGCAGACCGTGACCCAGTCCGCTGCCGACGTGGTCGTCGCCTGCCTGGGTCTGGATGAACGCAGCGAATCCGAAGGCCTCGACCGTTCACACATGAACATCCCCCAGGCACAGATTGACCTCCTGAAGGCGCTGAAAGGCACCGGCAAACCGATCGTACTGGTACTGGTGGCAGGCTCCCCTGTGGCCACAGACTGGATCGGTGACTGCGAGGCGCTGCTATACATCGGTCTGGCCGGACAGGCATCCGCCTCAGCCACCCTGGAGCTACTGACCGGTGAAGTCAACCCCTCCGGCCACCTGGCTGAGACCTGGCCCATGGCCTACGAGGACTGCCCATCCTCCGGCTGGTACCCCGCCACCGAACGCGACGCTGTCTATCGGGAAGGCCCCTTCGTGGGCTACCGCTACTACCTGAGCGCCGACGTGCCCGAACGCTTCCCCTTCGGTTTCGGCCTGTCATACGCACACTTCACCTATACCGACCTGCATGTGGACGATGCAGGCGCCTCCCTGACCGTGACGAACGACTCCGCCGTGGACGGGGCGGCCGTCGTCCAGCTCTATGTGAGCGCGCCGAAAGGCGGCGTCCTTCGCCCCGTGCGCGAACTCAAGGGTTTCACCAAAGTGGAACTCAAAGCCGGCCAGAGCAAGCATGTATGCATCGGCTTCGACCAGTACACCTTCCGCCATTGGGATACGGCCTCAGGTAGCTGGCAGCGTGAAAGCGGCGAATGGACCATCCAGATAGGTTCCGACGCCCGCAGCATCGAACTCAGCGCGCCCTTCACCGTTCAGGGGACCATGGCCCCCCGGCCTGCCGACCCCGCCCTGGGTCACTACCTGCAAGGACGGGTGAAGGATGTAACCAAGCAGGAACTGACCACCCTCTTCGGGCATGAGGTGGAGCTGCAAGGCCCTATATCGACCTTCGGACCCAATGACCCCATCTCATCCTGGAAGGGTTCCAAATCAGGCGTAGCCAGATTCGTCTCCTCCTTCCTGTCCAAGCGCGAGGCCAAGCAGGAAGCCAAGACCGGCAGCCCGGACCTCAATACCCTATTCGTGCTCAACATGCCTCCCAGGGCCATGGCCAAGATGACCAACGGCATGATCAACACACAGATGGTGGATGCCATCGTGCGCATCCCCAACGGGCACTTCTGGAAGGGCATCGGCGGCTTCATCGCCGGTTTCTTCCGCAACGCCTCGGCCAACCGCCGCACCAGAAAGGAATTGAGCAATGAGCGCTAAGAGCAAGGAGACCCCGAATGCAATGGCCAAACCGGCCAGCGAAGCAGAGGCCATGACCTCCTCCAATGGCATCGTGCGCTGGTGGCAGCGCTTCAGCTACCGTCACCCGGAACTGGCGCAATTCATCGTCTTTACCGTCCTGTCCAACGGAGTGACCCTCCTGCAGCTGATCCTGATGCCCGTACTCAAAGCCATCTTCAACGGAACCTCACTGGTCTCCATCTCCTTCCGGTTCTGGAGGATGGGTACCACCGGCGGCAAGCCTTACTACCTGTTCGACTACGCGGCCGGTGCCATCAACCACGGCGGCGGGGGCGGCCTCGCTTACTTCCTGGCCGTGGAGATCACCCTGCTCATCGCGCAGGTCATCAACTTCTTCGTGCAGCGCAACATCACCTTCAAGTCCAACTCCTCCCCCTGGATAGCGGCGTTCTGGTATCTGGTGGCCTACATCGTCATCACCATCCTGGCGGCCGCCCTGCAGGGCTGGTACAAGGACCCGGTCTATGCCTTCTTCCAGCACACCCTGAACTGGGGGACGACCGGCACGACCATCGCCGACTTTGTGACGATGATAATCAACGCCCTCATCTCCTTCTGGGTCTTCTACCCAATCTTCAAGGTCATCTTCAAGCAGGTTCCCGAGGACGGGCAGGACAGCGGATCGGCGGCCACGGCCTGATTCCATCTGGTATCAGATGACCGGTATCCTGTAAGTAGCCAGCTTCGGGCCGTCCGCCAACGCGCGGGCGGCCCGAAGTCGCGCGATGACGGATGAAAGGCACCATGACACAGTCAGAGCACACAGCCCTCACCCCAACGGTGGAGCCGTCGGGTGGCGGCAATGGGCCGACCGTCCTCTCCTTCATCGTGCCCGCATACAACATGGCCGGTTACCTGAATCGTTGCGTGGCCTCCCTTCTATCCTCCCGTTCAGAGGACGTTGAGGTTGTCCTGGTGGACGACGGATCCCAGGACGCCACGCCCGCCCTGGCCGACCGCTGGGCGCGGGAGCATGCAGGCCGGGTGCGGGTGATCCATCAGACCAATAAGGGCCATGGTGGCGCCGTCAACGCCGGCTTGGACGCCGCCCGAGGCATGTATGTCAAGGTCGTCGACGCGGACGACTGGGTGGACCCGGATGCCCTGGCTCGCCTGCTGCCCGTCCTGCGCCGACAGACCCATGCCCCCTCCCCCGTGGACATGTTCGTGACCAACTACGTGTACGAGAAAGAGGGGCGCTCCCACAAGCACGTGGTCAATTTCCGCTCCGTCATGGCCGCCGGACACATCCTTTCCTGGTCGGACCTGAAGCGCTTCGGCATAGCCCAGTACATGATCATGCACGCACTGGTCTTCCGGACCGATGTCCTGCGCCGGGCCGCCACACGTCTGCCTGAGCACACCTTCTACGTGGATTTCATCTACTCCTACCAGCCTCTGCCGTTCGTGCGCTCGCTGGCCTACCTGGACATAGACCTCTACCGCTACTACACCGGCCGCGACGGCCAGTCGGTCCAGACTTCGGTCATGATCTCCCGGGTGGACCAGCTGCTCACCGTCAACCGGTTGATGGTCGAGGCCACCCCCGAACGCGGCTCGGTGCCCGACGGGCTCTACCGCTATATGATCCACTATCTGTCGATCAACTGTGTAGTGACTTCGGTCTTTTTGATCCTGTCGAAAAGACCGGAGAACTACCGGGCCAAGCAAAGTCTCTGGAAGCGGATGAACGACTACTCCCCCACTGTTTCACACGACGTGCGCCACACCTTCCTATGCAGGCTGATCAACATGCCCGGCAAACCCGGACGCCTGGCCATCCGGCTGGGCTACAGGATCGCCGAAGCCGCCGTGGGCTTCAACTGAGCCTCTCCCCCTCTTGCGAGTGTCCTGGTCCTGGCTGTCAGCGTTGCGAGGCAGGAGTATGCACAGGCGGAACCAATGATCGTCGGTCCCGATCGACACCTCCCCACCATACTTGTGGGCGATGTGACGGATGGATTTGACGCCGTAGCCATGCAGACCGCCGCCGCCCTTGGTGGTGCCCAGCTCTCCGTCGGCCTTCCACCGCAGGGGTGTTGTGAAATAGTTCTCCACCCTGATCAGCAGCATGCGGCCCTTGCCATACAAAGCCAGGCGCAGGAGGCGGCGCTCCCTGTCCCCCACCTGCCGCAAAGCCTCGATCGCATTGTCCAAGGCATTGCCGAACAGGGTGGAGACATCCATGGAACTCATGCCGTCCAGCAACCCGCCGTCCGCCACCACACTCAGACTTATCCCCTCCTGGGCGCAGACCTGCTCCTTGGAGGACAGGACTACATCAAGCACCGGGTTTCCGGTGTGCTGCTGGGACCCATAGCGCTGTACGGAAGCCTCAAGCTCCTCGAAGTTGCGCGACTTGCGCTCGGGATCAACCTCGGCACGCAGGGCGGCGATCCGGTGCTTCAGATCATGGCTGATCCGCGCCATGGCATCCAGGTTGCGCTTGGAACGCACATACTCGCGGTGCTGGCTCTCCAGTCGGGCGTTGATCGAGTCCAGCTCCGCCGAGGCATGGCTCTGGCGCAACTGCTCCTGCTGAGCATATAGGATTGCGAACCCGCACAGGTCCACCAGGGTGCGTATATAGAAAACCTCCAGACCCACACGGCCGGAGAAGGGTGTATTGGTGGAGACGAAACTCAGATTCGACATGGCGAAGGTGACCACGCCGATGACCAGGGCGATCATGACACTGTGAGTCGGCAACATCTCCCGGTCCAGACCGCCGGCGAAATTGCGACGCTCGATCCACCAGGTGAGTGCCGCGCAACCCCCATAGATGCTGATCAGGAGCAGCACCGAGGCGGGGGAGTAGATGGACACGTCCCCCGGGCGTAGGAAGGAGTCGAGCTGCCAGTGGAGGGAGGCGACCAGCTCGGCCAGCACGAAGGCGCGCACACCCAGATAGACCACCGCCGGCGCGTCCGCACCCGAACCCAGACGGATGATCGCGCACATGAGCGCGGCAGCCAGGCAGATGCCCAGGATCCAGAAGCTGATGGGCTGCAGACCGGCCCAGTACTGCACGCCGATCATGACGGGCAGCCCCAGGGACAGGACGAGCGCGGTGCGGGCCGGGCAGACACGGCGACGCACTGCCAGCAGGTAGACCAGGCAGGACAACCATTCACTGATACCCGTGTAAAGCCTGGGAATGTCGGGCAGTGCGTTGAAGATTTGGGCGCCGCTCATCGTTGCCCTCCCACAAAGGCCGCGAGCGCCGTCAGAAATGCCTTCTTCCGAGGCCTGCTGATCCGCAGGCGCTCCCCGGTGGACATCAGACAGTCCTGGCCCTCCACTCCCACCACGTGGGCCAGATTGACCAGGTAGCAGGAGTTGGACCTATAGAAGTTCCTGCCTTCCAGCCGGCTCTCCAGATCCTTGAGCGGGGAGGAGAGCGTGACCTGCCCTTCCAGGGTGTGCATGACCGATGAGTGGCGCACCGACTCGACATAGACCATGTCCTTGAGGTCCACGCGGCGTGTGGCCCCCGAGTCGGCGACGATCATCGACTCGTCTACCTGCCTTCGCACCTGGTCTATGCATCGCTTGAGTTCCTGGGAGAAGGCGAACCAGGGGAGGGGTTTGAGCAAGTAGGACAGTGCGCCCACCTCGTAACCCTTGATTGCGTATTGCGGGGCGGAGGTGATGAAGACAATGACGACAGAGCGGTCTCGTTCCCGAACCCGGTGGGCCAACTGGACGCCGTCCACCGGCTGCATCTGGATATCCAGGAGCAGTATGTCATAGACCGGCGCATACCCTCCGATGAAAGCCTCCCCGTCGGTGAAGACCGTAACCGTGAAAGTCTCCCCGTTCTCCTGCTCGTAGCGGTTCAGGTAATCGACCATACGCCGGCAGCTGGCATCGTCGTCATCGACCACCGCCACACGCGTCGTGCGCACCATCACCGTCTCACTTTCCTGCCGGCCCCCGACCCGTCGGACCAGTCTCATTACATTACCCTATACCGACCGGGAATGGGACAGGGCCCTTCCCTGGGCGAAAGCGCCCCCTGTTCGGTCGGCCCCGCCCCAACGCCTTCGCCGGTCTCGGCTAGGATTGAGGCATGACCTCCTCTCCCGGCTCCCTGCGTCTGAATCCTTGGCTGGCACGTTTCATGCTCCTGGCCGCCGCGGCCGCGTGGGGGGCCGGCTACACCTTCGAGAAGATCAGCCTGCGGCAGATCGAGGTCCAGTGGATCATGGGCGTGCGTCTGGTCATCGCCGTGGCAGTGATGACCCCTCTCATGTGGTCCAAACTCAAACGGGCCCATCTGTTGGACATGCTGGTGCCGGGTCTGGCCTTGGGCGTGACATACTGGGCGGCGTTCATACTGCAGATGGAGGGACTGCGCACAATAGGACCGGGCCGCAATTCCTTCCTGACAGCGACCTATTGCGTACTCGTGCCATTCCTGGTCTGGATCGTCACCAGGAAGCGGCCCGCTTGGCGCAACTTCGCGGCCGCCCTCCTTTGCGTGGTCGGCGTTGGGCTCATCTCCCTGTCCCCGGATGACTCAGCCCGACTGGTCCTGAGCGCCGGCGACCTGCTGACCCTGGCCGGAGCGGTCTTCTACGGGGCCAACATCGTGCTGGCCGGCGCCTTGGCCAAGAAGTTCGACGCCACCATACTGACCTACTACGAACTGCTGGTGGCCGGGGTGCTCTTCGTGGGGGGAGCCTTCCTGACCGAGCCTGCGCCCCCATTGTCCGCCCTGCATCCTCAGACCTTCGGCGCCATGGCCTATCTGGTACTTGTCTCGACGCTCATCGCCCAGAATTTGCAGAACGCGGCCTTCTCCCAGGTGCCGGCCGCCCAGGGGTCGCTGATCCTGTGCACCGAAAGCCTGTTCGGCATGGCGGTCTCGGTCCTGGCCTTGGGCGAGGAGCTGACCGGCGCCCACCTGGCCGGCTTCGCGATAATCTTCGTCGCCATCGTCGTCTCCGAGGCCCGCATCAGCGGGCACCGCAAGAGTAAAACCACCCGGGACCGTTGAGGTCGGCTGTATCTCAGCTCCCGGACGGGGTGAAAGCTGGTGGACCTCCCATGGCTGGACGGTCCACCCGGGCTTCGTACATCCGGGGTGAGGCATCCCCGGGGGCCGACGGCGCATCGGACCCGGGAATCAGATCGTAAGGCATACACCGCCTGACCATGTAGAAGAGCAGGAGGAGGGCCCCCAGCAGGTTGGCCCAGGCGCGCATCCTCCCGTTCCAAGGGCCGAAGACCACCAGGATGGTGAGTGTGCGCGCCCCGTAGAAGGCGGCCCTCAGCCAGCCGCGCCTCGCCCGAGTTTCCACACTCATGTGCGTGAAGGCCGCACCCAGGGTCTGTCCCCGGCGCAGAAGGGGGATCAGGAACTCGAAGAACAGCAGGCAGGCGATATTGAGTCCTACCACCATCAGCCTTAGGGCGTGGGGGGAGACGGCCCAGTCCCCCAGGGAGTAGTCACCATCCGCACGGTGTCCGGCCCAGGCATTGACAAGGACCACCAGTGCGAACCCCAAGGACGAAGAGAGTGTATAGGCCAGGACCAGATCCGTGGCCATGCTGACAGAGCGATGGAGGAAACTGGGGGTGCGCACCACCTCGGCCGTGTCAGGTGTTCGGGGCGGAGCCAGGCGGTTAATCAGGGCGGCGCAGGCGAAACCGACTATGGCCCCCGTTGTGTTCCACAGGAGATCGTCCACATCGAAGAGCCTGTAGGCACACCCAATCAGTCCGAAGACTCCGGTCAACTGGGCGGTCTCGATGGTAAGGGAGACAAGGAATCCCACTGGCAGGGCCAGACGCAAGCGCCAACGCAGGACACGGCCCATGATGTAGCCCAAGGGCAGGAAGAAGACGATATTGAACCCTATCTGCAGGAGGGCGCCCAGACCGCCGGTGGTCAGATCGGTGAGAAAATGCAGCGGATCCAACTGGGGGGAAAGGTGATGGCCTGCGCAGAACGCGGCACGGTCGTCGGGCATGGGCCACAAGGTGAAGCAGACCAGGGCCAACAGGTAGAGGATGGTCAGATAGGCGGTCAGGGCCGCAGCCAGGCGCAGGCGGTGATAGCGGTGGTAGATCAGGGCCAGGACAGGCAGCGTCAGCAGCAGGGAGGCGAAGGGCCAGACCGCTATGGACAGGCCGAATGAGGCCGAAAAGGCACCGAGGTAGGACAGCATGGTTACAGATTACGGGCCAGGGCGGCGAAACGCCCTCATACCCTGGTATGAACAGGTGAATGAGGGCGTTCCACGGGGCCGATGGACTCGGGTCAGTCGTCGCCCAGGGTGACGTGGATGCCACCGACCAAGGAGCCGACGATGTTATAGAGGAATGCGCCTATCGTGGCCAGAACCACGATGAAGACGATCTCAAAGATCGAGAAGATAGTGACCGAGCTGATTACGGTGCCCAGGCTGAGCACCGAACTCAGGTCGAGCCCACCAGCGTCCAGACCGGTCTTGGAAACCATCTGGTTGATGTTGTCGAACAGGCCGATCGCGTTCAGAAGCATCCAAAGCAGGGACGAGGCAATCACCTGGATGATGGCGCCGGCGATGGACAGCAGGAAAGTGACCTTGGCGACCGACCAGGGCTCCACACGGGTCAGCGAGAGCTGCATGCGACGGGCACGGGGCACGCCTGTCCTGCCTGCCCCTATCTTGGGGCCGGCCGAGGCGGCCGTGCCGAGGCGGCCGAGACGGGCCATACTCGCGGAACCAGATTGCGCGGAGGCAGATGAGGACCGGGTCTGAGGCCGGCCGGTGGAGGCTTCGGCCGTGCGCGGACGGGCCGAGGCCTTCTGGCGCTGCCTGAGATCGGCTGCCACCTGGGGTATGGACTCGGAGGATGATGAAGCAGCGGTCCGCGGTTCTCCGGCCTTACGAACCTCAGCTGGCTTGATCGGTTTGAGTGTTGAGGCTGCGGGTTTCGACCCGGCCTTGGGCTGGACCTTCGCCGGAGCCCCCTGACGAGCCTTGGCCGGGAGCGCACCCTTGACCGAGGCCTTGTCTTTGGTGGCCTGGGTGGGGGCATTCTGGGCATCCTTGGCGGACCGGTCGGTTTTGACGACCTGTGGGTGGGAACCGGTCTTGCGGACGCTCCCCTGCACCTTGGCTTTGGCGACGTCCTCTTTGGCTGTGGTCTGCGGCTGGGCTTTGGTGCGCGACTCCTGCTTGCCTGCTCCAGCCTTGGGAGCCCTCTCACCATGACCGATCGCGGCTGGGGCCTCGCCCTTGGCGGACCTGGCCGTGTCCGAGGAAGGCCGGGCACCACGCTCCTGGACCTGCCCGCCCTGCTTTGGCTTGGACTTTCCGCTGTTGTTCTGGCTCATTGGTGCTCCTTGATCATTTCACCCAAACGACCCACTGCGTTCGTGGCCTTTTGGTCCCTCACTCCTAGTGAGGCTACCAGCTTCCCCGGAGGACGCGGGGGGTCAGCCCCGCTTCTCCACACTACCGGCGGCCCTCATTCGGACTGCGCCGAAGCACCCTGCTGGACGGCAGCCGTCCGCTGACCCTCGTCATCCATATCCTCATCCTCGTCTCGTTCGGCATTGCGGGCCACAGAGAGGATCTCGTCACCCTTGTCCGGCTTCGCCAGGGTCACGCCCTGGGTGTTGCGGCCGGTGCGTTTGACCTCGGCGACATCGGAGCGGATGACCTTGCCTGATTTCATGATGGCCATAACCTGATCATCCTCGCCCACCACCAGGGCACCGACCAGGGAACCCCGGCCTTCGACCATTGCGATGGCCTTGACACCGTAACCGTTACGGCCCTGGAGGCGGTATTCGGACAAGGCGGTGCGCTTGGCATAGCCCTGGTCGGTGACCACCAGCAGGTCTTCATCGGAATCGGCGGGCACCACGTCCATGCTGAGCAATTCATCGCCTTCGCGGAACTTCATGCCCTGCACACCGGCGGTCTGCCGGCCCATGGGGCGCAAGGTCTCGTCATTGGCCTCGAATTTGACGCTCATTCCGTGACGGGAGACCAGGATGATGTCGTCCTGGGCGTTGCACAGGGCAGCGCCGACCAGCTCGTCGTAGACCGGCTCGACACCGTCACCGTCGGCGACGGGACGCGTCAGGGTATTGCCCTGCCCATCCTCCATCTGAACCAACCGTACGGCGATGAGACCTCCCTGGCGGGGGGAATCGTATTCGGACAGGCGGGTCTTCTTGACTTTGCCGGTACGGGTGGCCAGGACCAGGTAGTCGGCATCCGCATAGGAGTGCAGGGACAGGACCTGCTCTATCTGCTCGCCCGGTGCCAGCTGCAGGAGGTTGGCTACATGCTGCCCCTTGGAGTCGCGCGACCCTTCGGGCAGCTCATAGGCCTTGAGCCGGTAGACACGGCCCCTGTTGGTAAAGAAGAGCAGCCAGTTATGGGTGGATGTCAGGAAGAAGTGGTCGACGACATCCGCCTCACGCAGCCTGGTGCCCTTGATGCCCTTGCCACCCCGGTGCTGGGCCCGGTACTCGTCGGCCTTCGTACGCTTGACGAAGCCTGAGTGGGTGACCGTCACAACGACATTCTCGTCGGCGATCAAGTCCTCCACATTCATCTCGCCCGAGTAAGGCAGGATCTTGGTGCGCCGCTCGTCGCCGTACTTCTCGACGATCTCGTCGAGCTCATCCCCGACGATCCTGCGCTGGCGCAGGGGGTCGGACAGGATGTCGTTGTAGTCCTTGATCTTGCGCATGAGTTCGTTGTGCTCGTCCAGTATCTTCTGACGCTCGAGTGCGGCCAGACGGCGAAGCTGCATGGCCAGGATCGCGTCGGCCTGGACCTCATCCACCCCCAGCAGGTCCATCAACCCGGTGCGGGCGGACTCCACGTCCTTGGACCGGCGGATCAGGGCGATGACCTCTTCAATCGCATCCAGAGCCTTCAGGTAACCCTGCAGAATGTGGTCGCGCTCCTCGGCCTCGCGCTTGAGGTACCTGGTGCGCCGCTCGATGACATCCAGCTGGTGGTCCACCCAATGGCGGATGAACGCGTCCAGGCTCAGGGTGCGGGGCACACCGTCGACCAGGGCCAGCATGTTGGCACCGAAGGTCTGCTGAAGCTGGGAATGCTTGTATAGGTTGTTGAGCACGACCTTGGGCACGGCGTCGCGTTTGAGCACGAGTACCAAACGCTGCCCAGTACGTCCGGAGGTCTCGTCACGCATGTCTGCGATGCCTTGGATCTTCCCGTCGCGCACGGCCTCGCGGATGGAGACGACCAGTCGGTCCGGGTTGACCTGGTAGGGCAGCTCTGTGACCACCAGGCACATGCGCCCCTTGATCTCCTCGGTGTTGACCACTGCGCGCATGGTGATCAGACCACGTCCGGTGCGGTAGGCCTGCTCGATCCCTTTATGGCCAAGAATCGTGGCCCCCGTCGGGAAGTCAGGGCCCTTGATAATACCGATGAGGGCGTCAAGCAGCTCTTCCTTGCTGGCGTCAGGATGGTCCAGGGCCCAGTGGACACCCCGCGCCACCTCGCCCATGTTGTGGGGGGGAATGTTGGTGGCCATGCCCACGGCGATGCCGGAGGAACCGTTGACCAGCAGGTTGGGGAAGCGGGAGGGCAGGACCGTGGGTTCCTGGGTCTTGCCGTCGTAGTTGGGGATGAAATCGACGGTGTCCTTGTCGATGTCCCTCACCATCTCCATGGCCAAGGGGGCCATGCGGCACTCGGTGTAGCGCATGGCGGCCGCCGGGTCATCGCCCGGGGAACCGAAGTTGCCCTGGCCGTCCACCAGCGGGTAACGCATGGACCAGGATTGGGCCAGACGCACGATGGTGTCATAGATCGCGGAGTCTCCGTGGGGGTGGTACTTACCCATCACGTCACCGACCACACGTGAACATTTGTTGTATCCGCGGTCGGGCCGGTAACCGCCGTCGTACATGGCGTAGATGACCCTGCGGTGGACGGGCTTCATGCCGTCGCGCACGTCGGGCAGGGCTCGCTCCACGATGACGGAGATCGCATAGGACAGATATGAGTCCTTCATTTCCTGCTGCAGGTCGATGGGCTGGACACGTTCACCTTTCAGCAGGCCGTAGTCGGTCTGGTCCATCTCCTGCGGGCTCAGGGGTTCACGCGAGCCGTCAGGCAGGTTGAGCCCCGCGTCCTCGTTGCCGTTATTGCTGTTCTCGTCTGCCACTGTCGGTCCTTAGCTCCATAAATCCAATGATTAAGTCAATCGTCTCGGCCGCACGTCCCACTCCGCCTGCGCGAGGCGGACCGTGCGGACCGGCTCAGGCGTCCACGAACCGGGCGTCCTTGGCGTTGCGCTGGATGAAGATCCTGCGCGGCTCGACCTCGTCGCCCATGAGCATGGTGAAGGTCTCGTCAGCCTGGGCGGCGTCCTCGATATGGATCTTCTTCAGGATCCGGTGATCCGGGTCCATGGTGGTCTCCCACAGCTCCTGATAGCTCATCTCGCCCAGACCCTTGTACCGCTGGATGCCTTCGCCCTTGGGCAGTTGGCGGCCCTTGGACTTGCCTTCGGCCAGGACGCGGTCACGCTCGGCGTCGGTGTAGACGAAGTCGTGCGGCCCCTTGGTCCACTTCAGGCGATAGAGGGGCGGCATGGCCACGTATACGTAGCCCGCCGTGATCATCGGCCTCATGTAGCGGAAGAACAGCGTCAGATTCAGTGTGGCGATATGGGCGCCATCCACATCGGCGTCGGCCATGATGATGACCTTGTGGTAACGCACCTTGGACAGGTCGAAGTCCTCGCCGTAGCCGCCTCCGACTGCCGTAATCAGGGACTCGATGGTGTCGGACTTCATCATGCGGTCAATCGAGGCGCGCTCGGTGTTCAGGATCTTGCCGCGCAGGGGCAGGATGGCCTGGGTCAGCGGGTTGCGCCCCTGGATGGCCGAACCACCTGCGGAGTCACCCTCCACGATGAAGAGCTCGCACTCCTCCGGGTCGTTGGACTGGCAATCCTTGAGCTTGTCGGGCATGCCGGCGGTCTCGAAGATGGACTTGCGGCGGGTGGATTCGCGCGCCTTCTTGGCGGCGATACGGGCCCTGGAGGCGTCGATGGCCTTCTGCACAATGGCTTTGGCCTCACCCGGATGGGCATCGAACCAATCCGTCAACCGTTCGCTCATCACACGTTGGACGAAGGTCTTGGCCTCGGGGTTTCCCAGCTTGGTCTTGGTCTGCCCCTCGAACTGGGGGTTGGTCATCTTGACCGAGACAACGGCCGTCAGACCCTCGCGTACGTCATCGCCGGAGAGGTTTTCATCCTTGTCCTTGAGGATGTTCTTCTCGCGTGCGTAACGGTTGACCATCATGGTCAGCGCCGCACGGAAGCCCTCCTCGTGGGCGCCACCCTCGGTGGTGGAGATCGTGTTTGCGAAGGTGTGCACCGACTCGGAATAAGCACCGGTCCACTGCATGGCCACCTCCGCCGAGATGCCCAGAGCCAGGTCCTCGGCCTCGAAGTCGATGATGTCATCCTCGACCGGCGTGGCTTTCTTGGCCTTGACCAGGTAGTCAACGTAGTCGCTGATGCCGTTCTCGTAACGGTAGGAGACGGACCGCTCCTGGCTCTCCCCCTCGTTCTCCCCGGCCACCTCGTCGCCGGCCATGTCGGGCTGACGCTTGTCGGTCAGTGTCAGGCACAGGCCCTTGTTCAGGAAGGCCATCTGTTGGAAACGCGAGCGCAGGGTCTCGAAATCGTAGACCGTGGTTTCGAAGACCTTCGGGTCGGCCCAGAAGGTGACCGATGTGCCGGTCGACTCATTGGGCCCCAAAGGTTCGTCCTTGGACAGGGGGGCCAGCGGGTGCTGGTCCACGTAGGTCTGCCTCCAGTAGTGACCCTGACGACGCACCTCGACCTCGATACGGCTCGAGAGGGCGTTGACCACGGAGATGCCCACGCCATGCAGACCGCCGGAGACCGCATATCCGCCACCTCCGAACTTGCCACCGGCATGGAGCTTGGTCATCACGGTCTCCACGCCGGAGACACCCTCACCAGGCACCTCATCAACAGGGATGCCACGGCCATTGTCGTCCACCCGTACGCCGCCGTCAGGCAGGATGGTCACCTCGATGTGGTCCGCATAGCCGGCCAGGGCTTCGTCCACGGAGTTGTCGACGATCTCGTAGACCAGGTGGTGCAGACCGCGCGGACCTGTGGATCCGATGTACATACCCGGGCGGATGCGGACGGCCTCCAGGCCCTCGAGGACCCTCAGATCGCTGGCATCGTAATGATCAGGGGCCAGTGAATCATCCAACTGGGCGTCCGTCAACCGTTGCTGCACTTGGTCGCCGACCTGGTCCCGACCCTCCTGCGGGTCACGCGCATCCTGGGACGGTTCCGTATTCCGCTCTGCCACAGAGGTTCCTTCCTGGGCCCCAGCACCTGTTCGCATGGGGTCAAAATGAGGTCTCACACTCTAAAACGCACAAAAAAGGGTCTCTCGCACGTTCAACTACTTATACGTATGTTACCAGCCATACGGGACGGAAAGCCTGTCAGACCACGTCTGCGGCCCTGGGCTCAAATACGCATCCCAAGAGTCCCAGAACCTACTCGGACTTACCGGGACCGTTTCCTGGACCGGACCCAGGGACCGGGCCGGGAGGAACCAGGGCCAGCTACGACCACCTCGGTCACCGGCATCCGCAGCCGCTGCGCGACCGTGGTCTTGAGCTGGGGTATCAGGTAATTGAGCTGGGTGGCCCATACCGGCGTAGAAGCCTGGATGACCAACCGCCCCTGCCGATAGGAGCCGACACGGGAGTGGGCGGCAATGGCAGGCCCGACCACTTGGTCCCAGTGATCACGCAGCTGGGCGACCTTCAGGTGGGGAACCCAGCCGTCATGATCGGCCATGGATTCGACCGTCGATGCAAGAGCCAGGGGATCCCGCCCCGGTTTTCCGAATGCCTCCCAGGCCGACTCGGACTTCCTCCGACGGGACTTGCGGTCCAGTGACCGGCGCACGAAGCGCTGGAAGACCTGAGCAGGCAACTTGCGTGGGTCCAGTCCCAGGCTCTGGTCAACCGGCCTCTTCACAGCCCTACTCCTGCTTCAGTCTGGCGCTGCCGGTCCGCCAGGTCGGCTATGTCGATCAGATGAGCCCCCTCCAGGTCCGGAACATCACCCGGGGATGCCGCTGTGATCAGGGTCTGGGGCTGGTCCTGGACGAATCGGATGATCTGCGAACGCCGCCGTTCGTCCAGCTGGGCGAACACATCATCCAAAACCAGAATGGGCGTAAGCCCGCTTGCCTCGGCCAGGATCCTGTGCTCGGCCAGGCGCAGGGCCAGGGCCAGGGTCCACTCCTCTCCGTTGGAGGCATAATCCCTGGCCGGCATCCCGTTCAGGCTGAATTCCAGGTCGTCGCGCTGCGGCCCCAGCAGGTTGACGCCCCGGGCCTGCTCACCCGGCCATACCCGCTGGAAGTGTCGGCTGATCGCGGCCGCGGTCTGTGGACCGACACCGCCGTCGAGCACCTCAGCGAAGGAAGGCAAGTATGCCATCTCAACCACCTGGTCCTCTCCGGCCAGGTTCCGATAGATGTCCCCAAGGGGTCCGGCCAGTTTCTCAACCACCTTCATACGTCGTGCCGTCAGTTCCATTCCCCGTTGTATGAACTGGCCGGTCCACACTTCCAGGCCACTCAGTTCCGCCTCCCGGTCCATGCCGACCCCGCCCGGGTCAGGCTCGGAACGGGCCAGTCGCTTGAGCAGGGCACCACGCTGCTGGGCCAGTCGGGCCGTCTCCTGCTTGACCCGGTAATAGTCGGGATCCAGCTGTACCGCCGTCTGGTCAAGGAAGGAGCGTCGCCCCGATGGCTCCCCGGTGACCAGACGCTGATCTTCGGGGGAGAAGGTGACCGAAGGTACTTTTCCAACCAGATCCCGCATATATAGCGAGGGGCCGCCGTCAATCCTTGCTCGGTTGGCCCCACGCAAGGGAATCGTCAACTCGTAGGTGTCGGTGCGTCCGTCCTGCTCGGCATTTGCCCTGACCGTCGCCCTGGGACGGCCGCGACGGACCAGTGGGGCCGAAGAGGAGACCCGGTGGCTTGAACCGGTCGAAAGCACCTCCAGGGCCTCCACCAGATTGGTTTTACCCAGTCCGTTGCGCCCTTGGAGGATGGTGACGCCCTCGTCCAGGTCGACGACCAAGGAGGACCAGGAACGGTAGTCATCCACTGCCAAGCGCGATATACGCACGGCTCTACGCCCCTCCTTCATTGCCTTGGCTCAATCCCCTGACCGGTCACACCGGCGCGACCCGTCTCAGACGTTGAAACGCATCGGTACCAGCAGGTAGCGGTAGTCCATGGACTCATCCGAGTCGGCCTCCTGCTGTCCGTTGAATTCCACAGCCTTGACTGCAGATGTCATCTTCATGCGCACGAAGGGCTCGGCGATGGCCGACAGCCCCTCGATCAGATAGGTGGGATTGAATGCCACAGTGATGTCCTCCCCATCCAGATCCACCTCCAGCACCTCGTGGGCCTGGGCCTCGTCGGCCGCCCCTGCAGACAGGCTGACCTCCTTGCCGGAGAAGACCATACGAATCGGCGCGTTGCGCTCAGCAACCAGGGACACGCGCTTAATGGCATCCAGAAGGGTTTGCTTGGGCAGCACCGCCTGGATCGGGTATTCGTCGGAGAATAGGCGGTCCACGGCAGGGAACTCCCCGTCGATCAGCTGGCAGGTGGTCACACGGCCGGCATTCTCGACGCCCACGATCTTGGGGTTCTCGTCTGAGAAATCCACAGCCACGTTCTGGTGCTCATCCAGGGAACGGGAGATGTCCCTGAGCAGGGATCCGCGCACCAGCAGGGTGGAGTCGGCGTCCGATTTCTGAGGGGTCCAGGTGAAGGAGGCCTGGGACAGGCGGAATCGGTCGGTGGCTGTCATGACGACTTTGTCACCGGATATGTGGGTTTTCACTCCGGTCAGGACCGGTCGGTTCTCCTCCCTGGAGACCGCTACGGTGGCCTGGCCGACGGCCTGGGCGAAGGTCTGGGCATCCACCTGTCCCAGTTGACCGGGCAGCTCGGGGAGGGGAGGGTATTCGGTATCCGGCATCAGTTGCATGGTAAAGGTTGATTTACCGGAGCTGATCGTGATCTTGGAACCCTCCGTGGACATATAGGTCTTCTCCGCAGGCAGGGACTTGGTGATGTCGGCCAGGAGCTTGCCTTGGACCAGGACCGAACCTGGTTCGTCGATACCGGCTTCGATGTGGTGACGGGCCGATGTCTCGTAATCGAAGGCCGACATCTTCAACGTTCCGTCGGCCGCCTCCAGGCGGACACCTGCGAGGATGGGCGTGGCAGGACGGGCGGGGATGACCCTGGTGGTCCAGGATACGGCGTCGGAGAGCGCCTGGGAGTTGATTTCGACTTTCATGGGTCCTTCTTAGGGTTTGTCAACGTTCGCTGTTCTTATTCTAGCGGGCGCGAGCGCCGCTTAATGAGAACGGCTCCAGGGGGAACTGATAATGAGAATGGCGAAAGTTTAAATATATGGGGTAGTCATAGTAATAAGCACGGTGGATACTGTGGATAAGTCATGGCAGCAGCGGAAGGAGGCGGCTGTGGACAAGTTCAGGTTGTCGAAGACAATGTGAAAAAGTGTGGATAATTTCCAGATTTGTACACGGGGGACAGCGGCGGTTTGAAGTATCCACATTTCCGGCCTATTCCCGCACAGGTTACCCACGGTTTATCAACGGGGAATCGGGTAGTCATCCCCAGCTTCTGCCCACATCCGTGAATAAGTATGTGGATAACTCAAATACAGATTGCACCCAACCCCGGTGTGTCGCTTATTTGTTTTGCGGTTGTTTGAGCCGGACCGTGAGCTCCATGACATAGTTGTAAATCTCCCGCTTCTCCTGCATCTCGTTGGATATGCGGGTATAGGCGTGCATGACCGTCGTATGGTCCCTGCCGCCGAAGACCTCCCCTATATCCACCAGTGACATGGAGGTCATCTCCCGAGCCAGATACATGGCTATCTGCCGGGCAAGCGCGATGTTCTTGGTCCTGGTGCGGCCGACCAGATCGTCGAATGTCAGATGGAAATACTTGGCGACCTGCGAAATGATGTCGGTCGGCTTGATCTCCACATCTGTGGCGAAGTAGTCCTGAAGGGTCTGCTCGGCCAGAGTCCTCGTCACCGGCTGGTTGTTGAGGCTGGCGACGGCGGTCACACGCGTCAGAGCCCCCTCCAGCTCGCGGATGTTCTCGGTGAAGCGTTCGGCGATCAGATCGAAGACCTCGTTGGGGATGAAGATGCCCAGGGCACCAGCCATCATCCGCAGGATCGCCACCCGGGTCTCCCTGTCCGGTGGCTTGATGTCCACGGTCAGGCCCGAATCGAAGCGGGAGATGAGCCGGTCCTCGAAGCCCTTCAGGTTGTTGGGGGCCACGTCGGAGGCAATCACGATGCGCTTGTTGGCATCGTGCAGGGCGTTGAAGGTGTGGAAGAACTGTTCCAGTGTGGCGTCCTTGCCGCCAAGGAACTGGATGTCGTCGATCAGGAGCACATCCACCTGTCGGTAGCGACGGTTGAACTCGGCGATCTGACCCTGGTTGCGGTTCGTGTCCTGCAGGGCCTCGATGAATTCGTTGGTGAATTCCTCGCTGGTCACATAGCGTACATTCAGGGCCGGGTCCTTGACCAGGGCGTAGTTGCCGATTGCGTTGAGCAGGTGGGTCTTACCCAGGCCCGAGGAGCCGTAGATGCACAGGGGGTTGAAATCGCGGCCCGTGCCCTCGGCCACGGCAAGGGCCACGGTCCGGGCGAAGCGGTTGGAGTCACCGGGTACGAAGGTGTCGAATGTGGCGGACTTGTTCAAATGGGTCTCCGGGTCGCGTTCCACCCGGTTCTGACTCATGGGGAAGCGCGGGGCGCCCATGGCTTGTCCCTGTTCGGATTCCTGCTGGGTGGCCGGCTCGGGATAGGTTGGCTGGTCAGGGAAGGGCTGCCCGGAGTATGCCAGTTCGTCCATGCCTTGGTCCGCGAAGGACTGCTGAAGGTAGTTCTGGTGGCTCTCTCCGTCTGTGTCCTGCTCGCTGTGCATGCGCTCCGGGACGGCCCTTGCGACCGCTGCCGCCTGTTCGGCGACGGGAGCGGAATCGATGTGTGAGGGGAATGCGGTCTGTGCCGGTTGTCTGACGCTCTGGTCAGGGACGGTGTCCTCGGGTGGTTCGACGGCCTGGGGGGCGGAGCTCGGGCGGGTTGGCGTCTGAGCCTGCTGCCTGGTCCGGTCCTGTACGATTTTGACGGCCGGAATCATATCTCGACCAGATACCAGATTCAGGGCCTTGAGGAGGGTGTCGTTCAGATCGCCCTGCACGGCCTCCTGGGCGGCCCGGGAGGAGACGGCGAGCACGATTGTGTCGCCGAAGACGGCCTCGGGCGTGATGTCGGCCAGCCAGGCCTTGTCTCGGGGGGTGAGCGTCTCGCTGAAAGCGAGGGCCTGGGAGGCGGCCTTCCACATCCTGCCCGCTTCCTGGGCGGGGTCCCGCTGCTCGTCAGCCATACGCTCCTCCTCTCTCGAACGTCCTAAGCGTGCTGTGTGGGTCCGCGGACCGAGCACTCCTCAGCGCGGACGTGCACTATCGTCAGACCATCATGACACGCGCCATAGTCACTTATCCACCGGAAAGCGTTTTGGCCTAGGCCAAATGTGAATAACGTTGCTGTTATTTGTGGATAAGTAACGGCTCCGGTAGGCCCGCAAATCCGGGAGTATGCAAGGCCTAAGACACGATATAACCGACCCACTCAAAGGCGCAAAACGTCCGGTGCGTTTTTGCCTTCGTCCCCCTCGGCTTGTACTTTGGTAGAGCTTGAACTCATATGAGGAGCCATGCCTTCAGCCTGGCTAGTACTAGGAGCATTGATATGAAGAGGACTTTCCAGCCCAACAACCGTCGTCGTCACATGAAGCACGGATTCCGCGCGCGCATGCGCACCCGCTCGGGGCGCGCCCTGATCAACCGCCGCAGGGCGAAGGGCCGCAAGGTCCTCTCCGCCTGAGCCCTACGGCGACTGGCAGTCCAAAGGTGGAACGGCTGAAGAGTCATCAGGAGTTCACGGCGGTGCTTCGCCGGCGCAGACGGGTCTCCAGCCGTGACCTGGTCATCCACCTGCTGACCGGAGATGAAGCGGCCGGCAACCGCAGGGCACCCGGACAAGGGGTCCACGGGTCGGTCGCCGGTCGCCGGATGGGCTTGGCCGTATCAAAGGCCGTTGGCAACGCAGTCACCAGGAACAGGGTAAAAAGGCGCTTCCGCGTCCTGGCGGCAAATCATGAGGACAGCCTGCCGGCCGTCTGCGACCTGGTCATGAGGGCCAAACCCGGCGCGGCCCGGGCCACGTACAGATCCCTCGACGAGCAGGTGAGCCGACTCTTCGCCGATATCATGGCCAAAGACGGGCACAGCGGACCGGTGGATGGTAGACGAATCAATGGGGCGGGCGAACAGATGTGAAGCAGACCATACGAGCGGATGGGCCAAGGGGCGGTGCGCTCGCCACCCCACGCTTCGGGCTGCCTACACGCATGGCACTCGGGCTGGTCAGCTGGTATAGGGGCAGGGTGTCACCCTTGTCGCCGCCCTGCTGTCGCTATTACCCGACATGTTCGACCTACGCCCTGACCGCGATAGGTCGCTTCGGGGCCCTGAGAGGGGGCGCCCTGGCGCTCATGCGGCTGCTGCGCTGCCGTCCCTGGTCCGATGGCGGCATCGACGACGTGCCTTCCAGATTCTCCATCTTCTACCGCTTCCGCTGGTCCAAAGCCCATGAGGAACAGCGGCTGGAGCCCTTGGCGGCATCCGGGCCCGCCCGTGAAACTTCGGCTTCCCATAAGGAGACGATCTAGATGTTCCGCAGCTACAATACGTTCACTTTCGACCAGGGCATCTTCGGTTGGTTCTACCGCATCCTGCGCCCGATCGAATGGTTGATGACCTATGTGATGGTCTGGTGTCATAAAGGCCTGACCCTGCTTGGGCTCAAGGAAGGTCCCGGGGTGGCGTGGGCGCTCTCGGTCGTCCTGCTCGTCGTCTTCATTCGCCTGCTGATACTCCCCTTGTTCATCAAGCAGATGCGTTCCATGCAACGCATGCAGGCCCTTCAGCCCAAGCTGATGAA
Source organism: Bifidobacterium xylocopae (assembly GCF_003315615.1). Classification (GTDB taxonomy): domain Bacteria; phylum Actinomycetota; class Actinomycetes; order Actinomycetales; family Bifidobacteriaceae; genus Bombiscardovia; species Bombiscardovia xylocopae. The sequence goes on from NZ_PDCH01000003.1 coordinate 135,746, forward strand.
GATTCAGAACAAGTACAAGAACAAGAAGGACCCAGCCTCCCGGGAGGCGTTGAGCCGGGAGACGATGAAGCTCTACCAGGACAATCACGCCAACCCGGCGTCATCCTGTCTGCCTGCGCTGATCCAGAGCCCCGTTTTCGCCACCATGTTCTACGTGCTTTCGGTCGTACCCTTCATCGCCCACGGCAGCCATGAGCCCCTGGGGGCCTTCACCAGGCAGGTGGCCACCGAATTCGAGCAGACTACTTTCTTCGGGCTGAGAATCTCGGACAACTTCGTCACCGCCCAGGGCGCGGGCAAGGCCGTGGTGGTCGTGTTCATCGCTCTGATGTGCCTTGCCATGTTCTACTCGCAGTTCCACAACATACGAAAGAACATGCCGCGTGCCTCCATGGAGGGGCAGCAGTACAAGATGCAGAAGATGATGGCCTACTTATTCCCGGTCATGTACATCTTCTCAGGTGTGGCCTTCCCCTTCGCCGTGCTGGTCTACTGGTTGACCAACAACCTGTGGACTTTGGGGCAGACCATGTTCCAGGTCTACCATATGCCGACGCCGGGTTCCCCTGCCGCCGAAGAGAAAGAGAAGCGCGACCGTCGCAGGGAGAATGCCAGGCGCGCCCGAAAGGGTCTGCCTTCGGTCGAGGAGGAGGAACTTGCTCGCCTCAAGGAGCTGGAGGAGGAGGCCCGCAAGGGCGGCAAGCGCTCCCGTCAGCGGGAGCAGCCCCATCGCAAACGGCGCAAGGGTTGAGAGAGGCGGCGGACCCCTGCATTTTGGGCGAACCTGTGAGTATTCTGGTGAGAGCAGGCCACCCGGCGGTTCGGTTCGCGGATTGAGATTGTTCCGGCACAGCTGCCTGCCAAGCGAGGAAGAGCCGGCGGGTGCGAACAACACACGAGTAAGGAGCAGGGCGGATGTCCCAGAATATGGACGTTGATAAGAGCATGGAGCAGCTCAACGAGGAAGCCGACATAGGCGCCGACTACCTTGAAGATTTGCTGGACATCGTCGACTATGAGGGCGACATCGAGATGGGCGTGCGCAATCATCGTCCCACTGTGCAGATCGTGGCCGACGATGATACGGACATCAAGCACCTGATCGGGCACGAGGGCGAAGTCGTTGACGCCCTCCAGCGGCTGACACGCCTGGCGGTGCAGCAGCGGACAGGTGAACGGTCCCATCTGATTCTCGACGTTGACGGTTTCCTGGGGCGCAAACGCAAGAAGCTGCGGCAGACGGCGTTGGACGCGATTGACGAGGCCGGTGAGACAGGCGAGCCCGTGGACCTTGATCCGATGAACTCCTTCGAGCGTAAGATCGTGCATGACATGGTGCGTGAGGAAGGACTCAAGTCCCGCTCCCACGGGGAGGAACCCCACAGGTTTGTGACCATATACCCCAGGGATGGGGCAGCGGAGGTGCTTACCGGGGACAGCCAACAGGATGAGGGTGTGACGGACGTCGATTCGGCTCCCTACGCGGATGAAGACAAGACGCTGGAGGATGAAGGACGCTGATGGTCGAGGACCGGCTTGCGGGTGCGGATGAGGGTGCAATGGATCAGAGAGATCATGCCTGCGCCCATGACCGGTTGGAGGGGTCCCCTGTCTTGTCAGAGGTTTTGGGTCAGGCGCTGGAACCGCTGAAACTCTTCCACGACAAACTGGAGACCGAAGGAATCGAACGCGGAATCATTGGGCCCCGGGATGCCGGCATCGTCTGGGAACGGCATATCCTCAACTCGGCCGCCATTGTGCCGTTCGTGGTCGATTCCTGCCGGGACGCAGGATCGCGGCGGGTGGCTGACCTGGGTTCGGGAGGCGGTTTCCCCGGGCTCATACTCGCCGCCTGCCTGCCAGACTACCAATTGACCCTGATAGAGCCGATGGAGCGAAGGGTGATTTGGCTGCGTGAATGCATTGAAATGATGGGTCTGGGGAATGTCGAGGTGCTGAGAGATCGGGCTGAGAACCTGGCGCCTTCCGCAGCGGGACGTGGCGGGAGCGAGCAAGGCAGACGGAAGCGCGCAAAGACTGTTGGAAAGCAAAGTCGAACCGGTTCGATGCCGGCAATCAAACCTCCACAGCCATTCGCAGTGGTGAGCTGCCGGGCTGTCGCGCCCTTGACCAAGCTTGCTTCGTGGGCCTTGCCTTTGGTGCAAACGGGTGGCCGACTGGTGGCATTGAAGGGTCGATCGGCGCAGGCGGAGATAGATAAGGCCCTCAAGGAATTGCGAAAGAGGGGCGGCCGAAATCCCCGAGCAGAGGAGGCTCAGGTTGGACCAGGCTTGGAACCAACGCATGTGGTACTGGTAGACAAGATTTGAGGCAGAGGATACAAGGGCCGAGACCGTTAACCATATGACATCGGTTTGTGCTGACCTGGTGCTTCCAGTGTGCCCAGTGAGAATGTTTCCGCTCCAGAGACCTGAGTGATTGTGAGACGTAGGAGGGCTTACAAGAAAGCATATACTGGGCATGTTCACATTGGCTTTGTCTGCCTTCCTTTTTGTTTCATACTTGGCTGTGTTGGCACCGGCAACAATCGGAATCAGGCAAAATGAACGGTCACGATTCATCAAGAAGCCTGTACCGACTTTCTTCCTCCATGGTTGGCATGGCACATACCGGTCCGAAAAACACAAGGGCAACGCCATCAATGATGCTGGTCTGACGCACATGGTTGTTCGGGTGGATGTAGGTCCTGATGGAGAGGTCCATCTTATGGGGGAGTTGTCCTGGACGGCCATCCACCTATTGATCGAAGTGTCATTCATTGACAAGACCAATGCGGACTATTCGCTGTGCGGCAGAGGGTTCCAGAGGATCCTTGCGGTGGTACGTTCTCGCTACTATTTCGATAATTATAATGTGCTGGAGCATTCCATGGTCAACATGGTCTTGATGAATAATATGCGCGATACGGCAGGAGAGGGAGCTCGACCGAATCTGGCGAACAAAGTGAATGTGGCGGGTAACTTCAACGGGATCGTCGGCAATGACGATGTAGCGAATCGAATCGCCTTGGGGCAGATGGTGTGCCAAGGCCGCAAGCATCGGAATGCAAGGCAGTGTTGTCCCTGCGGATGAATTATCCACAGACTGCTGAAAGTGTAAATGTCTACCGCGACAGAAGCGATGGGTCTTGTTCGGATGGGCGAGTCAGCAACGGTCATCACGGTCCCTGCGCTATCTGGTAGGAGGCAGCGCCAAGTCTTATCGCGAAAAGACCATAACAGGCGCTGACGCCGGGCATAGTAACCTGCACGACAGCGAACAGGTAGATTGTGAAATTGTAAAGCTCATATGGCGTAAGCACTAATCTCTGTGATGTGGACCTCCGGATGTTTCAAAGCCGGGGGAGCCGATGCTGTGTCTCCGGACATGGATGTGGGCCATTATGTTTCACGTGGAACAACGGATCTGTGAATGAGACAACAATGAAAGCCGGAAGCTGCAGGATTCACGTGATGCGAATCGGGGAATGTGCGTTTGGGAACTCGGTAGGACTCTCATGTTTCACGTGAAACAAAGCTGGACGGTCCCATGCTTTCAAAGGAGGTCAGACGACCGTCCAGAGTGAGTTTCACAGGTGCAAGAGTGTGTTTCCGACGGGCATGTGTCAGGTTGAGTTATGCACAATTACCCTTTTGTCGTTATGTTATCCACAACCGTAGCTGCGGGGGTCAATAGGCCGGTAGTATTGGTGTGTGAGCCCTTGCTGGTGCGTGCCTGAGGGGAGTCTGGCATGTCCGTGGCGTAGGGAGCGGGGAGTCGTTTCAACATGACTTGTCCACACTTATCCACATAGGATGTGCGTGGTCTGGTGGACAAGATGTATGTCCAGTATTGACACGACACTTGAGAGAAGCGAATAAGGAGGCCAGGTGACGAAGGCGAAAGCGGAGCGCACGCGCCCAGAAGTGGTGACGGGCAAGAAGAATCCGCCGCGACCGAAAATCGAATCGGCGGCGGACGTCCTTAGTCGAATCTTCGATGACGGTGATAGCTATTCGTCTGTGGGTGCAGAGATCGCGAATCTCTCATCCCGATACGCGACCCTGCATAATGTCGTATTCCCCAAGCCAAGCAGGACCAGGCTGCTGGCTGTCGCCAATCAAAAAGGTGGGGTGGGCAAAACGACAACCGCCGTCAACCTAGCCTGCGCATTGGCTCATTACGGGGCACAGGTCCTGGTCATAGATATGGATCCTCAGGGGAATGCTTCAACGGCTCTCGGTGTCCAGCGGCAGCATGGGATGCCTACGACTTATGACGTGGTCGAAGGGCGTGTAAGCATCGAGAACGCCAAGCAAACCAGCCAGATCTTCGCAAGTCTCGATTTAGTCCCAGCCTCCATCGACCTTTCAGGTGCAGAGTTGGAGGTTGCGAACATGCCGAACCGCAATCTTTTGCTGCGTGCAGCGTTGAACGAATTCCTGGCCGACAGCAAGGTGCATTACGACTATGTGATTGTCGACTGTCCACCTAGTCTTGGTCTGCTGGTCCTCAACGCGATGTGCGCGGTGAATGAGGTACTGATACCCGTGCAGGCTGAGTACTACGCGCTGGAAGGCTTGCAGCAATTGTTGCATACCATCGAATTGGTGCAGCAGAATTATAACCCTGACCTGATTGTCTCCACTATGGTCATCACTATGTTTGATAGGCGGACACTGCTCAGCCGGGAGGTCTACTCGGAGGTCAAGGCCCACTATCCCGATATCGTCCTACGTACAACGATACCGAGATCGGTAAAAATTTCAGAAGCACCCAGCTTTGCTCAATCGGTCATTTCCTACGACCCTCGGGGGGCCGGGTCAGTGTCGTACGGGGAGGCGGCATTGGAGATAGCCGAACGGTCCGAGCGTGTGCTGAACATGGTCAGTAAGAAACAGTCCAGCAGGGAGGGTGAGTGATGGCGAAACGATCGAGGCTTGGTAAGGGGCTTGGCGCCTTGTTCCCTGCACTCCCCGGTGAGGTGGAAATAGAAGAGGGAGAGGTTAAGTCTGTGGATGCGGACGGCGTTGCCGGAGTAGATGGCGATGTGAAGGCGCCTGACTCTGCGCAGCATAAAGCAGAGAGCAAGACGCGTAGTGCAGCAAAGACGTCGGGTGGTTCATCCGGGTCAACCCGTGGAAAGTCCGCGGCCAAGGGTGGTTCCACAGGCCGGAAGGGGACCGGTTCACATGCGACGGGACACCCAAAGAAGACCGGCTCGGATGTTTCACATGAAACATCAGTGAAGAAGCAGCGGTCCGGACGCATGTCAGTACCGAAATTGAGTGCTCTCGAACATCCCAGTGACCTCTTCTTCGGCGGTGCCGATGACGGTGTTTCACGTGAAACACCATCGACGCATGAGGCGCGAGGTCCCCGTGTGGCGGAAGGCAGTCAGACAGACGATTCCAATCAGTTGAAGCCGGTCGAGGGCGGCTATCTCGTTGCATTGCGCGTGGATGACATCCGTGCCAATGCCGAGCAGCCGCGACGGATCTTTGACGAGGACGAGTTGTTGGAACTCTCGCGGTCGATAGCGGAGGTCGGGCTCTTACAGCCGATTGTGGTGCGGGAGATCCATGCAGACAGTGGGAATACACCCGAACACATAGAGCACTATGAGATCATCATGGGTGAGCGACGCTGGCGCGCCAGCGGACTGGCTGGCATAGAGACCATACCGGCGATTGTCAAAACGACATCCGATGACGAAATGCTACGGGATGCCCTGTTGGAGAACCTTCATAGAGTGGCCTTGAATCCGCTTGAGGAGGCTGCGGCTTACCAGCAGATGATGAATGAGTTCGGCATGACCCAGGAGGAACTGGCCAAGTCGGTGTCGAAATCGAGGCCCCAGATTGCCAATATGCTGCGGCTTCTTAAGTTGCCGTTAGGGGTCCAAAAGAAGGTTGAGTCCGGCATGCTTTCAGCGGGTCATGCCCGAGCCTTGTTGACCTTGTCCACCGAAGCGGATATGGATACGCTGGCAGACCGAATCATTTCCGAGGGATTGTCTGTGCGGTCCACCGAGGAATTGGTGGCGCTGAAAACCAGCGCAGAACCAGCCAAGCGCAGGAAGCACAAGCCCTCGGTCTGGGCCGGGTCCCCCGTGCTGCATAATCTTGAGGATCGGTTTGAGACCAAGGTGGATATCAAGGGCAGTGAGAAGCGTGGCAGGATTGAAATTACCTTCTCTTCGCCTGACGACATGAACCGTATCCTTGACTTGTTGTTGGAGAACGCGAAACCATCATCCACAAGCGGACAGCACGTTGCTTCGACGAATGGCTGGGTCTGAGTCCACAGCATTGACATACCCTGCGTAACCTTTCGCAAGGATTGAGACAGGCCCCGTAAGCGGGATATTCGCTTGCGGGGCCTGCTGCTTGTGCTGTTTCAATCAGTCGGTGGGATTGTCGGAGGAGGATTGCGAAGTCAGGTAGTCCTGTGCATCCAGGGCCGCGCGGCAGCCCATGCCGGCGGCGGAGATGGCCTGACGGTATATCTTGTCCACCGCATCGCCGGCCGCAAAGACACCGGGCAGTGAGGTTCGTGTCGAATCGCCCTCCGCGACTATATAGCCCTCTTCGTCCAGGTCCAGGGCTCCATTCAAAAATGTGGTTTGTGGGGTGTGTCCGATGGCGATGAAGACGCCGTTCGCCTCCAATGACCGCGTCTGCCCGGTCACCGTGTCTTGCAGATCCAGCGACTCGACTCCCTGGGGGCCGCCGTTGATTCGGGTGACCACCGAGTTGAGTATGAAGTTGATTTTCGAATTCGCCTTGGCTCTGTCGACCATGATCTTGGATGCCCGGAAACCATCGCGGCGGTGGATCAAAGTGACCGAGGAGCCAAAGCGGCTGAGGAAGTCTGCGTCACCCATGGCCGAATCGCCACCACCAACCACGACGATAGGCTTGTCTTTGAAGAAGAAGCCATCGCAGGTGGCACAGTAGGATACGCCCCGACCGCCGAACTCACGCTCTCCGGGCACCTCCAGCTTGCGGTAGTCGGAACCCGTGGTGATGACGACGGTCTTGGCCTGGTAGCTTTCGCCACCATCGGTGGTGACTGTCTTTATGGGGCCGGCCAGGTTCACCTGGGTCACGTCGTCGTATTTCACCTCTGCGCCGAAGCGCTCGGCCTGTTCGCGCATGCGGTCCATCAGGTCGGGGCCCATGACGCCCTCGGGGAATCCTGGGTAGTTCTCCACTTCGGTTGTGTTGACCAACTGCCCGCCGGGTGTGACGGCACCGGCGATGACCAAAGGCCGGTAGCCGGCCCGGGCCAGATAGATGGCTGCAGTGTATCCCGCGGGCCCGGATCCGATGACGATTGCGTCTCGTGCTTGTTCGCTCATGTCTCATACTGTACCGAGCTGCTCTGACCGTTCGAGCCCGGGGCTGAATGGCTGGTGGACAATGCGTCCAGGCCGGGATCCTCCTGTCGGCGGTGCTGGGAGGACGGCCCGCTATCGTGGTTAGCATGGACACTCAGACCATCATCATCGCCGTAGCCGTGGCCGTCGTCAATCTCGGCACGGCCGCCGTGGTGATGGCGGTCATGTGGAAACTGGGAAAGATCATGCATCATTCCCACCCGGACACGGATCAGACGAATTCGGAAGGCAGGAAAGACGACTCCTGGTATTCCTTCCACCTGTGGCTACCGAAGGAAGACCATCCTGCCGAATCGGACGAGTATCGGCAAGCGAAAGCCTGGACAGGGGCTTCTCGTGGCGACCAAGTGAATGATCGGAAACCTGCTGGTGGATCAGGCCATCCGGAAGCCGGTGAAGCTTCCGGGGTAGCGGCGTCATGCCATAGCTCGCAAGTATCGGAGTCCACAGTCAGATCAGGGAGGGATTGAACGGGGTTATTTCAGCTCCGGTGCTTGTTGAGTACGGATTCCACCAAGGACGAGTAAAGGTCAGGAAGTTCGTATCCGGCTGCCAATGCAGACTGGGGCAACTGGGAAGTGGCCGTCATTCCCGGAGCCACGTTCGATTCCAGAAAGAGCGGACGGCCGTCCTCGTCGACAATGAAATCCGTGCGCGAGATATCGCGTAGGCCCAAAGCCCGGTGCGCCGTCAAAGCGGCCTCTTGGGCATCCGCGAGACACTGGGGCGACAGGCGGGCGGGCACGTAGAACTTAGTGGGCCCAGGAGTGGCCCTGGCCTCGTAGTTGTAAATGCCATCGGGTGTCCAGATCTCCAGGGGCGGCAGGGCGCGCAGGTCACCCCCGATCTCCATGACCGAGACCGATATTTCGGTGCCTGACACGGCCTGCTCCACCAGGGCCACCGGCCCGTAGGCGAAGCAATCGACAAGGGCCTGGGGTAGTTGCTCGGGGCTCGTGACCATGGAGCAGCCTAAAGCGGAGCCCCCCTTGCTGGGTTTGATGAATAAGGGCAGGCCAATCGATTGGATCAGTAGGTCGACCATTCCGTGAGCGCCCAATTCGCGGAAGACCTCTTCGGGAAGGGTGACTGAGTGGGGGGTGGAAAGGCCGGACTGACGTACCACGTTCTTGGCTATGGGTTTGTTCCATGCCGTCCGTGAGGCCTTGGCCCGGGATCCTATGTAGGGCAGGCCGGCCATTTCCAGTACATCGCGGATTGAACCATCCTCGCCGTGTGCTCCGTGCAGGAGCGGCCAGACGAGACCCGGACGGGTGTCTGGATCCATCAGGTAGGTCAGGAGGTCCTGGTCCATGTCGTGGGTTCTGACCTCCCAACCGGCCTTCCTGAGGAAGCCTTGGACACGGTGTCCCGAGCTTAGGGAGACCTCGCGTTCGTGGCTAAGACCGCCGCAAATCACCAGGATGGGGCTGCTGTCTCGGTGGGTTGTTGCGTGGCGGCTATCCGCCGGGACGATTCGTGCATTATTGGTCGTCATCGCTGCTCCTCCTGCTGTGCGTCCATCCCTTCATCGGTGTCAAACAGGCTGACCGTATCCAGTTCACGGTCTATGACTCCTGCCAGCCGGCGTACACCCTCCCTGATTCGTTCAGGGGTGGGGTAGCAGAAGGACAGGCGCATATGGTCCGCACCCTGGCCGTCGTTGTAGAAGGCCGTACCTGAGACGTACGCCACCTTGGCTGTGATCGCGCGCGGGAGCATGGCCTTGGCATCAAGACCCTTGGGGATCTTGAGCCATGTGTAGAAGCCGCCTTTCGGCTTGTTCCACGAGCAGGTGGGCAGGTATTCGTGCAGGGCCGAATCCATGGCGTCGCGGCGCTCGCGGTACATGGACCGGTAGTCCTCGATGCGGGCTTGCCAATCAAAGTGGTCCAGGTAGGTGGTGACGGTCATCTGACTCATGTTCGATGGGCACAGAATAGCCGATTCGTTCGCCAGCACCAGTTTCTGGCGAATACCAGGGGGCGCGACCATCCAAGCCACTCGCATGCCAGGGGCGATGATTTTGGAGAAGGAGGACAGGTAGACCACGTTCTGTGCATCCATCGAACGCAGGGCGGGATATGTCCGGCCGTCGAAGCCGAGCAGGCCGTATGGGTTGTCCTCCACGATCAGCACATGCAGACGGCGGGCGATTTCGAGGATGCGCGGCCGGCGCTCCACGCTCATCGTCACCCCGGCCGGGTTGTGGAAGTTGGGGACCGTGTAAAGCATTTTTACGTGCTTGCCGGCCCGACGTTGGGCCTGGACGGCCTCTTCGAATGCTTCTGGTATGAGTCCGTCGGCATCCATGGTTACGTTGACCACATCAACCTGGAAGGACTGGAAGACCCCCAGGGCACCGACATAGTTCGGGGCTTCGGCGAGAATCACATCACCCGGATCGCACATGATGCGGGTGATCAGGTCCAATCCGGACTGGGAGCCGTTGGTGATGACCACATCGTCCGGTTGCGCGTCGGTGATTCCCTCCAAGGCCATGATCGGCAGGACATCTTCGCGTAGGTGGGGGTCCCCTTGGGCCGATCCATACTGCCAGGCCACTTCACCTTGTTCGCGCAGCATCCGGGCCAGTTGTTCGGACAGCTCGGCGAAAGGCATACGGCCCAGGTAGGGCATGCCTCCGGCGAGCGAGACGACCTCGGGACGGCTGGCCACTGCGAAGAGGGCGCGAATCTCCGATGCTCGCATGGATTCGGCCCGGTGGGCATAGGAATCGAACCAGGGGTCATTGCTGATGACCGTGGGGGCGGTGTTGGGGTTGGCCGTCGTCATGGGGCCGCCTTTCGGGCTGGGGCGGATAATGCCTTGATTCGCACTGTACTCTGATTGGTCGGCCGGACGGATGTGTCGTGTCAGTGCTTACCGCCATTGCCGGGTCTGCGTGGCGGCTGCCGGATCGACGGGGATGTCAGAAGGCCTGGACCCCGTTGAAGTGGAGGGTGCCACCCTCCGGCAGGCCGTCCTGGGGCACCCAGATGATCAGGTCCTGGGTGGTGACCGGTTTCTTCAACATGACCTTGGTGACACCGGACGGGTCGAAGGAGAAGTCGGCCAGTGACCCACCAGCTGTAGGTGTGGAGCCGGTCGCGTTCGCGTAGACCTGGCCGTGTCCGCCCTGTTGGCGTATGGAGACCTCCAGGCGGGAGACCTCGTGCGGCGCGTCCAGGCGAACGTACCAGGCGTAGCCGCTCTGACCGGCCGGATGTGAGAGGAAGGTCTGGGTAGTGGTCGGATAGGCGGTGGTATTCGTCGGAATGTGGGGCTTGGGCACTGCCGAAGCTGACCTGGACCCATGCTGGACCTTCGAAGTCTTGTGGGGCTGTGTGGCGGATTTCCCTTCACTCTTAGCGCCGTTCTGGTCGGGCGAAGGGCGCTGACCGTCACTGGGGAAGGGCACGTTGGACATATCGGGCCAGGAGCCGTCATGGTCGGACTTGGCCCCGCGATGGCCGACCAAGTTGATGGAGGCCCAGACCAGACCGATGACCAGTAGGCAGGCCCCTAAAGCTATGACAACGGACTTGGTGGTGAACCGTCCGAGGAGCCTGGCATCGGCCACATCCTCTTCATTGTCCGTACCGTCTTCCTCGCCTTCGTCCATTACGTAGTCGTAGGCAAGACTCGGGACCACGTTTCCGCCGCTCGGCGCGAAGCTGGGGGGCCGTTGCGGCGAGGGATGCGCACGTCGCCCGCCCGCCTTGGGGGACACCGGGCTGTCGGTCTCCTCCTGACCGTCGCCTGGCAGGTCAGCCGGGTCGGTCTCCAGGGGCCGGGACAGGTCGAGGTTGCCGGTATCCGCATCGCTATCGTAGGGGGCGAAATCCCATGAGGGCACGGTCCGTCCAGCAGCACTCCGTCCGTCGTTTTCGTCCGTCGAGGGGCTGTTGCCGGCCTGGGCGAACAAGTCGCTGTCCGCTTCCTCATCCATGGCCCGAGCCCTGCGGAGGGTGGTGACATCAACAGTCCGCGTGGGCCAGGTGGCTCGTTCGCTCTGGCTGACAGGTTCGCTGGAGGTGCGTCGGCGTTGGAGTCGGCGTTCGTCGAAAAGGGAAAAGAGGTCGGCATCGTCCTGGGAGGGGTCGAGCATCTCCACTTCACTGCGGTCGGGGAAGAGCAGCTGGTTGGTGCCCCACCTGGGTTCGGCCAGGGTCTTGCGAACGGGGGCCCCGGCGATGTAGAGCGAGTCGGGCAAGTCCAGTACGTCTTCTTCGCGCACGGGTTTGAGCTGTACGGTCTCAATGGATGCCCGTCCGGCCCGGTCCGGCCAGATGATGTCCCGGTCGGTCAATTCCTCGGGGGGAGTCCATGGGCCCAGGAGGGCGGTCAGCTCGGCAAGGGTGACCAATGGGGTGGGTTCCTCTCCGTCCGGCGTATGCAGGTCCAGGCCGCGGGCGCAGATGATGCGGAACTCCTCGGGTGTCCCCTGGGGAAGGGCGGCCAGATCGAACGGCTCGCGCCGGTTGTCAACGGGCATGCTGCCGGTCAGAGTGGTGTACAGGACCGCGCTGAGCTGACGGACGGTCATGCCTTCGTCGCCGGTCGTTCCGGGGGTCTCACCGGCCTGCCAGGGCTCCAGCATGGTGAGTACGGGGGCATCCGCGACGGTGACCCCGGAGCCCGCCAGGCGGATCAGACCAGGGGAGATGGTCAGCCGGTCCAGGCCGGCACTCCTGAGTGTGGCCAGGGCCTGGGCGCTCTCTCCGATGATCGTACGCATGGATTCGAAGCTGAGCGCATGGCCGTCCAAGGGGCCTTGCAAACGTTCCGCAAGGGAAATGCCGGGGTCCAGGCCGGTGACGATCAGAGCAATGCCGTCCCTGGCATGCAGCTGGTAGACCGGAGTGAACCGCCTGCCGGATGAGAGGGCCAGCGTGGAGGCAGCCGCGCTGGCCGCGCCAACGGCCTTGGCATCGGTGACGATGAACAGCTGGCAGGGGCGGTCGAGGACCTTGTCCTGAGCCCTCCAGACGCTGAGCCCTGGGGAGCGTCTGAGCTGGGCCTCGAGCTGATAGCGGTCGAGGAGGATGTCATTTGTGGATGGCTTCATGATTCCTGGATTCTCGTGTACGCCATACTTGGAGGGGGTTGGGTTGGGACTGTGGGGCGCAGGGGTGGTGGCGCTAGGCACTTGGGCCGCGATGTGGCTACCGCTGACGGCGCTTGTGGGGATGGCGGCTGGTGTGGAACCGGATGGACCTGCTGAGTCTGCAGGTCCGGCGTGCGCCGCATGCAGGCCGGCGTCGGGTGATTCCGTGGGGGCTGCCCCGGTATTACCGGTTAGGGCCGATGCCTTGCTACTGCCGAGGGAAGGGTGCATGCGCGATATCATATGCGCCGGCATCATGGGGACGATACGGACTGGTTGCTTCCAGGCTTGCGGGTTCATGGATCCGGCATCGGCCAGGGAGGCGTTCTCTATCTGTTCAAGCGCGCCTTCCATGTCGTCGGCGCCTGTCGGCTGTGAGTACGACCGGATGACGCGGCCCGGTTGTCCGGTCAGTGCGGCCTGAACCTGTACCGGATTGGCGGGCAAGTCGGAAGCAGCCAGTATCGAACCGGTTCGAGTCGACAGCCGCTTGAACCTGTCTTCCAGACCCAGCCGCCGGACCAGACCGTCCGTCAGTATCGTCAGTTCATTGGTGTGCAGGAGGGACAGGAGCAGGCAGTAGATCACCGTTACAAAGAGCGTGATGACGAGGCAGATCAGAACCGCCTGGAGCCAGCTCATATGGCCTTGTCGGCCGTCCACCTCGGCGCCGACCATACGGGTGACCGGGTTCTTGGCCAACAGGGCCAGTCCCCCGGATATGACGGCGGCAAGCAGCGACCTGGCGTAGGTGGCCAGGATGCGCCGGCCGTCCAGGAAGCCCTCGAACCGACGCTTGAGCATATGAATCAGGAAAGGGAAGGAGACGATGTTGCTCAACGCCATCGTCAGACCCACCAGAGCCGTCCAATACCGGGCAGGCGCCAGCCGGACCGCGACCAATATCATGATTACCTGGACCGCGTTGGAGATGGCCGCGAAGACGAAGGGCTGTCTGCCGTCCTCGAAGGCGTAGAAGGTGCGTTGGATCAGAAGGAAGGCCGAGACGGCGGCCAGCCCGAGTGTGAGCCCCAGCAAGGGGCCGGAGATCAGCACCGCCTCGTGCACGGAGACCGAAGGCAGGAGGGCGCGGACTATGGGCACGGGTATGACCAGCATGACCACGCTGAAGAAGCACATCATGAGCCCCACGTTGCGCAGGGACCGGCTCAACGCCTGGCGGGCGTCGCCCAGGCGGCCGTCTGCGATCGCCTGGGAGAGCTGGGGGAAGATGGCGGTCGAGACCGAGACCGCGATCAGGGAGTAGGGCAGCATGTAGAGCGTGTAGGCGTTCTGGTAGGAGCCGTTGCCGGCGATGTCGAAGGGGTTGCCCTCCAGGGGCGCGCCGTTGGTGATACGGGCGTTGACGATATTGGCCAGCTGATCGATGACCACCACGCCTAGGCTCCAGGCCGCGACCGGGCCCATGGAGCGCAGTCCGATGCCTTTCAGACCCCACCGGGGCCGGTAGGTGAAACCCGATCGGATCAGGGGGATGAAGAGCACCACTGCCTGGAAGGCCACGCCCAGTGTCCAAGCGCCCGCTGTCAGCCCCACTTTGTCGGTGGTCCAGAAGTCCATGGGCTGCTTCTGGGCGTTGCCGAACATGGCGATGAAGGCCAGGAAGCCCGCGCAGGAGATGACGTTGGCGCCCACGGAGGACCAGGCGTATGCGGTGAACCGCCCCGTCGCCGCAAGAATCTGGCCCAGCACCGTGTACAGACCATAGAAGAAGACCTGGGGCATGCACCACAGGGTGAAGGCGTTGGCCAGAGCCCGCTGGGCGGGGTTCCACTTGGAGTTCAGGTAGATGGAGGTCAGCACCGAGGTGCCCAGCATGAGTACCAGGGTCAGGCCGGCGAGCAGGGCGATCGAAGCCGTGATCAGCTTGTTGAGCCGGTCCTCTGCGTCCTCCTCCTTCAATGTGCGCACGATCTGGGGGACCAGGACCGCATTGAAGATCCCCCCGGAGATCAGGGTGAACATGACCTGGGGGATCATGGCACCGGTCTGGTAGGCATCCGCCGCTATACCGGTGGTGCCGATGGCGGCGGCCAGGAGGATGGTGCGGATCTGTCCGGTCACGCGGGAGGCGGCGGTTCCCGAGGCCATGATGATCGAGTTGCGTCCCACCGAGTCCTGACTGGTCCCCCCATTCCGCCCGGCGGCGGCTCGTCTGCCTCGGGTCATTCGTCGGGATCCTTCGTGCGGTGGAACTGTCGCCACAACCCCAGAGCGCCGAACAGGAGGGCGGCGGCGACGATAACCAGACCCGACATGTCGCTCAGGCGCAGGTGGCTATTAATCCGGGTGGTCCGAGTCTGGGAGAAGGGGCGCCCCTGTCGGTCCACCAGGGAGATTTCGGCGTCCGCCTGACCTGCTGTGGCCACGCGGACGGTGAAGGTCACTTGGGCTTCGGAGTGTGCGGGAATGACCGTATCGGCGGTCCGGGTGGTCACAATCTCCATTGAGTCGGTCTTGGCGGAGACCCGCGCCGACACCGGGTAAGGCAGGGTGTTGGAGACGGTCACCGGCATGGTCGCGGTCTCGGAGACCACGGTGACGGATTCACTGGGTTTGATCTGGATGCCGTTCAGGAGCTGGTCCGCCAGTGCGCGTGCGGTGTCCGCGAGGCCACCGGCCTTATCGGTGCATGCCAGGGTATGCAGGGCCAGGCTGTCATGCAGGCCGGTCACTTCGCTCAGCCAGGAGCGCGGATCGTCGGAGCGATGGGCGGCTAGGTCGGCGTCCTGCCGGGCCAGGGCCTGTGCATCCGATTTTCCTGAGGCAGACGGGGTGGATCGGGTCTGGGAGGGACTGGCCAGGATGGCCTCGCTGAAGCGGGCGATGTCCTGGCGGCTGGCGGTCAAGGAGTCCAAACTGCCGGACAGTCCTGATTCCTTGTGCTGTCCGTCGGACGGTCCGCTTTGGTTCACGGCGGCTTTGGCCGCTTCGCCCGACTGGTAAGGCTCGGCCTGGTCCAGAGAGCCCAGGCCGCTGAGTTTGAGCCAGGGGGCGTGTTCGACAGCGGTCATCAGGGCATCTGCCGCGGTGGTGTCCTGGTTCGTTCCGAAGCAGACCAAGAGGACCCGCTCGGCGTAGGGCTGCTCCATCTGATAGAAGGCGGATTGGGCCATGAAACGCGCGGTCTGCCCGGCCGGTGTCTGCTCACCGGCGGCTTTCGTGGAAGTGGGCTGACCCTGGGCAAGGTTGCTGAGTTCCTGCTGGCCGGACAGGATCGTGATATTGCCTGCTTCCGTAGGGACCGTGTATTTGCCGGTGTGGGCCGAGGAACCAGCGTTGATGTCCATGCCCTCGGGCGCCACCACGGTCCCGTAACCCTGCCTACGGGCCTGGGTCAGGGAATCCATCGACCAGGGCCTCTTGCCCTGCCAGGCGTAGATCGGGGGTGTCCTGTCCGTCTGCCCCATGGCTCGCCTGAGCTGGCTGCCGGCCTTGTCCGCGGACCAATCAGCCGGCTTGACCCCGGCCGAGGCGTACCGGGCCTCCTCCTGGACCGCGTAGGAGGACATGTCGAAAGCCGAGGGTTGCATGCCCGCATCCACCCTTGGCATGGTTCCGAAGGTGCCGAGGTAGGTGGGCTCGGCCACGGTGCCCAGCTGGGGGTGACGGTTCAGGAGTTGTGACTGGTCCTTCTGTTGTTTTTGCGCTCTGTCGCTGAGCACCAGGCTCTGGCTGGCATCGGGATCCGGCGTCGTCTGCGAATCGTCGGTCGTGCCGGTGGTCCGGGATGGGGCTGAGGATTGGGCGGGATCGTTGTTCCTGCCTTTGTCCCCACCGTTGGCGGCGGCATTTCCGGCGTTCTTTTTGTCGGTACGCTCTCCGGTCATCAGATGGTGCAGCGCACTGTGGTCGACGGTCCATCCGGTTGTGGTCAAAGGAAGGACCATGCTGACCTCAAGGGCAGGTGTCTGTGCGGTGGCCAGCCCATCGGGGGAACGGGTCAGAAAAGTGCCGACGCTGGCCTGCGGCTTGCCGTTGCCTGTATCGGTGCCGGGACCGCTGCGGTAGGCAAGGAGGACGGGCTTGGCCCCCCAGGTGGTCATGGCCTTGAGCTGGTCGTTGTCAGCCGGTGCGGACAGGGTCACTTCCAGGCTCTGCCCCGGCTGGATGGCTCCGACGGACTGTTCGGCCAGCAGGTTGGGGGTGGGGATTCGGGAACCGCCTTCGGCCCAGGTCTGCATGTCGATGCGGGAGTTGAATGTGTATAGGTTGTTGGTGCTGGCGGTCAGCCTGCCCGGGGCAAGGGACCCGTTCGAGGTGTTGGTCACCGCCAGGGTGACCGTATAGCCTGACGAGGCCGATACCACCGGTGTGGATGAGCGGATGGCCAGTTTGGCCTGGTTGTTGTCCTTGACTTGGTCGGTGGCAGCCTGCACGTTCCTCCCGGCCATGGGTTCGGCGGATGCCTTGGGGGTCGGCAGGAGTATATAACAGAGCGCCAGCAGGATCGTCAGCAGCAGGACTGTAGGGATCCGTGCCCCGGCTTTGACCGATCGTTCGGTCGATCTGGTCTGCATCGGTGGCAGGGTGCGGTGCCGGTGGCCGTCGGCAGGGACGGCGGCAACGCCGTGGTCGTGGCGGTCACTCATGTGTCCTCTGGATTTTCCTGGCGTAGAGCCATGCGATCTTACGCTCGTTCGGGTAGGAGAGCACATCGGTCAGGTCTTCGAACCTCACCCATGCGGCGTCCTCCGCTTCGTGGTCGGGGTCTCCCTCCACGGTCAATGAGCCGCCGGTCTGCTCCAGTACGAAATGATGGACCAGCTTGTGGACACGGTGGTCGCTGCCTGTGAACCAGTAGTCGATCGTGGCGATCGAGCCGACCACCTGGCCAAGTATGCCGGTCTCCTCGTGCACTTCGCGCACCGCGGTCTGCTCCGGGGTCTCGCCCTTTTCGATATGCCCTTTGGGCAGGCACCATTCCAGGTGGCCCGAGCGGGAGTGCCGGGCGATGATGGCCACCCGATGGTCGCTGTCGAAGATGAGCCCTCCGGCCGAGTACTCGCGCACCACCGGCAGGTCCTGGGTCTGCAGGGAGGCGAAGGAGCCACGCTCGGAATCCTTGTGGCGGGGCATGACTGCGGGTGTAGGTGCCCCCGGCCCTGCCCCGTCGACTTTTCCGCTGGCGCTGTGTTCACGGATGGAAACCGAGATCAGCTGGTCCGAGGACCCGCCGTCTGCTTCGTCGGCCGATGCATCCAGATTGTCGTTGCCATGCCCATCCCGATCCAGACGCAGGCGTGCAATCAAACGGCCGAGACTGGGTTCCATGTCTTCGCCCGGTGTGTGGGAGAGACTGGGGAGGGCATGCCGCTGACCTTTCCCGACATGGTCGCCCCGATCCTTGGCGTGGCGCGACAACATGCGCGCGAGATCGGTAGGCGTAGTCATAACTTCCACTTTACGTAGGTTATTGTGCAGGTGGGGTGACGGTAAGCTGGTAGGCGCATACACTGCTCACGCCGCTGCTGCGGGCGTCGCATCAAGTATACGCGGAAAGGGTGATTGTGGACTTTGCAGTTTGGCCTGAGGCGATTGAGCTGGGGCGTCAATTCGCCGAAGAGGGCTACGAGCTGGCCCTGGTGGGCGGACCTGTGCGCGACCTCCTTCTACGCCGGCCTTCCCACGACCTGGATTTCTGCACTTCGGCCCGGCCTGAGCAGTTTGAACCCATCCTCCGCAGGTGGGGGCAGGGATTTTGGGATATGGGCCGCAAGTTCGGCACCCTGGGGGCGGTGCGCCACCGGCCGGACGGCACCGAGGTGAAGGTGGAGATCACCACCTATCGCTCGGACTCCTACGAGTCGGACTCCCGGAAGCCCGACGTGGACTACGGCGACAGCCTGGAAGGGGACCTGTCCCGGCGGGATTTCACGGTCAACGCGATGGCCTTGCGGGTCCCCGATCTGACGTTTGTGGATCCCTTCGGCGGTGCTTCCGACCTCTCCAAGCGGGTGCTGCGTACACCGGTCGACCCTCGTCAGTCCTTTGATGACGACCCGCTGCGGATGATGCGTGCAGTGCGGTTTGTGGCCCAGCTGGGCTTCCGCATAGCCCCGGAGACGGCCGAGGCGCTCGCGGCGATGACCGACCGGATCGGTATCGTCTCGGCCGAACGGGTGCGCGATGAACTGTCCAAGCTCCTGCTGAGCGAACATGCCCGTGCGGGTGTGGAGGCCCTGGTGGACTCCGGGTTGGCCGATCATGTGCTGCCTGAGCTGCCGGCCCTCCAGTTGGAGATTGACGAACACCACCGCCACAAGGATGTCTATGAGCATACGCTGATGGTCCTGGACCGTGCCATTGCCCTGGAGACCGGTCCCGACGGCCCGGTGCCCGCACCAGACCTGACCCTGCGCCTGGCCGCACTCCTGCATGACATCGGCAAGCCGGCCACCCGGCGTTTCGAACCCGGGGGCAAAGTCAGTTTCCATCATCACGATGCCGTTGGCGCGAAGCTGGCCCGCAAGCGGCTCAAGGCCCTGCGCTTCGACAAGCATTTCATCGAGGACGTGTGCGATCTGATTGCCATGCACTTGCGCTTCCATGGTTATGTGGACGAGCGTTGGTCCGACGCTGCGGTGCGGCGCTACGCCAAGGAGACCGGCCGTCTCTACCCGCGACTCAACCGCCTGACCCGGGCTGATGCGACCACGCGCAACAGGCGCAAGGCCCAGGTGTTCTCCGCGGCGATGGACGAGTTGGAGGACAGGGTCGCCCGGCTCAAGGAGCAGGAGGACCTGGACTCGATCCGTCCGGATCTGGACGGTAGGCGGATCATGGAGATCCTGGGGCTCAAACCAGGGCCCATGGTAGGTGAAGCATACCGGCACATGCTCGATTACCGGCTTGACCATGGCCCGGCTGATCAGGAGAGCGCCGAGGCGGAACTCAGGGCCTGGTGGGCCGAACGTTCGCAGGAATAGCATGGACGCACCGCTGAGGGCGGGCCGCGGTCCTGAGCGCGGACGACCGAGGGCCGGCAACGCTATTTGCGAGGCCGGCCCTTACTGCTACGAGGATGCTGGATCACTGCTTGAACTTGGGTAGGGTTCCCAGTTCCTTGATGTCGGTCCGGCAGCCCTTGACGGCTTCAATCGGCTTGCCGACGCCGAGGGTGGATTTTTCGGGGACAAGGTCATTGAAGGTCGCGCCTATCACCACATCGACCAGGTCGTCCTGCCGGTCGTCCATCTGCATGATTGCGTCGTTGAAGTGACCGGCCACCGTATAGCCCTGTGATATGCCTTTGGCGCCGAAACGAATCTCCGTACGGGCCAGCTCGGTCTTGCTGGGGAAGTCCGCCAGTCCCTGCATGTTGAAACCGCGGTTACGCAGGCTGCGCAGGACCGCGCTACCCAGGCCGGTCTTGTTGGTGCCATTGAGCACGCGGACTCGTACCTCCGGATGGTTGGCCACCTTGGCGTTCTCTGGGGGGCAGATCACGGCTACACCATAGTTCGGCTTGGAGCCGGCCGACTGCTTATGGAATCGTCCGACTGCGCTCAGGGACACCACCAAGGCGATGACAAGCACTATGGCCAGGGCTGATCCGGCTATCGTAAAGACCATCTTCTGACGGCGACGAACGAACTGGCGGCGGGCCTCGCGCTCGTCTGCAGCATCGGGAAACGTCATGGCTGAACCCTTCTGAACGGTGGTTTCCTTATAACTGTAGCCCGGCCGGCTGACGCTCGGGGAGCTTTCGCGGACTCGCTCACGGGTGCATTCTACCGACCGCATCGGCTGCCGCGAGCTTGCTGAATTCATTGACCGACAGGGTCTCGCCCCGGCGTTTGGGGTCGATGCCAGCGGTGGTGAAAGCCTCCTCTTGGATTCGGCCGGATAGGGCTGCACGCAGGGTCTTGCGGCGCTGGGCGAAGGACGCGTCGATGAGTTCGAAGACACGGTTGCGCAGGGCGGGATCATGGGCGGCTGCACCATCACCATCGTCCTTGCTGAAACGGGTGAAGGCGACCAGGGCCGAGTCGACGTTGGGGGCCGGCCAGAAGACTGACCGCCCGATGCGGCCGGCGGGCTCGGCCCTCCCGTACCAGGCCAGCTTGGCCGATGGCACGCCGTATGTCTTTGTGCCGGGCCGGGCGGTCAGCCGGTCGGCCACCTCCTTCTGCACCATGACCAGGAAGCCGGCCAGGTTGTCGAAGCGCTCCAGGAGGGTCAGCAGGACGGGCGTGGCCACGTTGTAGGGCAGGTTGGCGACCAGGGTCAGGGTCTGGGCCTGGGCCAGGCCTGGGGCGGTGTCGCGGCCCAGGGCAAGAGCATCCATGGTCAGGATATCGAACCGGTCCAAGGCTTGGGGCATATAGGCTTCGACGGTCTGTGGCAGGAGGGTGGCCAGCCGGGGGTCGATCTCCACGGCAGTGACGACGGCACCGGACTCCAGGAGCCCAAGCGTCAGGGAGCCCAGGCCGGGTCCCACCTCCAGCACCCGGTTGTCGGCCCCCACACCTGCCTCGCGTACGATGCGGCGGACCGTGCCCGGGTCGATGACGAAGTTCTGTCCAAGTTTCTTGCTGGGGCTCACCCCTGCCCGCTCGGCCAGCCTACGGATGTCCGCGGCGCCGAGCAGGTGGTCTGCGTTGGTGCCTGAGCCTGCGAGCGGGTCGGGTGCGTCCGGTATGCGGTGCAAGTTCATCTGCGTATCAGTACCAGCCGAACTGCTCGGAGTGCTGCCAGGCGGCGCTGGGGTTGCCGTAGCGGCCGGCGATGTAATTCAAACCCCAGGCGATTTGTATGGCGGCATCGTCGTGCCAGTTGGCACCGAATTCGGCCATTTTGCTGCCGGGTAGGGACTGGGGAATGCCATAGGCATGAGAGCTGGGGTTCTCGGCTGACCAGCGCCAGCCGGATTCACGGTTCCATAGTTTGACTAAGTCGTCGAACTGTTGCCCTGTCCACCCGCGCTGCGCCGCTGCTCCTGAGGCGTAGTTTTTGGCTTGGTCTGGAGAAGGCTGCCATAAACCGCTAGGCGATGGTGCTGGTGCGGGTGCGGGTGCTGGGGCTGGTGCAGGAGGATTGGGGTTGGATGCGGGCTGTGAAGGCGCTGGGGCTGGCACAGGTCTATCGGTATCGCCCTGTCCATCCTGCTTGCCCTGGTTATTGCCGGAGTTCGGCTTGGCATCCTTCTGCTTGTCCTTGTCGTCGCTCTTCTTGTCGTCCTGCTTAGCGGAATCCGGGGAACCGCCCTGGACCTCCTGCTTGTCGGGCCCGACCGCGACCACCTGGTCCAGGGGCACGGACACGGTCTCCTCCTTGACCAGGGTGGAGGATTCGGGGACGCCATCCACGAAGGTGGTCTGATAGGTCTGCTTCTTCTGGCCTTCCCGGCCCTGCTCGCGAATCACGGTCTGCCCGGGCGCCAGGGTCGCATCGACCACGGTGCGGGAGCCGAAGGGCAGGGCCACCATCTTGGTCGTCTCGCCGTGGGTCACTCTCTGGACGCGCAGGACTGTAGTCCCACCGTCCTTCTCCACCGATACCCGGTCCTCCTTGCCCAGCAAGATGCCCTTGGAGTCCAGGATCGACGCTGCCGGCAGCTTGCCGTCAGGCGCCACCGACTCCTTGCCGTCGGCGATCACGGTGACCGGCCCGGCCTGGTTGATGGCCAGTCCGCCGGTCAGTTGGTTGTACACGTTCTTGATGTCCACGGTGACCTTGGCGGCCGAGCGCCGGTTGGCCTCGAAGAAGCCCAGGAGCTGGTCGGCCGATGTGGCGGTGGTCCAGAAGGGGACCTGCTGCCCGTCGATTGAGATCGTGGTCTGGTAGGCGGATTGGACGGTGACGGTTCCGTGGTTGACCAGCTGGCCGTTGGCAGAGGTCTCCACCAGGTCGTGGGTCTTGCGCTCGATTCCCTCCTGCTTGAGCAAGGCGTCCGCGCTGGAGGCATAGGTGGTCACCTGTCTGGTCTCCCCGTTGACGGTCAGGGCCACGGACTTTCGGGCGGTCAGCGCGAAGGCAAGCACCATGGAGAAGGCTACGAGCATCGCGCATGCAGCCACGCGGATGCGGCGTCGAATCACGAATCGACGGGGAGTCCACCGTCTGCTCATGCTGTTCTCCTTCCGACTGAAGTCATTGCTGACTCTATCGGCGGGATGTGTGGCTTCCGTGGAGAGCGGAAGGGCCGTGCGCAAACGTGCACAATTGGCCCAGCAAGTGTGAGCTGCCTGTGAAGAACGGTCGTTCGAATGCGGCGGATAATAAAGAAATCAGGGGCGGGATTGAAGGGGATATTCCCGCCCCTGCAAACGGGCGAAGCTGGTTGGGGAAAGCGCTCCGTCCGCCCTCCAGAGACCGAAGCCTCCAGAATCTTACTCGAGAGAAGTAATCGTTCACGGATCCGTTGAACCGGACCCTGCCCCATCGCCCGTGCTTTCCACCCACACCCGTGATTGGGCGTGCGGTCTGGATGCACCGAGCGAGCCTCCTGTCAGATTCGAACTGACGACCTGCCGCTTACAAGGCGGCTGCTCTGGCCAACTGAGCTAAGGAGGCGGTGACGCACCGAATGCTTGGCGCACACTGTCACATACAGCATACTAGGTTTGCGTGACGACGCGACCGCTTCCCGGACCCAATCTCGGATATTCGAGGCCGTAACCCTGAATATCCTGAACGAGATGACAGGATGTCTTCAATTGTATGGATACCTGTTCGAGGCATCCACACCCCCGAGTTCGCGGACCCAAACTTACCGGGGGCAAGGTCGCTCACAGTAGCATATGTATTGGGCGACCCTCAAGTCATTCTTTGGAACTCGCTGTCAGCGCAATCGGAGCCCCTTTGGCGCCGATGGACGGCATCACACCCGCTTGTCCCACCTGATTGGCCTGCAGCCCCACGGACTTCAGGAACCCACTCGGTGTGTCCATACCGGCCTTGGAAGGACCATCCACCGGCCAGAAACGCTTGTTGATGCGTACGGTCGGCGTTGTCATCGACCCCTTGCTCTGCCCGCTCGTGTTCCAAAGTTCCGAGCGCATGGGCGTGTACTTGTTCATCTTGGACAGCCACTCTTTGTACTGCCCTTTCAACGCCTCGTCGGCCACCTGCCCGGAGACCCCCGCCTTGAGCATCTGCTCCTTGAGCCTGGCGTCGGAGACCGGCTGGTAGTTGGTCTCGTCGGGTTGGAAGTCCTTGGCGTAGAGGGCGGCCATGTAGGGGAAGAAGTGCCGGGAGTCGTGCTCCAGGATATAGATGCCTGCCGAGCCGGCACGGGCCGAATACTCGTCGGTGGTCAGCCGGTCCATGAAACTCATGGGGTAGATCTCCACATTCAGCTGGCCGGCGTCCATCATCCTGTCGAGCGTAGGGTCCAGGGAACGGTTGAGCGAGGCGCAGCCAGGACACATGAAGTCCATGTATACCTCCACGGTCGGCGCGCCCTCGGTGGCCTTGCCCAAGCCGTCCTTCGACAGGAGGAAACCACCCTGGCTGTTGGCGTGGCTCGGCTTGACCTTGACGGCCTGCACCGCCTGGTAGGCCTGTTTGATCGAGGAAGGAGAGTCCTGGGGGGCGGGTCGGTGGGACTTCCAATAGAAGAACCCGCCCGCAGCCACCAGGGCGATGACCACCACGGCCACGATTACGCCGATCAGGGTCTGCTGGCGCCCCTCCCGGGCCAGCTCGGCCTGGCGCTCGCGTTCCCGAGCCTCCTTCGCCGCGCGGTTGGCGCCGGCGTTTGCACGCACGGTCTGCTGGCGTTGCGACTGCTGAGGGTCCTGTTTGGCCATGTCCAAGTTCCTTTCGCCGATATCGTCACTCAGTCTAGCCAAGGGAGGGAAGAACGGCAGCCTCCGGTCGAGGCTTTCACCAGGGTGGGGGGCAGGCTTCAGACAGGTTGATGGGTGACGGTCAAGGGCGTCCAGTCGACGGCGGGGCCGCCTAGGGCGAAGGCCAGGAGCACCGTAAGAGCCAGCGCCCACAGCCCTAGCAGGATGAAGGCGCGCCGTCGGCCGCGCTTCGCCGCTGTCCGGCCCGGGAGCTGGTCCCCGACCGCGCCGCCTTCGCCTGCCGATTGCAGGATGGTGGCGGCGGCTTCCTCCCGTGCGGATGAGCCGGCAAGGGAGCCGGCGCCCAGGCGTACGGCCACCGTCCAGTCGTGCATGCCTGGACCGGCGATGGGGTCACACGGTCTACGCCCGCCGCCGGCGAACACGCACACAAGCCAGCCGGTCAGGGCACACAGGGCGGCCAGCAGGCCCGTGACAGAGCTGGCTGTTCCACCGATTAGCGGCAGGGGGGCGTCGAGGCCGGGCAGGCGTATCCGTCCCATGACCCTGGGGGCCCCCAGAAGCCACCCACCAAGCCCCATCCCCAAGGCATCAATGGCCAACAGCAGCAGACAGCGGGGAAGGGCCATGACGAATGCCTTCAGGGTCTGCCAGGGCAGAGAAGCCAGGCTGAATGCCGTGTCGCGCGTCTTCCGTCCTCCCCCACGTTTGAGCTCCCGACTGATCTGGGCGCCCCGGTTCAGTCCGGTTGTGGACAGCCCCCACAGGACCAGCGCGGAGGTCAGTAGCGCGGCTGCGGGCGCCAGTGCGGCGAACATGGCCAGCAGCAGGCCGATCAGCCACAGGACGGGGCCTCCCCGGCGCTGACGGTCCTCCCAACGCACGAGAGCCGGTTGGGCGGGTGCATCCTGGGCATATGGGCCACCGACTTGGGCGGATGCCGAGGGGGCGTCCATCCGTCCGTTTTCTGGTTCGATGCGGGGGGTCGCTCCGGCCAGCGGAATCTGGGCGGCGTTGATGGGCGGCAGCGGCCGGGTGGCCGCAGTCAGGGGGCTGGTGCCTTCCAAAGGGGCCGTGTACCCGTCTTCCGGGCCCCATTCTTCTCCACCCATCCCTGGACCCCGCTCATCCTTATAGTTCGGCAGGGGTCTGGTCGTACCAGGCAGTGGCGCTGTCACGGCTGGATCTTCCGGACTGTACAGGGTCCGGGTGCGCCCTTCGTCCTCCTGCTCCCGCCATATTGCGCGTGGGTTGGGGGTCTCCGTTCGTCCGCTCTCCAGCCGGCCGGTGGGCCGCCGGTCGACCGAAGAGCATGCGTCAAAAGGGACGGTCGTCTCGGCAGGCTCCTCCGTGCCCCGGCTGTCGGTCCCGTTCGGTTGGTCCTCGCCGCCATCGGTCTCGTCAAGTCCCTGCCAGGCCTGCGGATCCATGGCATCCGTCGCAATCGCATCCAACAGGGCCTCGGGGGAGGGACGGTCCTGACGCCTGGGAGCCAGTGCGGCGCGGAAAGCCGCCATGGTCCGCGCCGGCAGCCCGGTCAGATCGGCCGAACCCGAGGCTGCCCGCTCCAGTACCGCCATCATCGGTTTGGAGCCGAAGACCGGCCTGCCGCAGGCCGCATAGGCCAGGACCGCCGCCGTGCTCCACCAGTCCGATCCCTCGTCCGATTCGGCTCCGTCAATCACCTCCGGGGCGATGAAGCCGGGCGTGCCCATCACCAGGCCCGTACGTGTCACGTGCGACTCGCCCTGCCCCATGGCGATGCCGAAGTCCACCAGGACCGGCCCCGCCGCTGAGATCATCACGTTGGTGGGCTTGATGTCGCGGTGGACGATGCCGGCCTGGTGGACCGCACCGACGGCTTCGGCAAGTCGCTGGGCCAGCCGTTCCAGATCGTCGCCCCGGTAGGCTCCATTGGCGGCCACGTCGTCGCGCAGGTTGAGGCCCTCAATCAGCTCGGTGACGATGAAGGCCAGCGAGTCGTCCAGCTCCATATCCACTATCCCGCAGACACCAGGGTGGTCGATCCTGCGCAGGGCCATGGCCTCCCGGCGCAGGCGCTCGCGAGCCGAAGTCCTCTCCGCCAGTGCCTGCCCGTCCGTCGCTCCGGTCGCATCCTCGGCCAGGGAGTCGCGTAGGATCTTCATGGCATACTCCACACCGCCGTCGTCCCGTGCCCGCCAGACCGATCCCATGGAACCCCCGCCCAGGGGGGCGATCAGCGTATAGCCGCCCACCTCATCACCGGTCTGCAGATTCAGCGCATCCACTCTAGCCATACCTCCATTGTGGCCCCCCGAGCGAACAAGATGGGCAGGTGGCACTTCCCTTATGGCATCTGTTCAGTCGTTGATATCGCGCACTGAGACGCGTTCGATCAATTCTGCGGGGATTACTGTTTTGACGCCGACAGGCACCTGTTCGCCCTCGCACTGTCTGCGGACCATGGAGAAGGCCTCACGCCCTATTTCATTGAATTTCATCCTCATGGTGGTCAGGCCCAACCTGGGGACCACCCCCAGCAGGGAGTCGTCCACCCCTATCACACTTACGTCCTGTGGCACACGCTTTCCGCCTGCCGCAAGTCCCTGCACCACACCGTATGCCATCTGATCGTTGGCTGCGTAGATGGCTGTGCACTCGTCTTCATGGGACAGCGCCAGCCCAGCCTGGTAACCGCTGTCGGCCTCCCAATCACCTACATAAGTTTTAGGTAGGGGGATTCCGAATTGCCATAGGGCGTCCTGCCAGCCCTGTGCACGGCTTTCGGCTGCACGGGAGGTCGGGGGGCCGGCCACATGGTAGACCGTCCTGTGCCCCCTGCTTAGTAGGTAATCCACGACGGCGATGGAGCAGCCGTACTGGTCTGCGTCGATGGTGGGGCAGTGGTTGGCTGGGTCCTCTGAGACGAGGACCACAGGCATGTCCTTGCCTGGTCTGAATTCGTTGAAGTCGGGAACCTGCCGTTCGAGCAAGGCCACGGCTCCGTCCACGGGTAGTTGCTGCAGGTGCCTGATCGCTGATCCCAGACTCTGATTGCCGCGCCTGCTGATGGTGTGCACTGTCACCGCATAACCGCTTTCGGCCGCTGCTGTGACGATGCCGTTGAGTATACGGGCGTTGCCGTACGAGGTCATGTTGTACAACAGCACGCCCACGTTTTTGAAGCGTCCGTGTTTGAGAGCCCTAGCCGCGTAATTGGGCCGGTAGCCCAGCTTGGACATGGCCGCTTCGACCCGTTGCCGCGTCTGAGGGCGCACAGCGGTGGAACCGTTGGCCACCCGTGAGACAGTCTGTGCGGAGACACCCGCTGCTTGGGCTACGTCGCGCATGGAAGCGGGCTGTGGGTGCTCCATTCCTCTTGCCGCCTGTCCCTTTCCCGGTTGGATTCGCCGTACGATGTTTTCGTCACCAAGTATAGCGGCGCCGACCAGCTGTGCCACCGCAGCACTTCTATGGAATCACGCGGTACGGTGCTAATATGATAACGATAACATAATGAAGTGATCGCGACGCTCCCGACGTTCAAGGAATGTGGCGGCTTCAACCTTCGAAGGAGAGGGATAAGGATGGTCTCTGGAGACACCCAGGCGGCCGGGGTCGTTGATCCGCCGCGGGCCGTGGTGCGCAGGCACAGGGTAGATTGGCGTGGTTGGAAGTTCATGTGGCCGTTCGCCTTGGTGTTCGTGTTCGTTTTCGTTATTCCGATCATGTATGCGGTGTGGATCTCGTTTTTCCAGCAGAGGATGATCGGCGGGACGGTGTTCAGCGGGTTCGCCAATTATTCTCGTTTGTTCCGTGATGGGCAATTCTGGAGCTCTGTGCGCCGGGTGGCCTTGTTCACGGTGGTGCAGGTGCCGATCATGCTTGCTCTGGCGGCGTTGATGGCGCTGGCCTTGGATTCGATGAAGCTGCATGGCACGAAGTTCTTCCGCATCTCGACGTTCCTGCCATATGCGGTGCCGGCGGTGGTTTCGACCCTGATCTGGGGGTTCGTGTACGGCTCCAAGTATGGGTTGGTGGGTTCGCTGAACTCGTGGCTGGGTGTGCATGTGGATGTGTTGCAGCCCTCGGTGCTGTTGGCTTCGATCGGCAATATCAACACGTGGGAGTTCACCGGGTATAACATGCTGATCTTCTACTCGTCCCTGTCCACGATCCCGCATTCGCTGTACGAGGCGGCCGCGATTGACGGCGCGTCGGAGTGGCAGATCGTCAAGCGGATAAAGATGCCGGAGCTGAAGGGCTCTTTGGCGATTACGGTGATTTTCAGCATCATCGGCTCGTTCCAGTTGTTCAATGAGCCGAGCATCCTGCAGAATATGGTGCCGGGCAATGCGATCACGACGTATTACACGCCGAACATGTACGCCTACAACCTGTCGTTCTCGGGCAACCAGAGCAATTACGCGGCTGCGTTGGCGATCGTCATGGCGGCGATGACGATGGCCATCGCGTACGCGGTGCAGCTGAACAGCATGAAGGAGCAGATGAAGTGAGCGCGGCGACGAAAGGGCCCCAGGTCAGGCTCAGTCAATCACAGCTCAAGACGCAGGAACACGGGGCCAAGAAGGCCGAGAGGGCCCGGCGGCGGCGCATTGCGGCCGATGAGCGTGCGGAGCGCAGGCGTTCCAGCGAGACCGGTTTCTCGAACCCCGCGAACCCGCGCCGGTCGGTGTGGTTGACGGTCGTGTGCGGCGTTTTCGCTGTGTATTGCCTGTTTCCGTTCGCCTATCTGCTGGTCAACGCGACGAAGACGCAGGCCGATTTCACCAGTACTTTTGGGCTGGGGCCGGGGCGCAGTTTTGCGTTGTGGGACAACCTTGCTATCGTATTCACCTATCAGGACGGGATCTTCGGCCGTTGGCTGCTCAACACGCTGATGTATGTGGTGGTGGGCGCGGGCGGCGCAACCCTGTTGGCGATTATGGGTGGTTACGCGCTTGCCAAGTTTCGCTTCCCCGGCCGCAAGGCTGTCTTCGCGGTGATCATCGGGGCGATTAGTGTGCCGGGGATCGCGCTGGCGGTTCCCCAGTTCCTGCTTTTCGCCAAGCTGGGCCTGACGAACACGCCATGGGCGATGATCTTGCCCAGCCTGATAAGCCCATTCGGACTGTATCTGATGTGGATCTTCTCCGAGCAGGCCGTTCCCACCGAACTGCTGGAGGCCGCGCGGGTGGACGGCGCGAGTGAGTGGCGCACGTTCGCGCAGGTCAGTCTGCCGCTGCTGGCCCCCGGAATCGTGACGACGGCCTTGTTCACGATTGTGGCGACCTGGAACAACTACTTCCTGCCCCTGATCATGCTCAAGGACGCCGACTGGTATCCGCTGACCATCGGTTTGAACCAGTGGAAGGATCAGGCGTCCACTGCGGGCGGGCAGGCGATTCAGAACCTGGTCATCACCGGTTCCCTGGTCACGATTATCCCCCTGGTCATCGCCTTCCTTCTCCTGCAACGCTACTGGCAATCCGGTCTCGCCGCCGGCGCAGTCAAAGAGTGACCGTCGTACGGCAATTGATGGGAGTGGTTTCACATGAAACACGATAAAAGGACCGGTGCGTCTGAAACTAGGCGTGAGCCTTATCGATGGCCGCAGGCCGCAGACTGGCCAGCAGGACGAATCTGGTATGGGGGGGATTACAATCCTGATCAATGGCCTGAGTGTGTATGGGACGAGGATATCGAGCTGATGAAGCGGGCCGGAGTCAATGTGGTGTCATTGGCCATATTCTCCTGGTCCAAGCTGGAGCCGCGCGAAGGCGTCTATGATTTCGCCTGGCTGGATAGGGTGCTGTCCAAGCTCGGTCGGGCAGGCATCCATGCCTTGATGGCATCCGCCACCGCATCGCCGCCTATGTGGCTTACACAATCCCATCCCGAGGTGCTCTGGCGCGATGAACGCGGTGATGTGGCCTGGCCCGGTGCGCGGCAGCATTGGCGGCCAACCAGCCCCATATACCGCGGCTACGCCCTCAGGCTTTGCCGTGCCATGGCGGAGCACTATAAGGAAGATCCTGTGATCGTCGGCTGGCATGTGGGCAACGAATACGGTTGCCATAACCGTTTTGACTACTCCGATGATGCCATGCGTGCCTTCCAGGATTGGTGCAGGCGACGGTATGGCACGATTGAAGCGGTAAACGAAGCATGGGGCACGGCGTTTTGGGCCCAACACTTGGATGATTTCTCCCAGATTCTGCCGCCGCGTTATATCGGCGAAGGCAATTTCATGAACCCGGGGAAGCTCCTGGACTACAAGCGATTCAGTTCGGACGCACTCAAGGACTTCTATAGGGCCGAACGCGACGTCCTCCGGAAGATATGCCCGAATTTGCCTGCCACGACGAATTTCATGGTCTCGGCTGCGGGCACGAACCTGGATTACGATGACTGGGGGCGCGAAGTGGATTTCGTTTCAAACGACCACTACTTCGCACCTGGCGAAGCGCATCTTGACGAACTGGCCTACTCGGCCTCCTTGGTGGATGGCATCGCCCGCAAAAAACCATGGTGGCTGATGGAGCAGTCCACCGGAGCGGTCAATTGGCGGCCTATCAACTACCGCAAGGAGCCCGGTCAGCTTGTGCGGGACTCGCTGGCCCACCTGGCTTTCGGGGCAGATGCCATTTGCTATTTCCAGTGGAGGCAGTCCCGTGCAGGTGCTGAGAAGTTCCATACAGCCATGCTGCCTCACTCGGGAGCCGATTCGCAGATATACCGTGACGTGTGCGAGTTGGGCAAAGACTTGGGGTTGCTTGCTGACCATGGCTTGTCTGGCACCCGTCTCGCTAAGTCCAGGGTGGCGGTGGTCTTCGACTACGAGAGCGAATGGGCCACCGAGCATACCGCCACCCCCTCGCAGAGCGTGCGGCATTGGACCGAACCTCTGGACTGGTTCCGGGCTTTGGCCGATCAAGGATTGACGGCGGATGTAGTGCCGGTCCGTGGTCCTTGGGACTCGTACGAAGTTGCGGTTCTGCCGGCAGTCTACCTGCTGGATGGCGCCAATACGCGCCGGGTCCACGATTATGTATCGGCCGGAGGCAGGCTTTTCGCCACTTACTGCACTGGTATCGCGGACGAGCGTGACCATATCTGGCTGGGTGGTTATCCCGGCTCCATCCGCGATGTGGTCGGCGTACGTTCCGAGGAGTTCGTGCCGATGGGTCCTGATGAAGGGGCGCTGGACCATCTGGACCTGAGCAACGGGACCGTGGCTC
Organism: Bifidobacterium xylocopae; assembly: GCF_003315615.1. Lineage (GTDB taxonomy): Bacteria > Actinomycetota > Actinomycetes > Actinomycetales > Bifidobacteriaceae > Bombiscardovia > Bombiscardovia xylocopae. Next base: position 167,258 of record NZ_PDCH01000003.1, read on the forward strand.
GTGATATGGCGGACATGATTACCTCTGTCGCGCCGAGTGCCAAGGTTCTGGTCACTTACAGGGCCGAGAAGAGGACTGGTTTGGACGGGGTTCCGGCCATTACGGTCAATACTTTCGGCCGGGGGCGTGCCGTTTACGTGGGCTGCAAGCTTGGTCGAGAAGGGCTGTCGCGTAGTCTGCCCGCCATGATGCAGGCCATGGGTTTGGAGAATGGCCAGCAGGTCGGCGACGGTGACTTGCTTCGCGTTGAGCGTGTGAGTGAGGATCATGGCAGGCGGTTCCTCTTCCTCTTCAATAGGAGGGCGCGTCCGGTGCACGTTCAAGTGGAGGGGTGCCCTTTGGTGGCGTCTTTGGCCCGGCTTGGGGGTGACGGCCAAGCTGTTGTCGAGCCGAATGGTGTGCTGGTGCTAAGGCGATAGGAGAGAGGCCGGGCTGGCTGCGCAAATCTCGGGCTCACTGATTGCGATACCAAGTGTCGTGTCCATAGAGCGGCTTGTTCTATACGAGAGGCGTGTATAATACTAGATGTTATCGCAACCATTCCTGTCGGTGGCTTCGGCCATATGCCGGGGAGAAGGCTGGTCCTCAATGGCGAGGGGGGTACGACATCGCCATCGCTGGGTCGGCCGGACTTGTGGATTGCCTGTTTACAGCCGTCGTCCGGCGGCTGAAGGAAGGAGACGAGGAACAATGAAGTTCACAGCGGCTAAGAAGGGCCTGGCCCTCGTGGCTGGCCTTGCCATGGTGTCCAGTCTGGCGGCTTGCGGCGGTTCCGGAAGTTCGTCCGGTGCAAGCAAGAGTGGCGAAAAGACCGAACTGAGTGTGTGGGCCTGGGAACCCACACTGAAAGGCGTCGTCAAGAAGTTCGAGGCCAAGAACCCTGATATCAAGATCAAACTCCAGAACGTGGGCACCAACACCAAGGAATACACAGCTCTCGATAACGCCATCCAGGCCGGTTCGGGCGCGCCTGATGTGGCTCAGATCGAGTATTATGCTATCCCGCAGTACGCCATCGGCAAGCATCTGATGGATATCACCGATAAGACCAACGGCTTTAAGGGCTTCTACTCCCCGGGTACATGGGCTTCGGTCCAGTGGGGCGGCAAGGTATATGGTTTACCCATGGACTCTGGCCCCATGGCTTTCTTCTACAACAAGGATGTTTTCGATAAGGCGGGCGTGGACGCCAGCCAGATCAAAACCTGGGATGAGTACTACGAGGCAGCCAAGAAGGTCAAGGCTGTCGGTTCCTACATCACCTCGGATTCCGGCGACGCTGGTTTCTACGACTCGATGGTCTGGCTGGCAGGTGGCCACCCCTTTAAGACCTCGGCCGACGGCAAGAACGTCACCCTCAACCTGACCGGCGATGAGAGGGCCAAGGAATTCACCGAGTTCTGGCAGAAGATGATTTCCGAAGGCCTGATCGACACCAAGACTGCCGGCTGGTCCGAGGATTGGTTCAAGGCCATGACCGACGGTTCGATCGCCTCCCTGCTGACCGGGGCTTGGATGCCGGCCAATCTTGCTAATTCCGCTGCGAGCGGTGCTGGCAAGTGGCGCGTGGCACCCATGCCTACGCTTGACGGTAAGGCGACCGATGCCGAGAACGGTGGTTCCTCGCTGGGCATCATATCCTCGACCAAAAAGGCCGACGCGGCATACAAGTTCATCGAGTTCGCCAACCACGACTCTGAAGGTGTCTCCACCCGGGTCAAGGGTGGCGCTTTCCCTGCTGACACCAAGACCATGAAGTCCAGTGAATTCCTGGATGCCAGCACGGTCAAGAACTCTGATGGACAAGATGTGGAATATTTTGGTGGCCAGAAGTATAACGAGGTCTTGGCGCAGGCGGCCGAATCCGTCTCCACCGGTTACCAGTTCCTGCCTTTCGAAGTCTATGCTCGTGGGAAGTACGGCGACTTCACCGGTAAGTCATTCACCGGCGACGCCAAGCTGACCGACGGCATCGCTGCGTGGCAGAAGGACATGGTTTCGTATGCCAAGCAGCAGGGCTTCGAGGTCAAGTGACTGATGGTCTTCGAAAATCGGACGAATCCGGCTGTCGGGCACAGAACTAATTAATCGTCGGCGTCCCCCTGGCCCGCAACGGGCCAGGGGGACGCCGTTGTCATTTTCCTGTTTTTACCCAGACGAGACGTGTATTATGGGTAGCGCAGTAGTAGCGCCCGTCAGTCGGCTTTGGCCTTTGCGCCCCTCAGCGAGGAGTGGGTGACGATTGGCTGGACTTGGTCAGGCTCGGTGCATGACTATATACGGGGGTTGCTTCATCCATGGCCGTGAAACGCGGTCCGGGAAGGAAGTGGAAACGATGAGGTTCACTGCAATACGTAAGCTGCTGGCTCTGATGACCAGCGGAGCCGTGCTTATTGGATTGGCTGCATGTGGTTCTGGCGGCTCCGTTGCCTCTGTGGACTCTTCGGGGTCCGCCAGCCGAACCGAATTGAGTGTGTGGGCCTGGGAACCGACCCTCATGGGGGTGGTGGCCAAATTCGAGGCCAAGAACCCCGGCATCAAGGTCAAGCTGCAGAACGTGGGCACGGGGAATAAGGCTTATACCGCTTTGGACAACGCACTACAGGCGGGATCCGGTGTTCCCGATGTGGCTCAGATCGAATACATGGCGATACCTCAGTACGTCATCGGTAAGCACCTGATTGATATCACCGATCGAACTAACGGTTACAAGGGATTCTACACCCCGGGTACATGGGCTTCGGTCCAGTGGGGCGGCAAGGTATATGGTTTGCCCATGGATTCGGGTCCAATGGCTTTCTTCTACAACAAGGACGTCTTCGACAAGGCAGGTGTCGACGCCACTCGGGTCAGGACTTGGGACCAGTATTACGAAGCAGCAAAAAGGATCAAGGCAGCCGGCTCCATGATCATGGTCGACTATGGCGATGCCGGTGTGTTCGATTCAATGGCCTGGCTGTCCGGCGGCCATCCCTTCAAAACATCGGCGGACGGGTCGCAGGTGACCATCAACCTCACTGGAGACGCCAGGACCCGGGAGTTCACGCAGTTCTGGCAAAAGATGATCTCCGAAGGATTGATGGACACTAAGACAGCGCCCTGGACTGAGGAATGGTTCAAGGGGTTCAGCGATGGTTCGCTCGCCGGGCTTTTGACAGGTGCATGGATGCCAGCAAATTTCGCCAATTCAGCCCCCGGCGCGGCTGGCAAGTGGCGTGTGGCTCCGATGCCCACGCCTGATGGGAAGACCAGGAACTCTGAGCTTGGCGGCTCGTCCCTGGTGGTCATGGCACAGACAACGAAAGAAGATGCGGCCTGGCAGTTCATAGAGTTTGCGAACCATGACGCTGCGGGCATCAGGACAAGGGTTGAAGGTGGTGCATTCCCGGCCGACCCCAAGACGCTGAAGTCCAAGGAGTTCCTGGGCGCCACAACAGTCAAAAATGCCCAAGGTCAGGATGTGGAGTACTTCGGCGGCCAGAAGTTCAATGAGGTACTCGCCCAGGGGGCTTCCCAAGTATCCACCGACTATCAGTTCCTGCCTTTCGAGGTCTATGCAAGGGGCAAGTATGGCGATTTCGTAGGCAAGGCCTTCGGCGGCGAGATTCAGCTGTCTGATGGGATATCAGCCTGGCAGAGAGATCTGAGGTCTTATGCCAAGGGGCAAGGTTTCGAGGTACGTTGATGTACCGGGTGATTTTGTGTTCCATCCAATGGCCTGCATTGCGCTGGCAGGGGCGGTTTCAGGTGTATACTGGCATTGGCTCAAGGGAGAGTGTCTCTTAAGCGAAAAGTCAAAACCGTTCTGCGACCCCACCATGGATGGCCGGGCTCGAGGCGGTACCACAGTGGAACCCCTTCACTACGGATCGTTCGGCACGTACCTGCCGATGAAAGGATGAACAATGGCGGAAGTGGTATTCGAGCATGTGACCCGCATCTACCCGGGCAATGATGACCCTTCGGTGGATGACCTCAGTTTGGACATCAAGGACGGCGAATTCCTCGTGCTTGTCGGCCCCTCGGGCTGTGGCAAGTCCACGACCCTGCGCATGCTGGCGGGCCTTGAGGAGGTCAACAAGGGTCGGATCATGATTGGGGGCAAGGATGTCACGACCATGCAGCCCAAGGACCGTGACATTGCCATGGTCTTCCAGAACTATGCCCTCTACCCCCACATGACAGTGGCCGACAACATGGGCTTCGCCTTGAAAATCGCTGGCACCCCCAAGGACGAGATCCGTCAGCGGGTCGAAAAGGCTGCCGAAATTTTGGATCTGACCGAATTCCTGGACCGCAAGCCCAAGGCCCTGTCCGGCGGCCAGCGGCAGCGTGTGGCCATGGGGCGCGCCATCGTCCGCCAGCCGAAGGTCTTCCTGATGGACGAGCCCCTGTCGAACCTGGACGCCAAGCTGCGTGTGCAGACCCGCACCCAGATCGCGGCCCTCCAGCGGCAGCTGGGAGTGACCACCCTGTACGTGACCCACGACCAGACCGAGGCCCTTACCATGGGCGACCGGATCGCGGTCATCAAGCTGGGCATCCTGCAGCAGGTGGGCGCGCCGACCGAGCTCTACGATCACCCTGACAACGTCTTCGTGGCTGGATTCATCGGCTCGCCGTCGATGAACATCAACATCCATCCGGTCGTGGATGGCCACGCCAAGATCGGCGAGGATACGGTGTCCCTGCCGCGTGAAGCCGTCGACAAGCTCACAGCCGAGGACAACGGCCGCATCGTGGTCGGCTTCCGCCCCGAGGACGCCTCACTGGCCGGCGCCGGAGAAGCGGACGCCTTCTCCCTGTCCGTGGCCAATGTCGAAGACCTGGGCTCGGACGGCTACATCTACGGCAACATCCTGACCGACGACTCCGCAGCCGAGAAGGCCACGGTGATGTCCGATCAGAACAAGCTGACCACCATCCGCGTCAACCCGCGTCAGCTGCCGAAGGTGGGCGATGTGGTCAAGATCCACATCGACCCCGCCAAGATGCACCTGTTCGCGCCTTCGACCGAGCTGCGTCTGAACTGACGGCAGGCCGGTTCCGTACGCGGGGCGGGGGACCGGGTCCCTGCCCCTGCGTGCCCAGCGGACGTATCTTTCTCCTCTTCTCTCTCGCGTCCGCCCAAGCGGCCTCATGCACACAATGCGTGAGGCCGCTTCCATGCCCGCTCCCTGACGTGGCCGCATGTGGCTGTGGCGGGCGGCGATTAGATTAGGAGGCATGATCATGGTGAACAGGCCGGCGGACGCAGGCCTACGGGCCGCAGGAGGGCTTGACCCCAGGGCCGTCAAGGCCACGTCGGTCCAGGTTCCCCCCGGACCGGACGAGGACCGTGCTCCCGAAGCACTGCGCATCACCGCGGCATCCTCCAATCCCAAGATGTTCACCCTGCCCTGGGAATGGCCCTTGGCCACCTGGCCCAAGGAGCTCCTGGCGAACCTACCCCGCGGCATCTCCCGGCATGTGGTCCGTTTCGTCCATGTGGGCGACGAGGTCTACGCGATGAAGGAGATCACCCAGCGTGTGGCCGAGAGGGAGTACGAGCTTCTGCGCAAGCTGCAAAAGCTGAATCTGCCGACGGTCACACCGATCGCCGTCGTCACCGGGCGCCACGACCGCGACGGCAAGCCGCTGGAGGCCATGCTGGTCACCAGGCATCTCAAATTCTCCCTGCCCTACCGCGCCTTGTTCGCCCGCAACCTGCGCCCCGACACCGCCGAGCGGCTGATCGACGCCCTGGCTGTACTGCTGGTCCGTCTCCACCTGGGTGGCTTCTACTGGGGAGATGTTTCGCTGTCCAACGTGCTCTTCCTGCGCGATGCCGACTCTTTCGCGGCTTTCCTGGTGGATGCCGAGACCGGCGCCCTCTACCCGACCCTGACCGACGGCCAGCGCGAGTACGACATCGATCTGGCGCGCACCAACATCATTGGCGAGTTGATGGACCTGAACTCCGGCGACCTGCTCTCACCGGACGTGGACGAGGTCTCTGTCGGCAACAGGTTGGCCGGGCGATACCACTCGCTTTGGTCGGCCCTGACCGACGAGGAGTCCTTCTCCCCGGACGAGATGTGGAAGATCGAGAAACGTGTGGCCAGGCTCAACGACCTGGGTTTCGATGTGGACGAGTTGGAGATGAAGACCGACGAGGATGGGAAGCGCGTCCTGGTCCGTCCGCGTGTAGTCGATGCGGGCTATGCGTCGCGCAAGCTCCTGCGCCTGACCGGGCTGGATGTGCAGGAGAACCAGGCCCGGCGGCTCCTCAACGATTTGGATGTCTACCGCACGTCTACCTGGCGGCAAGGCGAGGACATGGAGATTGTGGCGACCGACTGGATGCGGGAGGTTTTCGAGCCCACCGTGCGCATGATTCCGGCCGAATACCGCAGCCGGATCGAGCCCGCCCAGTTCTTCCATGAGGTGCTGACCAAGCGCTGGCTGCTCGCCGAGCAGGCCGGTCACGATGTGCCCATGGCCGAGGCGGTACGCGACTATATCGACGAATCGCTGCCAGAGTACAAGCTGGACGCCGATACAATGACGACCATCAATGAGGAGGCCGATTCGTCAGTGGTGGACGACGACCAGCGTTGGAACAAGGCCGCCGGCGATGGCGACCGGGAGCATTGTGACCTTGATCGGGGCACAGGCATCCATGACGGCGGTCTCGGCAGGAACGATTCCGCCGATTCCGATGACGTGGACGATATCTACCGGGACGATCAGGACGATTCGGTCTGGGCCAGCTGAAGCTTCATCCGGCGAATCCGGGCTGCCGGGAAAGCGAGAAAAGGGCCCGGCCGTCGTGATTTCACTGCCCGGCCCTTCCTCGTAATGCTCCTCGTTGCTTGCTTACTGCTTACTGCGCTGTCTGTACGTCGCCGGCTTTGCGACGGGCGGTGGACACCGCGTACAGGGATATGCCCGCTGCGACAGAGGCGTTCAGGGATTCGACCGAGGAGGAGATCGGGATGCCTGCGATTACGTCGCAGGTCTCCCGCACCAGTCTGCTCAGCCCCTTCCCCTCGGATCCGAGGACCACGACCAGCGGGTCTGACTCGAATCCGGTCTCGCCGACCAGGGCCCGCCCGCCGCCATCCAGTCCAACCGCATAATAGCCGCGTTCACGCAACCCCTCAATGGCTTTGGTCAGGTTCACCACTCGGGCCACCGGCAGGTGTGCAGCCGCTCCGGCGGAGACCTTCCAAGCCGCCGCCGTCACCGATGCGGACCGACGCTCAGGCAGAATCACGCCAGAGGCCCCGAAAGCCGCTGCCGAGCGAATCACGGCGCCCAGGTTCTGCGGATCGGTCACCCCATCCAGGGCTATGAAGAGCGGACGGGCGGCCATGGCGGCAGCGCCGCCTACGCCGGCCATGGCGCTGGCATGGTGCTCGGCCTTCTCCGCCAAGTCCGCCAGTGTTGCGTACTCATAAGGCTGCGTCTTGAGAATGATGCCCTGGTGGTTGCCGGAGTGGGCGATCCGGTCCATCTCCAGGCGGTCGGCCTCCAGCAGGTTAAGCCCCTCCTTGCCGGCCAGCTTGATGATCTCGCGGGTGCGGTCGTCGTGCTCGATGCGTGCAGCTATATAGAGCTGGCTGGACGGTACCCCGACCCGCAGAGCCTCCAGAACCGAGTTGCGCCCGATCACCAGGTCGCTAGGGTCGCCGCCGAAGCGGTCGGCCCGCCGCCGCGCCGCCAGCCGGGGGTCGGCAGCCTGCCTTTTGAGGGCCTGCTGCTTGGCCTTGTATGCCTTGTGGTAGACGCGGTCCTCCGCCCTGGGGGTGGGGCCCCGGCCGCGCAGCTTGCCCCGATGTTTGCCGCCCGAACCTTTGGTCGGGCCTTTCTTCTGTGCCATAATCCCCATCTTACGGGCAGCCGGCAACCGGTCCAGATCCCGCCCGTCGCGGGTCCGGGGTGGTCAACCGGCTACCTGCCCGTCCGGAATCAGCCCAGTCGGGCGACCTCCTCTGCGTCGGGAAAATCAAGCCAGGTGACGACCTCTTCGCCGGGCTGGGCCGGGGTGACGGCCACGTGAGTCAGCGAGGAGCCTCGCGAAGCGCCGTGCCAGTGCTTGACGCCGGCGGGGCAGAAGACCACGTCGCCGGGCTTGAGCTCGCGTGCGGCATGGCCTTCCTCCTGCTCCCAGCCGCGGCCGGCCGTCACCAGCAGGAGCTGGCCGTGCGGGTGGGTGTGCCAGCTGTTGACGCAGCCGGGCTCGAAGGTCACATTCCCGGCGCCGCACTCCGCGCCTGGCTCGGTCAGATAATGCACCCAGGCGTGGCCGGTGAAGTTGGGTCCGTCGGCCGGCTCGCCCAGGGGGTAGGGGCCGTGGTCGGCGACGGGGCGGGCGCCGCTTGCATCGGCTTCGGCGGTGGCATCCGCGCCCGCGTCACCACCGAAAATCTTCTTGGCGAGTCCGAAAGCGGACCAGGCCTTTGGCCAGCCCGCGTAGAAGGACAGATGCGTGATAAGCTCCACCATCTCGTTGCGTGTCACACCGTTGCGCTTGGCGATGCCCATGTGGCTCTCCAACTGGGGGAAAAGCCCCATGGACAGGAGTCCTGCGCAGGTGATCAAGGAGCGGTCGTGGGCGCTCATCCGGCGCTCGCGGGACCACACCTCCCCGAAGAGCACGTCGTCGTTCAAATGGGCGAACAGGGGGGCGAACTCCCCCAGCTGGTCATGCCCGGCTGTCTGCTTGATTGCCATGCCTGCATCCTTTCGGCTTCCGGCGGCCACGATGCGCCGGTCTGTTTCATAGGTATCACTTCAAGTGTGCTTGAAGTCAAACGCCGGAGCGGACTACGCGCTTGCCGGTGCCGCGCCGCATAATCAGGTAGGTGTCCGCCTACACCACCCTGAAGGACGGATTCGTACAGGGGACCCCCTGCTCGGACAGCCAGGCCTTGAGCTTACCGTGCCGAGAGGAGACCAGACGCTTGGGTGTGTGCCCCAGCATGGTATCGACCGCTGCCTACCCGATCTGAGTATGAGGGATGCGGGTCGTGGTGATTGGTGAAGTCACAATCGGGGCGATCAGGGTGTTATCGAAGCCGATGGCCGACAGGTCGAAGGATGTGCAGACCGTCGGCCTGCAGGCGGTTCGTCGGGCCCGCAGCAATCAGGTTGTTATAGGCGATGATCGCGTCCAGCAGCCGGTTCTCGATCACTGTTGCGCCTGTAGCCGCCTCCACGTCGATCTTGACGGGCCCGATCCGGCGGATGCGCAGGTCCATCCGTCCTGCGATTCGCTCCGGACTTGAAGTTGTAGGTGAGGCTGCCGGCAAGTAGGTAGACCACCGCTTGGAAGAGCCGTGCCCCAGAAAGATTCTGGCCCCCACTATCGGGACGATTCCGATGTAGATGTAGTAGATGGTCAGGATGAGGTTCATCATCTGCCAACCGGCGTTGTTGGCGGCGCCGCCTGTTCCGAAGCCGATGATATTGAACTCCGCAGCTTTCTAGACTTGGACGCATCTTGCGATTCGCCCATCAGAGCTGCTCTGCCTATCTCGCTTTATTAATTACTGCTGGAACGACAATGGGTGGGCCCGGTCTGGGATCTGCGATCACTTGATGATGCAGGGAAGGGAGGGGCTGGATTCGGCGGACATGCTGATCGCATTGACTGCGATGACCGAGACCGTGTAGTTGCCGAGCATCAGATTGCCCACGCTGGCCGAGGGTTGGCCGGTGACGGGCCTTGACCACCTGGCTTTTGCCTCCCGGTCAGGTTGCGCAGGGTGAGCTCATAGGAGCTGATGCGGGTGCCGCTGTAGGCCGACATCTTTCAGACCCGCTTCAGTGGCAAGGTCCACCCGCGGTAAAGGAGACCTTGAAGCTGGTTTTCTCGCCGTTTTTACGGGTGAAGACCGTCCGGTCCTGGTGATCACTGCCCAGTTCGATGGGTGCGGCGTTGAAGCTGTAGAAGGTGTTCTACTCGTGGCAGAAGTCGTCCGAAGCCTCTTCCAGCTGGAAGGCACCCTTGGCATCGTCCTCCATGTGGGAGGTCCAGCGCTCGCTCATGGCGCTGGCCTCTTGGGGGGGGGGGCAGGTGGACGACGTGCTTTACGGTCCACGACTCCCATCCCTGGGTGCCCGGGTTGCGTTCAGTGCCGCGTACGGTCAGCCTTGTTCCACCTGCCTGGTCGATCCAACCTAGGAAGTTGTCCTCCCGATGGACTTTCTGGCCCTCCATGTGCACAGTCAGAGTCAGGACCAGATTGGCACCCTCGCCCGCTGCCTCAACGGGCATCTGGATGCTGGCCGGCGTTTCCCAGTGCTCGGCGTAATGCGTGTCCGGGCCCCACGAGTCCTCCTTGGTGGTGTGGCAGCTGCCGTCGGCCACGCTCTGCCAGATCAACCGCCAGTTCAGTTTCAGCCGGGTGCCGCAGATTTCCTCCTCGTTGTGGGCGATGATCGTGCGTTCGCTGACAGAGCCGGATTCGTATGTCTTGTGGGGTTGGTTCAGGCGGGGCTCCTTGTCGTAAGCGGTTGCATCCGCGTAGGAGTTCGCAAAGTATTGATAGCCGCCGCACTCAATCCAGCGGTCGACACCCGGATTGTTGGGGAAGGGATCGAACTGGGCGCGTATGAGCAGCTTGGGGTTGAGCCCACGAGTGGTGAGCGCCTGGTCCAGGGGGGTATGAAGCGCTCGATGTTGTCGCGGATGAACATGGGCAGGCAAGAGGGCTCTCGGACTGGTATGCGTGTGGTGCGCACGCCGCGGGTCGCCCTGCACGCCTCACGGCTGAAATCGGCTTAGGTAATTGTGTCCGGCTCGCTTTGAGCCGCTCGTGGTAGATGTCGCGGATAGAGTCTTCCCCGGCCTAGATGGGGTTGCCGGCCGTTGAGGCAGAGCCCGGGCTCCAGAAGGCGCTCTCCTGCTCGATCAGCCAGTCGGTCTCGTCTACGTGGCTCTCCAGGGCATCGGAGGGGATGGAGCGGATGTGGTTGCGCAGGATGTTCGCGTTGGCATGCCGGTAGGTGCCGATCCGGGCGGCGGCCATGGTGTCTGATGGATGTTCCTTGTCCGGGATCCCTCTCCCCACCGTAGCGTCGCCGATTTCTTCGATCAGGTCGCGATTGTCCTGGTTGAGCAGGAAAGGAGAATCGCCACACAGACGGATTGGCAGGCTGTTCATCATGTAGCGATCGCACTCGCGTCAGAACTGGCGGAAGCCAGAGTGCTCACAGGTTGTGTTGCCCTGTTTGCTGCTTGCGGTCCGGGTCAGTCTGGCGTCTGTCGGGTAGAGGAATGGGCTAGTGCGCGATTGGGAGCGGACATTGGGCCAAGGTTTGCGGTTAGGTTGACCACCTAGCTGGAGCGCGGCGCCAGCTCAACCTGGGCGTCTTGAGGGTCAGGGGCCGGAGCATCGGTCTCTGAGCTGAGCTGCTGCTTCTAGGACTTGACGTAGGCATCCTGGGTGAGCTTGGCCACCTGGCCGGTGTGGTTAACGAGCGGAGCCTTGAGGGTCAGTTCGTCGTTGTGGGTCGGCGTTGTGTTTGGAGTCGGGAATGATCTGCAGGTTATCGATGTGTACCTTGGGGCGGTCGACCAACCGTACACTAGCGCCGATGTCCCCATGGTCGCCGATGTTCTTGGTGCCGCAGTGGAAGAGGGGGCGCGCTCGGGTCACTCCTCAGGCACCGGCTCATCCTCGGTCAGCTGCTTGACGTTCCAGACCTCAATCTCCAGTTGGTTGTTCCCGGTTTTGAGGCCTCGGTGATATCCGGGTCCTAGGGGAGCAGGGTCATCGTAGCCTTTGGCTGACTCTGGCCCCACCGCTACATCATCTAACCACTCCTTGCCCAGGGTGGGCACCGTGCCCAGCTGGAAGGCCCGCCGGCACACGCCTTGGTGGGAATCCTTGGCTCCAGCTCGACCGGATAGCCGGGGCTGGTTTTCGGCAGGCCGGCCCACCAGGTTGGCACGGTGATCACGTGCCGCTCATCTCCGCCATCCAGGTAGAAGCCCCAGGTCCCATTCAGGTTGACTTCTATCGTGTGTCGCCTTCCCGCGTCCGTCCTCATCAGTGCACCGAATTGCCTCCAAGCAGACTGCCCTGCCTGTTTTTTTTTTGCTGACTTTTGGCATTCGGAAAGTTCGAAATGCGTCGTATTCTGCTCTTGTCGGAAAGTCAGCATGCACGGCAGTCTGGCGAACCACCATATCGGTAGTATGTGTACGTGCTGCACAGGCCGCAGTGGATGAGAAGTGGCTCACGAGGATGTCAAAAGGATGCATTGGTGCCAGCCGGTCAGGTAAATGAGCAAGGTCTGTGGCCGCGTTCCTGACTGCGGCGCTCGACCTGTTGACCTCGGGCTGTGGGCCAGCATGCGATGGTGACAGTTTTGGTCGAGATCACCCGGTGGATCTGGCAGTCTATGATTGGCGATTTCACCCAGGCCTATGAGCGGGCAATCCTCGGCGTGCGCGTCAAGGCGGTGAATGTTGGCTCCAACGAAAAGGAGTATATGCAGCTGCTCAGCGCCATAGCGGCTGGCAAGAGTGTGCCCGACCTGTGGAGTGTGCATGGTCTTCAAAGCGATCGGGCAGTACATGGTCAACCAGGTAACCCAGGCCGGTGGATGAGCTGGGCTTCCGCTCAATCGCCGGCGACTTCACGCCTTCCTCCCTGGTGTCGGTCACGAAGTACACAGGCTAGACACCGTCCACGCTGAAAGCGGCGGCGGCCGTGGTTATGCCTGCTACAGCTGACCGGTGTATGGCCGAGGCTGCCTGCGGGTTCGCGCACGAGGGTGATGTCCAGGTCAACCTGGACCAGGACGGCATCCCGCCTCTCCCAAAAGGTCATGAACAGCGCCGATTTCCGCGACAGGGCCGACCTCTTACTTCGGCGGCCAGCATATCGGGGCGGTCATAGCCGACACTGTCGGCAGGAGGGCTCCGGCTGGCAGTGTCTGCCTATGGTCTACGCCAACTAAATCACCATCAATACCATCAAGTCGTACCTGGTTCGATCCACCCTCTAGTAGGAGGCTTGGTACTATGGCCCAAGAGCCTTACCGTCTATGCCTGCCGACAAAGCTTCGCCACCAACCGATAGCGGGGGTTGCTGGATGCAAAGTACTGGGATTGTGGGATATTGACGGGCTGTTACGTGTGCCACTATAACTGCTGTCGAAGCGGTATAGCGCTCGTCACATGGTCTTCAACCTGTATAGGTGTGAGATCTTTCAATAGGAACCTTTATGACGGATGACTGCAGTAAAAGTCTTGGCCAGAATCGCTATGTCGCCGGTAATCGACCAGCGTTGAATATATGAAATGTCAAGTTGCTCGGCCTCTTCCTGGGAGAGGTCGCTGCGTCCGGAAATCTGCCATGGGCCAGTGATACCAGGACGCACCAGCAGACGTGTAGAGTATAGGGGGCCATACGAATCGACTTCATATTGCCGCTGGGGTCTAGGACCGACGAGCGACATGTCGCCTTTGAGAACATTAAGGAACTGAGGGAATTCATCGATTGAATACTTGCGGATGAAGCGGCCAACCTTAGTCACACGTGGATCGTCTTTGACTTTGAAGAGCGCCCCAAGCTGTTGCCCGGTGGATTGGGCCATGCTGCCATCCAACTTGTCGGCATTCACTTTCATCGATCGCAGTTTGTAACAATCAAAGGGAACTTCGTTACGACCGACGCGTCGCTGCCTATAAAAGGCCGGCCCGTGGTCCTCCAGCTTGATTGCGACTGCCGCGGGCAGAATGATAAGCGGTCCCGAAATGATAAGCGCAATGGTAGAACCGATGATATCCATCAACCGCTTGACGAAACGGGTTGTGAAGGAGTACTGAGGCAAGGTGGCGATAAGTATGGGCTGATTACCTGAATAATCCAAGTCGATGCGGTGGGCGCTGATATCGGCCACGGAAACCGACACCGCCAGTTCAATGCCGAGTGATTCAACGGCCAGCGGCAGCGTGTGCATGACTTCGTTGTCACGCGAAATCACGTCAGCGACGATGACAATTTGAGCGCCCATCCGTTCAGCGGTGCGTGGCAGGTTTGAGCTATAGGTGATAACCGGCAGTTCGGCATCATCGCCTTCCGTGTTTTCCTGGGAATCGATATACACGTCTGGTCCCTCAGTTGTTCCGTCACTGGTTGTCGGTACAGCCGTATGGGTTTGACCTTCGTACGGAACCGCTACGATGCTTCCGTCCGTACATTCTGGATCACGTGCAATCGGGCAGACTGCTATAGGCCGATAGCCACTGGACTTGCTTTTGCTGAGCTTGCTGACCATGGCGTCAATACCTTCGGGGGACCCGATGATGACCGCGTGGTATTGACACTCGCCTTTCGTCCTCCAGTGGTGAAGAATTCTGCGCATCTGCCAACGGTTGAATGTCTCCAGAAGTCCAGCCATCAGCGGTGCAGTAATCACCGAGGTGCGGGGCAGGTTCAGGCTGAGCATGTAGACCGAGAAGCTAGTGAAGACTACTGTGAGGATAGATGCATTAATGATTTTTGTGTACAGTTCGTATCCTTCGGACATTACGTGCCTATGATATGTCCCGCATAACAAGAGGCATATGATCCAAACCGCACACTGCAAAACTGCAAATGCCTGAACGGACAGGTGCGATTCTAACCCTTCATAAGTTGCGGGGTTCAATGTCAAGCAAAACACCAATGCGAACAGCATTGCCACGGCATCGACAGCCACCAGGCTCGCCACATATGCATATCTCCATGCGGGGGTTCGCCTCAGCTGCTGCAGAGCCGGGTGGGCATTAGGGGTTTGGTCGAATTGCTGGTTGGTGAACCTCAACTGAGCGGAGTCAGTGTTCAGGGACGAATAGGACCGTTGGTCGCTATAAGCTGCACTGGCGAAGTTGACTATTCCAGTTACTTTAGCCGAGGAGAATCGATTTTCCGCATAAGTCACAGCATTTTCCCCTTCGTTGTATTAATTCGCTTCTCCCCCACAGCCCGAATACACTTACACACAGCAGTGGTGCCTATTCTGTAAAGGCTATTATATAGCAGCGGATGTGTGATGACTTGCATGAATCATTCTTGCCGCTGTATAGCCTAGTGTAAGATGTTTCTGAACCCGCTAAGAATGAGGACAATACCGTGGCCATTGCTGATCTGTTACGAATTCTGCGCAAGCACCTTACAACTGCGTTCATAACATTTGCTGTTGTTATCGCGGCAGTAGCAACTGTTGCTTTTATGATGCCGCCGAAGTACACTGCGACGGCTGAGCTACTTGCAACATATACTGGGCAGGCTAATACGGAGCAGAACACAGCAGAAATGAGTTCTGGAACTTCATATTTGTCGACGCAAATTCAAACGTATCCGCAACTGGTTAAAACTGAATCTGTACTGAAGCCTGTCATAGATGACTTAGGGCTTACTATGAGCGTTAAGCAACTTGCCGATTTGGTTTCTGCTACCAATCCGGCCGACACGTTCATGGTAGATATAACTGTGGTCGGCCCTAACCGGCAGGAATCTGCGGTTATTGCAAATAGCGTAGCCGAAAGTCTTTCGAGACAGATATCTTCTGCTCTTTATGCCGGGAAAGGGGAGAAATCGTCGGTCAGGTTATCCCTTGTACAAAGGGCGCAAGAACCCAGTTCGCAGAGTTCGCCAAAAGTTCGACTCTATCTCACTGCCGGTGCTATCCTAGGCCTTGTTCTGGCAATCGTAGCAGCAGTGCTGAAAGAAATGCTGAATACGAAAGTTGACAGTGCTGAGGATGTGCATGAGATTATAGGGGGCTCCCCGCTGGGTGAAATCCCGCAGAGCGAAGCATTAAAAGAGCATAACCTTGCGGTCATTAGCGAGCCCAATGGATTTAATGCCGAGGCGTTCCGTCGCATTCGGACCAATTTATCTTTCCTCGCTACGGAAGATGCAGATCAAGGGCGTTTACTGGTCATATCTTCGGTTAGTCCAGGAGAGGGGAAAACGACAGTATCGACGAATATAGCGGCAGCACTCGCTGAAGATGAGAAAAGTGTGCTACTGATTGATGCTGATTTACGCCATCCATCTGTGGCGCATAAATTAGGCATTGAAGGACATGTCGGCCTATCCCATATACTCTCCAGGCAGGCTACCCCGCTTGATGTGGTACAGAAGTATTGGAAAACAAATTTTCATATACTTCCGGCTGGCAAGCGACCTGCAAATGCCAGTATTTTGCTCAATTCGCGAATAATGACTGAACTTGTTGACCAGGCGCTGACGCAGTATGATTACGTGATTATTGATACCGCTCCTCTTTCGGTAGCTAATGATGCCATAGTCTTTGGGCGCAGAGCTGGGGGACTCAGCCTAGTCGTTGGGAAAACAATCAGCGAGAAAAAGGATTTAGTGGAAACAGTCGAAGCTATGCATGTCGCTAAAATCCCATTGCTGGGATTTATATTCAATTTTGCGGATGCCAAGAAGATTCATACTAAAAACTATTATTATTACAATAATGAATCGAAGCAAAATAATAGAAAAGGTAGAAGGATAGCGACATCTCCAAAGTGACTAATAGCGAAGCTGGGTGATTTTCATACTATGTGCATATGCCATGTATCGCGTTTCAATAGGAGACTCGTCTAGCGTTAGCGAAAGTGGGTTGGTGTAAGGGCCAATGAAAGGCAGATGATTGTGCCAGCAACGGTAAAACCGCCAGGTAGTGAGATGGATCTCATCTTTCCATTGGGGATTCAGACTGTTGAGGGCAACCATGTCCACGAAGAACGTACCCCGATGGTCTTAAGTCCTGACGACCAACAGAATCAAGTCTCTGCATGTGAGACCAATGATATAGTTAGTACCTCCTGGGATATACCGGTTATCAGTTTTGGCGCTCTTGGACACCCTGGGCACAATGCAAAGGCAGCTGTTTCCAGTGGCGGCCGGCCGATTGATGAATTTGCTCTTATCATAATCTCCGCTATAAGGACCGCTGAAATACAGCCACGATATTACCGAGGGAAGCATATCTCTTGTATTTCGAGTAAATGAAATGCTTGGCAAGGAAAGGTGGTATGGAGATTATCCACTCTAATATGTGGATTTATACAAGAGTATTCGGCAGTTTCTTTAAGCGCGTTTTCTGCAGGAAGTCGTAGAGGGGTATGTTAGGGAATCCGGGAAATGGCTCCATAGATAAACATATAGGAGCACGTTCTGTGCGACACAAGCATGGTTTTCGTAACTTGCTGTGGGTTATACTGCTGGCGCTTGTAGCGGCTTTAGGTATTCTCGGGTGGAGTGGTTATCAATTGTTTTCGCAGGCTAAGCAAGTGAAAAAACACGAGGAGAAGGCCATAGAAATGTTGGCCCGTTCTTCCACGCTATCTGACGGGAGCGTTCTTGATGGTTATATCAAACAGCAGTTACCCGTCATTAGCAAAGAGACGCGAGAAGCTAAGGTGATAGCTCATGGTACGTTATGGAATGCTGCTGCTCGCACGCCGGTATACGGAAATGATCTCAAGACAGTTCAGGGAATGACCGATTCCTTGGATGCCATAGTTACCGGACCTGTTCCAGAGTTACTTACGGTGGCATCGAACCTTGAGCATTCGCAACTCAGCTCTGGCGATGGCCGGCTTAATGTCGAGCCTATACTGAGGAGTCAGAAATCGATTGCGGCAGGCAGTGCTGATATGCATAAACAAGTTGTAACATATAACAATTTGCCGTTACCCCGTGGTGCCTTCGTAAAAGATGCTTACCTATCTGGGAGGACGACATTAAATCAAGTTTCTGCGCAAATCCAACAGTTTTCCAATTCCTTCCAAATGCTGCCCCAGTTTCTGGGTGCCGATAAGCCTCAGACTTTTGCATTGCTTGCCATGACAACCTCAGAAGCCCGTTCTTCGGGTGGGCTTATAGGTTCAATAGGTGTCATTACGACCGACAAGGGGGAAATTTCGGTCGGTAACTTCAAGCCTAATACGGATTATCTGTCCTATGGCATTGGCAACCCCACACCAGACGAAGTCAACGTTTTCCGACAGTGGGGACCTTTGCAGATGTCGTTCGATGTAAGGGATTTAGCTGTGTATCCCGATACTTCTAGATCAGCAGAAAGCATGCAGGCTATTTGGCAGAGAACCCCTTGGGGTAGCAAGCAGCCGATTGATGGAGTCATTTTAGTGGACCCGGTTTTCCTGCAGGAACTCATTAAGATTAATGGTGATATTAAGCTTTCGGACGGGCGTGTTTTAAGCGGTCAGAATACGGCTGAATTCCTACTGAACACAGTCTACAAGGAGTATGCCCCAACTCAGCAGGATATGTACTTCCAGCAAGTCGCTGAGGCTAGCATTGGTGGAATGTTTTCGCAGATTAATATGAGCAAATTAACTAAAGTCGCGCAGGTTATGAGTTCATCAGCTGAAGGACGGCATTTCTCTATGTATGTTTTTGATAAGAATATGGAGACGACGATTGCGGCTGCAGGATTCACTGCGCAGTCTTCCAGCAGCGCGGAGCATCCAACAGTTGGAGTATATAGCACTGAGCAAAACGCGTCGAAGATGGACTGGTACATCCACAGAAGGGCTAAGGTCACGCGTATGCACTGCCATTCTAATGGTTCACAGACCTATCATGTCTACTACACAATGACCAACACGCTCAACAGTCAGGAGGTGTCTTCCCTGCCCGCGTATATTGTCGGCATCAACCAGGCGGGACAGCCTCAAGGCTATGGCATCGAGAAGATGCTAATATATCCGCCAGCCGACGGCGCCATCAGCAATCTTAAGACGGACGGAACAGTTAGTGAGTTGCACAAGACCGAGATGAACGGCAAAACTCTGTACGCGAGTATCGCCAGTCTGGCACCGGGTGCGAGTGTGACTTACTCTTTCGACGTCACGACTTCGCAGAAAACCATTAGCGATCTCAGGGTAGATCAAACCCCTATGGGTTGGATGGACTCGGGACCCAGCTTCGACGGTTCGGCATGTTCCGCTTCGGGGCACTAATCTCAAACTATGCTGATTATGTTCGTATGCACCGGGAACATCTGTCGTTCTCCAATGGGTGAGCTCCTGCTTGCCCACTATTTGGCTGGCACGACAGTGCGCGTAACCAGCGCGGGGACTCGCGGTCTTCCTCAACACCCAATGGACCCTTCCAGCGCGAAACTTATGAGCAGCGTCGGAATAGATTCCAGCCGATTTAGGTCAAAACGCTTGACCGCTGACATGGTTCAATCAGCGGATCTTATTCTCTGCTTCGAGGAACGGCAGCGCAAGGATATAGTGTCTCTTGATCCAAGCGCTGTTCAGTATACCTTTCTTCTGACTGAGTTTGCAAAGCTGTGTGAATATTGTGGCCAGCACAGAATGGTAGTAGGGCTCACTATTCAGCAGAGGTTGTACTCTGTAATCGTGTCGGCGCCAGCAATAAGGCCATTGCTACCCAAAGTGGCAGATATTGCAGATATAGAAGACCCACACGGGAAAGATTTTGGGGAATTCCGGAGAACTGCCGAGCAGATGAACCAGGCTTTAAGAATGGTGCTGACCTGCATGCGTAAGCATTATTATGATGAGTTTGCTAATAAAGCCGCTAAGATTTCCTAACCAGCTACAGGTGAGTGTCGCCTATGCTTGGCGGTTCAATGAACCCTTTTGGCCTTGTGGATGCTTGAGGCCTATCGGGTAGTGATAGTGGCGTTTAAGTTGTCAGTTTAGTCTTGTTTGAGAGGGAGTGTCTGGGGTTATCAATGGCGCTGTTCTTGTCATTTCCCGATAGGACGTGTTTCCGGGCGTGGAGGTGGTCTGCGCCGTCGCCTGGCTGGATACGCGCATTAGACGGTTGATTGCATTTGCATAGTGACTAAGACCGTACTGATTGAGCTTACGCAGGTTTAAGGCTGTCAGGGGGGGGGGTAAGAAGGATATCTAATGGGCGAACCTGGTCGCGGGTCGTCGAGGACGCTGTGCGTGGGACCAGGCCTCAACGCTTGTCACGTGCGGTAGAGGGCCTTCATCAGCGAATACATCCCGACCAATGCAGACCTACGCAACGCCCGAAGCGGTATGCACCTCCTGCAGGTTAGTCAGCCAGAAGGTGTGTCATTGTAGCTGGACCCTGGGAGTGGGGATTGTCCAGGTGAGTGGTGGCGACCTGCGGACGGTGCTGACCGTTCGGGGGAAACTGAGACGCGTCGCCCACTGATTCTACAGGGGTTTTAGTGTCTACCCAATGTTTCGCTGGTAAGTACAGTTCTGATGAGCGATCCGCAATTTCAATCCGCCCGTGTGTATCGGATTACGGACTGAACCAACCTATGGTGTTTTTACAAGGCATTTTTCACGGCTTGCAGGTAGTCATATCCATATTGTTTGCTTGGTTCGAGAAAAGCACCCTCACTCCACTCGTTCCAGGCATTGATAATAAGGTAATCGTCCCTGGTGTAAGGCCTGTCCGAGGATACTAGCTGAGACAAGTAAGATTGAAATTTTGCCGCCGTTGCACCTTTTACAATCATGCTGTTTTTTTCTTTACGTGGCGAATTGTCCCATGAGACGAAACAACTTTTGAATATTGGTTTACCTGAGTAAGTTCTTTGCCTCTGTAGAATCTTTCTCCAAAGAATATCGTAATCCTGAAAGTCTATTTGTTTAGTTAGTTTCGCAAAAGCCCTTTTTGCGGTTTTAACAAGTGGTAAATCAAAGTAAGTTGTGTATAGAGGTTCGAATTCCACTACCGCATTAGTTTTTTGGCTGAATAACGTGCGATTCTTTGAACTGATAAATTCAACTGCATAAACTGATTCCATACCCTTTTTTGCCAGAACAGTGTTCCAAAAATCGAGCATATTCTCGTAATCAGGAATATTATTGGGCTTATAAATGAACAATAGCGGATGCCCATTAATTTTGATATACCGTTCATCTTCAAAAAAGGTATGCAGGTATTCGATGTGTGATCGCCATTCAGATGCAGGACCATAGGTCTGTTCGATTAAGGTATTCGGATCTTTCCCGTGCCAAGTTGTGATCCATGATTCGTTTGCCCAGCAGAAAGCATATTCGATTTTTTCTTTTATTTGGTTGCGTAAAAGTTTCGCTGGCTTGGTAAACAGCTGTTTATCTTGTGAAAACCAGTAATGATACATGATAAACCCAGAAATACTATATGATTGAGCTAATTTAATCTGTTTGACTATATCTGCAGAATGGCTTAAATCATAATAATCGTTCTGGATGGGTTCCACAGGTTGTACATGTCCTTGGTAGTAACTTTTCCCGCTTTTTACATTGTCCCACTCTGTGAAGCCGTCGCCCCACCACTGATTGTTTTCGGGAATTTCGTGAAATGCCGGTAAATACAGGGCGAGGGCTTTCATCCGTGCGTCTCCTAAAACATACACCTCTGACTGGTATGCAAAATATGGACTATTTTAGCAGAAGTAAGGCCATTTTCGTTTTACAGGGAATCAGATAAATGGCTGATCAATAGACGCTACTCTTTAATTTTCATGAATATCACTTCAGATTCAGCGATTTGGTAAGTGTTATTTGGCATTATCCTCCGGGGCCTTCTTTATACTTGTTGTTAGATGATTCCGAGCGAGACTGAAGGATATAGGCCTATGTTGAAAAGTATCAGGGAAGATATTGTGACAGATACTGCACTCAGGACCTATAGAATTGGTCTGGGTATTTTGGTCGTGGGGGCGCCACTGGGAGTTGATGTAGTTCCAGGGTCGCAATTCTCTGTTGCAAACCTGTTTCAGCTTGTGGCTGTTGCATTGCTGATTGGTTGCTTCGCTAGATATCTTGGCACGAGAGAAATAACTATTCTTCTTTCGTATATTGGCTGTGTCGCAGCTGTATGGATTATGCTTGACGCCCAATTCGCTATTAGGGGGTCAATAGTTCACGATTTGTATTTTGCGGTCTGCATTTTGGCTATTCTTCTAGTTTGGTCAGTTCCAAAGATGCCTGCGGTGCGTGAGAATACAATAAAATCGTTGAAAACGGCAGTTCCGCTTGCACTCGTCGTGATGTATGGCTATGCGATTAAGGATTTGATTGTTCAACGACTTCCATACACTGCTATGGGTTTTGATGACAAATCTCATGCAGCGGTATACATAGGTGCGCTTGCATTTCTTGTACTATTCGCCTATAAGAGTTTTTTCCGCTTACCGTGTGCTTTATTCGTATTTGCCTCCTCGTTTCTAACGATTTCTCGCCTACCCGCTATAATGCTCCCCTTTTTTGTAATAGCTTTTGTAAGTGCTTTTGCCAAAACGGAGAAATCTATCAAAGTAAGTCTCAAAAAAGTGCTTTTTAACCTATGCGCCAGTGTTTTCTTGATTATATTACTTTCGGTTGTTGTTTCGTTGGTTCAAAAACTGCCAGTGCTGAACAGAATACTTGATTCTCAGAGCAATGCTGGTACTGCAGATTCAACACAGTCTCATATTCTTCTGATAAAACTCGCTATACAGCTTAAATTCTCTAAGCCATGGATTTTTATCTTCGGTACCAGTCCAGGTATGTTTTCCTATTTGCTGCCTGTTTCAGGCCTTAATTATATGGAGTTAGCACGTTTTGACCGTAATACGCTACACGCGATGTGGAGAGGCTTATTGCCTGTTCATTCGGCACTAGCTTCGATTTTTCTCGAATTCCCAATTTGGATCTTTGTCTTATACATTATCTTGCTGTGCAAAATAGTATCGAATACCTTTAAAAACCAGCAGGTAGGTATATGGACAATGATCCCGGCACTTATAATGGGCACACTTTGGTACAGCGGGCACAATGAACCTTATTTTTTGGCGCTCCTGCTTGTTGGGATAGGAGCCATGGAAAAGATTCCTGACAAACAAGACAAATAAGATAATCTTCACTGTTAATTCCTGAACTGCAAGGGATTGCTGGCTTTGATGGTTCAGGGACAGTGCGGGAATTTGCCGACAATATTCATGGTTTTTGGAATCGGAGTTAGCTTTGTCTATCCCAAGGCTATTGTGTTCGCGTACATGCCTTCTTAAAAGGTTCTTACTGGTTGCCTGGAGTACGGCTCGGAAGCAAGTCTTGCGTTCCATTCGAGATGGTCATGCGGGGGGGGGGGGGGCAAGAAGGTTAACATCCCCGATGGCAGTGCTCCGGGGGGGGGGGGTACCGGAGGGGGCTTTTGTTTCAATTGGCTCCTTTTTCGGGGTGTTTGGGTGTTCAGGTCGGTTGACGTGAGGGGTCCGTGGTGATGCGTGTAGGGATGGACGGCTGCTGCTGACACACTGTTGAGCGGCG
>NZ_PDCH01000030.1 GCF_003315615.1 Bifidobacterium xylocopae
AGGGGCGGGGCACTGGACGCGCCCCGCCTGGGATCACCTTGCGGTGTGGTTGTCGCCGTCGATGACCTCGTGCCAGGGGTCATCGCCGGCATAGCGGGCTGGGTCCTCGTCATGGGGCATGTCGGCATCGGCCTTGGCCTGCGAACTCCGACGGGTCGTCGGCATCCACGCCTTGGCCTTCCGAGCGAGGCCGGCCATCGCCATGCCCTGCCCGCCGACGGTCAGACGACCGCCCTGAGACCGGCGGCGGACGAGCAGCAGGGTGGCGCCGCCCAGGGCCAGCACCAGGGCGGCGGCGACCACGCCGGCCACGTTGGCGCCGGTGTCGGCCAGCGGGTCGTGCACGCCGTTCCAGTCATCCTGGTTGGATTCGGTCTCGGTGTCCTCGCAGTAGGCCGTCCCGTCGATCGTGACCGCACCCTGGGGTGCGGCGGGTGCTCCGCCCCTCGGCCTGCCGAAGGGGTCCCTGGCGCTGGGATCGTCCACCGGGCAGGGTGTGAGCGGCTTGCCGGTCACCTTGGCGCGGTCGGTGTGCTTGCCCGTCGCCCCTTTCAGGGTGCCGTGCACGTCCACGCTCTCGCCGGGCTTGAGGACCAGGCTGTCCCAGTTGTCCGGGTACTTGAGGTCCACCACGGTGCCGTCGCCGACGATCGTGTGGTCCTCCAGCCTGGCGTCCTTGGCCCGGTAGTACGCGCCCTTGCCGGTGTCGGGGTCCGTCCTTGAGGTGTTGGTGATGCGGAAGGTGATATCCGTGTCGCCGCTCATGCGCAGCGCGTCCTTGGGGTCGTCGCGGTCACCGACGGGGAAGCCGCTCCTGGTGTCGAACTTCTCGATGTGCAGGGACGGGGTCATGTCGGGCGTGCGGGTCCACACCACGTTGGAGGGCAGCACCTTGTCGTTGTAGTACTCGGTGAACCGGTTCTCGTGGTGCTCCACGACCTTGAGGCGCTTGACCTGGATGTAGGCCCTCCAGCCCGCCTCCTTGCCGCCCGACGCGGAGACCAGGGCCAGGTAGCGGGGCGTGGCCGTGATGGTCACGGTCCCGTCCTGCGCCTGGGCCAGGGTGAACAGCTCGCCGCCCATGGTGGAGGCGTCGAAGCCGCTGCCGGCGATCTTGACGCCTTTGGCCGCGATCACATGGCCGCCGTCGTACAGGTCGCGCGCGGCGTAGACCGCCCACTGGCCCGTGTACTGGTCCACACCCGGGTCCAGCTTGTCCACGATCCGCCACTGGTCGGCCTGCGGGTACGCCCGGCCGGCCGGCAGGATGCTCGAATCGAGCTGGTAGAGGAAGGCCTTCCCCTGGTAGATCGAGCGTCCGGACGCCGAGGCGCCGCCCACCTTGACCACCACGTCCTTGGACGGGTTGAGCGGCTTGAGCGGGTTGCTCACCTGGTTGGTGTCCTTCTTCACGTTGTTCACGATCTGGGTGGCCTTGTTGGTGACCACCTTGCCGTCGGTGACCTTGACCACCGTGTAGGGCAGCACCAGGTCGTAGGTGCGGCCCAGCAAAGCCTGGTCGATCGCCGGCTCGTGGAGCGGGTCGTGGTCCTTGCGCTCGGAGTAGGCCTTGAGGTCGGCGGGCTGCGGGTCTCCCCTGACGGTCTCGCCGGTCGCGGGGATCTCGGTGTCCACCGTCTTGGCGAACGCGTACACCACGCCGTCCCTGACCTGGATGTTGAAGCGGCTGGTGTAGTCCACACCGTCCGAGCCGACCACCTCGATGCCGGCAGGATCGATGGACAGGTACTCCTCGTCCCAGTCGTCCACCACGCCGAGCCTCCACACCTTGTAGGCCTGGTCCGACTGGCGCGCGTCGATCGTGACACGATAGGAGCCCTTGTCACCCATCAGCAGCGTCTTGCCGTCGATGCTGACGGACGGGTCCCGATGGGACACGTCCTGCTTGACGGGCTCGAAGCTCGGCGGCACGTTGACGACCTCGTTCGAGGGGGTCAGCGAATTGTTCAGCGTGAGCTGCCACTGGTTCGCCACCCGGTGGCCGCCGGGAGCCCGGTCATCGACCGTGCCCTCGAAACGGATCTGCACACGCGGGTTCGCTGCGGCCCGCCATCCGGCGATCAGCGCCGGGTCGGTGACCTTGAGCTCGACCATGTGCCGGGCGTCGTCCCATGTCGTCCTGTACTTGGACTTCGGCACCGGCCGGCCCGTATCCAGGTCCATCAGCTCCAGGGTCTGCTTATCGACCTTGAGATACTGGTCGAAGCTGTCGGTGAAGAGGATGGAC
>NZ_PDCH01000031.1 GCF_003315615.1 Bifidobacterium xylocopae
GGTTGAGGGTGAATTGCCAGGCCTGCCATTGGGCGGTCAGGGTCATGTT
Organism: Bifidobacterium xylocopae; assembly: GCF_003315615.1. Taxonomy (GTDB): domain Bacteria; phylum Actinomycetota; class Actinomycetes; order Actinomycetales; family Bifidobacteriaceae; genus Bombiscardovia; species Bombiscardovia xylocopae. The sequence goes on from NZ_PDCH01000031.1 coordinate 50, forward strand.
GGAGGTGACGGGTGTGTTGAAGTCCCAGCTGCTGCCGTCGGCCTTGGCCCAGCCGGTCAGCCAGTGGTGTTCCCATTCGGGGTCCTGCGGCCAGCTGATGGTCTCGCCGTCCAAGGGGTGCTGGTCGGCGGGTGTGGGGCTGCTGGTGTGGCCGGCGGCGTCGCCCAGGCTGAAGCGCACGGTGTACGGGGTGGCGTACGTGTAGTGGAGGGTGACGCTGCCGGTGGTGGTGACGCTGCCGGCGATCACGTTGTTGTTGGCGTCCAGGCCTTCGTACCGGTAGGTGACGGTGACGTCGACCCTGCCGGGCGCGTGGGAGGGCAGGGTGATGTCCCAGACGCCGGTCCTGGGGTTGACGCTCCGGTCTGCGGCGCCGATTGTGGTGCCGTCCACGTCGACGCCGGTGATCGTGTACCGGGGCGAGGCCACACGCACAGGCGTGGGGTGGGGTCTCAAGTCGATGCTGCCATCGCCGAGCTGAAGCCACCGATTCGATCCCCAGCTGTAGGTGTGTCCGTGGTTGTCGATGGCGAGGCTATGGTCGCTGCCTGCGCTGATGGTAGTCCACGTGGTGTTGGGGTGACCAGCAGGGTCCTTGACGGGCGCGAGTGTGGGGCGGACGTTGCTGTCTGTGCTGCCGTTGCCGAGCTGGCCGTAGCCGTTTAGTCCCCAGCTGTATGCGTGTCCGTGGTTGTCGATGGCGAGGCTGTGCTGGTAGCCTGCGTCGATGCTGGTCCAGGTGGTGTTGGCGGCCGGGTCGGTCACGCGCGTGGGCGTGGGGTGGGGGTTGGTGTCGCTGCTGCCGTTGCCGAGCTGGCCGACGTCGTTTCGTCCCCAGCTGTATGCGTATCCGTGGTTGTCGATGGCGAGGCTGTGCTGCCAGCCTGCGCTGACGGCGGTCCAGTTGGTGTAGGGGTCCGGGTCGGTCACGCGCCCGGGCGTGTTCTTGTCGGCTCGGCTGTTGTCGCCGAGCTGGCCGTCGCCGTTTAGTCCCCAGCTGTATGCGTGTCCGTCGTCGCCGATGGCGAGGCTGTAGTAGTGGCCTGCGCTGACCTGGGTGAAGCGCACGCCGGCCGGTGTATGAACGCGCACGGGCGTGTTCTGGGTGATCCCCCATGCGGAGGTGGTGCCGTTGCCGAGCTGGCCCCACTGGTTGTCTCCCCAGCTGTATGCGTGTCCGTTGCTGTCGATCGCGAGGCTGTGGTAAGTGCCTGCGCTGATGGTGGTCCAGGTGGTGTTGGGGGCCGGGTCGGTCACGCGCGCGGGCGTGGGATGTGGGTTGTTGTCGCTGCTGCCGTTGCCGAGCTCGCCGTAGCTGTTGTATCCCCAGCTGTATGCGTGTCCGTCGTCGCCGATGGCGAGGCTGAAACCGCTGTGGTCCTCGACGTTATTGCCGCCTGCGCTGACCTGGGTGAAGCGCACGCCGGCCGGCGTGCGCACACGCACGGGAATGCTGCGGCCGTCGGTGGTGTCGTCGCCGAGCTGGCCATACCAGTTGTCTCCCCATGCGTAGGTGTTGCCGTCGCTGCCGATGGCGAGGCTGTGGCGGGCGCCTGCGCTGATCTGGGTGAAGGTGATGCCGCTGGCGGGTGGGGTGATTGTGGTGTGGGTGCCGGCCGTGTTGGCGGGGCCCTTGGTGGGGGAGAGGGTGAAGCCGTCTACGGTTTCACTGGTGGGTGTGCGGTTGAGGGGCGGGTTGGCGTGCGCCTGCCGGGCTGCCCCCCCCCCCCCGGTGGGGGGGGGGGGCGGGGCCTGGGCCGGGGCGGGGGCGCTGGGCGGGGGGTGGGGGGGCGGGGGGCGGGTGGGTGCGCGTCTGGGGGGGGTGCGCGGCGGGGGGGGGGGGTGGCGTGGCGTCTGGGTGGGGGGGTCGTCGCGCCGGGTGTGGTGTGTGCCTCGCGGGGG
>NZ_PDCH01000032.1 GCF_003315615.1 Bifidobacterium xylocopae
GGCCGTCATGGAGGACCTGCTGGACTCCTGGCCCGGCACCCTGATCGTCGTCTCCCACGACCGCTACCTGCTGGAGCGGGTGACCGACCAGCAGTACGCCCTGATCGGCGGCAAGGTCCTCCACCTGCCCGGCGGCGTGGACGACTACCTGGCCATGGTCGAGTCCGGCTCAAGCCGGCGGTCCCCATCGCCGGACCGCGAAACGCCCGGAAACGGAAGCACGAACTCAGCTGTTAGCGTAACCTCCCAGGAGGCTGCCCCCAGGCCCGGGAAATCCGACCGCCAAGTCCAGCGCGAGCTCAACAAGCGCTCCCGCTCGATCGAACGCAAACTGTCCAAGCTCAACGGACAGGTGGAGGACCTGCAAGCCCGGATGGCCCGGCACGACCCGGCCGATTACGAGGGCCTGGGTCGGCTCAACGAGCAGGTCAAGGCCATCCAGGCCGAAATCGGCCCCCTGGAGGAGGAGTGGCTGGAGATCGGCGAGCGCCTGGAGGACTAGCCCCGCCGGCCCCTCTTCGGCTTGCCGGACCTGCCGGGCCGACCGTCTCCCCCAATCGTGCCATCACCGCCGATGTTCCCGGCGGTGTCTTCCGACCCCGCCTGCCGCGCCGCGCAGGTCGAGCAGCGGGCCGCGAAGGCGGAGAAGACCGAGTCCGCCAAAGGGTGCATCAGCGGCTCGGCCTCCTCGAACTCCTCCTTCAGCTGGGCGATCCGCCCCTTCTTCAGCCCTGCCATGGCCATGGGCGACTCCAGCCACTGCTCGAAGATGGGCCCGGTCACCTCCAGGTGGCCCTGCAACCCCAAGGCGGACCCCATCCGGAAGGCCTCCACCTTCGTGCCCCCTGACCGGGCCAGCAGCGTGGCCCCGGGCGGAAGCCCGACAGAGTCCGCGTGCCATTCCAACACCGGCGTGGTCCTATCGGCCCACCGGTAGACCGTGTCGTCGGAGGCCACCCAACGGATGGGCTCCACCCCCCGCTGGGGCTTGCCCCCCGTCCGCAGTCGCCCGCCCAGGGCACGGGCCAGGATCTGGTGCCCCAGGCAGATGCCCAGCACAGGCAGCTCCGCCTCGACCGCCGACCGCGCCAGCCTGGTCTCCGCCTTGAGCCCGGGATAATGCCTGTAGTCATCGGCCCGCATGGGTCCGCCCAGCAGGACCAGCCCGGCCAGATCGCCGACTGCCGCCAGCCGGGGCCTGTCCTCCGAGGCCACGTCCACGGTCTCCACGTCGAGCCCGGCGTCCTCCAAGGCCTCCCCCACGCGCCCGGCCCGTTCCCAGGTCGCGTGTTGGATGACCAGCACAGTGCGTTTTGCCATGCACCCATTCTCGCACCCCCCAT
>NZ_PDCH01000033.1 GCF_003315615.1 Bifidobacterium xylocopae
TGCAGGCGCGCGGTGGGGACGGGGGGCTGCGGAGAGACGAACCTCAGTGGGGGGTGGGGTGTGCCTGTGTATGCGGGGCCGGGGGTGACGTGGCAGACCGGGGCGTGAAGGGGGAGGCCGCAGCTGGACGCGTGTCCGTGGTTGTCGATGGCGAGGCTGTGCTCGTAGCCTGCGCTGATGGTGGTCCAGGTGGTGTTGGGGGTCGGGTCGGTCACGCGTGCGGGCGTGGGGTGGGGGGTCTGGTGGACGCCGTCTCTGCCGCCGTTGCCGAGCTCGCCGTAGTAGTTGTATCCCCAGCTGTATGCGTGTCCGTTGTTGTCGATGGCGAGGCCGTGCCCGTGGCCTGCGCTGATGGTGGTCCAGTGGGTGTTGGGGGTCGGGTCGGTCACGCGCGCGGGCGTGGGGTGGGGGAAGTGGCCGTAGATGCCGTCGCTGCTGCCGTTGCCGAGCTGGCCGCCGTTGTTGGCTCCCCAGCTGTATGCGTGTCCGTTGCTGTCGATGGCGAGGCTGAACTCGTCGCCTGCGCTGATGGTCTTCCAGGTGGTGCCGGCGGTCGGGTCGGTGACGCGCGCGGGCGTGGGGCGGGGGGTGTTGTCGCTGCTGCCGTTGCCGAGCTGGCCGAACCGGTTCCTTCCCCAGCCGTATGCGTGTCCGTCGCTGTCGATGCCGAGGCTGTGCCCGTCGCCTGCGCTGACGGCGGTCCAGGTGGTGCCGGGGGCCGGGTCGGTTACGCGCACGGGGGTGTGCTTGTCGGCGTTGTCATAGTTGGGTGAGTTGGTGCCGTTGCTGTTGTCGCCGAGCTGGCCGTAGATGTTCCGTCCCCAGCTGTATGCGTGTCCGTGGTTGTCGATGCCGAGGCTGTGCTCGTGGCCTGCGCTGATGGTGGTCCAGGTGGTGCCGGGGGCCGGGTCGATGATGCGCGCGGGCGTGGGGTTGGAGGATATCCAGTCGCTGCTGCCGTTGCCGAGCTGGCCGTGTCCGTTGTATCCCCAGCTGTAGGCGTGTCCGTCGTCGCCGATGGCGAGGCTGTAGTAGTAGCCTGCGCTGACCTGGGTGAAACGCACGCCGGCCGGTGCGTGCACGCGCACGGGGATGTTGCGGTCGCCGCCGGTGCCGTTGCCGAGCTGGCCGTACTCGTTGTCTCCCCATGCGTAGGTGTTGCCGTCGCTGCCGATGGCCAGACTGTGCCCGTTGCCTGCGCTGATCTGGGTGAAGGTGATGCCGCTGGTGGGCGGGGTGATGGTGGTGTGGGTGCCGGCCGTGTTGGCGGGGCCCTTGGTGGGGGAGAGGGTGAAGCCGTCTACGCTCTCACTGGTGGGTGTGCGGTTGGGGGGGGGATTGGCGGGCGCCTGCCGGGCTGCCCCCCCCCCCCCGATGGTGGCGATGGCTAGGGTCATGGCCAGTGCGGTGGCGGTGGTGCGGCGTGTGCGGGTGTGGCGCATGGTGGTGTCGGCTCCTCGAAGAT
>NZ_PDCH01000034.1 GCF_003315615.1 Bifidobacterium xylocopae
CGATGGGGGGTTCGGCGGCAACGCCATGTCCAGCATCAATGCGGCTTTCGCTGCCCAGGGTGTGACGATGCTGCCGAACGGCGTCGGCGTGGCCCAGCAGGCGCTGACGATGGCCAACACCAACTGCGTCAACCGTTTCAACGACGCCCACGCCGACCAGGTGGGGCAGGCCCAATGCCGGGTCGTGGCCGTGGGCACGATGACCGGGCCGAACAAGCAGTTCTCAGGGCTGGTGCACCACCTGAAAAGCGACTGGCTTGCAGGTTGGGCGGCAACGGTAGGTGGCCATTACTACAGCAATAAAGGCGTGCAGTACACCACGAATGATGTTTTCCAGGATCAGCCTGGCACATCTGTCAATTCGCTGGCCGAACAGTACTCTAATGATGATATATCCATTGTGGTGATCATGCTTAACCAGTATGAGCCTCGGTCCGAAACGCCTCCAGCTCCGCCCACCAAGGACGTGCCGGCTGGTACTAATGCGGATTCGATGCTGCATGATCAGGTCATCACGACTGGCACTGGACTGGGAGGCAAGCGGTTGAAGTTCACGGATTCGATTGACCCTGCGGGCCAGTCGTATGCGGTGGTGGCTCAATCGGTGACTGATACCACGACCGGCGCCGATATAAGTGGACAGTTCGATTTCGACGCGGCCGCGCCGGGGGCACACGCCACGTGGAAGGGCGGCGACTTGCCCCAGGATCATAATTTCGCCTGGAAGGTGACGATCCGTACATCCGTGCCGGAGACCAGCCGGGTCAAGGATTATGGCGAGGTCTACTGGAAGGGCACCTCCATCGAGCAGACCAGGCCCACGCCCGAGCGTGAGTTCCCGACCTGGAGGCCGAACCCGGACAAGTCCTGGATCCTCAAGGACCCGGCCTCGGGCAGGTGGCAGGCGGTCATC
>NZ_PDCH01000035.1 GCF_003315615.1 Bifidobacterium xylocopae
TCGGCCCGGCTGGCGCAGACGGAGGGCCAGGTGGCCGACAACGCCACCCGTGAGCAGCTCCGGCAGGCGCTGGACGCCGCCGGCAAGGTCCAATCGAACAAGCCGGACGACTACCGGAAGGCCCAGGCCGCGATCCAGGCCGCACTTGATGCGGTCAACGCCAGCGCCCAGACGCAGGCGGAGGCGGCGGCCCAGGCGGCGCAGGCCCAGCAGGCGGCCCAGGCCAGCCAGGCGCCGGCACAGATCCGACCGCAGGCCACCGCCCCCTATCATCAAGGCGCGGCCCCGGGGGGGAGTGGCGGCGGCTACAGGGGAGGGGCCCCTGCACCGGCACCCGCCTCTCCAGCACCTGCGGGTGGCGGCGAATCATGGAAAAGCAAACTGCCACCACTTGATACAAGTCACCATGGCTGCAACGATGCGGGTGTTTGTGGTATCGGCTGATTAAGAGTTTGTAATAAATGTGCCAGTGAGATGGAGCACCTTGCAAGTAGTCGATCCCACTGGCTTGATTGGACGAGCACGTATGCCCGTCCCCTTCATAGTAAGGGAAGATATATGAAGAAATGGAGTTTACCAAGGCTCGGCGCTCTCCAGAAGGGCGTGGCGGTCGTCTCGGCCGTGGCCGCGATGGCGGCCCTGCCGGTCGGGGCGGCCTTCGCCGGTGGAGGCGGCGGCAACGCGGGCGGCGGTGGCGGCGGTGTGATGGCCGTCTCGCAGCAGTGGGCGTACCACGACAACAACGATGGGGGGTTCGGCGGCAACGCCATGTCCAGCATCAATGCGGCTTTCGCTGCCCAGGGTGTGACGATGCTGCCGAACGGCGTCGGCGTGGCCCAGCAGGCGCTGACGATGGCCAACACCAACTGC
>NZ_PDCH01000036.1 GCF_003315615.1 Bifidobacterium xylocopae
CCGCCCTGGCTGGCCTCGGAGACCACGTCCTTCCTGACCGGCGGCACATACCCGCAGATCTTCGGCTCGTTGGTGGGCGTCTCCTGGTTGTTCACCGTCTCGGAGCCCTTGTTTTTCAAGGCCCGACCGGAGGCCGGACCCGCGCCGGGAGCCTCGCAGAAGGTCATCTCGTCGCCGGGCCGCCTGCCGGAGTCCCGGCGCACCTGCCCGGCGCCCCCGCCGTTGGCGAAGTTGACCGTGAACGGCACCAGCAGGGTCACCTGCAGGGGCGCGCCCATGCCCCTGAGCTTGGCCAGGTAGGCCGGCTTGGCCGTAGCCACCGCCTTGTTGCCCTGCAGCGTGATGTCGAACTGGGCCGTCACGTCACGGCCCCGGTTGGCGATGTCCGCCACGCTGGACTGGCGGTAGTGCCCGTCCGGGCCGGCCACCGCGTCCGCCTCGTACACCCTCATGGCGGCCGTCCCGCCCTCCTGGTCCACCAGGTAGTCGGCCGCGCTCCAATCATCGGCCAGCTCGAACTTCGTGGGCGCCTCGATCAGGTGCGGGTCCACGGTGCCGTTGACCACGCCGCCCACCTTGTCGCCGTCCAGGAACGTGTGCTCGTCCGCCCCGGTCGTGTTCGACTTGGACGGGTCGATGACCGCCTGCCACCTGCCCGAGGCCGGGTCCTTGAGGATCCAGGACTTGTCCGGGTTCGGCCTCCAGGTCGGGAACTCACGCTCGGGCGTGGGCCTGGTCTGCTCGATGGAGGTGCCCTTCCAG
>NZ_PDCH01000037.1 GCF_003315615.1 Bifidobacterium xylocopae
GGCATCCTTGAGGAACTCGCTGGCCGGTACGGTGAAATTCTGCTGGACCCCGATCAGATCGGTGAAACGGACTGAAACGTATTCAATCCCCTCCTGGTTGATGAGTGCCTCAGCATCTTCCTTGGTTACCAATGGAGTCAATGGACCGTTCCTTTCATCAGAGTGCTGCTAACAAGTCTATGGGGGCTCATGTATTTCACGCGCCGTCTGGGTTACGAGTATGTTTCGGTTTTTCGGCGGGCTTGTGGCTGTTTGGTGGGCAAGCCACCCGCTCTGAATAATCCCGCCTGTCCAAGGGACGGCGGGATTGATGGTCAGCGGCCACGCATGGCCCTGCGGCTCATACGCTGTGGGCGGGTGGGGTCCATGCCCTTGGGAATGCCCATGCCCTGTTTGAGTTGCAGGGTCCGCAGGCGCTCCTGGAGGGTTGTCAGCTCCTGCTTGGTCAGCAGGAAGCGACGGCGGGGGTGAATCTTGGCCATGAGCTTGTTCCTATGGTTGGTGGGTTCATAGCTCTTGGACTTGAGGACGACCTGGCGTAGGTCCCTGAGCCTGACCTG
>NZ_PDCH01000038.1 GCF_003315615.1 Bifidobacterium xylocopae
CGATGGGGGGTTCGGCGGCAACGCCATGTCCAGCATCAATGCGGCTTTCGCTGCCCAGGGTGTGACGATGCTGCCGAACGGCGTCGGCGTGGCCCAGCAGGCGCTGACGATGGCCAACACCAACTGCTCCAACCGCTTCAACGACGCCCACCCCAGTGAGGCAGGCAACGCACAATGTCGCGTAGTCGCGGTGGGCACTATGACCGGTCAGAATAAACAGTTTAGCGGCCAGGTGCACCACTTAAAGTCTGACTGGATGAATGGCTGGGTTAATACTGTGGTTGGTCATACCTATAGCAATAAGGGTGTGGGGTATCAGACCAATTACGAGTTCCAGGATCAGCCTGGCATGTCGGTGGACACGCTGGCTGATCAGTATTCGACGGATGATATATCCATTGTGGTGATCATGCTTAACCAGTATGAGCCTCGGTCCGAAACGCCTCCAGCTCCGCCCACCAAGGACGTGCCGGCTGGTACTAATGCGGATTCGATGCTGCATGATCAGGTCATCACGACTGGCACTGGACTGGGAGGCAAGCGGTTGAAGTTCACGGATTCGATTGACCCTGCGGGCCAGTCGTATGCGGTGGTGGCTCAATCGGTGACTGATACCACGACCGGCGCCGATATAAGTGGACAGTTCGATTTCGACGCGGCCGCTCCGGGGGCACACGCCACGTGGAAGGGCGGCGACT
>NZ_PDCH01000039.1 GCF_003315615.1 Bifidobacterium xylocopae
GGCCAGCTCGGCAACGGCAGCAGCAGCAACAACCCCCACCCCACACCCGCGCGCGTGACCGACCCAGACCCCAACACCACCTGGACCACCATCAGCGCAGGCGACGAGCACAGCCTCGCCATCGACAACAACGGACACGCATACAGCTGGGGATTCAACGGCGTCGGCGAGCTCGGCAACGGCAGCAGCGACCGCAACCCCACCCCACGCCCGCGCGCGTGACCGACCCGGCCCCCAACACCTGGACCACCATCAGCGCAGGCAGCCAGCACAGCCTCGCCCTCGACAGCAACGGACACGCATACAGCTGGGGATTGAACTCCTACGGCGAGCTCGGCAACGGCAGCAGCGACCCCATCAACAGCAACATCCCCCACCCCACGCCCGCGCGCGTGACCGACCCGGCCCCCGACACCAGCTGGACCACCATCAGCGCAGGCGACCTGCACAGCCTCGCCATCGACAACAACGGACACGCATACAGCTGGGGACGAAACGGAGAGGGCGAGCTCGGCAACGGCACCATCGACACAACCCCGACCACACGCCCGCGCGCGTGACCGACCCGGCCCCCGACACCACCTGGACCACCATCAGCGCAGGCCACGTGCACAGCCTCGCCATCGACA
>NZ_PDCH01000004.1 GCF_003315615.1 Bifidobacterium xylocopae
CCCACACGAAGGCGCGCCAGGTACTCGCAGACAGCACGCCATCCCCCGCGACACGCCCAAGCCAACCCGACAACCGCACCCCCACAGCCCGCCCACCAACCGACGACTAAGGGAGGAAACAAGACAGGAGCGGGGGGGGGGAGGGGGGGGGGGGAAGGAGGGGGGGGGAGGGGGGGGGGGGGGGGGGGGGGGGGGGGAGGGAGGGGGGGGGGGGGGGGGGGGGGGGGGGGGGGGAAGAGAGAGGGTAGATATCGCTTGGGGACCATGCCCGACCGGAGCATGGTCCCCAAGCGATACTGATGAAAGAATCAGAAGCTGCGTATATCCTACGCTCAGCTGTCCAATCCAATCAGCCCATTCACTCAGCCTTCGGCGCAGCCTCTTCTGCTGAATCCTCAGCCGTATCGCCGTCGGCCGCCGCCTCGCCTTCTTCGGCTTCAGCCGAAACCGGGGTCTCGACGGACTCCTCCTTGGGCACTTCAACGGTCACCACGGAATCCTCCAGGTCATCGATGACCAGCTCAGCGCCCTCCGGCAGTTTGAGATCCTTGGCAAGCACCTTATCGCCATCAGCCAGTCCTTCGACGCTGATGTCGATGCGCTCGGGCAGGTTGGCCACGTCCGCACGGACCTGCAGGTTCTGCATGTCGATGAAGGCAACAGCCGCACCCTTGGTCTCACCAGTGATGAAGACCGGCACATCAACGACGACCTTCTCTCCGGCACGGACCTCATAGAAATCGATGTGCTCGACCTGCCGCTTAACCGGATTGCGCTGCACATCCTTGACGACTGCCATCTTGGTGTCGCCACCGAAAGTGATGGTGAACAGGGCGTTGGCACGCCTTAAAGCCAGGGTCGTCTCCCGCATGGGCAGCTTCACGAAAGCCGGTTCTGCTCCCCCGGCGTAAATCGTGGCAGGAATCTGCTGGGCAACGCGCATGCGGCGCGCCGCACCCTTGCCGAACTGATCGCGTACTTCGCCCTTGAGGGTAATTGTATTGGCCATGTTGTCTCCTTCATCGTCACTAACGGGTGAGCTTGGCGCACCGACGCGCCGAATCCAACACCGCTCAGATGAGCAGGCAACAGATCACGCCTAGTCGATAACGGAGGAAACGTAAGTTTCTTCCCTCGCCAAAGCAACATTCCAACTATAGCACCTCCTCAAGCACCAGGGGGTGTCGGGAAAACCACCCATTTGTTATGGACCATCAGGCAAACGAATCGTCAACCGCTTCCACCTGCCAAAGCCCCTGGCTGAGGAAAGCCAACAGCGCCTCACAATCAGGGAATACAGTCCAGATTGCACGACGCTGTATGGACCTACAGCCTACTGTATGCGACTATGATCAGGCACTTTGGCCGCGTTGCCCCCCGTACTTGAGCTTGGCGAAGGTCCAGGCGTGGACTGTCCGCCGGTAGGAGAAGGAGTAGGAGATGCGGTCTGGGTTGGTTGGCCGGATTGACTGGGCTGCGGCGTCGGACTGGCATCGGTGTTCCCTCTGCCCGTCGACTCAGGCACCTGCGTCGGCCCCTCCGTCGGCGTCTCCTGATGCTGGGGAGTTACCGATGTTCTCGGGGACTGTCCGGTTTTGGGCTCTGGGTCGGTCGAATCAGGCGCCGGTGTCTGCACCGTTTGGCTTGGCCGGACGATGTCGCGCACCACATGGTCGGTACCCTCGCCCTTCGTCACTGCATTGATGACCAGTGCCGAGAGTATGACGGCCACCAAGGCACTGACAACCGAAACGATGATGACCATGCGCTTTTTACGTTGCTGCTGAGATTCACGCAGCAAGTGTCCTGTGGACCGTCCGCCTGTCCTGCCTGTGCTCTCGCCGACCCCTGCAGGGCCGGAACGGGCCGAACGGATCTTTCTCCCTATCCCGTCTGATGCCCCACCCTTCACCGCTGGCATGGTCCTGGTCTTGTCGCCCATATCAAGAGCCGGGATGGCTGCGGTCTCACTCAGCTCCGCGCCGTTGGCATGGCCGGCCCCCACTGCGGTGTGCCCGGAGGCGACAGTTTGGCCCCCGGTTCCTCCGACAAGCATCTTCTGACCATCAGGGGGCGGCAGTACCGTAGTGCCCCCGTCCCCCTCGGCGGCGTCATCGAGATCCGCATCGTCGGTACCGATGGTCTCCTCACGTCCATCCGGCCCGATGACGGTCTTCTGAATCTGGTGGGTCGAAGCATCAAGCACATTCTTGTAGATCTGCGAGGCTACCGCGGATACTATCGAGCCCACGGCCACCCCGATGGCCGATCCCGCTATGCCGATCTTGGCCGAAAGGAAGAAGGAAGTGACAGCCGCCAACGCCCCAGCGAACACCTGCGCCCAGGACAAATCATGGAAGAACTTCTTCACCACCACTCCTTTCACAGTCAGCAGTGCGCAATATCGACCGGACCGTTTCCTGGAACCCGCACCGCACCACGTCAGTCCACCAACAGCGAACTTGGGGAGTTCCATCAAGCCCCCCCCCCCCCGGCCATGGGCGGACCACTCACATCTCAGGATCCGTCAGAGGAATCCTTCCCCGACGCGAAGCAACGACCATCAGTCAGAGAGCAGTTCCTCATCGGGTGTATCCCAATCAGCCTCCCGTGCCACGAGAGGCCCCCTGTTGTATTCCTGCATGCTCCAGCGCAACCCGTTGCCCGTCAAGGGACGCGGAATGAATCGGGCCCAGTGTGCGTTGCGCATGGAACCGAAACTTGCATGGTCCGGCCGGATGCGGCTGATTCCCATCAAGGCCTGCATGGTCTGTGCTATCCACGAGCCATGCGAGAAGATGTATAAATCGGTCTCATCACCTGCTGCGGCCGCCCACTCCTCCAATGCTGCCAGACCTCGCAAACCCACCGCCGACTTGGCTTCAGCACCATGCCTGAGTTCGCCTCCGCCGGCCAGCATCCAGGAACGAAAATCCTCCGGCCAGCGCTCCCTCACCTCGGCGATCGTCAGACCCTCCCATGAGCCGAAGCTGCGCTCCCTGAGCCTTTTGTCCGCATGGATTTTCAGACCTAGCGGCTGCGCGAAGGCCTTCGCTGTCGTATATGCCCTGGACAGATCAGAGGCAACGACCAATTGTCGGCGCTCCCGTCCATCTACATATTCCTCCCGTAAGGCGGCCCCAGTCTGTCTGATCTGCCAGAGGCCGACCCGGTCGAGGGGGATATCAATCTGCCCTTGCATCCGACCTTCGGCGTTATATGATGTCCTGCCATGACGAACCAGAGTGATACTGCCAACATGACGTACGGCATCGCCGTCCCGTCCATCCCCACTCATACCGCCGACTCACTTTCGCTTACGCCATCAGTACCAACCGGTTGCCTGTCTACGGACGAATCCCGCCCCAGACCCAGATCCACTTCCACACAGTCCTTCCATAAGCGTTCCAGGTCGTAGAATTGCCTGGCGCGCTGATGCATGATGTGGATGATGAAGTCAGCGTAATCCAGCAGAATCCACTGGGCTTCCTCCAAACCCTCACGCGACCGGGGTGACAGCCCCAGTTCAGTGTGGAGTCGCCGCTCGATGCCGTCGGCGATGGCGAGCACATGTCGCTCATTGTCCCCGGAAGCCACCATGAACACATCGGTGATGGCCAGTGGTTCGGAGACATCGAAAGCCACGATATCCGTTGCTTTACCCTCGTCGGCGGCCTTGGCCGCCACCCGTACGGCGTCAATCGATTTCTGCAATGCTGGCACTGATCTACCTCTTACCTAGTGCGCAACACCTGTTCGCTGCGCTGTCCAATCATCCTACCCTACCGCTTGCCGTTCACCGCTCCGAGGGCGACTCATCCCCACGTTCCCATGCCGGCCTCCAATGTTCGACCATGTGCTGGGAATTCTCCGAGTAGACCATTGCATCATCAGGCACCTCATGCCGAATCACCGAACCAGCGCCTGTGGTGACATTGTCACCGACACTGACGGGGGCGACGAACAGGTTGCCGGCACCCACGTGGACACCTCCGCCGATTTCGGTACGGTTCTTGTGGACACCATCATAATTTGCCGTAATCGTACCACCGCCGACATTGCTGCCCTGGCCTATGCAGGTATCGCCGATATAGCTCAGATGTGGCACCTTCGACTGTTCACCGATACTCGCCTTTTTCATCTCGACGAATGCCCCGGCCTTGCTGCCTGCAGCCAAATCATTGCCTGGCCGCAGGTATGTCCAAGGGCCGATGTTGACCTCAGCCCCGATCGTGCTTTCTTGCACGCGGGAGCGCTCCACCCTGGCGGCACGGCCGATCCGCGCATCGATCAGCGTCGTATTGGGCCCGATGACTGCCTCCTCGGCGATGCTGGTAGCCCCATGCAGGAAACAGCCCGGCAATATCGTGGCATCCCTCCCGATCATCACGTCATCCTCAATCCAGGTGCTCTCAGGATCCAGGATCGTGACCCCTTGCCGCATCCATCGCTCGCAGACACGACGGTTATGGGCCTTTGCAAGGTGCGCCAGCTGCACCCGATCGTTCACTCCCTCGACGCTGAGCGGGTCAGGCGCCGCATAGGCCCCCACCCGTCCGGCCGAACGTGCGGCTTCCAGGGCATCGGTCAGGTAGAACTCGCCTTGCACATTTCGGTCATTGAGCCCCGCGATCGCACCGTTCAGCACTTCAAGGTCGAATACATAGACGGAGGTATTGACCTCCTTTACCGCCAGCTCGGTGCCGGTAGCATCCTTTTGCTCGACGATGCGCAGGACCTGCCCGTCCTGGTCGCGGATGATGCGCCCATAGCCGGTGGGATCCTTGAGCATGGTGGTCAGGACCGTGGCCCCATCCGCCTGGCTCCTGTGGAAATCCATCAGACCTTTCAGAGTCCGTTCGTCCAGCAATGGCATGTCCGATGCCGTGATGAGGACGGTTCCATGGTGCCCAAGCTTGTCCTTCAACGCATTCAGAGCGCACTGAACAGCGCGCCCGGTTCCTGGTATATCATCCTGGTCGACAATGGTGACCCGCTGGTTGTAGCTACGGGCAGCTTCGGCCACGCGTTCACCCTGGTAACGTACGACCAAGGACAGAATGTCGGGCCCCAGCTTGTCGACCGCGTCCATCACCCGGTTGAGGAAGGTCCTGCCGGCCAGTTCGTGGAGGACCTTCGGCTTGGCCGAGCGCATGCGGGTGCCTTCACCCGCCGCCAGGATGATGGCCGCGGACAGTGCCTCCGCCTTGCTCACAGTTCCACTTCCCCGGTCTCAGCAATCGGAATCAGATCCTGGATGGAGTCCACCACCTGGTCGGGGCGGAAAGGGAAGGTCTCCACCTCCTTGCGATGGGTGATGCCCGTCAGGACAAGGAAGGTGTTGAGACCCGCCTCGACACCGGCGACCACATCGGTGTCCATTCTGTCGCCGATCATCGCCGTGGTCTCGGAGTGGCCCCCTACACGGTTCAAGGCCGTGCGGAACATGATGGGATTGGGCTTACCGACGAAATAGGGTTCGCGATTGGTCGCCCGGGTCACCAGGGCGGCCACGGAACCGGCCGCGGGAAGGATACCGGAATCACTGGGCCCTGTGGCATCCGGGTTCGTGCAGATGAAACGGGCGCCGCCAAGGATCAAGCGGATGGCCGTGGTGATGGATTCAAAGGAGTAGGTACGTGTCTCCCCCAGGATCACGTAATCGGGATCCTGGTCGGAGAGGATGTAACCCGCCTCATGCAGGGCCGTGGTCAGACCGGCCTCCCCAATCACGTAGGCCGAGCCTCCGGGGATGGTCCGGGCGCAGAAATCCGCGGTAGCGAGGGCTGAGGTCCAGATGTTCTCCTCCGGCACGTCGATTCCGGAGCGTCCCAATCGTGCCGACAGGTCACGGGGGGTGTATATGGGGTTGTTGGTGAGCACCAGGAAGCGCCGGTTGTTCTGCTTGAGCGTTTCGATGAATTCGGCCGCCCCCGGCAGGGCCGTGTTCTCGTGGACGAGGACCCCGTCCATGTCGGTGAGCCAGGTTTCGATGGTCTTGACTGCCAAACTGCTTCCTTTCGGTTGGCCGCCGACCTGCCGGGGCCTGCCCCGAGGGGATCGGCGAGCTGCAAGCTCCCCCACCTGGATTCGAACCAAGACTAAGGGTTCCAAAGACCCGTGTGCTGCCATTACACCATGGGGGAAGGGCGGGTGGACCCCGCCGCTGTTCAATTATGCCACATCCCCCCGATGCGCCACGCCCCGAAACGGATGACGCATCGGATGCCTGCGATCAGGCGAACAGGAAACCCTGTCCATGATGGGCGGGATAGGTGTCGAAGAGCCTTGCCACGGACCCGTCCTCGAACACGGCCTTGACGGCGGAAGCGAGCAAGGGGGCAATCGACAGGACGGTCATGCCGTCCCAGCGCTTCTCCTCGGGTATCGGCACGGTGTCGGTCAGAACGATCTCACGGGCGTCGCAGGCCTTGAGCCGCTCCACCGCCGGTCCGGACAGTACGCCATGGGTGGCTACGACCGTGATGGACTTGGCGCCGGCCTCCCTCAGGACCGAGCAGGCCTGCGCAATGGTGCCGCCCGTGTCGATCAGATCGTCGACCAGCACGCAGTCCAGCCCGCGCACATCGCCGACCACCCGGTTGGCCACAGCCTTGTTCGGCTGGGTGATATCGCGGGTCTTGTGGATGAAGGCCAGGGGGACCCCGCCCAGGCGCTGAGCCCACTGCTCGGCCACACGGATACGGCCGGCATCCGGTGAGACGACAGCCGCATTGCCCAGGTCCAACCGGTCACGCACATAGTCAACCAGGACCGGCATGGCGATCAGGTGGTCCACGGGGCCATCGAAGAAGCCTTGGGACTGAGCGGCATGCAGGTCGACGGACATGATGCGGTCCGCGCCAGCGGATTTGAGCAGGTCGAACATGAGCCTGCAGGAGATGGGTTCGCGGCCCAGGTGCTTCTTGTCCTGCCGCGAGTAACCGAGCAGCGGGCAGACCGCTGTGATCGAACGTGCGGAGGCCCTCTTCAGGGCATCAATCATGATCAGCTGTTCCATGATGGACTTGTTGATCGGGTCGGCATGGCTTTGGAGGACGAATACGTCCGCTCCGCGCACCGACTCGGTGTACCGCACGTACATCTCACCGTTGGCGAAATCGTAGGCCGTGGTCTCCAGGACCTCTATACCCAGCTGGTCGGCCACATCGGCGGCCAACTTGGGGTGGGTCCTGCCCGTCACCAGGATGAGGTTCTTACCGGGCCTGCCTTTGAGGATTGTGCTCACCATATCTCCAAACGTTGGTGTCGTTGAAGCAACGCCTCCATCGTAGCCAGCCGCGATGACAGCCGGACGCCGCCGTGTCAGTCGCCGGGGGACGCCTGGGACCTGGGGGCCTGCCCACGGTACAGCCCGTGTTTGTTGATGTATTGGACCACTCCGTCCGGCACCAGGTACCAAACCGGCATGGATCGGGCGGCTCGCCGGCGCACATCGGTCGATGAAATGGACAGGGCGGGGATCTCGATCATGTCGACACGGTGCGCAGGTAGTTCCAGCCCCTTCAGGCTGGAGGAGTAGCCCGGGCGGGAGACCGCCACGAAATGCGCGAGGTCCCACATATGTCCTGCGTCCTTCCAGCGCATGATCTCGGCCACCGCGTCAGCGCCGGAGATGAAGTAGAGTTCGCAGTCCGGACGCATGGCATGGATGTCGCGCAGGGTGTCGATCGTGTAGGTCACACCCGGCCGGTCGATGTCCACCCGCGAGACCGTGAACTTGGGATTCGAAGCAGTGGCGATCACCGTCATCAGGTAGCGGTCCTCAGCGTTGGTTACCTGCTGGTCGAGCTTGAAGACCGGACGGCCGGTGGGCACGAAGACCACTTCATCCAGGTCATAGACCCAGGCAACCTCGGAGGCAGCCACCAAGTGCCCGTTGTGGATGGGGTCGAATGTGCCACCCATGATGCCCAGACGGCGGCTGCGACCGCGACGGTGGCCATGGACGGGGGAAGGTCGGCGGACAGGCCCGCCATATCCGTCCGCGCCCCTGGGCAGGTCGAGGCTGGACATGCTGCGTCCGTGAGGCGGCGGTGCGGCCCCGGCTCCGGATTTCGTATGGTTCATGCCTCGGCCCGCCTCGAATCCCCTCGGTCATCCGGCTCGGCCCCCGGCACATCCTGCTCCCGCAGGTCCCCTGCCAGCCCGGTGCCCACATGCTCACCCACACTCTCCTCGGGATGCTCCTGCATCTGCCTGACCTCCTGGGGCGAGGTCACCTGGTCCGGGTCTATCCTGCTCATGTCCTCGTTCCATTCCTGCTGGACCACCTGGTGGATCTCCTGGTAGGTCGGCAGCGGAAAGTCAGGCTGATAGTGGCGACGCACCTGGGCCACACACTCGGTGAGCGTGACCAGGCATCCCGAGAGCCTGTCGATCTCCCCCTCCCGTTCCAGCCTGCAAAAGCTCGGAATCCGCCCTTCCATCTCGATGATGATCTCCCGAACCTGGTCGAGAGCACCCTCCTCCAGGTCGACTACCTGTTCGTCCGTCTCGTCGGGCCATCCGATCAGAACCGCGTCCGCGTATTCCAGGCAGGCACGCTGATCGGCGGTGGGAATTCCGTCCTCGATCTGCACCAGGTAGACATACCGCAGCTGGCTGAGCCGCTCGGAGGCCACCCGCAGCCAGATTTTCGGGTTGCCGGCCTCCTTTGCCTTCAGATCCTTTATATTCGAATTCACACGCGCACCTGCCCTGTCCCGTAGCCTATCCACTTGGTCGTCGTCAGTTCCCGCAGACCCATCGGGCCCCGGGCATGGAGCTTCTGCGTGGAAATGCCCAATTCGGCTCCCATACCGAATTCGCCACCGTCTGTGAAGCGGGTGGAGGCGTTGACCATGACCACCGCCGAATCGATGCGCGAACTGAAACTAGTGACAGCCGCATAGTCCTGGGCCAGGATGGCTTCTGTATGCCCGGTCGAGTGCGCGTTGATGTGGTCGATGGCCTCCTCAATCGAGTCAACGACCTTGACCCCCATGCGAAGGGCCAGATATTCCCGATCCCAGTCATCAGGGCCGGCGGGCCTCAACAGCTGTTGCGGGAGTACGGAGGCTCCTGGCACCCGTTCCAGCAAATCCCTGGATACCGCGTCCATCCTCAGCTCGACACCGGCCTGGGTCAAGGCCCTGGCGATACGGGGCAGGAAGTCACGGGCCACATCCCGGTGAATGATCAGCTTCTCGGCGGCGTTGCATACGCCCACCCGCTGTGTCTTGGCGTTCATTATGATCGGCACGGCCTGATCCAGGTCCGCCGAGCGGTCGACATAAATGTGAACATTGCCTGCACCGGTCTCGATCGTAGGAACCTTGGCATGTTCGACGATACTGGCAATCAGGGCCCGCCCTCCCCTCGGAACCAGAAGGTCGATATGGCCACGGGCCGACATCAGGGCACGGGCGCCGGCCCGCCCGAAGCGGTCCACGCTGGACACCAGATCGGGCCGGAACCCCTGGCTTTCCAAGCCCCTTCCGAGCAGCTCCACAATGGCCCGGTTGGTGCGCGCCGCCGCATGCCCGCCCCGCAGGAGCACAGCATTGCCTGATTTGATGCACAGGGCGGCCACATCCACACTCACATTGGGCCGGGCCTCGTAAATCACGGCCACCACACCGAGGGGGACCCGAATTTGTTCCAACCGCATGCCGTTGGGCATCTGATGTCCACGGACCACCTGCCCCAGGGGGTCTGGCTGGGCGGCCACCTGCCGAATGGCTTGTGCGGAGGCGGCAACCCGCTCCTGGTCATAACGCAGACGGTCCAAAAGCCCCTGGTCCATGCCCGAGGCAAAAGCCTCGTCGATATCGGCTGCATTGGCCTGCGTGATTTCAACCGCCCCGGCCACAAGGGTGTCGGCCAACACCTCCAGCAGCTCCCTACGGGTCTCGCCATCGGTCTGGGCCAGTTCGGCCTGGGCGGCCGCCGCGCGGTCCGCCAGGGCGCAGACCTGGCCCAGGACAGCTTGGCCTGCCTGTGCGTCCCATCCGGCATCAGTCGAGGATTCCTCAGGATCCATGACCCTCCTTCACCTGCCGTCAGCCCATGCTTGAGGCTGGTTCGTCTATGATTGTAGACCAGCGCCGCCCCGGTCGTCTCGGCTCACGCCCACCTGCCACGGTCTCTGCTATAAGGAAAGGGTCCCCCAAGTGCCGATCCGGATCCATCGGGCTTGGATACATGCTGCTTGCCCGGATCCACGTTGGCTCCCATGACCTCGATACGCGTCCGTACTGAAGTCCCACCAGATCATGTGCATTCAGTCCGACGGCCGAACACGGACCATCGCGAATGGTGACGCTTGGCAGTCGAGCGCATTGCAGGCCCATGCCTGCTGCCTGTCCTCCCCTGTTTGCGCCTATCACACCTCCCTTGGAGAGCCCAGGACACCTGCCGCCTTGGGAAATAGGCAGCCTGCGTCATTGCGTGCCACCTCAAGGACCGGTAAGCGCCCGGTCCTGGAGGGCTTTCAGCCTCCAGCGGAGTCCCCGACCTTGGATACGTCCACCCTGCCAGGCATCCGTCAGCGTCACCCACCCGCCAGCCCATACGTTCCCGCCGTACCCCAGGCCCTATCCAACATCGGCACCGAACTATGACTGGGCACCGTCCTGTCTGCTGGGCCCATATACTTTAGATATACGTATGTGAATCGCTGCCTGGCGGAGATCCGCGAGTACATCGCAGCGGCCGTTCCCCTACCCGCATGAAGGCCCGCGGCGGCCAACTGCACCCGGTTCGGCATACTGCTTTGGACCGATCCAGACGGATGGCCCCGCTTACAGCGATCGATGGCAAGCCCAAGCGGGACAGAAAGAGGAGGGGTTGTGAACGAAGCCACACAGGGCGGAACCAAGACCGTCATCCGTCAGGAACGGCCCAAGCATTTGGTGCGCACCCTGTTGAGGTCCTTGCGAGAGTATAGGAAAGCCAGCTGGCTGGCACCCGGATATGTGTTCGTCGAAAGCGTCCTCGAAATCGTGATACCCACGATCATGGCCGGGCTGATCGACCACGGTGTCTCGGGTCGTTCCATGCCGAACATCACCAAGTTCGGACTGATCCTGGTGGCCTGCTCAGCGCTCTCGCTGTTCTGCGGCTTCATGTCCGGCAAATACGCGGCGATCGCCTCCTCCGGTTTCGCCAAGAACCTGAGGCACGACCTGTTCGACAAGGTGCAGTCCTTTTCGTTCACCAACATCGATCGCTTTTCCACCGGTTCCATCATCACCAGGCTCACCACTGACGTGACCAACCTCCAGTACGCCTACCAGATGGTGATCCGCGTTGGGGTGCGCGCGCCCATCATGGTCATCGTGGCCTGGCTCTTCTCCTTCCGTATATCGCCCTCCATTTCCATGATTTTCCTGGCCGCCATCCCGATTCTGGGGGTCGGGCTGATCGGACTGTCGGTCTGGGTCCACCCCATCTTCGAGCGGATCTTCCACACATACGACCACCTCAACGGTGTGGTCGAGGAGAACCTGCAAGGCATCCGCGTCGTCAAGTCCTACAACAGGGAGGACCACGAGGAAGGCAAGTTCGGCCGCATCTCCATGGCCATCTACCGGGGCTTCATGCGCGCCGAACACATCATGTCATTCACGGTGCCCCTGCTGAACTTCTGCATTTACGCCGCCCTGGTCCTCATCTCCTGGCTGGGCGCCCGGCAGATCGTCGCCTCGGGCAACAACGCCGCCATGGGACTCACGACCGGCGACCTGACCGCCCTGGTCACATACACCATGCAGATCCTGATGGCTATGAACATGGTGGCCATGATCGTAGTGATGGTCATCATCTCGCAGGCCTCGGCCGAGCGCATCTGCCAGGTGCTGGTCGAACGCTCCACGGTGGTGGACCCGGTCCATCCCTTGGACGAAGTGCCCGATGGTTCGATCGAGTTCGACCATGTGGGCTTCCGCTACTCAGACACATCCGAACGGCCTGTCCTGGACGACATCGACCTCGCGATTCCCTCCGGCCAGACCATCGGCATCGTAGGGGGCACCGGTTCCGCCAAGTCCAGTCTTGTCCAACTCATCCCCCGTCTTTACGACGTGACCGAGGGGTCGCTCAAGGTGGGCGGCCACGATGTGCGCGAATACGATCTGGAAGTCCTGCGCGACCAGGTGGCCATGGTCCTTCAGAAAAACGTCCTGTTCTCCGGCACCATCGCCGAGAATCTGCGTTGGGGAAATCCGGAAGCCACGGATGAGCAGCTTCGCCACGCATGCCGGCTGGCACAGGCCGACGGTTTCATCCAGGAGTTACCGGATAAGTACGACACCATGCTCGATGAAGGAGGCTCCAACCTTTCTGGCGGCCAACGCCAGCGCCTGTGCATCGCCCGCGCCCTGCTCAAGTCTCCGAGGATCCTGATCCTGGACGACTCGACCTCCGCCGTGGACACCAAGACCGACCAGTTGATCCGCACGGCTTTCCGGGATGAGATCCCCGACACCACGAAGATCATCATCGCACAGCGGGTCGCCTCCGTTGAGGAGTCCGACCTAATCATCGTGATGGAGGAGGGGCGGATCATCGACCGGGGAACCCATACCGAGCTGCTCGCAAGCTGCCCCGAATACCGATCCATCTACGAATCACAGACCCGCCAGCCGGGCCAGGAGGAGGAGAAGGCATGAGCCAGCCAGCCAACAGCGACCAACGTCCAGGCCGTCCGGCCATGCAGAAAGCCGCGCCTGGCACCACCAAGCGCATCTTCTCCTATATACTGCACTACCAATGGCAGGTGGCGGTCATCGTCGTATGCATCCTCGCCTCAGCTGCGGCCCAGGCCGCTTCGGCACTCTTCCTGCAGACCCTCATCGACCACTACATCCTGCCCCTCGTCGGTGCCCCGAACCCGGACTGGGGGCCTTTGATCCGCATCCTGACGCTGATGGCCTGCCTGTACGCGGTCGGGACCTTCTCCTCCTGGCTCTGGTCCTGGCTGATCATCAAGGTGGAGCAGGGCACGCTCAAGAACATCCGCGACGAGATGTTCGCCCACCAGCAGCACCTGCCCATCGGCTACTTCGATTCCCACGGACACGGCGATACCATGAGCCGCTACACCAACGACACCGACACCCTGCGCCAGGCCATCTCCCAGTCCTTCCCGCAGATGTTCTCATCGGCCGTCGCGGCCCTTGCCGCCCTGGTCTCCATGTTCTGGCTCTCAATCCCCTTCACACTCTTCACCCTGGCCTTCACGGCCCTGCTCATCCTGGTGGTCCGCCGGATCGTGACCCATTCCGGCCTCTACTTCGTCAAGCAGCAGCAGGCGATAGGCCAGGTCAACGCCTTTGTTGAGGAGGCCGTCAATGGGCAGAAGGTCATCAAGGTCTTCAACCATGAGGAGGTCACGGCCGAACAGTTCCGCTCCCGTAACGAGGAGCTTTTCGAAGCCGCGGCCGAGGCCAACACCTATGGCAACATCACCATGCCCGTGGTGGGTAACATGGGCTATTTGCTCTATGTGATTCTTGCCATCCTCGGCGGACTTGCCGGCGTCATGGGCTGGGGCAACGTCGGACTGTCCGGCAGCGGCCCCCTGACCCTGGGCACGATCATATCCCTGCTCACCCTGTCACGCTCCTTCGTTAACCCTATCGGCCAGGTGTCCATGCAGTTCAACATGGTCATGATGGCCCTGGCAGGTGCCTCCCGCATCTTCGCGCTGATGGATGAACCGGTGGAAACGGACGGTGGCAGTGTCCGTTTGGTCTCGGTCGAGCTTGGATCCGACGGACACACCATGAGCGAGGTGGACCATGAGACCGGCCACTGGGCCTGGAAGCGAGCCGAGGACGACGACGGCACACGCTCCATGGCGGCCGCCGCCAAACTTGAAGGTGACGCACGGAAAGTGGCCGAAAAGGCCAGAGAGGTGGCAGTCACATCCCCCGACGGACGATACACCCTGCTCAAGGGAGACGTGCGTTTCACCGATGTCACCTTCGGATACGATCCGGCCGAACCCGTCCTGCACGACATCACCTGGTTCGCCAAGCCCGGGCAGAAGATGGCCCTGGTAGGCGCGACCGGCGCCGGTAAGACCACGATCACCAACCTGATCAACCGTTTCTATGACATCCAGGAAGGACAAATCCTCTACGACGGCATTGATGTCAAGAACATCCGCAAACCCGACCTGCGCCGCTCCCTGGGTATCGTCCTGCAGGATGTGAACCTCTTCACCGGCACGGTGTTAGACAACATCCGTTACGGCCGCCTGGACGCCACGGACGAGGAATGCATGGAGGCCGCCAAACTGACCAACGCCGACTCCTTCATCCGCATGTTGCCCGACGGCTACCGGACAGTGCTGGAAGGCGATGGCTCCGGTCTGTCCCAGGGCCAACGGCAACTGATCTCCATCGCCCGCGCCGCGGTCGCCGACCCGCCGGCCATGATCCTGGACGAGGCGACCTCCTCAATAGATACCCGCACCGAGGAAGTGGTCCAACAGGGTATGGACAACCTGATGAAGGGCCGCACCACCTTCGTGATCGCCCACCGCCTGTCCACGGTGCGCAACGCCGATGTGATCATGGTCCTGGACCACGGCCGCATCATCGAGCGCGGCAACCACGACCAGCTGATCGCCGAAAAGGGAGAATACTACCAGCTCTACACCGGAGCCCTCGAACTGGAGTAACCACCCACGCACGCGTGCTGATTGCACGCGCGGCCCGCCGGGAATGTTCCCGACGGGCCGCGCGCTATGCGATTCGTGCGAATGCTCTGATGAGGTGCCCTGCCGGGCTAAGCCGGCCGACAGACGAATATCCGCCTTGACCACAGTGAGACGAATCAGGCTTGGAAATCTGCCCCCCCCCCCACCTGCCGAACGTCTGCGCCCAACAGCCTGCAGACCAAGACCCGGAGGTCCAACGGAGTTCATAAGCGCCGTTTCAGAGTTCTTTGCTCCCATACATGCGGTCGGAAGCCAGTATAGACAGCGCCACGCAGGCGACGGCGATGGGAACTGCCAACAATACCGTCCGCACTGCGGATGCTGACAGGAAAGCCGTTATCGTGCTCAGCATATGCATCCAATCCACAGGAAGCCTGGAGAGCAATAGGTACAAGACGGCGATACCTACAATCGCGATCGCCATGCCTTTCATCATGGTCATGGTGCTGTACCGGTAGAAGAAAGGCATGGCGATCAGGACCAGCAGCGACACGACCAGCAGTAGCAATCCGTCGAACTGCCACAACCTAGGAGGCACCGGAGAGCCTATCATTTTCAGCACGGGAACCGCCAAGGCCAGCCCCACAGCATCAGCGAGTATGGTGCATCCCGCCATGATATAGCGTCCCACCACCTGCTGCATGCGGGAGATCGGAATCATTCCATCGATACGGCTGTCGCCGTATTGCTCGGTCAGCATGAACGGCCAGACGCAGTAGATGATGGTCAGAGGAGAGAGGCCGCCGCATATGCCACCGAGGATACCGGAAGCGGTTTCCTCGGTTTTGTCGCCGATCAGCCCCATGACCAGGGCCATGAGTGGAGCCAGGTAGACCAGCAACAGATTGCCCCTGAAACGCCCATAGGACATCATTCGCGCATTGTCAAGTCTGACTTGCGAAACCACTCCGTTCATGCTTCCACCTCCGTATCATAATCGGCGGCCGCTGTGACGACTCCCGTGTTGCCCTGGGGGGCCTTGCTCCGTCTGGCCGTCAGCCGCAAAATGTCATCGAATCCAGGGCGCTCCTGGCTGTATCGGTCCGGGTCGGCGAGGGCAGTGGTCGGCCCGTCCTGTCCGGCGGCGAGGAAAGCCCCTACATGCTCAACGGCCACCAGGGCATCGAAACCGGTGGAGAATTCACGCAGCCCGAGAGCCAAAGAGCGTTGCGCCTGGCTTACATCGCCCGGCGCTCCGTGGAGCAGGACGAAGGCGTCCTCGAATTCATCGCGTGGGCCCGTGTAGTAGAGTGAACCGTCATTGATGTAGGTGATGAAGTCTGCGGAGCGTTCCAAGTCTGTGGTTATATGGGTGGAGAACAGCACCGAGTGCCGCCCGTCCGCGATATAATCGGCCAGAAGATTCATCAGTTCATCGCGGGCCAGCACATCCAGCCCCGATGTAGGTTCATCCAGGACCAGCAGCCGGGCATCGTGGCTCAAAGCCACAGCTAGCATCAACTTCATCTGCATTCCCCGGGAGAGTTCCTTGACCTTCTTAGCCGGGTCGAGTCCGAACCGTTGCAGGTAGTCCAGGAAAACCGTCTGGCTCCAATTGGGATAGAGAGGCGCCATGGCCTTGCCGCACCTGTCCACTGTCCACAGGTTGATGAAATAGGAAGTATCGAACACCACGCCCAGCTGGGTCTTGACCGCTTCCTCCTGAAGAAGGTTGTCCATGCCCAGTATCTTGATCGAACCCTGGTCGCGCTTGACCATATTGAGAAGCAGACGGATCAGGGTGGACTTCCCCGCCCCGTTGGGACCAATCAGGCCCATGATATAACCCATGGGCAGGTCGAAGGTCACCCCGTCCAGGCTGAACGTTCGCCCCTGTGATCCGCCCTTGTCCGACGGATAGTGCTTGCCTACGTCGTTGACCCTCAGGGCGTACTGGATACCGCCCCCGCTGTTGTCATTCATGCTTGCTCCTTGCGTGTGGGACCCACCGCTCAGCCGGTGGCGGTCGGATTCGCACCCGCCGCCTGGTCGAGCATGTCATGCAGGGCATCCATGCCGACATCCGCCTGCATGGCTGCGTTCACCGCTCGATCCAGATTGGTTCGCACCTGCTCAAGCAGCTGCTCGTGCATGCGTTCGCTCCCCTGGCTCATCACGAACGTACCCTTGCCCTGGATGTTCTCCAGAAGCCCTTCCTGGGCAAGTTCGTTGTAAGCGCGGGTGACGGTCAGCACGGATATGCGCAGCTCCTTGGCTAGGCTCCTCAGGGAAGGCAGGGCCTGCCCTGCAACGAGCTCACCGGACAGGACCGCGTCGCGAATCTGTTGCTCTATCTGCTGATAGATGGGTTGACCGGAGATGGATGAGATGATCAGTTTCATCCGAACCCCTTTCTTGACTGTTGTGGCAGTCCGTTCGTCACCGGGCGAACCAGGCCAGGCCGGCGAACTGTATATCTGTCATACAGAACTATATAACAGTGCGAGTGACTGTGCAAGTCGGAACCATAACAGTTCACTTACAACCACATCTTGCCCGGCGGTTGTCACGCGGTTCAGAGCACTGCGGGCGCCTGCGCGAAATCGCGGATCGCGCCATCGGCCTGCTCGGCGATGCGTTCCCAGTCGCTCGCGGAGGAATCATCATACATGGCCCAGACCTTCATGCCTGCCCGGCGCGCCGAGCCGACCGCCACCAGCAGATCTTCGAATACCGTGCACCGTCGAGGCTCAACACCCAGCATGCGTGCAGCGTGCAGATAGACAGCCGGCTCCCCTTTGCCCACACTGTCGGCATCATCCACACTGCACACATGGTCGAAGCACTCCGTCATGCCGGCATGCTCCAAGGCCACCTTGCGCAGTCGGGGCGGCAGGCTCGTGGCCACAGCGAGTCGGGCACCACTGGCCCGCAATGCTTCAAGATAGTCCAAGGCATGAGGCTTCGGCTTCACCACCGTCGCATACAGGAGCTGAGCATCGTCGTCCCACTCGTCCACCAGGTCGCCGGGCTCCTCGTCCAGACCGAATCGCTCGATCGTATAACGGGCGATGGCAGCGGTCTGCATAGAGGAAACGGTGTGCGCATAGTCGGCCGGCATCTCGATCCGCCGTCGGTCGAAGAATCGCCGGTCTATCTCCGTCCACACCCCCATCGAATCCAACAGTGTCCCATCCAGGTCGAAGATCGCCCCCTTACCGGCGTTCACACCGCCTGCTGCAGGCTTCTTGGCCGCGTGACCTTTGTAAGACACACACCACTCCCTTCGAAAAACCGACACCGGCACCCACTGGCGCTCCAAGAGCACTACAGACGACTCGCATCCAGGAGTTCACGGGCATGCCGCAGCGAAGTCTCGGATTCACTGCCCGCCAGCATGCGGGCGATCTCCCGTTCGCGCCCCTCACCTGCGACCTCGGACACACTGGTGGTTGTCGACCCGCTGCCGCTCTCCTTGGCTACCACGAACTGGCGGTCGGCCCAGGAGGCCACCTGAGCCAGGTGGGTGACGACGATGACCTGGGCGCTATGAGCCAGACGGGCCAGACGTTTGCCAAGCTCCACCGCAGCCTTGCCACCCACACCCGCATCGACTTCGTCAAAGATGAAGGTGGCCCGCTCTGCCTCTGCACCTGATTGGCTACCAATGCCCCGGCCTTCGGCGGCGACCAGTTCCATGGCCAGCATGAGCCTGCTCAGCTCACCACCCGACGCACTCGACCCCATGGGCAGCTGAGGCGACCCCGGGAATGGTGTGAAGAGGAATGCCACATCGTCCAGGCCGTGGGCATCGAGACCGCCATCTTCGCGCTCGCGCACACGTACCTCCAGTCCGGCGCCACCCATGGCCAGGGCCCCGAGTTCATCGCCGACCCTCCGGCCCAGAGCCTTCCCGGCCGCCTTGCGTTTCTTTGAAAGCGCCTGCGCCGCTTCAAAGGCCGCTGCTTTTGCGCTTTCACACTCCTTTTGCAAGGCCTCGACCTTCTCAGGTGAAGCGTCCATGTCCTCCAGTTGGAATGCCGCCTTCTCCTTCCAGGCAATCACATCCTCTATCGAGGGGCCCCAGCGCCCCTTCAGCTCATCCAGTTCATGGATGCGGGCGTTCAATTTGTCCAGATCACCGTCTTTACCCTCGCCATCCAATTGCCGGCTCAGGGTGAAGACCACATCTGCCAGATCTGCGCTCATCGCCTTGAGACGGGCCACGCTTTCGTCGAAAAGCCCGTCCACACCGGATGAGTTCAAGGCCTGGATGGCCTGGTCGATCAATCCGGCCGCACTTGGCGCCTCAGCCTCCAGATCCAGCTGCGAAGAGTCCAGGGCTGCCAGGGCGCCGGTCACCCCTTCCAAAATCTGTGCGGCATGCTCGATACGGTCCCTCTGCTCCTTGAGCCGGGCATCCTCACCCGGCTGAGGGTCCGCGCGCTCGATGCGGGCGATTGACTCCCGCAGATAATCGGCCTGCTGGATGGCTTCATTCTGTTGGTCCTGAAGCTTTGCAAGCTTCGTCTCCAAGGCTTGCAAACGCTCCCACGCCTGCCTGTAGGACCCACGCTCCTCCTGATCCGCCGCATAGGTATCCAGAAAATCGCGCTGCCGGGCCGGGGAGGCCATCCGCATCTGATCGGACTGCCCGTGAATGGTGACCAGTCGCCCGCTCAGATCAGCAAGGAGGGAGCGCGGCACTGTCCTTCCGTTCGCCAGGGAGCGGGACCGACCATTGGCCGGGACGGATCTAGCCAGGTAGAGTAGTCCGTCCTCCGGCTGCAGTCCTGCCTCTTCCAAGGCAGGCAGCAGATGGGAATCAGCGGACAGGCCAAAGACGCCTTGCGCCCAAGCGGCATCCTGACCCGGTGCCACCCGGGTCGTCTGCGCTTGGGCGCCCGATATGAGGCCTATCGCATTCAATAGCATCGACTTGCCGGCGCCTGTCTCTCCGGTGATGGCGGTCATCCCGGGGGCCGGTTCCAAAATGGCATGACGGATGGGTCCCAGGTCGCGTACTTCAAGTTCCTCCAGCATCAGGGCCGCTCCTTCCTAGCCGGTACTGCGCTTGCGCGACCTTGCTCGCGCCAGCCGACGACAGGCAGGTCGAACTTGCTCACCAAACGTTCGGTGAACGACACACCTGAAAGACGTGCCAAACGCAGCACATCGGACGACTGCCTCACCCGCACCCTGGACCCCCGGGGAACAAGCAGCTGCCGCCTTCCATCACAGCAGATCCAACCGTCGGAAGGCGAGTCGGCCAGCAGGTCGATCGAGAATTCGGAACGTGGGCCAATGATCAGCGGACGCGCGAACAGGGCGTGGGCAGCTATCGGTATCATTTGCAAGGATTGGGCATCCGGCCATACTACAGGACCACCGACCGAGAAGGCATAGGCCGTCGATCCGGTAGGCGTGGCCACAATCTCACCATCGCAGCCGTAGGAGGACATCTCCACGTTGTCCACCCGTACACTGACTTCAATCATCTTGCCCCGGTCGTTGCGTTCCAGGGTCATGTCGTTCAGGGCCCGGTCCTGCAAGGGTTCATCGGCGCCTGGCAACCACAGGTCGACATGCTCGACCATCCGCTCGTCCAAAGAGTAATCATGGTCGGCCACCCGACGCATGGCCTCGCCTATCTGGAAGCTCTCGAATTCCGCCAGGAATCCGACGTGCCCCAGGTTGACGCCCAGCACCGGCACCCCGGAAGCCTTGACAAGCTCGGCGGCGCGCAGGATGGTGCCGTCACCCCCCAGGACGATGACGATCTCGGTATCATCCTCCACCACTTGGTAGGGTTCGCCGAAGGCCGGCGCCTCACTGTTGTCGACAATCGAGACGCTGAAACCCGCCTTGCCCAGCTGTCCCAGGGCCTCAGCCACAATGGGGCTGGAACGCACCCGTTGGTGGGTCACCACCACGGCCTTCCGCCTGCCCATGAATCCTCCTTTCGACCGTACGCTCGCCAATGGTCCACATGATTCCCGACCGCTCAGGCTGCCCTGCGCCCTCCGGACACTTCCATATCCTCCAACGGCAGGAAGCGCGGGGGCCGACGTCCCTGGACGGCATCGACATCCACCAGCACGCATGCCACATCGTCACGCTCCGGAATCTCAAACATCGTCCCCTCCAGGATGCGCTCGATGATCGCGCGCAGACCCCTCGCCCCCACACCGGCCTCACTGGCGCTGGCGGCGATGGCATCCAATGCCCCGTCGGTGAAGGTCAACTCCACACCGTCGTCCATGAACATACGCTGGTACTGCCTGACCACAGCGTTGTCAGGTTCGGTCAGCACACGCCGTAGCTGCGCCGTGTCCAACTGCTCAAGGGTGGAGATGACCGGCAGACGACCGACGAATTCAGGCAGAAGACCAAACGTCTCCAGGTCATCCGCGTTCACCCGTCGCAGCATCTCCTCACGAGTCACCTCGCTGTCCCGGGAGGAAGCGGCGAAACCGGACTCATGTAAGCCTAATCGGCGTTGGACTATGTCCTCCAGCCCCACGAATGCCCCACCGCAGATGAACAGCACGCCGTGCGTATCCAGTTGCACAGTCTCGCGCTCCCGGTGCTTGCGCAATCCGTCAAGCGGCACCGAAGCCACTGTTCCCTCGATGATTTTCAGAAGCGCCTGCTGGACCCCCTCGCCTGAAACGTCCCTGGTGATGGAGGTGCTCTGCCCTGATTTGCGGGCGATCTTGTCTATCTCGTCGATGTAGATGATACCCTGCTGCGCGGCATCCACATCCCCGTCAGCAGCCTGAATCAGCCGTTGCAGAACGGTCTCCACGTCATCGCCGACATAGCCGGCTTCCGTCAGGGTCGTAGCGTCGGTGATGACGAAAGGTACATGCAGCATCCTCGCCAAGGACCGTGCCAGGTAGGTCTTGCCCACACCGGTGGGCCCGAGCAGGAGGATGTTGGACTTGTCGATCTCAACCTGATCGAGGTCGACTCCGTCATCCGCTCCGATCTCGGCCATGGCGTCCTCATCCTGCTGCCCATGCCGCCCTAGGCTCATGCTCGCCAATGACCGTTCCCGCTCCATCCTTACGCGCTTGTAATGGTTGTACACCGCGACCGCGAGCGTACGTTTGGCGGCGTCCTGCCCCACCACATATCGATTCAGGTAGTCGAAAATGCGGCTGGGAACAGGCGGGGCGAGCTCTTCCCTCCCATGCTCGCGGGACCTATCCTCTGAAAGCATCTGGACGCACAGGGCCACGCACTCGTCGCAGATGGCGGAAGAGGGCCCCTTGATCAGCTTACTGACCTGCTGCTCGCTCTTACCGCAGAAATCGCAACGGGAAATCCCCTCGTTGTAGTTGACGACGCGCCCCATCGGCATCCTTCCTCTGAACCGGCACACCCATCTTACGCGACGGTCACCTCGCCCGGCCAGCCACCAGGAGAATGTGGTCGAAGGTCGATAAGGGAAATGATGCCCGTGACGACGAAGCCTTCGGGCCGGGGATGCATCACCCCGGTCCGAAGGCCACCGCCGTGATCAGTACGTCCTTTACTTACGGCTCTCCAGGACCTCGTCGACCATTCCGTACTCCTTGGCCTCCTTGGCCGTGAGAATCGTGTCCACCTCTATGTCCTTGCGGATCTTCTCCACATCCTGCCCGGTGTGCTTGGCCAGTGTGTTCTCCAGCCACTCACGCATGCGGAGCATCTCCTTCGCCTGGATTTCAATCTCCGTGGCTTTACCGAAGTCCTGCTGCATGGCCGGCTGATGAATCAGCACCCGGGCGTTCGGCAGAATCAACCGCTTGCCCTTCGTGCCAGCAGCCAACAGCACCGCCGCAGCGGAAGCGGCTTGGCCCAGGCAGACGGTCTGCACATCCGGCTTGATGTACTGCATGGTGTCGTAAATGGCGGTCATGGCCGTCATCGAACCGCCCGGCGAGTTCACGTAGATAATAACGTCGCGGTTGGGATCCTGGCTCTCCAGGACCAGCAGCTGTGCCATGATGTCATCGGCCGAGGTGTCATCCACCTGCACACCCATGAAGATGATCCGATCGTCGAACAGCCTGGTGTAAGGATCCTGCCTCTTGAAGCCGTAGGGTGTCTTCTCCTCGAACTGGGGGAGCACATAACGGCTCTGCGGGCTCATCGCCGCCATGCCAGCCGGACCCGCCAGGCGTTGGGCCCGGGCTACGAATTGTGCTTCTTCAGATGCCATGTTCACTCCCCCTTGTCGGCGCGCATCGTGCCGTGCGTGGTCACGATCCTGTCGACGAAGCCATACTCCAACGCCTCCTGGGCGTTGAACCAGTGGTCGTATTCGTTGTCCCGGTAGATCTCCTCGAGCGTGTGCCCGGTCTGGTCCGCCGTCAGTTGCGAAAGGGTCCGCTTCATGTCCATGATCAGTTCGGCGTTGATACGCACGTCGGTGGCCGTGCCGCCCACACCGCCCGAAGGCTGGTGCATAAGCACCCGGGCATGGGAGGTGATAAAGCGCTTGCCTTTGGTCCCGGATGTCAGCAGGAACTGGCCCATCGATGCGGCCATACCCACCGCCACGGTCGCCACGTCGGGCTCGATCAGCTGCATGGTGTCATAGATGGCCATGCCGGCGGTGATGGAACCGCCAGGCGAGTTGATATAGAGCCAGATGTCCTTCTTCGGGTCCTCGGCGGCCAGCATCAGCATCTGGGCGCAGATCACGTTCGCGTTCGCGTCCTTGACCTCATCCCCCAGCCAGATGATGCGGTCCTTGAGCAGGCGGTTGAAGATCGGATCTGTCGGCGAAGGCGCCTCCCCCTCCTCCATGACCGGCAGTGTTGCGAGTGTATTGCTCACCGTGTCTCCTTTGATATGCATTCCATGTCTTCGAGATTACCGCCCCGCTGCGACGCATACCATCCGTTGCGCTCCGTGCGCAAAAAGCCGCGCCCTACGCCCAATCGGATCTCCACCCGGTTCGAGCGCAGGACGCGGCATCGGCGAATGCGCCCTACTGCGGCGCCCGCTTCTACTACTTGGCTTCGGCCTCGTCATCCTCGGCATCGGTCTGGTTGATGTGGTCAGCCACGGCCGCAGCGGCAGATGCGGCCTGCACGCTTTCTTCCTCGTCCTCTTCAGCCACCGACTCCTCCTCGCCCAGGAAGCGGGACAGGTCGAGCTCCTTGCCGTCGGAGTCCTTGAATGTCACAGCGCGCATGCCGGCGAGCATGCCCTTGGAACGTCCCACCTCCTGCACGGCGGAGGACAGCTGACCGTTCTGCACGATGGCGTTGATGAAGGCGGAAGGGTCCATACCGTACTGCTGGGCGATGGAGGCCAGGAAGTTGGTCACATCCACCTGGGTGACGGAGACCTGCATCTTCTCGGCCAGGGCATCAAGCACCATCTGGTCGCGCAGCTCCTTCTCCACTTTCTTTTCGGCCTCGGCCTTCTCCTCCTTCGAGGCGGACTTCCCATCCTTGCCGGCGTTCTTGAGCTGGTCGGCGACCATGGACTCCTTGACGCCCTTGGGGACGGGAATCTCCAAACCATCCTCCAGCTTGGCGATGAAGGCATCGCGGGCATCGGTCGCCTGGCGGCCTTCGGCGTCCTGCTCGCTCTGCTTGCGCACGTCGGCCTTAAGCTCATCCAGGGTCTCGAACTCGGAGGCCTCCTTGGCGAACTCATCATCCAGCTCAGGCAGTTCCTCCGCCTTGACCGAATTCACCTTGACCTTGACCTGGGCCTTCTCACCCTGGTGGTCCCCCGCCTCCAGGGTCCCCTCGAAGGTCGTCTCCTCACCGGCCGACAGGCCGTCAAGGGCCTCATCCAGTCCATCGAGCATGGTATTCGAACCCAGCTCGTAGGAGACACCCTGCTGGGAATCCACCGAATCGCCGTCGATGACTGCTTCCAGGTCGATTGACGCGAAGTCGCCCTGCTTGGCCGGCCGGTCAACGGAGACCAGGGTGCCGAAGCGCTGACGCAGCGCGTCAAGACGCTTGGAGACATCCTCATCGGTGACTTCTGGCTTGGCGACCTCGATCTGCATCCCCTCCAGGTCGGGAAGCTCGAACTTGGGGCGAACCTCCACCTCGGCGGTGAACTTGAGCTTGGTGTCGTCCTTGGCGGACTCGGGCAGCTCTTTCACGTCGATCTGGGGCTGCGCCATCGCATGCAGCTCCTTCTCGGCCAAAGCCTTGGAATAAAGCTCCGGAACACCCTGGTTGACGGCTTCACCTGCGACGGTCGCGAAACCGATACGCTGGTCGATGATCGGGCCAGGCACATGCCCCTTGCGGAAGCCAGGCACATTCACCTGCTTGCCGATCTCCTTGCGGGCCTCGTCCAAATAGGGCTTGAACTCGTCCCCATCGACGGTAATGGTGAGCCTGACCTTGGTGGGCTCAAGATTCCTCACGCTGATTTTCACGCTGCGCTCCAATTCATCACAACCGTTTGGTCTGCCGGTAACTGCCAGTTTTCTGCCAATTCAGCAACCTTTACATGATAGCTCGACTTACGGACTCGCCCACCAGTGCAACCTGCCAGGGACGGGCCCCCTCCAGGGACAGGAACTCTGACACATCCCTGCGCTCCGGCTCATCGGTCCAGCACAAGTCTCGCAAATACTGCGGCTTGAGGATGATATCCGAGGGGGTGCGGGTGTCCTGCGCGATCATCGCCACCGCCTTACGTGCCGCACTCAGGCATTGGTAACGGGCGGGATGGCGCTTCCAGACCTTCATCGATCGCGGCCCCTTCCCCTCCTCGCCCTCTTGCCGGGGCTTGGGTGGCCTTGGTAGCTGGTCCTCCCCCTCCTGCAAGGCCTC
Organism: Bifidobacterium xylocopae; assembly: GCF_003315615.1. Taxonomy (GTDB): domain Bacteria; phylum Actinomycetota; class Actinomycetes; order Actinomycetales; family Bifidobacteriaceae; genus Bombiscardovia; species Bombiscardovia xylocopae. Next base: position 25,477 of record NZ_PDCH01000004.1, read on the forward strand.
AAGAATCGTCCTGCTCCACACACTGGGCTTGACCGAACGCTGGATGGGGGCATACCGCTCGAACATCTTGTCCTGCTCCCCCCCGGTGTGCATGCGCACCCGTTCGTTCAGGGATCGGATGGAACGGAATTGCCGGCCGTTGCGTGGCTTGACCATAGCCGCCTCGATGATGGCCGCATCCGACAGGAGGAGGGAAGGTGAGATGTCAAGCTCCCGGGCCAGCTGGTCCCGCCTCGTCCACAGGGCGCGTGCTATGGCCAGCCCCCTGCGGTCCTTGCGCAGGACGTTGATCCGGGAAATGTGCCGCCAGGGCTGTTCGCCATGCTTCTTGCGCTTGGACCCGTCGACCAGGAGCCAGTCGAACTCCTGCCTGGCCCACTCGTCCTTGCCCTGCTCCTTGAGGTCCTTGGCCATGGCCTCCTCGAGCTCGATCAGAAGTTCGACATCCAGCGCTGCATAGTTCCGCCAGTCCCTGGGTAAGGGACGGTAGGACCAGTCCGCGGCGGAATGCTCCTTGGCCAGAGACAGTCCCAGATAGTGTTCGGTGACTGCGGCCAGGCCTACATGCTGCAAACCCAGCATGCGCGCTGCGAGCTCGGTGTCGAACAGGCCCCGTGGCGTCATGCCCAATTCCACGAAACCAGGCAGGTCCTGCCGGCTGTCATGAATGATCCACGGAGCCTGCCCCACGGCATCATCGAAATCCCGCCAGGATCCGCCTGCCTTGGCCAGTGCCACGGGATCGACCAGCGCTATGCCGGCCCCCTGCCGCTTGAACTGGACCAGATAGTCCTCCTGGCCGTAACGGAAGCCTGACGCGCGTTCAGCGTCGGCTGCGAGCGGCCCGTCCGCCTGGGCATATGCCCGGCACATGCGCTTGTAGTTTTCCAAGTCGTCGATGACATCCGGAACCCCTCCGCGGGGCTCGGGCAATAGCTTGGGTTCGCGCTCTGCTGCCAACTTGGGTTCGTGCCTCTCTCCTGTGGGCCTTGGTGTACGCCCAACAAGCTTAGCGCGAAGCCTGAAGTGAGGTGCTTTTACGGGCCTGTGGGTTGGGGGGGGGGGGGTCAGTAGACCACGAAGCCGTGCGCCTCCAGTTGGGCCTTGGCCCGGTCCTGCAAGGCATGCGAAGGTCCCTTCTTATCCTCCAAAGGATATGGGATGCGCAACTCATGCCACTTGGGTCTGCCCAGCTGGTGGAAGGGCAGGATATCGATATGTTCGATCGCGCCTTTGAACTGCTCGCAGACCTTGGCCACGTTTTCGACGTTCTCCTCGGAATCCGTCAGACCCGGGACCAGGACGAAGCGGACCCAGATCTTGGCTCCGGCCGCCTCCAGACGTTTGCCGAACTCGATGGTTGGGGCCAGGGTGCCTCCGGTGACCTCCTTATAGGTCTTCTCATCACCCGATTTGACGTCGAGCAGGCATAGGTCGATGTCCTTGATCATCTCGTCGGTGTAATTGCGGTTCAGAAAACCGGACGTGTCAAGGCAGGTATGGACGCCCATCTCCTTGGCGGCGCGGAAGACACGGGAAACGAACGCCGCCTGCATCATTGACTCGCCGCCGGAAAAGGTGATGCCGCCGCCAGTGGCCTTGAAAAGGTCCTCATAACGGGCCACCTTGTCGATCATCGCCTGCAGGTATACAGGCTGGCCGTCGCGCATCTTCCATGTATCCGGATTCTGGCAGTATTGGCAGCGAAGGGGGCATCCGGACATGAAGACCGTCATCCGGGTGCCGGGCCCATCCACGGAGGTGTTGATGTCCCAGGAGTGGACGAAACCTATGTCACCGGTGCGCAAGGCGTTGATCCTGTCCCTACGGTCAAGTCCGACCGGTGATTCAAAACCCGAAAGGCCTCCCATCAGCGTCTGGGTCTGATAGACTTTCGACTCTTTGAGCATGTGCGGCCTTGTCGTACGAAACTGCGTGCCTTGAGCCATCGGGGGCCTCCTGCTTCTTTACATCCGGCTACCACCGGGATAACTATACAAGATTGGTGACACCTATAAAAGAGGGGTGGGGCTCAAGGCCCCACCCCTGACTGCTTATTGAGCCACAGGCCCAACGCGACGCCGGTTCAACCGGCGCACGACCGGATGTCAGTCGGTCACAGCACCCTGATGGAAGGTGCGCGAGATGACATCCAGCTGCTGCTCACGGGTCAGCTTCACGAAGTTGACCGCATAGCCGGAGACGCGCACTGTCAGATGCGGGTACTTCTCAGGATGCTCAACGGCGTCCTCGAGCTGCTCCTTACGCAGGACATTGATGTTCGCGTGGTACAGACCGTGTCCGTTGCCGGAATCCAGAATGCCGACGAGGTTCTTGATCCGCTCATCCTCGTCGCGGCCCAGACCGTCCGGGGTGATCGTGTTGGTCAGCGAGATGCCGTCCAGCGCGTCGTCATAGTCGATCTTGCCGACCGAGAACATGGAGGGCAGCATACCATGCGAATCCATGCCGTTCTCGGGGTTGGCGCCCGGGGCGTACGGAGTGCCCTTCTTGTGTCCGGAGGGGAAGGACCCGGTGTTCTTGCCATACTCCACATTGGAAGTGATGGTCAGGATGGACTGGGTCGGGACGGCACCGCGGTAGACGGGGAGACGCTTGATCTGGCCCATGACCGTGGAGACCGCCCAGGTGGCCAGGTCGTCGGCGCGATCGTCGTCGTTGCCGTACACCGGGAACTCCCCGACGGTCTTGTAGTTGACGATCAGGTCGTCGTCAGCGCCCTCGACATACTCCGGGGTGCCCTTGGCATCCTTGTTGTAGATCGGGTACACCTTGGCGTACTTGATGGCCGACAGGGAGTCGGCAGCGATTGACAGGCCGGACATGCCACAACCGAGGGTGCGGTAGACCTCCTTGTCGTGCAGGGCCATCTCGATGGACTCATATGCATACTTATCGTGCATGTAGTGGATGATGTTCAGGGCCTCGACATAGGTCTCTGACAACCATTCAAGGGCCTTCTCATAGTTGGCCTTGACCTTCTCGAAGTTGAGAGTGCCGTCAGCCTCGGGCTGGATCGGGTCGATGATGCCCTTGTCGATGACCTGCATGCCGGTCATCTCGTCACGCCCGCCGTTGATCGCGTACAGGAGGGCCTTGGCCGAGTTGACACGGGCACCGAAGAACTGCATCTGCTTGCCGACGCGCATGGGAGACACGCAGCAGGCGATGGCCGCGTCATCGCCCCAGTGGGCACGGATATCCTTGTCGGACTCGTACTGGATGGCCGAGGTGTCGATGGATATGCGGGCGCAGAAGCGCTTGTAGCCTTCGGGCAGCTTCGGATCCCAGAAGATCGTGATGTTCGGCTCGGGACCGGGGCCCAGGTGATCCAGGGTCAGGGTGGCGAGCAGACGGAAGGAGGTCTTGGTGACCATCGGACGGCCGTCGTCGCCGAAGCCAGCGTCTGACCAGGTGGCCCAGTATGGATCACCGGAGAAGATCTGGTCGTAATCGAGCGTACGCAGGAAGCGAACGATGCGCAGCTTCATCACGATGTTGTCGATGATCTCCTGAGCATCGGACTCATCAATCAGGCCTGCGGCCAGGTCGCGCTCGAAGTAGACATCGAAGAAAGCGGACAGGCGGCCAATCGACATGGCGGCGCCGTCCTGGCTCTTGACGGAGGCCAGATAGCCCATGTAGGTCCACTGCACGGCTTCCTTGGCGGTCTGGGCCGGACGGGACAGATCCAAACCGTACTCCTGGCCCAGCTTCAGCAGCTGCTTGAGGGCCTTGATCTGCTCGGAGTGCTCCTCGCGGAAGCGAATCCAATGCTCAATCTCGTCCTCGGTGAAGTCATTGCGGTAAGGAATGGAGTCCTTGTCCGCCTTCTTGCGGGCGATCAACTCGTTCACACCGTACAGGGCGACACGGCGGTAGTCACCGATGATGCGGCCACGGCCGTATGCGTCGGGCAGGCCTGTGAGAATCTTGTTGTGGCGCGCGACCTTGATGCGGCGGGTGTAGACGTCGAACACGCCGTCGTTGTGGGTCTTGCGGTAACGGGTGAAGATCTTCTTGACCTCAGGATCGGGCTCCTTCCCCGCTTCCTTGATGGCCTGCTCGACCATGCGCCAGCCGCCGTTCGGCATCATGGCACGCTTGGTCGGCACGTCGGTCTGCAGGCCGACGATCACGTCGTCCTGGGTCTCACCGGCGGGCTTGCCGTCGATATAGCCAGCGGGGAACGCGTCGATGCCGGCCGGTGTATGGGTGTCCACATCGTAGACGCGCTGCTTGCGCTCCACAGCGAGATAGTTCTCGTCCAGGAACTTCCACAGGGCCTTCGTCTTCTCCGTGGCGGGCTTCAGGAAGGACTCATCACCGGTGTAAGGCGTGTAGTTCTTCTGAATGAAGTCGCGAACGTCGATGTTCTTCTTCCAGTCTTCGCCTTTGAAACCTGCCCAGGCCTTTGCCTGGAGCTCCTCGGGAGAGACGGCCGTCTTTGTATCAACTGCTGTCATTGCAACTCCTTGTTGACGTACCAGCGCGCATCTTCACGCTGCTGCCTTCAATCACCATTATAAGATGACGCCCTGCGTAAGGTCGTCGCCACAGACGTGAGCTTAGTCACACTAAGGCATTTGGCACATCGGCGGTGTTGACAATCTCCTTCGGTCCACCTTCAATCCCTGTGGCCCTCATCCCATCCCGCTTTCCAGCGGCGCTCGTCCTCATCCCATTGCTCATTACGCTTTTTGGCTATTTTCCAAGCCTCCTGAGCCTGTTCACGGCTAGCGTACGGCCCCATACGCTGCTCTAGGGGTGAGACCTTGCCCAGTTCGGCTTCACCGGTTTCGGTATTGAAATACCACTTCTCCTCTTCGTTCATCTTCCCCACTTTTATGCTCCTTTTACGCTCCCGGTCATATTTCCTACGGCGGTCACAACCCGCGGCACTACAGGTCATGCGGTGCTGACCCTACTCGCGGAAGGCGTTGGTCACCGGCAGCCTCCGGTCACGGCCGAAAGCCAGGGCCGTCACCTTGGGCCCCAAGGGGTATTGTCGACGTTTCCACTCAGCCCGGTCCACCAGCCGCATGACCGTATCCACGGTTTCGCGGTCGAACCCGTCCGACATAAGGTCGGCGCGTCCGTGCGCCTTCTCAATATAAGCCTCCAACACCTGGTCCAGTACGGCGTAATCAGGCAATGAGTCCGAATCCTTCTGCCCCTCCCGAAGCTCTGCAGATGGGGCCTTGGTGATGGAAGACACCGGGATGGGCTCGCTCTCACCGGCAGCCTGCGCCTGGGCGTTGCGCCAACGGGCCAACTTCCATACGCGCGTCTTAAGGAGGTCCTTGATCGGCGCGTATCCACCGACAGCATCACCATAGATGGTGGAGTACCCGCATGCAAGTTCGGACTTGTTTCCGGTGGCCAGGGCCAGCAGACCGAGACGGTTGGAGTAAGCCATCACGATCACGCCACGAATGCGTGCCTGCAGGTTCTCGGCCGCGACCCCCTCCAACGCCAGCTGCCCCTGGAAGGCGGCGAAAAGGCCTTCTATGGGCTGCACTTCATAGTGGGCACCCAGGTTTCGAGCCAATTCAGCAGCGTCGTCCTTTGAACCATCCGAGGAGTACATGCTTGGCATGGAAATGCCCCACACATTGCCGCCTCCACAGGCATCGGCTGCCATGGTGGCAACCAGCGCCGAGTCGATTCCGCCCGAAAGCCCCAGGCAGACCCCCCTGAAACCGTTCTTGCGCATATAGTCCCTAAGCCCAAGCACACAGGCCCTATATACCTCTTCATCGGCTTCCAGGTCGGAGGCCAGATGCGAACCCGGCCGAGGCTCCTCCCCCGCCGCCGGTAGCGTCCAATAGCCTAGCTCCTCCTTGAACTGCGGCAAATGCTGCAGTAGCCGCCCATCCGCCCCCATCACGAAGGAGCCGCCGTCGAATATGAGGTCGTCCTGACCGCCCACCTGGTTCACGTATACCACGGGCGCACCGACCTCCCGGGCCCGACGGGCGGCCAACCCCCGGCGCACATGCCCCTTGCCCTCTTCGTAGGGAGAGCCGTTGATGGTCAGCAGGAGGTCCACCTTCCGACTGGCGAGCGCCTCCACCGGTCCACCGTCCTGCCAGATGTCCTCACAAATCGCCAGGCCTATCCGCTGACCGTCAATCGTAAGCACCACCGACCGATCACCTGCCGAGAAGATGCGGAATTCATCGAAGACCCCGTAGTTGGGAAGGAAATGTTTGTCGTAGGCCCCCCAGACCGCGCCTGCATGAAGCACGACCATGCGGTTGCGGGGCAACCCGTTTTCCCGGTCCGTGCCGACGGTGCCGACCACTACGTACAGCCCACCCAGTGCTTCCTGGCTCAGCCGGCCAGCAAGTTCGTTGGCTTTGTCCCATGCGGCCCGACGGAAGGTGGCGCGCAGGGCGAGATCCTCGATCGGATACCCGGTCAGGGTCATTTCGGGGAACACCACCAGCAGCGCCCCGCCCTTGGCCGCCATCCGGCTGAAGTCCATCACCTTGTCGGCATTCCCGTCCAGGTCGCCCACACAGGTGTCAATCTGCGCCAGTGCGATCTTCAGGGGCCGCCGTTCACGCTGAACCCCATACTCCACCTGTTCGAATCCATCAGCTTGTGTCATACCCCCAACCCTACCCGTCAGCCTTCCGGCATTGACTCCCCAAGGGTTTCCTTATCCACCACAAACGACAGGCAAGACCGAAGCCCACGGACCGCTGAGGTCCTCAACTGGTGGGTTGTCCCTCGAGGCATCGCCATTGCGCTACTGTCCCCCGCTGCCGGAAGGCGGCCACTCGCCCGAAGCATGCCACCGCTTTGCGCAATCCCCCTACTTGGCGGAGTCGAACCTTGCGGCTTCGGCGGCGCGGCGAACAGCCACGGATGCCAGGAGGCCGGCCAGGAGGAGAACACAAGCGAAGGCCAGGGCCAATTGGCCGCCCTGGACGAAACCAGAGGTCAGGGCATCGACTACCTGGGGGCCCAGGGGGCCGAGCTTACCGTGGGCACCCTGTGCTCGCATGCCGGAGATCATGTTGCCGGCTGAAGACTTCACGCCAGCCACCAAACCGTCAGACAAGCCCCGTGGCAGACCGGGGATGGCGGAAAGCTTGCCAGGAGTGGTGTAACCGACCGCCACCGAGAGGGCTGTGCCGGCCACTGCCGCGCCGAGGGCTGTGCCCACTTGGCGAATGGTGGACTGGGTGGCCGAGCCTTCGCCCGACTGTGCCACAGGCACGCCGGAGAGGACCAGGCTGGTGAGCTGTGCTGATGCGAAACCGAGACCGAGTCCGTAGATCACAAGGGCGGCCATGAGCAGCCAGATGGGCTTGTTCGGCCCCATGAGGGCTATTGCGGCGACGACACCCACCATTTCCAGGACCAGGCCCAGCTGGACGGTTCCCCCGGGGCCGAGCTTGGCGGAGACGATGCGGGCCAGCCCGCCGGAGACGATGGATCCCAAGGCCAGGACCGCGATGATGGCCCCGGCCTGCATGGTGTCAAGCGAGCGGGCGTTTATCAGATAGAGGGGCAGTATGAAGATGACGACGAACTCGCCGGCGTTGATAATGGCGGCTGTGAAGTTGCCCCAGCCGAAAGTACGTATCCTGAACAGGGTCACATCAAGCATGACCAGACGCCCCGACTGCTTGCGCTTGATTTCCACGAGCGCAAAACAGCCTAGGAGCAACAGGCCAAGGAGCAGACACACAGGGACAAGTGATACAGGCGCGGACGCGGACCATGTGAACGGGCCTGCCTTGAAATCCTTGGATGCGTGCCACCAGCCGTATGTCTCGCCCTCGATCAGCGCGAAGACAACCAGCGCGGAGCCGAAGGCCGACAGGAATATGCCACCTGTGTCGGAGAGCAGCCCCAGTCCGGAGCCTTTACCTGCCTGACTCTTGGTTTCAGGCACGAAGGGGATGGAGGCCAGCAGGACGACGGCGCCCAGGGGCAGGTTGACCAGGAAGATCCAACGCCAGCCTATGGTCTGTGTAAACAGCCCCCCCAGGAGCGGACCGATGGCTGCGGCCGAGGACATGACGGCACCCCAGACGCCGAAGGCCGCGGCCCGGTACCTGCCACGGAAATTGGCGGACACGGACGAGAGGGTGGAAGGCATGACCAGCGCCCCACCGACACCCTGCACCACCCGTGCGCACAGCAGCAGGGCACCCGACTGTGAGGCGGCCGCGAGAAGTGAGCCGAGCATGAAGACGACGGTCCCGACCTGGAGGAGCTTCTTGCGCCCGTACATGTCCCCTAGACGACCGGATGGAAGGAGCAGGGCGGCCAGGATGATGGAATACAGGGCGGTGATCCACTGGGCGTCGGTCAAGTTAATCCCGATGGCATCGATGATGGCCGGAATCGAGACATTGACGATGGATCCGTCCAGGACGATCATGGCCAGGCCCAAGGCGAGCACCCACAGGGCCTTCCACGGCGGCTTGGGGCCCGACGTGGCGTCCGTCGACGGTTCTACCGACGTCTCCGTCCGTTCCGTCTGTTGCAGCCTCATGATGCGCACACCTTTCGTTGCTGTCGTTCCACCCGCTCACCTCGAGCGGCTCAGGACACCCCAGGAACTTTCGCGACAATGCGTCGCGAACTGAGTAGATCATACGCCCGCGTCCCTTCAATAGGCAAATCAACGGCGGCCATACCGGGGTCATCCTAGACTTGAACACGAAAGGATCGGAGCAGGACCCAGGGAAGGGGGCTGCAATGCCCAAGATCGAGGAAGCCACTCTGAGTGAGCACCGCCAACGTCTCCTGGCCCACATCCTGGACGCCGCCGAAGCCATTCTCAAGACAGGCGGGCGGCAGGCACTGACCATGGGTGCGGTCAGCAAACGCGCCGGTATCGCCCGCAACTCGCTCTACCGTTATGCGGCGAACGCGGACCGTCTGGCGGACATGGTGATGGAGCGACGTCTGCCATCCTGGGAGGGTGCGCTGAACAGCGCCCTGGATGGCCTGGTCGATCCCAGGGCCATCATCCTCGCCTGGTCCCGGACCAATATGAACCAGGCCCGTGAGCATGGGCACGGCTGGCTGATGGACCTGTTCGCCGATTCCGGTGATACGCATATGCGCAAACGGTTTTTATACGGTCGCGGCCCGGAGGCCGGAGCGGCCCCAGACCAATCCACCGGCAGCACTTATTCCAGCGCCGAACCCGGAGGCGCCGGAATAGCCAAACTCCACTTCTACCATATGGTCAACGACCCTCTGATCCAGGCTTGGCAGCGGCTGCTGCCCGGGCGGGTGCAGACCGGTGTGGAGCTTACACGCGGCCTCGTGCAGTCGGGTATGCGACTCATCGACGCCCAGGAGGCCTCGGTATCCGCGAAAGCCCCGGACACAAGAGAACGCGACCAGACCATCGAGGAAATCGCGCAGGACGTGCAGGCCTGTGTTCAGGCCGTCGTGCTTGCCCTGACCGAACCCAGGTCCGGCAATATAACGCAAGCCGGGTATGGCCAGGTGGAATAAGCTGCACGCATCCACGGTTGTGCAACAGGCAACAGAGGATAGGAACAACTAATTGAACGGGGCATCTGCATGCGCGTGATCGGCAACATCATCTGGTGGATTCTGGGCGGCCTCCTGCTCGCGGCGGCATGGGCCTTGATCGCAGTCCTGCTTTGCCTGACGGTCATCGGGATACCCTTGGGCATGCAGGCCTTCAAGCTGGCCGGCCTGACACTGGCGCCCTTCGGTAAGACCGTGGCCTACGGAGGCGGTCTTGGCTCCACATTCGCCAACATTATCTGGATACTTCTGGTCGGCTGGTGGATGGCCGTGGGCTATCTGGCGGCAGGCTTGGCGAACATGGTTACGATTATCGGCATTCCCTTCGGCATCCAGTCCATCAAGATGGCCCAGCTGGCCCTGATGCCCTTCGGTTCCCGGGTGGTCAGGCGCCTGCGCTGACCGCCGCTGCCGCCCAGGGCGCCAAAGCCTTGACCAGGGTCTGGCGGAGGTGGGAGAATGGGCGCATGACTACAGTTATCATGCACACATCCGCAGGCGACATCCGCCTTGACCTGTTCGACGACAAGGCCCCGCAGACCGTCCGGAACTTCCTGGACCTGGCCTCCGGCTCGAAGGAATGGAAGGACCCGATCACCGCCGAAAGCCGCAAGGACCCCTTCTACGACGGACTGACCTTCCACCGGATCATCAAGGATTTCATGATCCAAGGAGGCTGCCCGTTGGGCGACGGGACCGGTGGACCCGGGTACGAGTTCGACGACGAGATTGACCCCACTTTGGCATTCGACCAGCCCTATAGGCTGGCCATGGCGAACGCGGGTCTGCGCCGCGACCCGCGGACGGGCAGCACGCATGGCACGAACGGCTCCCAGTTCTTCATCACCACGGTACCCACCCCCTGGCTGGACGGCCATCACACGATCTTCGGACAGGTGTCCGATGATGCCTCCAAGAAGGTCGTGGACGCCTTGGGCGCGACACCCACCGACGGCTCCGACCAGCCTCTGGATCCAGTCATGATCGAGACCGTCGAGATTCTCTAGGCGAGGCACATGGCCAAGGGCGTCCAGAGGGAGAGCCGCTTCGAGAGGGGCACACGTTCCTACACCATGTCCCGGATACGGGGCAAGGACACCTCTATCGAAAGGATAGTGCGCTCCTACCTGTTCGCCCGTGGCTTACGCTTTCGCAAGAACGACAAGCGCTATCCGGGCCACCCGGACCTGGTACTGCCCAAGTGGCGGACGATGGTGTTCGTCAATGGGTGCTTCTGGCATATGCATGAAGACTGCGGGACTTTCTCCATGCCCAAATCGAATCTTGAATTCTGGTCCGCAAAGCTCATGCGCAACCGTGAGCGCGACCAACGTCAGCGCGCCGTGCTGACCGGCCAGGGTTGGAGGGTGCTCACCATATGGGAGTGCGAGCTCAAGCCGGACCGACGGCAGGCCAGCCTGGAAGCGCTGTACGAAACAATCACAGCCGACGGCGGACAGCCGCCGCAGCGTGCATGAGAGCATACGCGGAAAGGAAGATACGATGAGCAGGTTGAACGGCATGGGCGACGAGGCCCACAAGCGCGGACTGAAAGTCAAAGTGGCCATCCTGGGTGCCGGAAGGATCGCACGGCATATGGCGGAAACCCTGGCACGGATGGCCTCCGACGACCGGTACAGGGACCTGGTGGAACCCTGGGCGGTGGCCTCCCGCTCCCAAGGACGTGCCGAAGACTTCGCAAGGAGGCATGGCATTCCCCATGCCTATGGTTCCTACAGGGAGCTTCTGGTAGACCCTGAAGTGGATTTGGTCTATATCGCCACACCCCACTCCCTGCACGCCGAGCAAGCCCAGGCCTGCCTGCAGGCTGGTAAGAACATCCTGGTGGAGAAGTCCTTCACCGCGAATGCCGCCCAGGCCCGTCCAGTGCTGGAACAGGCACAAGCCCTGGACCTGCTGTGTGCCGAGGCCATCTGGACCCGGTACATGCCCTCCCGGGTCATGGTTGACGACATCATCGCCTCGGGAGCCATCGGACAGGTCAAGGCGGCGGCCGCCAACCTGTGCTACCCCACGACCGGCAAACCGCGCATGACGGACCCGGCCCTGGCCGGTGGCGCCCTGCTGGACGTTGGCGTCTACCCCCTGAACTTCCTGGACATGGTCTTCGGCCCGAAACCCTTGGAGCGTGTGGAATCCACAGCCGTCATGTACCACACCGGCGTGGACGAGCACAATGCGACCACCCTGGTCTACACGGACGGCGCAATGGGCCTTGCCTCCTCCTCCATGACCGTCTCCTCCGACCGCTCGGGCACGGTATGGGGCACCGAAGGCTACATGGTCTGCCGTAACATCAACAACATCGAGGCCATTGACGTATATGACAGTGACCACCGACTGAGCGGCCACCACGAAGTACCCTCCCAACTGACCGGCTACGAGTACGAAGTCGCTGCGGCCGCCCAAGCGATTCTGTCCGGCGCCAGAGAATGCGCCGAAATGCCTCACCAGGACACGCTGCGAATCATGGAGCTGATGGACAGGATCCGCCGAATCTGGAATCTGCGCTTCCCCTTCGAGGACTGACCTGCCGACCGAACAACAGGCGCAGGTATGCGCTAACACAGCCCTGGCCCATGCCGGACCAGACCCATCCGGCCAGGTCATAGGCTATTATGGCTGACTACGTCATTCAAACTGACTCGCATCCGCTGGGGAAACGGCGCTGTACGGTTCTGGGGATACCGGACACACCGATTGCGGAGTTGACGAGTACAACGTGTTGGGGAAGGACGCCATATCCATGGCACAGCATCAGCAGTACCACTTGCTCAGCGGTTACATCGCCAGTATCTACCGCCAGTCGAAATCCGAATTCAAGAGAAGGATCGCCATCCCGACATGCTCGGGCACCCAAAGCGACCTGCTCGTATTCCTCTACGATCATCCTGGCCTATGCCAGCGCCAGATAGCCGAATTCATGGGCGTGGACCCGTCCCTGCTGGCGCGGGACATCAAAGCCCTGGTCGGGCAGGGGTTGGTCGATTGCAGGCCGAACCCGGCCGACAGACGGGCGAAGATAGTCGCCCTGACCGGCCAGGGTGCCAAACTGGCCAAGGACCGAATCAGGGACATCAATGCCTGGTGGGCGGATTTCTTCCAGCACGAGCCCGGCCTGGATCCAAAGTCGCTCTACCAGGGGTTGGTATCAGTCAGCCGTCATCTGCAGACCGAGGCTTCCTGAGCCGGGCGCCCGGTGTTGCCTGGTGTACCCACATTCACTGGCTCAGGGACGGCGCAAGTATTCCACTGGCGTGCGCTTGCTGACAGGCGTCTGAATCCGATGACAACAGTGCGGTCCCGGCTCCCCGGATTCTAGTCATCGTCATCGTCCGAATGGGATGGGGCCCTCCGCTTGTCTTCCGAATCCAGGATGGCGCGAATCCGTTCCAGCCTGGGACCGACCTCACGTTCATATCCGCGGTCCTTGGGATGGTAGTAGATGCGCCCCGCCAGCTCATCCGGCATGTACTGCTGTGGGGCCACTCCCCCGGGCCAGTCGTGGGCATAACGGTACCCTTCGTGGTTGCCCCATTGCTTCATGAGTTTGGTGGGCGCGTTGCGAAGATGGAGGGGGACCTGGCCGATTCGTCCGGCATCCACATCCGCCAAGGCGTCGTTGATGGCCATGTAGGACGCGTTCGACTTGGGTGCTGTCGCCACAGCTATGACCGCTTCGGACAGGATGATCCGGGCCTCCGGCATACCCACCATCGCAACGGCCTGGGCTGCGGCCACCGTGGTCTGCAGAATCTGCGGTGCCGCCATACCTACTTCCTCGGCTGCGGCAATCATGATGCGACGGGCGATGAAACGCGGATCCTCACCCGCGCGCAGCATTCGAGCCAGATAATGCACGGCCGCATCCGGGTCCGAACCCCGCATGGATTTAATGAAGGCGGATGCCACGTCGTAATGGTCGTCCCCCTGCTTGTCGTACCGCACCGCTGCCGCATCCATGACCGATTCCACCACCTGTTCGGTGATGACCGGCTTACGGGCACCCTTCCTGCGGGGCTTGTCGCCGGTCATTGCTCCAGCGGCCGCTTCCAGTATCGTCAAGGCCTTGCGGGCATCTCCACCAGCCAGTGAGACCATGCGCTCCCGGGCCGCATCGTCTGCTTTTACCTCACCCTTAAGCCCACGCGCATCTGATAGCGCGCGATCAATGAGTGCCCGTATGTCATCGGGTTCCAAAGCCTCCAGCTTGACCACCACCGAGCGGGAAAGCAGGGGGGCGATGACAGAGAACGACGGGTTTTCAGTGGTTGCGGCCACCAGAGTCACATCCCGGTTCTCCACAGCCGGCAGCAAGGCGTCCTGCTGGGACTTTGAAAAACGATGGACCTCATCCACGAACAGGACGGTCTCCTGACCCGTGGAGACCAGCCGTTCCCTGGCCTGCGCCAGCAGGGCACGAAGCTCCTTGACCCCGGAAGTGACCGCAGAAAGCTCCTGGAAGTCCCTGCCGGACTGCCGGGCCACGATGTAGGCCAAGGTCGTCTTTCCCACCCCAGGGGGGCCGAAGAGGATGACGGAAGCCGGCGCCGTCAGTCGCTGCCGGGCCGAAGCGCCCGGCCTGGCCAACCGTTCGAGGGGGGTGCCGGGAGCAACGGCCTTGGTCTGTCCGACCACCTCCTCCAGATTCACAGGTCGCATACGCACCGCCAGCGGCAGGGTGTGCTCATCAGGCGCATCCGCTGCGGCGAACAGGTCATCCGCCATCCGCTACCACCTCCATAGATTCCCAGGACCCAACTGTAATCGGCGCAGCTCCGCACAACCACCCGGACCGTGAGGATCCCCTGCTCACAGCGTGAGCAGGTCCTCGATCGGACCGACCCGGTAGTCGGTGAAAACGACCTGTCCGCCCTGCTGGCTGGCATCCAGATCGACCACCCCGGCCATGCCCCAGTCGTGATCCCCCTCAACATCATCAAAGATCTGCCTGACCAGCCACACATGCTCAGTGCGCTCCTTGGACTCATCAAGCGTGAAGAAGTCGGACGAACGCGCCTCTTCATCCGTGGATATCGCCTCATGGACCTCATAGAGGTCATCCAGGGTGTCCTGCCATACGCGCAGACCATACCCCCATTCAGCGTCCAGGGCAGCCAGCTCCTGCGGCCTGTCGAAGGCGACCAGCTCGACCCGATGAAACATGGCGTTGCGCACCAGCAGACGCATGGCGCGCCGGTCCCGGACCACCTGGTCATTGGCCCTGGGAGGTGCGGCATCCAAATCCTTCGATGGACGTTGTCCATCGCTTCCTGCCGACTCCCACTCGTCCACCAGCGATGAGTCGACCGAGCGAACCACCAATCCCAACCAGGCGATCACGTCGTCCAACCGCTCATCAAGCTTGTCGTCCGGTACAGTGCGCGACAGGGCCCGATAGGCATCGGACAGGTAGCGCAGAAGCGTCCCCTCGGAACGCGAGATACCGTAACGGGAAGTGTAGGAATTGAAGTCCGAGGCTGTTTCAAGCATGTCTCGCAGGACGGATTTTGGTTTCAGTTCGTAGTCATTGGCCCAAGGCACATCTAGCCTGTACCGATCGAAGGCCTGCCCCAGCAGCTCCTCCAGGGGCTTTGGATAGGTGACCTCCTGGAGCTTGTCCATACGCTCCTCGTACTCCATGCCCTCAGCCTTCATCTCCTGTATCGCCGCATCCCGGGCTTGCCGCTGCTGGGCTTTCAGAACCTGCCTGGGATCTTCCAAGGTTGCTTCGACCATGGAAATCAGATCCATGTCATAGCTGGGCGAATCCGGGTCAAGCAGTTCCAGGGCGGCCAGCAGGAAGGGCGAGAGCGGCTGATCCAAGGCGAAATCGTCCGGCAGGTCCACGGTTGTGTCATAGTCGGGAGAACCTCCAGGACCGTCCAGGATCTCAATTACCCCGGTGTCCTCAAGGGTCCGGAAGATCTCTGCGGCACGGGCATGCAGTCCCTCCTTCTCATTCTCGCTCAGCAGGGATTCGTCGATCAGGGCATCCACGCGTGCGCGTGCATCCCCACCTTGGGCGACTTCGTTCAGGACCATGGAGTGGGTGATCTTCAGCCGGGCCTTCAAGGTTTCGGGCCGTGAATCCACCAAGTGGTCGAAGGTGGTCCGGCCCCAGGTGACGAAACCGTCGGGAGCCTTCTTCCGCTTGACCTTCTTCAGTTTCCTGGGGTCATCGCCCGCCTTGGCCAGGGCCCGCGCATTCTCTATCTCGTATTCGGGCGCCTCGGCCACCACCAGCCCCTGCGAATCGAAACCCATGCGCCCGGCACGCCCTGCGATCTGGTGGAACTCGCGCGAGCGCAGCCGGCGCATCCTGACTCCGTCATACTTGGTCAGGGCGGTCAGCACCACTGTGTGAATAGGTACATTGATGCCAACACCGAGGGTGTCGGTACCGCAGATGACCGGCAACAGCCCGGCCTGCGCCAGCTGCTCCACCATCCGCCGGTATCGCGGCAGCATGCCTGCATGGTGGATGCCGACCCCCGTACGCAGGAGCCGGGAAAGGATCCGGCCAAAGCCTGTCGTGAATCTGGCA
This sequence comes from Bifidobacterium xylocopae, assembly GCF_003315615.1. GTDB lineage: Bacteria > Actinomycetota > Actinomycetes > Actinomycetales > Bifidobacteriaceae > Bombiscardovia > Bombiscardovia xylocopae. Next base: position 41,600 of record NZ_PDCH01000004.1, read on the forward strand.
CCGGCCAGCGCCTCCTTGATCCTCTCGCGATCCTCCTTGCTGGACACACCGGAGCTGGAGAGGGCCTGGGCTGTCTGGAGGGCCGCATCCTGGGAGAAATGGACGACATAGATCGGCGTGTCGCCCTGCCCTATGAGCCCTTCGACCGTGGAGGCAAGCGGCGTATCAACGTACCGGTAGGTCAGAGGCACAGGCCTGGGTGCATCGTCTATGACGTCCACCTGGGCTCCGGTGCGTTCCCGGAGCGAGTCGGCAATGGCCGTCACATCGCCCAGAGTGGCGGACATAAGCAGAAACTGGGTGTCGAGCAGGGTAAGCAGGGGCACCTGCCAGGCCCAGCCACGCTCGGGATCGCCATAGAAATGGAATTCATCCATGGCCACACATCCGATATCGGCACCCTCGCCCTCACGCAAGGCCTGGTTGGCCAGGATTTCCGCCGTGCAACAGATGACGGGTGCGTCGGCGTTGATACGGCTGTCGCCAGTGATCATGCCGACGTTCTCGCGACCCAAGTCGTGGACCAGGTCGAAGAACTTCTCCGAGACAAGTGCCTTGATGGGGGCGGTGTAATAGGAGCGGCGGCCGGTGCATAGGGCGATGAAGTGCATGGCCAATGCCACCATGGACTTGCCAGATCCGGTGGGCGTGCTCAGAATCACGTGGTCCCCGGAGAGCAGATCCATTACCGCCTCCTCCTGATGGGGCCAGGGCTCGATTCCCCGGGCCTCGACCCAGCCGAAGAAACGCTCATACATATCGTCGTCGCTGAGCGTCCGCTCCTCCCCCAGTCCCGGCCCCAGGGCTCCCAAAGCCCCATAGCCTTTTGGATCGGTCGGGTCGATGGACAGTGACACAGGATGCGGTTCGCTTAAGGACATACCCTTCACTCTAGCGGTGGCCCGGGGCAGGCTCCCGGGCCATCAGGCCGTATCTTGAGACGGCGGACCAACGAGCCGCTCCGCCCTGCTTCATCCACACGGCCCCCCCTACGTTCGCCTTCATCCTGGGCCAGGAAGCCACGACCCTGGGCAGCGTCAGCGTCTGCGTCAGACTTCGGGCATGCCGCGACGTCCGCCGCCGGCACACGACAACAACATATGATATAGCGTACAGCCGCCGTGGCTTGATGCCACGGCGAAACACAGGAGGGTGCGTCATGAAGGAACGACTGGAGTCGGTGGGCCGCATACAGCAGGATTTGGCATTGATTCCCCGTCCCCGGAGCATGCGCCTGACCGGCGGCGGCCTTCTTTTGCCCAACCACGGGCGGGTCAGCTACCAGGGTCCAGACGACGCGGCATCCAACCGGGCGGGCGCCTTCCTGGCCAGCCAACTTACCAAGGACATCCAGACCGTCTGCGGGGCGTTCTGGGATAGGGCACAGGGCTCCCACTGGCCAGCGGATATACGGCTCTCCCTGTCGGAGGAGATGGACGGCCAGTCCTACAGGCTGGAGATCCATCATGACCGCGACGATGAAAACGCCTGCCCGCCGCTGGTCAGCGTGGTCGGCGGGGACTTGGACGGTCTGCGCTATGGCGTCCAGACCCTGCGTCAGATAATCTTCCAGTGCGGTGCGCTTCTGCCCTGCCTGCACATCGAGGACAGCCCGGCCTTCCCGGTACGCTCCTACAGCCTGGATGTGACGCGCGGCCGAGTTCCCACCATGGACTGGCTCAAAGCCTGGGCCGAGAAGCTGGCCTACTACAAATACAACCAGATACAGCTGTATGTGGAGCACTCCTTCGCCTTCGACGAATTGAGCGAATCCTGGAGGGGCACCTCCCCTCTACGCCCCCAGGACATCATCGACTTCGACCGGCACTGCCGGGAGCTGGGCATCGAGCTGGTGCCCTCCCTGTCCACCTTCGGCCACCATTACGTGAACCTGCGCACCAGGACCCTGCGTCGCCTGGGAGAGTTCCCTGAGGACGCCGACCGCCCCTACTCCTTCATCGAGCGCCAGGAACACCACACCCTCAACGTCGCCGAGCCCGACTCCTATGCATTCTCCACCGCCATCATCGACGACTATGCCCAGCTTTTCTCCAGCCACAGGTTCAACATCGGCGGTGACGAGACCTTCGACCTGGGCCGTGGACGGTCCAAACCCCTGGCCGACAGGATGGGTGCCGCAACGATCTACGCCGACTACCTGGTGCGTCTGTGCGACCACCTGGCTGAGCAGGGGCGCGAGCCCATGTTCTGGGGCGACATCGCGATCGCCCTGCCTGGCGTGATGGACCGGCTTCCCAAGGACAACCCCTTGCTCAACTGGCTTTACAATCCACATGTGGATGGCAGCAAGGTAAAGATGGTGGCGGACATGGGACTGCCCCAGTATGTCTGCTCGGCCGTCCATGCCTGGAACAACCTGCTGCCGGCGATAGGCGACGCATGGTCCAACATCTCCCGCCTGGCCGCTTACGGCTTGGAATACAGGGCCGTCGGCCACATGGTGACCGATTGGGGGGATTACGGACATATCAACGATCCGGTCATGAGCCTACCGGGCATGGCCTATGGCGCCCAGTGCTCCTGGAATCCCCTTGATGCGGACCGGGGCAACTGCGACCATGCCATCGCCCTGCTGGAATACGGAGACGCCAGTGGGGGCGTCATCCCCGCCCTTGACAAGGCTTCCTGCAGCCAGGCGTTCTCGTGGAGCGACCTGGTGACCTACCTGGAACTCGACGACGGCGTCGGCCGCGTCAACCAGGATGTCTCACGTGTGGTGGCCTTGACTCACAAGGGGCAAGGGTGGGACACGGACGTACACGATCTGCGTGCCGCCCGCCACGAATATCTGGGTCTGTTGGCAAACAGACTGAGCGACCAGCGGGCCCTCCAGGAACGACTGGACGAAGCCGCACGACAGCTGGCCGTTTCACTGTCCGGCACCCAGCCCCAAGCCGCACGGGCCGGCGGCGCACAATTGCTCGCCATCGAGGGACAGGGGCTCTTCAACCTGCTGGGTTGGCGATTGGCGCGGAGGGAGGGCCTGGTCAGGCACGATGCCGAACTGGAGAAAATCGGGGAAGAGGCATTGGCGGCCCGCATCGAGGATTGGTTCGAGGCCTACCAGGAACGCTGGCGGCGGGTCAGCCGAGAGTCCGAGCTCACAAGGGTCGCGGCTGTGGTCTGGGCCTATGCTGACCTCCTTCGCCGCGGCTGAAATTCGGCAACTTCCGATCAAACACAGTGGGCCGGGCAGGAGGGTTCCCCACCCTCCTTGCCCGGCCCATGTGACGGTCAGCCAGTCCTGGTCGCCTCAGGCTGTTCGGCCTGTCTTGTTCCCGTGGTCTTCTGGGATTCCGTCCGTTGTACCTGTGCCCTCATCCTCGCCCTTCACGCTGTTGTCGGCATTCTCACCGAAACCGAGCCGGTTCCTGAGGAAGCCCGGCATTTCGTGCGGGTGCGGCGCCGCCTGCGACTCCGGGTGCGTATCGTCGTAGCCCTGCATGTAGCGGGTCTGACGCCAATGACGGATTGATGCGTTGGAACCGCGGTGATGCACATGGTGCTGGAGCGGAGCGCCACCGAAACGGTCCTTGTCGACTTCCTGCGCGACCGCGATCTGGTTGACGTTCGAGGCGTCCATGATCGCCAGCGGAGGCACCGGCTCCATATCGACCGGGGCGGCTGGAGCGGCGGTCCGCTCCTGCATGCGCTTCGGAAGCTGACGCGCCAGCTTCGACAGGAGGGAACAGACCACGAAGTAGATGACACCTGCCACGACCAGGGTCTGCAGGATGTTGAAGTACATGGACCCCAGCCTCCTCGACTCCTGGAGCAGATCCGTGTACATGATGATTGACCCCAGGGCCGTGTCTTTGAGGACCACGACCAACTGGGTGACCGCTGCTGGCAGCATGGCATATACGGCTTGGGGCACCTCTATCTGCATGAGGGACTGGGTCTGGGTCAGCCCCAAGGCCAAGCTGGCCTCACGCTGCCCACCGGGCAGGTTGCCGACGCCGGAACGGACCAGCTCGGCCACCACGGAGCCGTTGTACAGGATCAGGGAGATGACGACCGCCCAGTAGGATGCTTGTGATACGCCCGAGAAGGCCAGCCAGCGCCAGAAGAATATCATCAGCATCAGAACCGGCACGGCCCTGCAGAACTCCACGATCACGCCGGAGATGGTCCGCAGGATGGCACTGGGCAGCAAGCGACCGATGCCGAACACGAACCCGTAGACGACCGAGCCGATCACAGCCAGGATCGAAGCCTTGAGCGTCAGCCAAAGACCGGGCAGGTAGAAGTCGGACCATGCCTCGCTGTCCAGGGCCGGTTTCCAAAGCTCCCAGGAAAGCTGGTTCTCCCCGTCCGGTGGGTTGTGCAGGCGCATGAGCACCAGCAGCACGATGATGGCGAAGATGATGGCTGCGATCCAGTTGGTCGTCCGGATCTTCCGCTGGCCCTTGGGGCCTGGTTGATCGAAGAGGAGGGAGCTTTCGTTGTTTGTCTTAGCCATGGCGCTACCTTCTGACGGCCAGCTTGTTGGACAGGAAGGTGGTCAGGGCCCCGATGGGCAGGACCAGGATCACATATCCCAAAGCGAAGATGAGGAAGATGGCGACGATCGAATTCGCGTGGAATTCGATCATCTCACTCATCAGGGAGGATGACTCAGTGGCCACCGATGCGGCGGCCGCTACAGTCGAGTTCTTCAGCAGGGCGATGAACGTGTTGCCCAAGGGTGCGACCGAGCCGCGGAAGGCCTGAGGCAGTATGATCTGACCGGCTGATTGCGTGAAGCTCAGCCCCAGGGCACGTGCCGCCTCAGCCTGGCCCAGGGGCACGGTGTTGATGCCGGAACGCAGTGACTCGCACACGAACGCAGCCGTATACAGGGACAGGCCAATCACGGCCAGCCAGAAGAAATTGGCGGCGAAGACATCGGAGAAGCTCAGCTTGAGCTGTGCGAAAGCTCCCAGGACCATGAAGACCATGATGATGGTCAACGGCATGTTCTGGAAGAACTCAACATAGACCGAGGCCACCAATCGCATGGAGGAGACCGGTGCTATGCGCATCACCACCAGGATGACACCAAGAACCAACGAAAAGAGGGCAGCCCACAAGGTCAGTTCGATGTTGACCAGGAAGGCTCCGGGGATGTCGTATTCACGGAAGAGCTGCAAAACGGCGGACATCACTCACCTTCCTTAGGGACGGGCGGATTGTATCGTGCATCCGGCTTGAAGTGGACGCCCCTGGTATTCTGCTCCAGGGCCCGTTGCCAGGAGCCATTGGACTCCATGTCATTGATGGCGTCGTTGATCCTGCGCGCCAACTCCTTGTCGCCCTTTTTTATACCCACACCGTAGCGTTCCTGGGTGAATGGCCTGCCGACCAGGCTCAGCCGCCCCCGGGATTGTGCCGCTAGACCCGCCAGAATGATGTCGTCGGTGGTCACCGCGTCCACGATGCCCGAGAAGAGTGCCGTGGCGCACTCGGCATAGCCAGGCTGTTCCATCAACTGCACTTCGGAGGCGAAGCGTTTCTTGACCGTGACAGCGGACGTGGACCCCGTCACCGAGCACAACCGCTTGCCGTTCAGGTCCTGGGGCCCCTTGATTGCGGTCTCGCCTTTGCGCACCATCAGGTCCTGTCCGGCCACGAAGTAGGGGCCGGCGAAGGAGACGGCCTTCTCGCGCTCGTCCGTTATTGAATAGGAGGCCAGGATCATATCGACATCGCCGTTCTGGAGCATGGCCTCCCTCTGCTTGGAGGGGGCCTCCTTCCAGATGATCTGGTCCTCTTCATACCCGAGCTTGCCGGCGATGTACTGGGCGACATCCACGTCGAAGCCCACGTAGGTGCCGGCCTTCTTGAAGCCCAGGCCAGGCTGGTCGAATTTGATGCCTATGCGAATCTTGCCCTCTTCCTTGTCCGACCCGCAGGCCGCCAGGGAAAAGACGCATGCAAGGGCGCATAAGGCGGCGAGCAGGGCCCGAAGACAGGTCCCCGCTCCCCTGCCCTGTGTGGGCCGGCGCCATGTCGATGTACTCATACGTCCATCCTTCTGTCCTGAATACACCCAGCTCAGTGGGTCAGAATCTTCGAGAGGAACTCCTTGGCACGCCCGCTCTTGGGGTGGTCGAAGAACTCGTCGGGCCTGCCCTCCTCCAGGATCTGCCCATCGGCCATGAATACGATACGGTCGGCAGCCTTGCGGGCGAAGCCCATCTCATGGGTCACACAGATCATGGTCATACCCTCCTGGGCCAGTTCGACCATGACATCGAGCACCTCATTGACCATCTCCGGGTCAAGGGCGGAGGTCGGCTCATCGAACAGCATGATCTTGGGCTTCATGGCCAGCGCTCGCGCTATGGCCACACGCTGCTGCTGCCCGCCCGACAGCTGGGACGGCATCTTCTGCGCCTGCGACTCGACCCCGACCCTCGCCAGCAAGTCCATGGCCAGGTCCTCGGCATCCTTGCGTGGCATGTGCCGCACCTTGATCGGCGCCAGCGTCACGTTGTCCAGAATCGTCTTGTTGGCGAAAAGGTTGAAGGACTGGAAGACCATGCCGACCTCGGCCCGCAGCCGGGCCAGATCCTTGCCTTCCTGGGGCAGTAGCTCGCCGTCGATACGAATCACTCCGGAGTCTATGGACTCAAGGCGGTTGATAGTGCGGCACATGGTCGATTTGCCCGAACCGGACGGGCCCACCACAACCAGCACCTCGCCCTGGCAGACCTGTAGGTTGATGTCCTTCAGGACATGAAGCCTGCCATAGTGCTTGTCCACATGTGCCAGCTCGACCAACGGTCGCGGATTCGCCGGGTCGGCCCGTCCGCCCGACACGATCGGGGCGGACGCCTTCTGCGTTTCGTTCGTTTCGTTCATACCCCGCATTCTAGCCCGGGGCAGGTAACAAGCGACTGGGCGCAGTATTACCGGGCTGTAAACGCCTGGCCTGCGCTCACGCATCCTCCTCTGGGTCGTAATCCACACCCGTTTCGGCCCGCTGCTCGGGAGGAATCGGCGCGGGCGCGCCGGTCATCGGATCCTGACCGCCGCCGGACTTGGGGAAGGCGATGACGTCGCGGATGGAACCCGCACCCGTCAGGATCTGCGCCACTCGGTCCCAACCGAAGGCGATGCCGGCGTGAGGGGGCGCACCGTACTTGAAAGCCTCCAGAAGGAAACCGAATTTCTCCTGGGCCTCCTCGGGGCCTATGCCCAGGACCTTGAGCACGCGATCCTGGATGTCGTCGCGGTGGATACGCACTGAACCACCGCCGATCTCCTCACCATTGCAAACGATATCGTAGGAGTCGCTCATGGCGTGCGCCGGATCCTGGTCGAATCGATCGATCCAGTCGACCGAAGGCATGGTGAAGGGGTGGTGCATTGAGGTCCACTTGGAATGCCCCACGGCCACATCATCGTCATCGGGGTCATCAGTATGCTTGAACAAGGGGAAGTCCACCACCCAGGTCAATGCGAATTCATCGGGCTTGAGCAGGCCCTGACGCCGTGCGATCTCAACTCTGACGGCTCCCAGGAGCAGCTGGGAGGACTCACGCGCACCAGCCGCGAAGAAGACCGCGTCCCCATCCTCGGCACCCACTGCCTTCTTCAGTCCCTCGCGTTCCACATCGGACAGGTTCTTGGCCACCGGGCCCTTGAGCTCACCCTCGCCGGAGAACTGCACGTAAGCCAAACCCCTGGCGCCACGCTGGCGGGCCCAATCCTGCCAGGCATCGAACTGGCGACGCGGCGTGTCCGCCCCGCCCTTGAAGACCACTGCACCCACATAGGGGGCTTGGAAGACCCTGAACGGTGTGTCCCTGAAGTAGTCGGTCATCTCGACAATGGGATTGCCGAAACGCAGATCGGGCTTATCGGAGCCGTACTTGTCCATGGCCTCCTGCCAGGAGATGCGACCGATGGGCAGCCTGACCTCGTATCCGGCGGCCTTCCAGATGGCGGCGATGACCTGTTCGGCCATGGCCATCACATCCTCCTGGGAGGCGAAGGACATCTCAATGTCCAGCTGGGTGAACTCCGGTTGCCGGTCTGCACGGAAGTCCTCATCCCGGTAGCAGCGAGCGATCTGATAGTAGCGCTCGAAGCCCGCCACCATGAGCAGCTGTTTGAGAAGCTGGGGCGATTGGGGCAACGCATACCAGGAGCCGGGCACCAGACGGGCCGGCACCAGGAAGTCGCGGGCACCCTCGGGCGTGGACTTGATCAGCGTCGGCGTCTCGATTTCACAGAAGTCCATCCTGTCCAAGGCCGCACGGGCTGCGGCGTTCATCCGTGAACGCAGACGGATGTTGGACTGCATGGAGGGCCGGCGCAGATCCAGGTAGCGGTATTTCAGACGTATGTCCTCACCGGGCAGTTGATTCTCGGCCTCGTTCTCCAGGGCCGTTGACACCTGGAAGGGCAGTGCCTCCGACTTGGCGAGAACCGTGATGTCCTCGGCAACGATCTCGATGTGTCCGGTGGACAGATGGACGTTGTCGTTGCCTTCGGGACGGGCACGGACCTCGCCCTTGACTTCAATCACATACTCCGAGCGCAGGGGACGGGCTATTTCCTCGTCATAGACGACGACCTGGACCAGACCGGTGCGGTCGCGCAAGTCAATGAAGGCCACACCACCATGGTCACGGCGGCGGTCCACCCAACCGGCGACCGTGACCTTGCTGCCGATCTCGGACTCGGTCACTTGGGTGGCATAGTGCGTTCTGTAAGCCGACTGGCTCATGCTTCTCTCTTCCTCCATGCGGGCTCGGCCCGCCCTTGCTTCAGGCCTAGAATTCCACGCCCTGCTGGGCAATAAGGGTATCCGGCAACCACGACACGGCATCTGCAGCTTCCTGGTCGCCCGTCTCGATGTTCTTCACCTCGTCATGGCCCGCTGCATCCCCCTCCTGGGCGGGGAACCAAACGTATGGTATGCCCAGGTGGTCGGCGTACTTGATCTGCTTGCCTATCTTGGCGGCACTCGGTGCCACGTCAGCCGCTATCCCCCGCTGACGCAGGAGATCTGCGACATGGTTGCTGGCCGTCCGCCCGGCTTCGTTCCACACCGCCACCAGGACGGCCGCCGGGGAGACCCTGGAGGCGTGGGCCCCCACCCGACCGAGCATATAGGAGAGCAGGCGGGACAGCCCTATCGAAAGACCGACCCCCGGATAGGTGCGTGAACCCTGTGAGGCCAGATTGTCGTAACGGCCGCCCGAGCATATGGACCCCAGTGTCTCGGCACCGTCCAAGAACGTCTCATAGACCGAACCGGTGTAGTAGTCCAAACCGCGGGCGATCTTCAGGTCGGCGACGACGGCACCGGGCCGTATCCTCGCGGCCTCATCCACTATCATCGCCAGGGTCTCCAGCCCTTCCTGGGCCAGTTCGTAAGCCTGCCCGCCAACCTCGATGCCGTGGGCCTCGCAGAGGTCCCGGAAGCCTTGGCGCAGCCCGGCGCCGTCCGTGGCCGTCAGCTCTGCCAACTCAAGGCAGGCCGAGGCTTGGGCCTGGCTGGCGCCGCACTCACTAACCAGCAGCTTCCCCACTTCCTCGGCGCCGATTTTGTCAAGCTTGTCGATCTCGCGGAGGACCCCCTCGATGTCGCTCAGCCCCAGACCCCGGTAAAAGCCTTCGGAAAGCTTACGATTGTTGGCATGTACCGTCGCCTTGGGACAGCCATAGGGGCGCAAGGCCTCCAAGGCTGAAAGCATGACCAGTGGCAGTTCCACCTCGTAGTGGTCCGGCAGCTCACCATTGCCGATCACGTCGATGTCGGCCTGGACGAACTCTCGGAAGCGGCCATCCTGTGGGCGCTCCCCCCGCCAGACCTTCTGGATCTGCCATCGTTTGAACGGGAAGGTCAGTTGACCGGAATGCTCGACCACATACCTGGAAAGCGGCACGGTCAGATCGAAATGCAGCCCGAGCCTGTCCTCGACCGGCTTGCCGTCCTCGTGACCGACTTCCTGCAGGCGGCTCAGCAGGTAGATTTCCTTGCTGGTCTCCCCCTTCTTGAGCAGCGAGGAGCCGGGCTCCACAGCCCTGGTCTCGATGCCGATGAACCCGTTGAGCTCGAAGACATGCCGCAACGTGTCGATCATGGTCTGCTCCACCACTCTTTGGGAGGGGAGCCACTCCGGGAATCCTGATAATGATGCGCCTTTAGCCATACCTCCCTATAATAGGAGATAGAGAGGAGAAGTGGCGCCTGTGTGCGGCGCTTCCCCCCGTCTCCACCCCACAAGCTTGAAGGAGCTGGCAATGGCCGACGATTCAGTCACCACACCCGAGAAAACCCCTGCACCCGACGGACAGACGCAGGAGCAAAGCCAACAGGCGGTCCAGGCGGGTGTCCATGACCCCAAGCCCGCACCCAGCCCCGCCGCACCCACCGACCAGCCCGATAAGCCGAAGGCAGCAGCGAGGCCTGCGGCACCCTCCCCCGCGGCGCTTGCCAGGAAGCCGCCGGTGATGCCGGCTGCCCCTGCCGCGGCAAGCTATAAGGAAGAGGATGTGAAGGCCGCGGAGACATTCGGCCGCGTGGACGACAATGGCGGCGTCTTCGTGCGCGAGGGCGCAGGTGAGCGCGAGGTCGGACAGTTCCCTGACGCCGGCAGCAAGGACGAAGCCCTGTCCCTGTACGCCCGTCGCTACCTTGACCTCAAAGAGAAGCTGGATCTGTTCGCCACCCGCCTGAAGGCCGCCAACATCAAGCCCCGCGAAATCGACGAATCCCTGAAGACACTGGATGAGGAGACCAAGGAGCCTGCGGTCGTCGGCGATATCGCAGCCCTGCGCGCGCATCTGTTGGAGCTGCGCACCGAAGGCGAAGCCAAGAAGACCAAGCTTGCGGAAGAGCGCAAGGCCGCCCTCGCCAAGGCCATCGACGAGCGCACCGCCATCGTCGAGGAGGCCGAAGGCATCGTGGCCGGTCTCGGTGATCAAACCAACTGGCGGCAGACAGCCGACAAGTTCCGCGGCTTGTTCGAACGCTGGCAGAACCATCAGCGCACCACCATCCGCATCGACAAGAAGCACGCCGATGCCTTGTGGAAGAGGTTCTCCTCCGCCCGCTCAGCCTTCAACCAGCAACGGCGCAAGTGGGCCCAGGAACGCGATGCCAGCCGCGCCGAGACCAAGCGGATCAAGGAAGAGATCATAGCCAAGGCCAATGAGATCAAGGATTCCACGGACTGGGGCGGCACCTCCCGCGACTTCAACGCCCTGATGGACCGTTGGAAGGCCGCCGGGCGGGCGGGCCGCAATGAAGACGATGCCCTGTGGGCCCGCTTCCGCGAGGCGGCGGATGTCTTCTTCAACGCCCGCCAGGCCGATAGGGACAAGATCTCCGGCGACGAACAGGAAAATCTGAAAGCCAAGGAAGCTCTGCTCGTCAAAGCCGAGTCCCTGCTGCCCGTCAAGGACGAGGCCGCAGCCAAACGTGCCCGTCAGGCCTTGGCCAAGATCCAGGAGGAATGGGACGGGATCGGTTACGTGCCCCGTGCCGACATGCACCGGATTGAGAGCCGTCTCGATGCCGTGGACAGACAGATCAAGACGGTCGAGGACGCGGCATGGAAACGATCTGATCCCGAGGCCGACGCCAGAAAGTCCTCCTTCGAGACCCAACTGGAGTCCCAGCTGGACGAGCTGGACCAGCGGATCGAGGCCGAGTCGGACCCTGCGGCCAAGCAGGCCCTGCAGGCGGAGAAAGCCACTAAAGAACAATGGCTCAAGGCGATTAAATAGATCCAACGTGGCCGCCGCCGATCTGCAGCGGTGGGGACGCAATCAGGCCCGGCAGCCTCCAATGGGTGCCGGGCCTGATTGCGTTGTGAAAGCCATGGCAGCTCTGCGGCAGATTGTCACCTCAGACCTTGCGCATTCGTGAGGATGAGGAATCCTTGGCACCCGTCAGCCTATAGGCGTCGAAGACCCCATCAATCTTGCGGACCCCCGAAAGCAGCGTGTTCAAATGCTGCGGGTCGGCCATCTCGAAGACGAACTGGTTGACGGCCACCCGGTCGCGCCCTGTCGTCTGTGCCCCCGAAAGGATATTGACGCCATGGTCGGAGAGAACCTGGGTGATGTCGGAAAGCAGGTGGGGCCTATCCAGTGCTTCCACCTGGATCTTGACCATGAACGTGCCTTGGTTGCTGGACCAGGACACTTCCACGATCCGTTCCGGATGCTGCTTGCGCAGGTCCAGCAGGTTCTGGCAATCCGCCCTGTGGACCGAGACGCCCTGGTTGCGGGTGATGAAGCCTACGATCTGGTCGCCCGGTACCGGTGTGCAGCAGCGGGCCAGTTTGACCCACACGTCATCCACACCCTTGACCGAGATGCCTTCCGAGGAGGAGACGGCGTGGCTCCGCCCCACCTGGCTCAGCGGGAGAGCCTCCTGCTCCACTTCATCTTCGACGGTCGCCCGCCCTACATCGTGGACAAGTCTTGATATGACATTCTGCGTGGAGACCTGGCCGTCACCGATGGCTGCATAGACTGCGTTCTCACTGGGCAGGTTGAGCTCGTCAGCCACACCCACCATGGACTCGGGTGTCACCAGCGTAGCCATCGGCAGGTTCCGCTTGCGCATGGCCCGTGCCAGATCGTCCCTGCCCTCCTCGATCGTCTCGGAACGGCGCTCCTTGCTGAACCACTGCCTTATCTTGTTGCGTGCACGCGGCGAACGTACGAAGGATAGCCAGTCGCGCGAAGGCCCATTGGTGTCGGACTTTGAGGTCAGAATCTCAACGGTGTCGCCGTTTTCGAGCTTCGTGTCCAGGGGGACCAAACGGCCGTTGACCCTGGCACCCATGGTCCGATGCCCCACTTCCGTGTGGACCGTGTAGGCGAAATCCACCGGCGTCGAACCGGCGGGCAGGGACATGATCTTGCCTTTCGGAGTGAAGACGAAGACCTCAGCCGATCCCAGGTCGTCCTTGAGCGTGCCCAGGAACTCGTTCGAGTCCGGCGTCTCGCTGGTCCAATCCGCCAACTGCTGGATCCATTTGAGGTTGTCGGCCTCGCTCAGCTCGGCCTGCTCCTTCTGCTCGCGCTTGACGTCCGTGGTGTCCGGGGCCGACAGCTCCCGCCCCGCCTGCCCGTTCTCCTTGTACTTCCAGTGGGCGGCGATGCCGAACTCCGCCCGACGGTGCATCTGCCATGTCCGGATCTGAATCTCGACGGGTTTGCCTCCAGGACCCACGACTGTGGTGTGCAAGGACTGGTACATGTTCATCTTAGGCATGGCGATGTAGTCCTTGAACCGCCCGGGGACAGGACTCCAACGGGCGTGCACCGCACCGAGGGCCGCGTAGCAGTCGCGGATGGAATCCACGATGATGCGCACACCCACCAGGTCGTAAATATTCTCGAAATCGTGGCCGCGCACAATCATCTTCTGGTAGATGGAGAAATAATCCTTAGGGCGCCCGGTCACATAGGCATCGATCCCCTGGCCGTCCAGGTCCTCGTGAATCTCGTCCAGGATCTGCTTGAGATAGACATCCCTCTGTCCGGCCCGTTGGGCCACCAGCACCACGATCTCGTTGTATATCTTCGGGTACAGCGCCTTGAAGCTGAGCTCCTCCAGCTCCGTCTTGATGGCATTCATACCCAGGCGATTGGCAAGCGGCGCGTAGACATCCAAGGTCTCCCGCGCCTTGCGCTGGGCGGAGGAGGGCTTGACATAACGCCAGGTGCGGGCATTATGGACCCTATCGGCCAATTTGACGACCAGGACACGCACGTCACGGCTCATGGCGACCACCATCTTGCGGATGGTCTCGGCCTGGGCCAGGTCCCCATAGTCCATCTTTGAGATCTTCGTCACTCCGTCAACCAGTCCGGCCACCGTATCGCCGAAATCCTTGCGGCATTCCTCGAGCGTGTAGTCGGTGTCCTCCACCGTGTCGTGCAGAAGACCAGCGGACACGACCGTCGGGCCCATACCCAGGTCGGCCAGGATCTGGGCCACAGCCAGGGGGTGGATGATGTATGGCTCACCTGACTTGCGCCGCTGGCTGGCGTGTTGCCTGACGGCACGATCGTACGCCTTTGGCAGCATGGACAGGTCCACGCTGGGATGGTGGGATCGACAGGCCTTCGCGATGGGCTGCAGGGGATTCAAGGGGTCATCGGAGATCTCGCATCCGAGCGCACGGGAGGCACCGCCGGCGTCGCCCCGGTTGACATCATTGTCGCATACCCTGCCCTCCATAGCGACCATGTCACTCCTCCCGCCCTGATGATTCACCTATCCTACACGCCATTCACGAGTCGAAGACCCGGGTCGGCAGGGTTCCGGGCCGTCCGCGCTCACAATCCCGTGGAGCCGAAACCACCATCCCCGCGCTCGGATCCCGGCAGCCTGTCGGCCGACAGGAACTCAGCCTGTACATACCGCTGGATGACCAGTTGTGCGATTCGGTCTCCGGCCTGGAAGGAGACCTCATGATGGGGGTCGAGATTGATCAATGGCACCTTCACCTCCCCGCGATAGCCGGCGTCGATCGTACCGGGGGCGTTGAGGACCGTAACCCCCTGCCTGACCGCCAAACCCGAACGGGGGTGGACAAGGCCCACATATCCCGCAGGCAGGGCGATCGCGATCCCCGTCGGTGCCAGGATCCGCTCGAAGGGCCGCAGTGTCAGTGGAACCCTTGTGCGCAGGTCCGCACCGGCATCACCGGCCATCGCATATTCCAGGTAGACGCCCAAACCCGCGCCATCCCCGTCTTCCACAGACTTGACCAGCACCTCAACGTCCTCGGGTCCGTTGTAGGTCTCGTCCACGGCCATCAGGCGGCGCACTCCTTGCAGACAGGCTGCCCGTCCTTGGTCATGTGGTCGAGCTGTGAACGATGCTTGACCAGGAAACAGACCGAGCATATGAACTCATCACCCTGCATGGGAATCACTGTGACCGATGCGTCCTCATTGCTCAGATCAGCACCGGGCAGCTCATAGTCCTCGGCGATGGCGTTCTCATCATCGTCGATATCGGCCGGAGCAGCCTGGCTCTTCTTGCCCAGTTCCTCGATGGAGGCCTCATCCTCGTCCTTGTCACGCGGGGAATCATAGTCTTGTGCCACCGTATGTCCTTTCCATCACGAATCACTTCCGCATCCATACGTCGGGAACGTCCTCGACGGCCCCTTTTCGCCGCTCATAGGATACACGACCGTACTGCGGATAGGATACACGAAGTACGATGCTCGTAAAATACCACCTATAGGGCACAATAGTGTATGGGTTTCACTCAATGGGAAGAGAAGGTGGCGGCATGCCTCAGGAAGAGATCGCGAAGGCTCGCTTCGATCATGTCAGCGAACATGGCGAATTGGTGTTCGCCCACAAGCGTGGACTCTTCGCCGTGACGGTTGACAATGCCTTGGATCGCGCCATCCTCGAGGCCAAGCAGATATTGGAGGAGGAGCACGGGACCCCGGTTCCGCACGCGTCCGCCACCCTGCCCATCTCCGCCATCCAGACCGCTATACGTGCCGGGTTCAGCACGGAGCAAGTGGCACAGGAATTCGCTGTGAATGAAGCGCTGGTACGGCGTTTCGCGAATCCCATAGAGACCGAGAAGAAATACGCGGTCGAACAGTTCCTGTCCATGACCGCCCCCAAGCGTGGATCAGCCGGCTCGAACCAGGAGGCGATCAACCGTGCCCTCGGGGCCGCGGAAGTGCCTCTGGGCAGCATCACCTGGAGCGCGACACGCGAAAACCAAGGGCCCTGGAAGATACGGGCCTCCTTCCGTGTGGCGGACCGGGCGATCCAGGCCGACTGGACGTGGAACATGCGCGAGAACACCATCACCTGCCTGAACATGCCGGCCAAGCAACTGCTGGAGGGGTCAGGGGACTTCCTGATTTCACCGACGCCCGCACCAGCCCCCCAATCGGTAACGGAACAGGCGACACAGGCGGAAGCGGGAATGGCCGAGTTTCCATCGGAGCCAGACCAATCGCGACTGAGGGAAGCCGAGCCTGCTGCAACTGGTCCGGCCACTGCCGATGGCGACCAGTCACGGATACGCACCATAGAGATGGCCACGGTGCCGGTCCCCGTGAACGAACCGGCGCGGGAGGCTGTTGCAGTCAGTGAAAAGACTGAATCGACCCGGGACTCCAAGACCACCGAGGCAGATGCCGGAACAAATACAGCGAACCCTTCGGCCGGACATCCTGTTGCCCCCGCAATCCGGCCGGAGCTCCCGACTCCCTCCGCTGTCCGAGCCGAAGATCACTCCCCGGTCCAGCCAGAACGGCACCTACCCGTCCCGCCGCCGGCCGATACCAGCACAGCGGACGGGGAGGAAACCCCTGCCACACCGCCCTCATCTGAGCCCAGCGCACTGACAGCATGGATGTACGGCGGAACCAAACGTATGAAGGAAACTGCTGCCAAGGCCCGCAAGGAAAAGACCTCGAACGCAGACAACAACGAGCGCCGGCGGACCCCGCCCCAGCAACAGGCGACCGGCAGGCCGAAGCCACAGGCAGGACCGCAGGGTGGCAGCGGGGACACTCCAAAACCGACGGGCTTCGAACAGTCCGACGACAAAAAGTCCTCGAACCAACCCAACGCCCACAAAAAGGCGGGCAGGTCAGCCGTGCCTTCCTGGGATGAAATACTCTTCGGCGACTAACCGCCGTTGCGCTCAGACCAGGTCCGACAGGCAGGGGATGTCCGTCTCCAAGTAGGTCTGGGAGCCGTGTACACCCGGCATCCGTGTGGCTGGCTCGGACTGAGAGCGGGTGTCGACCAATGTGGCTCCGCCTTGGCAGGAAATCAATATATCGCCGAAGATCGGCGCCACCCTGTCATCCACCGGACCGAACAGCCCCGACCTGATGGCCTGCGCCTTGGTACGCACCAACGCATTCCCGCCAAGCTCCTCCTGCCACTTCCCGGCCGCCGCCTGCGGATCCACACCCTCGTCCAGATAGAGCATCACCTGTCTTGGCTCTCCGCCCACCAGGCCTATTCCTGTCTGAAGCTCCCGATGCCCGGCCAGGTCGAAACGCCGGTCCGGGTCCGCGGCCACCATGCCGTGGTCGGCAACGATGAGAATCAAGGTGCCTTTGGGGACACTGCGATGCAGGAGAGCCAGCTGCCCATCGACCTTTTCCAAGGAGGCTACCCACTGCTCCCCCTCCCAGCCGTCGGCATGCCCCGTCTTGTCGACATCTCGGATGTACAGGTAGGTCAGGCCTGGCTCCCTGGCGGCTTCGGCCGCCGCTGCAATTCGCTGGGCAGGCGTCAGCCCGCCAATGTAGTCGCTGCCACGCAACGCGGCCCTGGTCAGACCAGAGTCCGCGAAGTTGGGCAAGCCCGACGATGTGACGCGCACCTCCTGGGCTTGCAGGAGCTCGAATACGGTCGGCTGGCGCTGGAGGTCCTCGGGCTCGGGGGCATCGCGGAATTGAATCAGCTGGCTGAGACCGCCGGTGTACGGGTTCAGCTGGGTGTAGCCCGCCATGCCTGTCAGACCAGGGCAGCCACCAGTGCCGAAGACGGCCATGGCCGCAGTCGTCGTAGATGGAAGGCAGGTGCAGATCGGGCGATCGTTCGATGACTCGGAGAGGAGTGAACGCAAGTATGGGGTATGGCCCAACCGCCGTTTGAGATTCCAGTATCCCAGACCATCGACCACGACCACGACCGCCGACCGGACGTCCGGCAGGCCCAGGGCCGCCTGCAGCCCGTCAGGATCCGGGTGCACGGCCGTCGGGGTCGGATGGCCGAGGGCCGCGGACAGAGCCGGTAGCACGGCGGAAAGATGAAGGGCCTGGCCTCGTCCGGCATCGGGACCCACCCGGTCTCCGTAGGTGATGTCCGGCGCCAGCCGTGTCAGCTCGTCCATACTTGGTAAATCAGCCATACCCCCATTCAAGCACTAAGGCGCAATGTCGGGTGACGGTCGCTTCCAAGGGATTGCTTGGGCCCCGCTCCCGCTATCATGGTCCAGCGGACGCAAGAGGCAGGAGCGAGTAATTCATGGCATCGCATCGCAAGAGCAACCCAGGTTACGACATGCGGCAGGTCAAGGAGCACATCGTCGAGACGCCCCTGGGCGAGGAGATGAGCAAGTCCTTCCTGGAATACGCCTATTCCGTCATCTACGCCAGGGCCCTGCCCGATGCCCGGGACGGACTCAAGCCGGTTCAGCGCCGTATCATCTACCAGATGGGTCAGATGGGGTTGACGCCCGACAAGCCCTATATGAAGTCCGCCCGTGCCGTCGGCGAGGTGATGGGCAAGCTCCACCCCCATGGTGACTCCTCGATATACGAGGCCATGGTCCGCCTGGCCCAGCCCTTCGCCATGCGGTTGCCGTTGGTGGACGGCCACGGTAACTTCGGCTCCCTGGACGACGGACCGGCGGCCTCACGTTACACCGAAGCGCGCCTGGCCCCCGCAGCCCTGGGAATGAACGCCGACATCGACCAGGATACCGTCGACTTCTCGCCCAACTACGACAACAAGCTCCAGGAGCCGGCCGTCCTGCCCTCAGCGATCCCCAACCTGCTGGTCAACGGGTCGTCAGGCATCGCGGTAGGTATGGCCACCAACATGATCACCCACAACCTGGGCGAGGTCGTCGCTGCCGCCAAGCACCTGATGGGACACCCTGACGCGGACCTGGACGAACTGATGACCTTCCTGCCCGGCCCCGACCTGCCCGGCGGCGGCGTCATCGTAGGGCGCGAGGGTATCCGCAAGGCCTACGAATCCGGCCGCGGGGCCTTCGTCACCCGATCCGTGACGCACCTCGAGAACGTGACCGCCCGGAAAAAAGCCATCGTGGTCACGGAACTGCCCTTCATGGTCGGGCCTGAGCGGGTACTGGAGCGCATCTCCGAAGGCGTGAAAAACCACAGGATCGAAGGGGTGTCGGGCGCCATAGACCTGACTGACCGTCACAACGGCACCCGCTTGGTCATTGAGCTCAAGTCGGGTTTCGATCCGGCCAAGGTGCTGGCCCAGCTCTTCAAGTACACGCCCCTTGAGGATTCGTTCACAATCAACAATGTGGCCTTGGTCAACGGTCGGCCCCACACGATGGGGGTCAGGGAGCTCCTGGACGTATGGATCAGGCACCGCCGGCAGGTCATCCACCGGCGCAGCGAATACCGCAGGGCCAGGGCCCTGGAACGCCTGCATCTGGTCGAAGGGCTTCTGCTGGCCATGCTCGACATCGACGAGGTCATCCAGGTCATCCGCACCTCGGATGATGCAGCGAGCGCCAAGACCCGGCTGATGGCGGTCTTCGACCTGGACGATGTGCAAGCCGGATACATCCTGGAGCTGCGTCTGCGCCGGCTGACCAAGATGAGCCGGATAGAGCTGGAAGGCGAACGCGACGAACTCAAGCGGCAACTGGAGGCCTTGGAGCTGATCCTGAGCTCCGCCGCAGAACTGGACAAGGTCGTGATCCAGGAAATGGATCAGGCGGTCGCAGAATACGACACGCCACGCCGTACCGTGATCCTGGATGCGGAACCATCCGGGGACCTGGCACCGGTGGCCCTGCAGGGCGATGGAGCGGTGAACGGCGAAGGGGGGCTGGACGCGGTCAAGAAGCTGGGACTGGCCGCATCGGCCGCTTCAGCCAAGGCCTCCCCAGGTGCTGATGCCGCCGGCCTGCAGATGAAGGATGAGCCCTGCACGGTGCTTCTGAGCGCCTCCGGTCTGATCGCCCGATGCGGCGAGGGGGCCATGGACATGTGGCGCAGTCGTTCGGCTGCCGACGGGCGAGCGGCTGACGACCAGATCGTCTCCATCTTCACCGGCCACACGCTGGGCTCCTACGCGCTGATTACCTCGGCTGGCCGCCTGGTCACGGCTCCCGTTGCCGACTTGCCACAGCTGCCGCTGACGTCCTCCCTGAGCCTTGCCGGCGGAGTCGGGGCCGCCGAGCTGCTGGGCTTGACCCAGTCGACCGAACCTGTGGAAGGTGAGCGGGTGGTTGCGGCCATAGACCCGGATGACCAGACGCCACTGGGTCTGGGCACTCGAAGCGGTGTCGTCAAACGCTGGAACCGGCAGTCGCCCACAACCATGGACTCGTGGAGCGTGATTGACCTGGCAGCAGGCGATGAGCTCCTGTTCGCGGCGCCTGCCGGAGACGAGGACCACCTGGTCTTCATCTCATCCGATTCAAGTCTGCTCACCTACGAAGCCGGAAAGGTCAGGCCCCAGGGACGGGGCTCCGCTGGAATGAACGGTATCCGCCTGGCCGAAGGCGAACATGTCATGGCTTTCGCTGTGGTACCGCTGGCTCAGGTTGCCTGGACCTACACCGAGGGAGAGAACGGGCTGACCAGTCAGGCCGGCGCCGTGGTGCTGACCGTGGCCGGGGACCGAGAGGCCCTGCCCGGCACTGAGAACGGGTCTGCGAAGCTCACGCCCTTGCAGATGTACCCGGTCAAGGGGCGCGGCACCGGCGGTGTGCGTTCCCAGCGCTTCCTCAAAGGGCAGAACACGCTGATCACCGCCTGCGTGGGTCCTTGGCCTCTTCACGCCTCCACTGCCTCGGGCCACCCGGTCGACCTTCCCGAGGTGGACATGCGGCGCGATGCCTCCGGGCAGGACCTGTCCGCACCCATCGCCTTCATCGCCTGACCAATCCGGGCCCAAGCTGTTCCGGCCCATGGCCGTGACCCTCTCATATCAGGAAAGGTCAAAGCCAGCGCCTTTGAACCTATGTCAGTAGAGCTTCATCCCTTGCGGACCGAAGGTGAAGCCGGCATGGCGCAGGGCCTGTGCGACCGGGGAATCGGCTTGGAAGGGCCGCCCATTCAGGTCCTTGAAGAAGACCGCACCACTGCGCCGCGCCCGTAACCAGGCTTCCAGCTGACGGCATGCAACATCCAAGACCGGCCTGTCCGCCCCCGTAAAGACAAGCAGGTGGTGTCCCTGAGGAGCTGCGTAGAGGACCAGGGAACCCCTATACAAAACGACCAGGGCTCCGGCTCGGCGGCTGGGCCTGGGCGCTGGTCCGGAACCGTGACCCTCCAGGGGTGGCCAGGGAAGGGCCTTCCCATAGAGATTGGCCGGATCCCGGGCATCAAGGACCACGACCGAATCGTCATCCTGACCAACCTGCCGCTCCTGCCCCTGTCTAAGTTCCGCGACCGTCTCCCGCTGAGCGAACTGGGCACCCCCGAACCCCGAAACAAAGGAACCCCGCATGAGTCGGTCGGCATCCTCCAGGCGCTTGAAGACCGGATACAGCTGGGAGAATGAAAAGGGCGCCTCAAGCTGATCGGCCATCAGCGGAGAGGCCACGCCATCCCGTTCCAAGACCTGTTGGGCCGCCTCCAGTGCCAATTGCGTGTGGTCCGCGAAAGAAGGACCATCGACACGCATGTCCGGCTGCGGGGGAAGCGACCATAAACCAAGTCCGGCGGCCAGCATGGCCGTGGACTCTGTGGGCACGGCTGGATGTCTGCCTGCGGCGGAGATCAAGACCGGCCGGACCGCACGACGCGTGCGGTAGGGGGTGCGAGGCCGACGGTCCCCGGCAGCGGCAGTCAACCGACGGATAGGGGCCAGCGTTGAGGCCGTCAACCGACCCTGCCATACCAAGCGCCAAAGAGCCTCGACCAGCCATTGGCTCACACGGTTCGTGTCATCTTGTTCTCTCAGGCAAGCGGACAGGAGCTGCTTGAAATGATAGGATCCGCCTGAAGCCAGCGCTGCATGCAGCCGTAAGCCCAGTCCCGCCGGCCCATCGTCGTCCTCCGCCTCATCAGTCGTCACTGTAGGCCGTGTCCCATCGCAAGCCGTCACGGGAAGGGCCAGCAAAGGCGAATCGGCCGCGTAGAACGCCAGCTGCCCACCGGACTCGCCACCTGTCCTACGACCCAGCCAGATCAATTCGCCGGCCGACAGGAGCTCATCAAGCATGGCCGGTCGGAAATCCGCCATCCGCGCTGGCAGGAAACCCCCTTCCCACAGGTCGATTGGGAGATATACACCCTCATAGGACTGCAACAGGCCCAACAGACCGTCGGGCCCACGGAAGCGGCCGCGCCCCACCGCCGCCACCCCTTGCCTGTTCAACAGGAAGCGGCTGTATACAGCGGGTTCCACCGGCCGTGCGGCCTTGCGGGCCCGGGCCAGGGACCGCGAGCGCAGACGACGGAAGACCTGCGGGTCGATCCACTGGCCGTCCGCTGTTGACGCTTCACGCCCTTGGCCGGGCGGCATACTACCGCCAGCCTGCTCCAGACCATCCTCCTCCGCCGTGGTAAGTCCCTCTGGAGGCACGAACAACCCGCCCAAAAGCCGGCCGTCCCGACTCAGTGCTTCCAATCCGTCCTTGGCCAGGGCCGGGTTCATGTCGAAGCGATCGGCGATGCGTCCGGTGGTGAATGGTCCGTGTGTGGCGGCATAGGTCGCCACCAGGCCGGCAAAGGCCTTTCGGGAGTCCCGATCATCCACCTTGTAAGCTTGCAAGGCTTTCAAACGTTCCGCATCGGCCAGGCCGGACCACAGGAACCGTCCCCCCACCCGCGTCCGGGCAACGCGTCCTTGGGCCTCGAGAGCGCCGAGATATGCGGAGAGGATCGAATCTTCCGGGTACCGGCGTCCGTCCACCTCCCCCACCGGCTTGAGCCGGACCCGTATTTCAGCTGCCGTGAGAGGTCCCAACAGGCGCAGCAAATCGGCGACACCCTCGGCGCCATGACGGCGCCTGTCGGAGGGGAGGCATTGGAGCTCGGCCTCCAGTCCGGCCGCCAGTTCCGGATCCATGAGCGCCGCGCCTCCAGGTCTGCCTACCAGTTTGGCCAGCAGGTCCGGGTCAATGGAGAGCATGGCGGCCTGGCGTTCGGCCTGAGGCATGTCGTACAGGTACATATATGCGCCCACGTAGCCGAAGAGCAGGCCCGACGCGAAAGGCGACGGCGTGGGGGTATCGACCTGGGTCAGGCGGACTTGGCCCCCGGCGATGGAACGCATGAGGCCTTGCAGGGCCGGCAGGTCGTATACATCCTCCAGGCACTCGCGCATGGTCTCGGCCAGGAGCGGGAAGTTGCCCTGCTCCTGGGCCGCCTGCTGGAGCTGGGAAGCGCGTAGGCGCTGCTGCCATAGGGGCACCCGCCGGCCCGGCTGCGCCCTGGGCATGAATAGGGAACGGGCGGCCACCTGCCTGAATCGGCCGGCGAAGAGCGCCGAAGCAGTCACTTCGGCCCGGATTTCATGCAGTATGGCGGTTGGGTCGAAGACAAACAGCCGGGCCACCGGCAGGTTGATGTCCTCCTGTGGCAGACGCAGGACGATGCCGTCGTCGGCCGCATATACCGATCCGTCGTAACCTCGCTCGCGCTTGAGCCGGGCGGACACGGCCAGAGCCCAAGGCTCGTGCACCCGCCTGCCGTATGGCGAGTGGAGGATGATCCGGCAATCGCCTTCCTCATCCGGACATCGTTCGACGACCAGGTCACGGTCGGAGGGAACCAGACCGGTTGAGGCCCGCTGCTCGGCCAGGAGGGCCGCCAGGTTGTCCAGGCTGTTGGAATCAAGCCCAGCATCGGAAAGCCGTCGCGTCGCCGCATGGTCGAATCGGGCGCTAGGCTTCCCCCCTTCGCCTGCCGCCTGCGATGCGGAGGTCAATCCGTCGGCCAGTTGCCTGGTCATCCGTCCCAGGTTGCGGCCGAAGCCGGCATCGCGCCCAACCCCCTCCCCATGCCAGAAAGGCAGACGGGCCGAGCGACCTGGGGCCGGCTGTACGATGACACGGTCATTGGTGATCTGCCGGATGCGCCAGGAGGTGGTGCCCAAGGTTATGATGTCGCCAACGCGCGATTCGTAGACCATCTCCTCGTCCAGCTCTCCAACACGTCGGGGCGCGCGACTGGACTCCTCCTGCGGCAGGACGACACTGTATGAACCCCGGTCGGGTATGGTGCCGCCGGAGGTGACAGCCAGCCTTTGGGCACCAGGTCTCGCCGCGAGTGTCCCGCCCTTCCTGTCCCATACCAGGATCGGACGGACGAGGCGGAAACGCTCTGAGGAGTATTCGCCAGAGAGCATGGCGATCACACTGTCGAACACCCCCCGGTCCAGCCTGTGATAGGGGGCAGCCCGCCGTACGAGCTCATACCAGTCATCGACCTTGAGTTCGTCCATGGCTGCGGCCGCGACGGTCTGCTGGGCCAGTACATCCAGAGGGTTGGCCAGCACATGGGTCGGTTCGATGGCGCCGGAGAGCATGGCTTCGGCACTGGCCGCCGCCTGCAGTATCTCCCTACGGCTGACCGGGTAAATCAGGGCATGGGACTCGGCTCCGACCTGGTGGTCGGCCCGACCGACCCTTTGCAGGCCTGAGGCGACCGAAAGCGGCGGCGCCACCTGGATGACCAGGTCGATCGAACCCATGTCGATACCCAATTCCAGGCTTGAGGTCGCCACGACGCAGCGCAGTTCGCCGGCTTTCAATGCCTGTTCGATCTGCCGTCGACGTTCCTTGGACACCGATCCGTGGTGGGCCATGGCAATCGTATCCGAACCGGCGCAGACACGTTGGGAGGTGGATCCGTTGACGGAAGAATAGTGCGTCGGTCCGTCCGGCTCTGCCTCTTTGTCAGCGGCCTGCTTCCGGTGGGGTTTCCGACTGTCTCCGGCAAGCTCATTGAGGCGGGCCGTCAGCTTCTCCGCCAGTCCACGCGAATTGACGAAAACCAGCGTCGTATGGTGAGCGAGCACCTGCTGGAGTATCGATTCCTCTATGGCCGGCCAGACCGACCGTGTCCCGGCCGACCGGTCGTCATCTTGGCCTGTCCCGCTTTCCTTGCCGGTTCCCAGGTCACTCATATCCGGCACAGGCTCGACCACTTTCAGATCCAGGCGCGCAGGTCCGGCCGGATTGACGATGGTGACCGGCCGGTCACCTCCCAGGAAGGCCGCGACTTGGTCCAGAGGCCTGACCGTGGCCGACAGGCCGATGCGCTGGGCCGGTGAACCTGTCAGCACATCCAGTCGTTCCAGACTGAGTGCCAGGTGGGCGCCGCGTTTCGAGCCGGCCAGGGCGTGTATTTCGTCGATGATGACCGTATGCACACTGCTCAGGGCCTTACGTGCTTTGGAGGTGAGCATCAGGTAGAGCGACTCGGGTGTGGTCACCAGTATGTCCGGCGGGTGGGTTGCAATGGCCCGGCGGCCCTTCGCATCGGTGTCGCCTGAACGGACCGCCACACTGACGGATGGTGCCGATAAGCCTTGGGCCTCATAGACATCCGCGACCCCCTCCAAGGGCGTCTCCAGGTTACGTGCCACGTCTGCACCCAGGGCCTTGAGCGGCGAGACATAGAGCACTTTCACTCCGGCGGCGGCACCGGTGTCGGCTTTCCTCCGCCTGCCCGGCCCTTCCCCGGCGCCCGCCAAAAGCGTATCGATGGCCCAGAGGAAAGCGGCAAGCGTCTTGCCCGAGCCGGTCGGGGCCACGACCAGGGCATCGTCGCCGGAACGTATGGCAGGCCATGCAGCGGCCTGCACCTGGGTGGGCCGTCCGAATGTTTCAGCGAACCAAGCCCGGGTCTGAGCGGAAAAGCCTTCAAGTACCCCGTCATTACCCGTCATGTCTGGTCACCATCCGAACATGGACCACCCGGGACCCATGCCCGTTCACGCTGCAGTGCAAGCATGCCCCCACCTGCGAATCAGGTATCGATCTTGGAACGGTCGAAGTCGTCGGCGTTCTCCACGATGAACCGCTTGCGAGGGGGAACTTCGTCGCCCATGAGCAGAGGGAAGATTCGAGAGGCCTGTTCGGCATCCTCCATGCGAATCCTGCGCAGCATGCGGGTCCTGGGATCCATGGTGGTATCGGCCAGCTGGTCGGCGTCCATTTCACCCAGGCCCTTGTAGCGCTGGATGTCCTCCTTGTAGGCGATGCCCTCTCGCTTGAGTTCGGCCAGCTTGCCTTCCAGCTCGTCGTCGGAATAGGTGTACAGGTACTCACCTTTGTGCTTTCCGGCCAGGGAGATCCGGTGCAGGGGCGGGACGGCGGCGTAGACGTGCCCCTCCTCGATCAGGGGACGCATGTAGCGGTAGAAGAGGGTCAGCAGGAGAATGCGGATGTGGGCGCCGTCGACGTCCGCGTCGGTCATCATGATCACCTTGTTGTAGCGGGCCTGGGAGATGTCGAAGTTGGCACCTGAACCAGCCCCCACAACCTGGATGATCGAGGCGCACTCCTTGTTCCCCAGGATCTGCGAGATCGAGGCCTTCTGCACGTTCAGGATCTTGCCACGGATGGGCAGGAGCGCCTGGAAGGCTGAGTTGCGGGCGGCCTTGGCCGTTCCCAGGGCGGAGTCCCCCTCCACGATGAACAGCTCGGCGATATCATCATTGCCGGGCATGCAGTCGGAAAGCTTCGACGGCATGGAGGCGGATTCCAGCGCGTTCTTGCGGCGAGTCACCTCCTTGGTCTTGCGCGCCTGGATCCTCGCGTGCATCTCTCCGACGATCTTTTCCAGGACCCTCCCGGCCTGCTCCTTGAAACCACGCTTGGAGCCGGTGATCATCTGGCCGAATTGGTCGTCGGTCATTCGGGTGACGATCGGCTTGACCTGCGCGGTGCCCAACACGTCCTTGGTCTGCCCCTGGAACTGGGGCTCGGCGATGCGGACGGTTATGACGGCGACGAGGCCCGCCAGCACATCGTCCCGCTCGATCTTGGTGTGTGGATCCTTGAGATTCACCTTGAGCTTGCGGGCGTTGGCCTCCACGACCTTACGGACCTCGCGGGTCATGGCGTTCATGAACCCGTCCACGTGCATGCCCCCGCCCGGGGTGGCCACCACATTGACGAAAGAACGGATCGTGGAATCGTAGTCGTTCACCCAGCGCAGTGCTATGTCCACCCCGCAATCGCGCTCCACCTGCTCGGCGTGCAACTCCCCGTCGGGGCCGACTCTCTGCGTCTCCTCCTGATAGGTGGCTTCACCGGAGATGTGCCAGATGTCACAGACCGGTTCCCCCTTGGACAGATAATCGACGAAGTCAACCACTCCGCCTGTGTGCAGGAACTCTTCGATACGTTTATGGCCCTGTGAATCGTCAGGCGCCATCGGAAGTGCCCGGCCATCATCCCGGGAAGGCGAAGCCGCATCCCCGTCTTCGCCGGCATCCTCCCCCGCTGCCGCGGATAATGATTCTGCCCCGCCGACAACCGGCCGGGTCCCGTCGGTTTCCTCCTGCTGGGGCGCAGGTGCCTGCGCCGAACTGGCCTGTCCGGCATCATCCATCTCCAGAAGCCGGTCGCGACCAAGGTCACCGGTGGATTCGATGCGTTCGTCGACCACAGTGATCTTGAGGCCGGGCACCAGGAAGCTGGTTTGCCTCACCCGGTCGATCAGCTGCTGATAGCTGAACTCGGCGGTGTTGTTGAAGATCTCAGGATCGGTCCAATAACGGATGCGGGTGCCGGTGTGCTTCCTGGGGGCGGAGCCTACCACACGCAACGGTGTGGGACGTCCCTTGCGCGTGCGCTTGAAGGGTGAGTCCGGCGAGGGATGATCAGGGTCCGCATCCGAATAGGCACCCGGATGACCCTGGTGAAACTCCATCCGGTATGTCTTGCCGTCACGGTCCACCTCCACGTCGAGTCGTGAGCTCAGGGCGTTGACGACCGAGGATCCTACACCATGCAGGCCACCCACCGCCGTATACGAGGCATTGCCGAACTTGGCGCCCGCATGCAGCTTCGTCAGCACCACTTCCACACCAGACAGTCCGGTCTTGTGCTCGACATCCACCGGTATGCCGCGACCGTTGTCCTCGACCTCGATCGAACCGTCCGTATGGAGCGTCACCTTGATATCGTCACAAGCACCGGCCAGTGCCTCGTCCACCGAATTGTCGATGATCTCCCACAGGCAATGCATCAGCCCCTGGCTGTCGGTCGTGCCGATGTACATGCCAGGACGCTTGCGCACAGCATCCAAACCCTCCAGCACGGTCAACGAATCCGCACTGTATGATTCCTGCCTGCCGCCTGCAGTCCGCTTTCCAGTAGTCGCCATATCCCTTACCGCTTCAGTCGCTCGTCCTCTCGCCCGCAGATCCCACTCACTGGTCCAGGAAGTCCCGTAGCGTCTGGGACCGCGAGGGATGGCGCAGCTTGGACATGGTCTTGGACTCGATCTGGCGAATGCGTTCCCGGGTCACGCCATAGACGCGGCCGATGTCATCCAGGGTCTTGGGCTGACCGTCCTCCAGTCCATACCGCATTTTAATCACACCAGCCTCGCGCGGGCTCAGAGTCTCCAGGACTTGCTTGAACTGCTCCTGGAGCAGGGAGAAGGCAACGGCGTCCGAGGGGGCGATCGCGTCGGTGTCCTCGATCAGGTCCCCGAACTCGGAGTCGCCGTCCTCGCCCAGAGGGGTGTGCAGGGAAATCGGCTCGCGGCCGTACTTCTGAACCTCCTGGACCTTCTCGACGGGCATGTCCAACTCCCTGGCCAGCTCGTCCGGTGTGGGCTCACGGCCCAGATCCTGGAGCATCTGCCGCTGCACACGCGACAGTTTGTTGATGACCTCGACCATGTGGACTGGCACTCGTATGGTACGCGCCTGGTCGGCCATGGCGCGCGTGATCGCCTGACGAATCCACCATGTGGCATATGTCGAGAACTTGTAGCCCTTGGTGTAATCGAACTTCTCGACCGCGCGTATGAGCCCCAGGTTGCCCTCCTGGATCAGGTCAAGGAAGAGCATGCCGCGGCCGGTGTAGCGTTTGGCCAGGGAGACGACCAGTCGCAGGTTGGCCTCCAGTAGGTGGTCCTTGGCCTTCTTGCCATCGTTGGCGGCCCACTTGAGCTCGCGCTTGCGTTTGAAAGGCATCCCCTCGCCCTCCGTTAACAGCAGGTGCCGGGCATACAGGCCGGCCTCTATCCGCTCGGAGAGGTCAACCTCCTGCTCGGCGTTCAGCAGGGCCACGCGGCCGATCTGCTTCAAGTAGTCCTTGACAGGGTCGGCGGTGGCACCCGCTGTGACCACACGCCGCTTGGGATTGCCCGATGGGGCCACACTCTCGTCTTCGTCAGCGTCCGAGACGACGAACGCGCCCTTGACCTTGGGTGGAGTCACCGGCTCTTTGGAGCCACTCCCCTTCTCACCGGCCTCATCAGCGCTGTCCGCTGTTTCATCGGCGGCATCCTCGTCAGGCTCGTCAAGCTCTATCTTTTCGTCCTCCGGCTTTTCCTGTTCCTTGCTGGGCTTGCCGCCCTTGGTCGCCCGCTTATGGGCCGTGGCTGGCTTGGACTTGGACGTGTGCGTGCTCTTCCGACCACTGGCCTTGGTGCTCTTCGAAGACGCCCCAGTGGAGCCGGCCTTCGTACCGGCACGCGTTCCCGATGCAGCCTTCTTCTTTGCCGACGCCGCCTGCTTACCGGTTTTTGCGCCCCTGCCCATTTTGGCCCCGCTACGGCTGGGGTGCTCCTGCCCGCTGAGCTCGCTCTCGCCGGATGTCGTGTCCTTCGTGGCCAACTTTTTCCTCCTGAACAGTTCCGCCCCGACTGCCATGGGCGCCGAGGCGCACTTCTGGCAAGGGCAAATCGTCAACTACTACAGTGAACCATTCCAGTCGGACGATTATTCCCGCGTTGACGCCATCACGGCGCGCCCCATGCCCATCCGGCCGGTCACGAGGCCCAAGCCGGCCGCACCTGATGCCGGAATGCAGCCAGGATGATCGATGCCAGTGTGCACCCACCATCAAGCCCGAGAGCCCGCAGTGCGTAGTCCATGGCATCCCCCTCCCCCGTCCACCACATGATATAGGCGGTTATAGCAAGTGGCTGTACCTGATAGTCGCTGGGCAGGGTCCGCACCATCCGCTCCAACATGGCCAGTCCCGCCCGGCAGCGTGGAAGGTCCGGCCGCGTGGACGGGTCGGTGAAAGCCGCATCAAGGGAGCTGCACAACAGACGCATGCTGCTGTCGAGGTCCGGCCTGGAGCACAGGTCCAACAAGGCCGTACCCTCCAGACGGGATCTGGGACAGATCATCGATACGACCAGTGCGTCACGGATGGGCATGGTCTCCCCGACCGCCACCCCAATCGCCGCCATCGAGCCCACTGAGAGCAGGGCACGGTCCGGTTCCTCCTGCAAACCCATTATCCACTCGCGAAGCGGTTCCCGCATCCAGCCCCTGTCCGCCTCCTGGGCGCCGTATTCATGCCGGCGGCGGCGGTATTCCTCCAACCGTCTTCGCATCTGTCCCTTCATACGATCCATGGCCGGAATCCGGCCTTCCGGCTCCGCATCCCCACCACCTACCGGTCTGACCCCCGGTCCGTCCTGCATCATCCGTCCCATCGTCCGCTCCTCACTACCGTATGACCCGCCGGTCGGTCCGAAGGCCCTGTCGCAAGACTGGCATGGCCCGTCCAGATGCCATAGCGGCGCTGGGCAATGTGGTCGAATGTGCCGGGAGGGGTCTGGGCCACCCTTGTCGATAGGCTCGAGGCATGGCACGAGAGCAGTTCGCGAACTCCCTTGAACAGCGGATGGAGGGCCTGGTCACCAGGGATCTGAAAGACTGGGCAGGCAGGCAAACAGAGTTGCCTGACCGCGCCCTGACGCTGGTCAGGGCCCAGGCCATTCGCTCCGGCAGAGACGGAAAGCGACTGCGTGCCCGCCTCCTCGTCGACACCTACCAGGCTTGCAGGGTCGAAGCCCGAAACGCCGAACAGGACAAGGCGGTGCTGGATCTGGCCAGCGCCATCGAAATCTTCCAGACCTCGGCCCTGGTCCACGACGACCTGATCGATCAGGCCGATCTGAGACGGGGCCATCCATCAGCCCATCGAGCCCTGGAACGGGACTGGGCCGAACTCACCGAACGAAGGGCCAATCCTGTCCACCAAGGGCAAACAGGCCTCTCCCTGGCCCTTCTCTTGGGCGACCTTCTGGCCGCCTCGGCGGTACGAACCGTCGATACAGCCGCGGACACGCTGCCTCATCCGGCCGCCATCCGCAGGGCATTCGTCGATATGGTCGGACAGGTCAACCAAGGGCAGGTCATGGACCTGGCCATGGAATCCATGGAATTGGATGACCCCGAGGCACTACGCCGCGCGGCCATGGGCGCAATAGAAGCCAAGACAGCCTCCTATACCACAATCGCCCCAATCCAGCTGGGCATGCTGGCGGCCGGCCGGGACCCAGGCCCGAGCGCAGAACTCTCCCATCGTCTCGGCTCCGGTCTCGGCGCGGCCTTCCAGCTAGCCGACGATCTGATTGACGCTACCGCCACCCCCCTCAGCTCAGGCAAGGCGGCAGGCGGCGACGTACGGGAAGGCAAGCGAACCGTCCTTCTTGCCGACTCTCTGGAATTAAGCAACCCAGCCGACCGTGCCCGTCTGATTACTGTCTACCTTTCGCCCGAGCGCGACGAAGGGCAGGTGGCACTGGTGCTGCGCATCTTCCGGGAGTCCGGAGCGGTGGGTCGCTCCCGACGGCGTATAAACGACTTGCGGTTGCGCAACAGGAACACCCTGGATGAATTGCGGACCCAGCTGTCCCTCGACCAGGAACAGGTCGCAATCATGAAGCGCGCCTGCGCCCGCTTTCTGACCTGAACTCGCTCGGCCACACCACCACATCTGCCAGGACCAGGGGCTAGCATTATGGATGGCGGGGCCCCTCTCCCATACGGGCACCGAACCGTCCCCGTGGTGGATTTTTCGCCAAGAAGCCACCTCCGTAGGCATTACACTCACAGGAAGGCCGTACGATACGACTATGAGTCAAGCGGCAGAGGCATACAAGGGTCAGATCATCGAAGGCCGATACCGCGTCATAGGCAGGATCGCAGACGGCGGCATGGCCACGGTGTACGAGGCGCTCGACCAGCGGCTGGACCGGCATGTCGCCATCAAGATCATGCACACCCAACTGGCTCAGGGCCCACACCGCGCGCAGTTCGAGGAACGCTTCCGCCGGGAAGCCACATCCGCCGCGGCCATCGCCAACCCACACATCGTCCAGGTCTACGACACGGGGCAGGTTGACGGACTGGACTATCTGGTCATGGAATACGTGCACGGGGTCAACCTGCGCCATGAGATGGGCACCAAAGGGACCTTCTCGGTCAGGGAGACCATCCGCGTGGTCTCAGAGGTCCTGGACGGCCTTGCTTCCGCCCACGAGGCCGGTGTGGTCCACCGGGACATCAAACCGGAAAACATCCTGATCAACGACCGTGGGCATGTGGAAATCACCGACTTCGGCCTGGCCCGCGCCATCTCCCAAGCCACACTTTCCTCCACAGGCATGCTGCTGGGGACCGCCGCCTACCTGCCCCCGGAGACTATCGAGGAGAATCTGGCAACCCCCCAAGGAGACCTGTACGCAGTGGGTATCGTGGCCTGGGAGATGCTGACGGGTTCGGTTCCGTTCGTCAGTGAGAACCCGGTCACTGTGGTCTTCAAGCACGTGCATGAGGATGTGCCGCCGTTGGACCAGCCCTGCCCTGGCATCGATCCGGCCGTCTCCGCCATGATCGCCCGCCTTCTGGCCCGGCGTCAGGAGGACCGGCCAGCGGACGCGTCAGTCGCGCTCAAGGAACTCAAGACCGGGCTGTCTGATTTGAGCATGGAGGCCTGGCGTTACCGGCTGGACAACCCGTCTGACGGCCAGACCACCGGCAAGCCCGCACTGGTCGCGGCTTCGACGGCCAAGCCCGACAGCTCCAACGAGTCAGAGGTCGAAGACCATGGCGATGTCGGTGCCGGCGACCTCTTTCCGACCGATGCGCAGGACGGAAGGACCGTGGAAGGCACCGACGGGGAAGGAACCCAGCCCCTGAGTGCCACCCGGCGATTCACGACGGCCGCACCCAGGACCGGCCGTCCGACCGAACCCATGGTCAATGTCCCGGAAACTTCTGCGACAGAGCAAAAACCACACCGCAGGCGCTTGATCCTGATCGCGGCCCTGACCGTCCTGGCGCTATTGGCGGCTGGCGGCGGCAGCGCCTGGTGGTACTTCCTCGGACCCGGCTCCTACTGGAAACTCCCCCGGGCCGCAGATATCTCCTGCCCGTCCGACCGACCCTGCCCGCTTTCCGGCGCCGATGCCAAGCGCTACGAGCAGACCCTGAAGCTGGCGGGGATCCCCTACACGATCCGTAAGGATTTCTCCGACACGGTGGCGGCCGGCAAGATCATAGATGCCAGACCCGGCCAGGCCGAGGCCCGGGTAAGAAAACGTGGCGGCTCGGTCAGCCTTACGGTCTCAAGGGGCGTGCGCATGGCGACGATCCCGCAGGACATCATGGACCCGGCCACACAGGCCGGCTCCCACCCGCTGGAGGCACTTGGTTCTGCCGGTTTTAGCAAGGTGGTCCATCAGGCGGACAAAGACCAGTATTCCCTGGATGTTCCCGAAGGTGCCGCCCTGTCCGTCGATCCACAGCCAGGCACCAAGCTCAGGCACAACGAGACCGTCACGATTGTCCTGTCCAAAGGGAAAATGCCGGTGACGATGCCGGATCTGACGGGCAGGAGCCGCGACGAAGCCGCCAGGACCCTGGGCGGGCTGAAGCTCAAGGCCGACTACTCCGAGCAGTGGTCGGACACCGTGCCCGCCGGGCAGGTCATCTCCTCCTCCCGCAAAGCCGGCGAACAACTCCACTGGGGAGATCAGGTTGACCTGGTCGTATCCAAGGGGCCACAGATGGTGACCCTGCCCGACGTGCGCGGCAAGAACGAGGACGAGGCCAGCAAGACCCTGAAAGATCTGGGGCTGGATGTCAAAATTTCCGCCCCGCTCGGCGATCTGTCCCACACGGTCCGTCTGCAGAGTCCAGGGCCGGGCGAACAGGTCCGCCTGCATGGCGAGGACAGAAAGGCCACGGTCATCACACTGACGGTAGTCTGAGCAGTCAGAAGCCTTGTTCCTGCAATGCATTACCCGAACCCGGCAAGCACGCATGATATATACGTGTATACAAATGCAAGAGCCGATGCCAGACCTAGCCCGGCCCTGCATGCTCCGAACTAAGGGGTACTTCAGATGGCTTGCCGCTGCTCCCGCTTCTTGACCACCTGCGCATAGATGTCCACGTATTCCTGCCCGCTCATCCGACTGATTTCGCGCATAACCCGGTCGGTCAGATCCCTGATCTCCTCGTGGGTCAACTGGGTGACCACCTCCCGACGCACCTGGATCGGCTCGCCGAAGACCACTGTCGTCCTGCCACGACTGGGCAGGGTTTTGCCTGGCCTTTGCAACTCCCTGGTGCCGATCAGGGCCGCCGGTACGATCGGCGTTCCCGTTTCGAAGGCAAGGCGGGCCATGCCGGTGTGTCCCCGGTACAGACGCCCGTCAGGACTCCGCGTTCCTTCAGGGTGGATGCCGAAGACATGCCCCTGCTCCAGTATCTCACGTGCGGTCTCCAAGGCCCCCAGGGATTTGGACCCGCCCGAGCGATCCACTGGGAACACACCAACCGAGCTGAACCACCACTTCTTGAAACGTCCCTTGATGCCCTTGCCGGTGAAGTACTCCGCCTTGGCCATGAAGTGGATCATCCGTGGACATGCCAGGGGCAACAGACCATCGTCTATGACGGCCAGGTGATTCGACGCGATGATGACCGAACCCGTGGTTGGGATGTGTTCCCCGCCGTGCACGTCCGGGTGGAACCAGGCTCGGGCGAGTGGCCCCAACAGCTTGACGAAGAACCAGTAGAGCACGGAGCCTCCCCCTGTCGGCCTGGAAGAGTGGCAGATCTG
The DNA here is from genome assembly GCF_003315615.1 of Bifidobacterium xylocopae. Classification (GTDB taxonomy): domain Bacteria; phylum Actinomycetota; class Actinomycetes; order Actinomycetales; family Bifidobacteriaceae; genus Bombiscardovia; species Bombiscardovia xylocopae. The sequence continues at coordinate 76,374 of NZ_PDCH01000004.1, forward strand.
TTCCGCCACGGTTATTCTTGGGTCTATGACCCAGCACAAGGATAGCAATGCCGATGACAAGCCCCAAAACCCGAAGGGTCCCATACGGCGCGACGGCAAAGACGATGGGGACTATTGGGGGGAGTTCCTGGCTGCTCATCAGGACGACCTGGGCGATGTGGCATCGTCCTCCACGGCACGCAAATTCGAACGCAAGGTGCAAAGGGACGAAAAGCATGCAGCCCTGAAAGCCTCCGATCTGGACAGGTCCACCTTCGTTGGGGGCGGCCAAGGCCCTGGCAGGGGCCCCCGTAACTTCTCCTCCAGTTGGCTGGATACGGACGAAATCATGGACCGGTCCTCCGATTTCACGCCGCCCGATCCCGCCCTGGGCCCGATGAGAGGATTGACCCTCCTCTATAGCATCCTCACCGTGGTTGGTATCCTTGGGCTGGTCCTGACGCTCTTCATTCCCCATCCGCCGTCGGTACTGGGGCCGGTCTTCGGCTTATGCTCCATGATCGGCATCGCCGGGCTGATAGCCGGGCGTGGGGATTTCCATCAGCGCCGGGCACCGGACGACGACGGCGCCCGTGTGTGAGCATATGCATGTTCGAACATATCTCTGTTTCCCGAACGGACTGAGACCCTAGCACCTGTGAATAGGACGGCCCCCTCACCGGATATCTCAGGTGAGGGGGCCGTCCGTTACCGTTCCGGGTGCCTGGCGGATCTCTTACCGCTCGTTCTGCCCGTGGCACATCTTGTACTTGCGGCCGGAACCACAGGGGCAGGGCGCATTCTTCGGAGTACCCGGGAAGGTGCGACCATCCGCCCAAGGCGTATGCTCCTCCTCAGCCTTCGGTCGCTTGCTGACCGGCACCTCCTGCTCAGCATGGCTCAGGGGCTCGGGCCCTACGACACCATCTACCGCCTCGTCCGAACTTCCGGTCCGGGCGACAGCCGTTTCCTGCGCCGCTGCCGCTACATCCGAGTCCTCATCGACAGCATCCGGATCGGAGGGAGCCTGGTAGTCGATGTCTTCGTCCTCGTCCGCGCCGTTCTCCTGCTCCTGCTTAGCCTGAGCCCTTGCCCGCGTCGATTCCGCCACCTGCTCCAGGTCGACGTTGTATAGGAGCTGGACGGATTCCTCCTTGATTGCATCGATCATGGAGTTGTACATCTGGAAGCCCTCCCGCTGGTACTCGACCAGGGGGTCGCGCTGCCCCATGCCGCGCAGACCGATGCCGTCCTTCAGATAATCCATCTCATAGAGGTGTTCACGCCATTTCTGGTCCAGGACGGACAGGACCACCTGACGCTCCAGCTGGCGCATGGGGTCCGCACCCAGCTCCTGCTCACGCTTCCCATACAGGACCTTGGCCTGGGCGACCAGGTGTTTGGACAGGGCGTTGACTGCTTTCTCGCCCTTGAGCTTGTCCACCGACGCCTTCGACTCGACTTCATCCACATCATCGCCGCACAGGCTCTCGAAGGCCTTGGACAGCCCTTCCCAATCCCAATCTGCCGGCTTGTCGGAACCCTTCTGGGCGCCACGGACGTAGGAGGTTATGGTGTCCTTGATGAAACGCTCGATATCGGAGTGAATGTCCTCGCCCTGAAGCACGGCTTGGCGTTCGGCGTAGATGACCTTGCGCTGCTTGTTCATCACGTCGTCATATTTGAGCACATTCTTGCGGATTTCGTAGTTGCGCGACTCCACCGACTTCTGCGCGTTGCGCACGCCCTTGGAGACGGACTTCGATTCGATCGGCTCGCCCTCGGGCATGCCCTTGGACATGACACGCGCCACCAACTGGGTGTTGAACAGGCGCATCAGGTCGTCTTCCAGCGAGAGGTAGAACCGGGTCTCACCAGGGTCCCCCTGGCGGCCGGAACGGCCACGCAGCTGGTTGTCGATACGCCTGGACTCGTGCCGTTCAGTACCAAGCACATACAGGCCGCCGAGTTCAACGACCTCCTCGTGCTCGTCCTTGACCTGCTCCTTGACACGCTCAAGCGTCCCGGGCCAGAGCTTCTCGTACTCTTCCGGCGTGTCGTCCGGAGAGTACCCCTGATCCTTGAGTTGCTGGTCGGCCAGGAACTCGACGTTGCCACCGAGCATGATGTCCGTGCCTCGCCCGGCCATGTTCGTGGCGACGGTCACCGCACCCTTACGGCCGGCGACGGCGACGACGCCAGCCTCTTTTGCATGCTGCTTGGCATTCAGGACCTGATGGTCGATGCCTGCCACATCCAGCAGGGAGGAGACGACCTCGGACGACTCCACCGATGCGGTGCCCAACAGAATCGGCTGCCCCTTGGCATGGCGCTTGGCGACATCCTTGACGATGGCCGCCAGCTTCTCCTTCTTGGTCCGGTAGATCAGGTCCTCCTGGTCCTTGCGGATCATCGGCTTGTTGGTCGGAATCGGCAGCACCCCGAGCTTGTAGGTGTTCATGAACTCTGCGGCTTCGGTCTCGGCGGTGCCGGTCATACCCGCGAGCTTGTCGTACATGCGGAAGTAGTTCTGCAGGGTGATGGTGGCGAAGGTCTGGTTCTCGGCCTTGACTTCCACACCTTCCTTGGCCTCGATGGCCTGGTGGAGGCCTTCGTTGTAGCGGCGCCCATGCAGGAGACGGCCGGTGTGCTCGTCGACGATCAGGACCTCGCCCCCCTGGACCACGTAGTCACGGTCCTTGAGGAAAAGCTCCTTGGCCTTGATGGCGTTGTTCAGATAACCGATCAGAGCGGTGTTGCCCGGCTCATATAGGTTGTCGATGCCCAAAAAGTCCTCTACCTTGGTGATGCCCGGATCCAGGATGCCGACGACCTTCTTCTTCTCGTCGACCTCATAGTCCTCGTCACGCGTCAGTTTTGGCGCCAGCTTGGCGAACTGCCGGTACCAGCGGGTCACGTCTCCCTCGGCCGGCCCCGATATGATCAGGGGGGTCCTGGCCTCGTCGATCAGGATGGAATCGACCTCGTCGACGATGGCGTAGTGGTGCCCGCGTTGGACCAGTTCTTCCTTGTCCCAGGCCATGTTGTCACGCAGGTAGTCGAAACCGAACTCGTTGTTGGTGCCGTAGGTGATGTCAGCTTCATACTGCCTGCGGCGTTCGGCCGGCTTCTGGTCGGTGATGATGCATCCGACCTTCATACCCAGGAAGCGGAAGATGCGCCCCATGAGCTCGGACTGGTAGGAGGCCAGGTAGTCGTTCACGGTGACGATATGGACTCCCTCCCCCGACAGTGCGTTCAGGTAGGCGGGGAGGGTGGCGACCAAAGTCTTGCCTTCACCGGTCTTCATCTCGGCGATGTTGCCCCAATGCAGGGCGGCGCCGCCCATAAGCTGCACGTCGAAGTGCCGTTGGCCCAGTGTACGCTTTGAGACTTCACGCACAGTGGCGAACGCCTCGGGCATCAGATCATCCAGCTTCTCGCCCTTGTCCAGCCGTTCCCTGAACTTGGCGGTCTGGCCTTTGAGCTCCTCGTCGCTCATGGCGGAGATCTCATCCTCCAAGGCGTTGGTCGCCTTCGCCACGTTCTCAAGTTTACGAAGCTGGCGCCCCTCGCCCATGCGAAGGATCCTGTCCAAGACTGCTACCACGTTGCGCTCCCTATATTCTTCCCGACAAATACTCAAATCCAGACCGGTGAGTTCGGCCAGGCCCAAGCCTTCCCCATGGTACGCGGCCTGCCGGATTTTCCCTAAATTAGCATCCCATGCCAACATCGATGCGCGGCCCGACCTCTGCTGTCGCCACGCGTTCATGGGGATGGGAGAAAGGAAGCAAGCCCGCGGGCAGTATCCTTGCGTGGCAACAGTGTTTCCGGGGGACGGAAGACCTATTGCGCTGCCTCGTAGCGGGATGCGACCCGCTATGGATAATCGTGCGTGCCGATGATCCATTCCTTGACGAAGGACGGGCGGACCCGAAGACCAGGGAGCGTCCGTCCTGTTGCCCCGCACCCTCCCCCTCGGGAATCGCAGCGCGGCTGGTATGTCTGTTACTTGCCGGCTTGTTTGGCGTGATCGGCGGTGTCGATCTCGAAGACGCCGTAGGACCAGCCATGCCGGTGGTAGACCACGGAGGGACGACCGGTCTCCTTATTGACGAAGAGGAAGAAGTCGTGCCCGATCAGCTCCATCTCGTACAGGGCTTCGTCGATGGACATGGGATCGGCGATGTGGAGCTTGCGACGGATCACGATGGGCGTATCCCCCACCTGGACCTCGACCGACTCGCCGGGACCCAGATCCGACGCCATGGCATCCAGCTGGGCGGAGTTGTCCGGGTTCGGTGCCTGGACCCGCTCAGGGAGCTGTTCGGGCTCGACGTCCATAGGCATCGGGACGTGTTCAAGACCACGGCGGTGGTTCTTACGGCGGTCTCGCGCACGACGCAAACGGAGGGTCAGCTTGTCCAGGGCCAGATCGAGTGCGGAGAATTCGTCGGCCGATGATGCCTCCGCCCTTATGACGGTCTTGCCGGCGATGACCGTCAGCTCGACTCGCTTGGCCGAATCCGCCTGCCGTGGGTTGCCCTCGTGGGTAAGTACGATCTGCACCCGCTGGGCGTCGGGGGCTATGGCGGTCACACGATTCATCTTGCTTTCTGCGACGTCACGGAACTTCTGCCTGATCTGCGTATGGCGCCCGGTAATGACGATGTCCATGTGGACCTCCTTGTATGAAAACGGGCTGGACCCGTTACCGTGGGCCTGGGGGCTGCATTACCCTCCCGCCTAGCTATGATTGTAGCCGACGACCGATCAGCTTGCGCCACCAGACACGCGGTCCGACCCCATCGGCTATGCTGATTGAGCGTGAGACCTCTCGATGGCCGCGGCGGCCTTCGGACCGCTGAGGAACTTCCGGGCTCCATAGAGCACGATGGCGGATAACGTCCGCCCAGGGTGACCTGAGAGAGAGCGCAACAGAGAGCAGACCGCCCACCTGATGGTGGGTAAGGGTGAAAGGGCGGTGTAAGAGACCACCGGGCCGCTGGTGACAGAGGTCGCATGGCAAGCCTCATCGGGAGCAAGGCCAAGCAGAAGGCATTCAGGGGTTGCTCGCCCCGCCTTCGGGTAGGCCGCTAGAGCCTGGCGGCGACGTCAGGTCGAGATGGATGGCCATCCGTTCCCTTCGGGGACGACAGAACCCGGGGTATGAGGGGCCTCACGCATCATATGTTATGTTTCGTCGTGCGAATCGGCGAACAGGTCTCCGGCCACCTGCCGAATCAATGATGGATTATGGCCTTTCCTGCCACCTGCCGACCACAGGCGGCGCTTGCGCACCTGGGGGTCCATGCCTCGTGTCCTACGGGCCAGCTTGCGCCCCAGCTCATAGGCTGAATCCACGAACAGTCCACGCTCTGCGGCCTGGGCCACAACCCGTTCGGCGAGACTTGTCTCGAGCCCCTTACGGGTCATCTCACGCAAGGCACCCCGCTCGCCAAGGTTACGACCCAGGCAATAACGCAGGTAGGAGCGTGCATAGGACTCGTCGTCCACCAGACCGAGTTCCTCCATACGTTTGACTGTACCTTCGACGGTCTCAGGAGCATAACCTTTGCCGGTCAACCGTTCATACAAGGCCTTGCGGGGGCGAGCCGCCGCGTCGAGCAGGGTCAGGGCCGCCTCCCGACAGGCCTCCTCATCGTTGGGGTCTTCCAATCCACCATCGTTTATGGCGCGGCCCCTTGAACCGAACCCGCCTTGTTTGGGAGGCCGCTGCCTCCTACGGCGGCGCCTGACTCCCCCATGCGACCCGCGACAGGCGCCGTCCCCGTCTTCTTCGTCACTGGTATGGCCGAAAGCTCCTCCGGATGGCAACCTCCGGTCGGTTTCATCAGGGCCTTTCGGGGCAGTATCCTGCCCCAGCACTTCGTACTTCCGGCCTCCCAGGGGTTTGGTGGGGTCAATCGTCGACCCGGGGCCGTCGACCCGGGGCCGCTTGCGCGGCCCGTGACCCTTTGGTCCGCACTCTTGATCCGACTCAATCAGGACGGGATGTGACCTGAGGAAGGATGAAGCCTCGATCACGTCTGTCCTCAGGCTGCCTGAGCCGCGAGCACCGGAGCACCCTTGGCAGTTGTCTTTGTCTTGGCACCGTCGGCCGATGACCTGTCACCTGGGGCCTGTCCCGCGGATGTCTCACCGGCTGGATCCGCGGCCCCTTGTGCACCCCCTCCGGCTTCATCGGGAGCAGGAGTAAGTCCGAAGGCGACCTTGACCTTGTCCTCGATCTCATGGGTGAGCCCGGGATTATCCTTCAGGAACTGCCGGACGTTCTCCCTGCCCTGGCCCAGTTGATCGCCCTCGTAGGTGAACCAGGATCCGGATTTCTTGATCACGTTGGACTGAAGGGCCATGTCGATGACCGAACCCTCCTTTGAGATGCCTTCACCGTAGAGGATGTCAAATTCAGCGATCTTGAAAGGCGGGGCCATCTTGTTCTTGACGACCTTGACCTTGGTGCGGTTGCCCACCGCCTCATCCCCGTTCTTGAGGGTCTGGATGCGCCGGATGTCCAAGCGGACCGAAGCGTAGAACTTCAGGGCCTTGCCGCCAGTCGTGGTCTCGGGGGAGCCGAAGAAGACACCGATCTTCTCACGGAGCTGATTGATGAAGATGGCGGTCGTGTTCGCCTGGGAGAGGGCGCCGGTCATCTTGCGCAAGGCCTGGCTCATCAACCGGGCCTGAAGGCCGACGTGGCTGTCACCCATGTCGCCTTCGATCTCGGCCTTGGGCACGAGGGCGGCCACCGAGTCGACCACAATCACGTCAAGGGCACCCGAACGGATCAGCATGTCCGCGATCTCCAAGGCCTGCTCGCCGTTGTCCGGCTGCGAGACAATCAGCGAATCCGTATCCACCCCCAACTTACGGGCGTATTCGGGGTCGAGGGCGTGCTCGGCATCGATAAACGCCGCCACTCCGCCATTGCGCTGGGCATTGGCCACCGCATGCAAGGCCAGGGTGGTCTTACCCGAGGACTCCGGGCCGTAGATCTCCACAATCCTGCCCCGTGGCAGCCCCCCGATGCCCAGGGCCATGTCCAAGGCCAGGGAACCGGTGGGAATCACCTCGACGTCCTGGACCGGCTTGTCGCCCAGGCGCATGGCCGATCCTTTGCCGAAGTTCTTCTCCACCTGGGCCAGGGCTGTGTCCAGGGCCGCCTTGCGACGTGGATCCATCCCGTCAAGGTCTTCCACCTTGCCCTTGGACTTGCTGTTGGTCTGATGTGCCATCTGGCTCTCCTATCGATGCTTCGTGTGCAGCCCACCCTAAGCGCCGGTGCACCACCGCTCCAACCCAACCGCACGTTGTGGTCGAATGTGGCTCCGCCCCCACCTCCGACAAGACGCAGGGTTCTGCCGATGATTAGATTATAACCCATGATACGAACATATGTTCGAATAGCGTCGGGGCGCTCAGGCGGCGGGCAGAGGCGGCGCGTTGTGGTCCCTGCCCCAGCGCCTGGAATCAGGCACCTCCATCTGATCGCATAAAAGGTTCCAGACCACCCGTGGCTCCATTCCAGCATCCAAAGCCTCAAGGACGGTCATCGAATCAAGTCGGGCCAACCGCTGATCCTTGGCCAGGCTACGCCCGTAGACACGGCCGAAGACTTCCTCCAGAAGGGCCCAGAATTCACGTTCTTTCACAACACACCACCTTATGGCATGAAGCCCATACGCGAAACGCCCGGCCCTGACGGACCGGGCGCCACGCTGAGCCAGATGACCTCTCAGCCCTGGTTGCTGGTCTCCAGATAATCAGCCACCAGACGCAGGGTCTGAGGCACACCGAGACCGAGGGCCACCGCGATCGAACTCAGAAGTTCCGAACTGGCCTCCTTCTGCCCGCGCTCCACCTCGGAGAGGTAACCGAGCGACACCCCGGCCTTCTCGCTGACCTCCCGCAGGGTCTTGTGATCATTGGTGCGCAGCTCACGCAAGACATGGCCCAAAGCCTCCCGCAGGGAGACCTCCTGCCCTTCCCGCTGAACCGGCCTATCAGTCGTTTCGTCATTCTTGCCGGCGCTAACGCCGTCCTCTTGCATCCACATCTTGTTCAGGCTGGCCTGACGCTCTTCCTTCGCCTTCTTGGCAGCCCGGGCCCGCATCACCTGCTGCTGGGCGAAGGCGACAGCGCGCCGCTGAGCCGGCGTCAAATCCCGTACGCGGGCGTTCCTGTCCTGGGTGGGAGCCGTTGGTGTCAGTTCGAACCTGTCCTTGGACCTGGTCAACACGGTCTCTGCCTTGTTCATCGCAGCCCCTTTCGCCTTTCGTGTGTTCACCGTCACCATGCCCAAACACCATAGGGGGTCGATTATTCCCAGCACGAAACCGCACACGGTTCCCTGTGACCTATCTCACGCCTTGAGTTTCCTGGGAGCAAGGAGCTGATCAAGCCTGACCAGCAGCTGCCGGACTGTGCCCCGACGGACACGTTCACGCGAACCCGGGAGGTGCAGTTCATAGGAGAGCAGGTGGTAACCGTCAAGCGCCAGCCCCCCCAGAGCGTCACCAGGCAGGACCCCGTCCGGAACAGCGATGGCGACATATACCAGCCCTGCCGGCCGGCCGTTGTCCGGCCCCGGCCCGGCCACGCCAGTCGTGGACAACCCCAACACCCGTCCTTCATGCCCAGGTTGGGTATAAAGCCTGGCGGCCCCCAGGGCCATTTCCTGGGCCACACGCGGGTGGACGGCCCCATGCTCGGCCAGTAGCCCCGGGGTGACCCCCAGGACGGAGGCTTTGGCTTCGATGTCATAGGTGACCGCCGAACCCAGGAAGACATCGGAGGCACCGGGAACCCGCACGAAGGCATCGGCCATGAGGCCACCCGTCAGGGATTCGGAAGCAGCCAGCAAGAGATCGAGGTCCCTGCAACGGTCCAGAATCCGCCTTGCCAGCCGATCATCCCCGGATGCAGTGGCAGTTTCGCCGCGCCTGCCCTTCATTCCTTCCATATCACCAATACCTTCCGCCCATGCATCCCATCCGCCATGACCTCCGCGGTCACCGGTGGCCGAGAGCGCCGCGCATGTACTCGAAGCCCGAATACAGGCACAGGACCAGGGCCAGGAGGATGACCCCCCGAGCCACCGACACATACCAGGTACCCAGCCGCTCAAGGGGCGCCAGCAGCAGGGCCAGACCGACACACTCGAACAGGGTCTTGTATTTGCCTGCCTGGGAGGCTGCTATGACTTTGCCTCCATTATCTATAACGAAGAAGCGCATGACCGTGATGCCCAGTTCGCGGATCAGGAAGAGGACCGTCACCAGCCACCAGATCTCACCGAACATAGAGGCAATCACCAGAGCGGAGCAGATCAGGAGCTTGTCGGCGATAGGGTCCATCAGCTTGCCCAGTTCGGTGACCTGATCGTACTTGCGGGCCAGGTAGCCGTCGAGCTTGTCGGTCGAGGCGGCCACGACGAACAGGACAGTGGCAGCCCACCGCAGCCCCAGGCCACCCGACCCCCAGGCGCCCGATCTCGCGTATAGGCCGATGAAGACCATGACCAGCACAATGCGGACGTACGTGACGATGTTCGGCGGGCTGTTCCACCCTTCAAGCAGGGAGCGTCCTCCGCCACCCGTCCTGGTCTGAGAATCGTCCTGCATTACCTCTCCTTGGTATCTGTGCCTGCTTCCTATCCTAGGCGCCCGCCCGACCGCCGGTCCGGATCAGCCAGCAGCCGGGCCATCCCCGGCCGGCGCCTGGCCGATTGACTCGGTCTCGCCGCGAATGAAGGCCAGGGCCTCCTGAAGCTGTGGCGGCTGGACCAGCACTTCCCGGGCCTTGGACCCCTCCGATGGTCCGACCACACCGCGCGACTCCAGCAGGTCCATGAGCCGTCCGGCCCGGGCGAAGCCCACCCGCAACTTGCGCTGGAGCATGGAGGTGGAGCCAAACTGGGTGGTGATGACCAGCTCGGCGGCCTGGAGCAGTTCGTCCATGTCGTCGCCGATGTCCTCGGCGATCTCCTTCTTGCGGTCCGCACCCTGGGCCATCTGCTCGATGTCCTGCCTGTAATGCGGCTTGCGCTGGGTGCGCACGAAGTCCACGGCCTTGCGGATCTCCGATTCAGACACCCAGGCTCCCTGGACCCTGGTTGGCTTGGCCTGCCCCATGGGCAGGAATAGGGCATCGCCCTGCCCGATCAGGGTCTCCGCACCGGTGGCGTCCAGGATCACGCGCGAGTCGGTCGAGGAGGAGGTCGCGAAAGCCAACCGGGAGGGAATATTCGCCTTGATCAGGCCTGTGACCACGTCCACGGAAGGACGCTGGGTGGCAAGGATCAGATGCACACCGGCTGCGCGGGCGAGCTGGGTGATGCGCTGGATGGATGATTCCACATCGTTCTTGGCCACCATCATCAGATCGGCCATCTCGTCCACCACGACCAGCAGGTATGGATATGGGGCCACCTTGCGGTTGGAACCAGCCGGTGCGTGAACCTTGCCTTCGCGTACGGCCTTGTTGAAGTCCTTTACGTGCCGGAAGCCGAAGAACTGGAGGTCGTCGTAGCGTGCGTCCATCTCCTTGACCACCCATTCGAGGGCCTGGGCCGCCTTCTTGGGATCAGTGATGATGGGGGTGAGCAGATGCGGGATGCCCGCGTAGGCCGACAGCTCCACCCTCTTCGGGTCGACCAGGATGAGCCGCACCTGTTCCGGGGTGGCTCTCATGATGACCGAGGTGAGCATGGAGTTGACGAAGGAGGATTTGCCCGAGCCGGTGGCGCCGGCGACCAGCAGGTGGGGCATCTTGGTCAGGTCAGCGGTGATGAAATGGCCTTCCACATCCTTGCCCACTGCCGTGAGCATGGGATTGTCGTCGGCCTGCGCCTGCCGGGAGCGCAGGACGTCGCCCAGGTGGACGATCTCGCGGTCCACGTTCGGTATTTCGATGCCGATCGCGGACTTGCCAGGTATCGGCGAAAGGATGCGCACGTCGGAAGAGGCCACAGCATAGGCAATGTTGCGCCTCAGATTGGTGACTTTCTCCACTTTTACACCCGGCCCCAGCTCCACCTCATATTGGGTGACCGAGGGGCCGCGCAGGAAGCCGACGACCTTCGCGTCGATCTCGAACTGGCGGAAGGTCGATTGCAGGGCCGTGATGACGGTGTCGTTGGCCTGGGTGCGGGCCGCATGGGGCTTGCCCTTGACCAGCAGCTCGGTGGACGGCAGCTGGTATGGACCCTCGGATTCCGGTTCCTCCGGGCCGTCCCCGGCAGCCTGAGCGCCGGTGGCATCGGATCCGGCACCCGGCTTCGTATCCTGGAGCCCGCGAACCGCGGCGGCCGCGGCGGCCGCGGCGGCCCAGGGATCTTCGGCTCCCTCCCCGGAAAGTTCGGCGGGAGTGACGGCGGATCGTACGGCCACCTCAGGCTGGGCAGCCTGTATTGCCGGCATGTCATCCTTGGCGCCCCCCGCCGAGGCCCCATGATCCGGACCCTGATAGGTCGGTCCCCCCAACGCCCGATCCACATCCACCGCATCCGCGGACGGCCCGCCGGATATGCCGGCAACCGCATCGTCGGTCTGCGGGTCCAGCCTGGTCACAGGGGTCTGGCCATGAATCCTGGCGGCACGGTCGAAGGGGTCGTCCGCCTCATAATGCTCAAGAGCGTCCTGGTCCTTGTCCGCTCGCCCCCTGTGGAGCAGGCGCGACAGCCAGCCGGTGTGCCTTCGGCCGGTGCCCGAATCACCATCCGCCGAGCCGTCAACCGCGGAATCATCCTGCGCATGCGTGGGCACCCCAGGGGCGAAGGCAAGCGTGTCTTCCCCCACCCGTACCTCGTTCGGGAAACGGGCCTCCCGCTCGCCCCCCTGAGCCCCGGCCCTCCGGCCCACACCGAAGTACGCGGTGAGCGGCCGGACGAGGGCATCTATATGGACCTGGAAAATCAGCTGCAGGGCAAAGACCGCCAGCAGGACGAAGATGATGGTCGCGAACACCGGGGAAAGGCCCCAGGCCAGCGGCGAACCGAGCGCAAAGCCCAACAGGCCTCCGGAACGACGCACCGCGCCGATATCGAAACGGCGTATGGAGGAGATCATGACAATATCCAGAATCGAGCAGATCGACCACAGGAGCAGGGTCAGTCCTCCCAGAGAATGGGCGTTGCCCGACCCTTTGCCCGCATGCGCGACGAGGCGCCAGAAGAACCAGACCAACACCACCGGCAGAATGACCGAGGGCAGGCCCAGCGCCGCTGAGGCAAGGAAGTGCAGGGCCCGTCCCAGGACCCCGTCCACACGGAACCACTCCGAAGCGCAGAAGAGGATGGCCGCGACCAGAATCAGGAAGCTCAGCCCATCCTTGCCGTATGCAGGGTCGTACCTCTCATCCCCGGCCACGGCGCGTACAGCCTTGCCCAAGGTCCTGGGAAGCCAGAGCATGGCCTTGGTCCAGCCGGATTCGCCGGAATCCCCTTCGGATGCACGACGGTCACGACCGCCCTTGCCTGCGGCGGACCCCGCCGAGGCGGAACGGGCGCGGGATCGACTGGAGCGCTGGTCTGAGGGATTCAATCTAGTCATAGCCTTACCAGACTACCCGCGCCTGCGGTCTTCACGCCCGCCGAAACCATCGCGTCCACAAACAATCCCAAAGCGACCTGCCGGTCAGTCCCCCGATTCCCCTGACTTCAGCCGATTGCGGCTGCGCGCTAAGGAACGGAGCGCCTCGATCACCCCTGCACCCTGGTCAAGCACAGCTTGGGCCGCCTGGGTGTCATCGCGGCCCACGGCCTGCCAATAGCGGGTTTTGACATCCACATATCGCCGTCTGAGCCGCAATTCCTCCATCTGCCGGTCCAGACTTCGCCCCTGTGCGGCCATGAGTTCCACCTGCCGTCCGGCACCCTGGGGGCCGCTGGAGCGGTTGGACAGATACTCGCGCATATGGCTCAGGGGCATGCCCGTCGCGTTCAGACAGGCTATGTTCATCAGGACATCCAGGTCGTCATCGCTGTACATGCGGTGGCCTGAGCTGGGGTCACGGGATATCGGCCCCAGTATGCCGATGGATTCGTAGTATCGGAGCGTGGATTCAGGAAGGCCCGATACCAGGGAGGCCTCGCGGATCGTATGCCATGACGGTGCGGTTTGAGCATCCGCATCCCCAGGGCGGGATCGTGAAATGGAAGCTGTCATGCATCCAGTCTATGAACTTCAAGTACTTGAAGTCAATCCGGGCTCCGACCCTCCTCCGTCATTTCCCGACACGGCCCCAAGGCGATGTCTGGCCAGACTCCCATCCGCCTGCCGGTCCGCCTCGTCGAAATCACCGCGGTCGGCGCGATCGACCAGGACCAAAGCGACCTGCAGCAGGTCCGGGTCCAGCGCATCCAACCAGTGGATACGTGGATCCCTTCCGAACCAGCCCATCTGTCTGCGGGCCAGGCGACGGGTTCTCCGGGCGATCAGAGCGAAAGCCTCCTCCTCACCGATGCAGCCATCGAGGTAGTCTTCCATCTCCCGGTAGCCCAGGGCACGACTGGCTGTGGGACCAAGCCGTGGACGCAGCATGCGCACCTCCTCGGCCAACCCCTGCCGCCGCATCCTGTCGGTGCGTTCACCCACCCGCCGATCCAGCTCGGCACGGTCCAGGTCCAACCCCAGTTGAAGGGCGGGAATCAGATAGCGGTAACGGGGCAGTGTAGACGAGTAGGGACGCCCTGTGATGGTCATGACCTCCAGGGCACGAATCGTCCGACGCACATTGCGGGGGTCCATACGCTCGGCGGCCTGCGGGTCGCGCTCCTCCAAGTCGTGGAAGAGCATGCCCGGGCCTTCTCGCTCCGCTCTCTCCTCCAACCGTGCTCGCACGGCCGAATCGGTCCCGGGAAAGCTCAGGTCATCGATCGCCGCCCGGGAGTACAGGCCCGATCCCCCGACCAGTATCGGCCGGACGCCGCGGGTTCGGCAGTCACTGATCGCCTGGCGGGCCAGCGCCTGGAAGCGGGCCACGCTCATGGTCTCCTCGGGTTCCACAATGTCAATCAAATGGTGGGGCACGGCCGCTCGCTCGACCGGGCCGGGTTTCGCGGTCCCCACGTCCATGCCCCGGTACATCTGGTAGGCGTCGGCGTTGATGATCTCTGCCGCCTCCCCCCGCTCCCCCAAGGCCTGGGCAAGGGCCACACCGAGCGCCGTCTTGCCCGATGCCGTAGGCCCCACGATGGAGATGACCCGGCCCGGATTTACCCCTCCTTCAGCCACGGATGTCATAGGCCTGCCCCCGCATGGGGTCCGGATCTGCGGTCAGGTAATGCTTGCCCACCCCGGTGACCGTACAGGTCACCAGATCACCGACAGCCGGGACCGGCAGCCCCTGGGGCACTCCGACATGAACCAGGACCCCGCCGCGCTCGCGTCCGGTCACCCGATGGGTCCGTTCGTCATGCCGACCCTGCCTAGCGGTGATCATGACCTCCACATCTCTGCCAACAAAGGCGTCAAGCTCCTCTTGGGTGATCCGTTCCTGAAGCGCCAGGAGGCGTTCGAACCGCTCCTGGACCACCTGCTTGGGCACCTGGTCCATGGCGGCCGCAGGAGTGCCTGGACGTGGCGAGTACTCAAAAGTAAAGGCGGAGGAGAAGCGGGAGCGTTCCACGACATCCAAGGTCTCCTGGAAATCCTCTTCGCTCTCACCAGGGAAACCAACGATGATATCAGTGGTGATCCGGGCATCGGGCATGGCCGAGCGCACCTTGTCCAGGATGGACAGGAAGCGCTTGGACCGGTAGGAACGGCGCATGGCGCGCAGTATCCGGTCGGAACCGGACTGCAGGGGCATGTGCAATTGATGCATGACGTTCGGTGTCTCGGCCATGGCTGCGATGACCTCGTCAGTGAAGGCGGCGGGGTGCGGTGAGGTGAACCGCACCCGGTCAAGTCCCTCAATGTCCCCACACGCGCGCAGAAGCTTGGGAAAGGCCTGTCGGTCCCCCATCGAATAGCCGTATGAATTGACGTTCTGCCCCAGCAAGGTCACTTCTCTGGCCCCGGCGGCGACGCAGGACTCGACCTCGGCCAGCACATCTGCGATCGGGCGATCCCGTTCCCTTCCACGGACCTGGGGCACGATGCAGAAGGTGCAGGTGTTGTTGCAGCCCACCGAAACCGAGACCCAGGCCGAGCTGCGGGAAGCCCGCACCGTGGGCAGGTCGGAGGGGAACGCCTCCAGCCTGTCCGAGACCTGCACCTGCGAGCGCCGGTCCCGTCTTGCCCGTTCCAGCAGCACGGGCAGGTCACCTATGTTCTTGGTGCCGAAGACAGCATCCACCCAGGGTGCCTGCCTGGCTATGCGGTCGCGGTCCTTTTGCGCCATGCAACCACCGACCGCTATCTGCGCCGTGGGGTTCTCCTGCTTGAGCCGGGCCCACCTGCCGATTGTGCCGTACATGCGCTTGCTGGCGTTCTCGCGCACCGCGCATGTGTTGAGCACCATCAAGTCAACATTCCTGGCACGTACCTGCTCGGGACTGGCTGGCCGGTAACCCTGGGCCTGGAGGACACCGGCGATGCGCTCCGAATCGTGGACGTTCATCTGACAGCCTAAAGTATGCACGTAGTACAGGCCCTTGCCCCGCTGGGTGCCCTCCTCGGGTCCGAAGCCCATCCGGCGTTCATCCTGCGTCATCATGCCTTCGTCCATAGATGCCGATTCTACAGCCAGCACCTGCCTGGCGCGTATCGGAGCCAGGCGGGGGTCCGTAGCATAATGGTGTAAGCCGCTCACTGGCCGCAAGTCGGGGAGGGACTCAGCAAAAGCGTACGAGCTGGGAGGCTTCACGTGATACTGGAACGCGGTAGTGCGATCAACACGTCCGAGCTGCGACAGCGTCTGACCTCGCTTGATTCACAGCACAGAGCCAGACTCTCCGCCGACGACATCGTCGAATTCGTGGACCTTATGCAGGTGTATGAAGGGGCCATGCGCGAGATTTCGACCAAGCTCGAGGTGCTTGACTCGGAGTTCCAGGTCCAGTTCTCCCACAACCCCATTCACCACATGGAACGACGCCTCAAGTCGCCGAACTCGCTGATCGGCAAGTTGGAACGCCGTGAGTTGCCCATTTCGGTCGCGTCGGTACGTGACCATATCTTCGACGTCGCCGGCGTACGCGTCATCTGCAACTACCGCGACGATGTCTACTCGGTTTCACGATACCTGTCGGACCAATCCGACATCCAGGTCCTGCGGGTCAAGGATTACATCCACAACCCCAAGCAGAACGGCTATCGAAGCCTGCATATCATCTACGCGGTTCCCGTCTTCCTGACCTCCGGCCCCCACTACACCCCTGTAGAGGTACAGTTCCGTACCATCGCCATGGACTATTGGGCCAGCCTGGAACACCAGCTGCGCTACAAGTCCGACCTGCCTGACGCACGCCTTGCCGAGCATTCACAGACCCTGTTGGACTGTGCGCGCTCGCTGCAGAACATAGAGGTGCAGATGCAGTCCATCCACCGCGACATCTCGGGATCCCCCCAGGAGCAGGAGGGCGACGACGAACGTCTGGAGCATTTGCGTTCGACCGGACGGGGGCGGCATGAGGACGAAGCCGAATAGACCAACGTATAAGCAGCCGGCCCGGTCATCCACAGATGGATGACCGGGCCGGCTGCTTGCCTGCGCGGACTGGCCTTACCCGGGATCAGAAGTCGAAATCGTCGGGGTCCGCACCCACACGCCTGCCGGTGTCCATGGCCGAGATGGCCGCCATATCCTCCTGGGACAGTTGGAAGTCGAACACATCGAAGTTCTGTTCGATCCGCTCCTTGTGAACGGACTTGGGAATGACGATCATTCCGCGCTGCAAGTGCCAGCGGATGACGACCTGGGCCGCGGACTTACCGTACCTGGCGCCGATTTCGGCCAGTTTCGGGTCGCTCAGCAGATGCGTACCGGTCCCACCCAAGGGACTCCACGCCTCGACGTCCACGCGCAGTTCGCCATGGGCGTAGTCAATGAGGGGCTGGTTGGTGAAAATCGGAGAGGACTCGACCTGGTCCACAACCGGCTTGAGCGAGGAAATGGAATGCAGCTCCTCGAGATGGTGCCGCTGGAAGTTGCACACACCGATGGCCCTCACCCGGCGCTGTGTGTAGAGTTCCTCCATGGCTTCCCAGGCCTTCTGCCAGCCCTCGACCGGCCAATGGATCAGGTAGAGGTCGATGTAATCGGTGCCCAGGCGGTCCATGCTCTCCTCGAATGCCTGCCTGGTCCGCCCGGCACGGATGTCGTCGTTCCACAGCTTGGTGGTCAGGAATATCTGACGCCGCTTGAGACCGGATTCCCGCATACCCTGCCCGACCGACTCCTCGTTGCCGTAGATCCGGGCGGTGTCGATGTGCCGATACCCTGCCTGGAGGGCCCAGCGAACCGCATTCACGGTCTGCTCCCCCTCCGGGGTCTGGAAGACCCCCAGACCAAGCTGCGGTATCGGTACCCCGTTGTTCAGGGTGGTCATCGGTTGTTCGCTGTTCTCGCTCATGCTTGCTCTCCTCACATCCGCTGATCGTCGCCAGTTGCGGCGGCCTACCCTGCCATCGTATGCCATGAGGGTCAGGCCCCGCCAGGGGGCCGGCCCCCACACGAATCCATGCCTCTCAACCTTCCATATCCATTGATGGAGGCTCTCCGATGCCGATGTGGGGACATCCGGGCCTTCCACAATCTCGACTTCAAAGACCCGGTGCACCGCTCCACCCGCCGTCCCTATTCAGCCCACCCCCGCACAAGCCACAAGCTGACAGCGGGAATCCTTTACGGGACCGAAGCCCAAAGACGTTCGGCAGGAGCACATTTCCAGGCGAAGCCCAGTTCGCACGGGTAAGCTCTATACCAGTAGGCGCGCAATACGTCTGACATTGATCGCAAGCCGCGAGGAGGAGCTTATGACATTCGGTCGCCAGCCCCAGCAAAACAATCAGGGCTACCAGGGATACCAGGCCTACCAGACCCCTGACCCCTACCAGGCGCAGGGCCAGCGGATGTACGGTCAGGGCACGGGGCAGGAGCCCTACGGTTCGCCATACGTCCGGCAGCCGGACGGGACCGCCGCCATCCCCACCCACAGCCCATACTCCTATGAGCGCGCCGAGCGCACCTCCATGACCCGCGCCTATGCGGAGATGGGATTGGGGCTCCTTGTCACGGCCGCCGTGGCCTACCTGGCCTACGCCTCCGGCCTGCTGTACTCATTCGTCTCAGCGACCGGCAGTCTCGGCTGGGTGGCCCTGTGCATCGCCCAGATCGCCTTCGCCTGGACCCTGTCGGCCCGGGTCATGCGGATGAAGACCTCGACCGGCAGAATCATGTTCTACGCCTACGCGGCGCTGATGGGCTTCACTCTGAGTTCCCTGTTCGCCGCCTACTCGGTCGCCACCCTGCTGGTCACCCTGGTCACCTGCTCGGCGTTCTTCTTCGTGCTGACCATGCTGGGGTTGACCACCCGCAAGAACATGCTGGGTTGGGGGCCGGTCCTGTTCGCGGGACTGATCTCCCTCCTGCTGGTGCAGGTCGTACTCATGTTCATCGCTCCATCGGCAAGCGCCCTCAAGGTCATCGCGACCATCGGCATCGCCCTGTTCGCGGGAATCACCATGCATGACGCCCAGCAGACCCGCGCGATCTTCGCCGCCTATGAATCCCAGGGGGCCGCAGCCATCGAACGTGTCTCCATCCTGTGCGCCCTCAACCTCTACCTGGACTTCGTCAATCTCTTCCTGTACATCATCCAGCTCTTCGGATCACGGAACTGAGCTACGATAACAGGAAACGCCCGTCTACAGCCCACGAGTGGGCCGACGGGCGTTTCCTTTGCCGGTGCAACACCGCCTAATCGAGGACTCTGCCGATCAGCCTGGGCAGGAATCCCACGGCCAAGCCCATGACAGCCAGCCCGACGACCAGACCTCCGGCCGTGGCGGCGGCCGAACTTCCATGCGGAAGCACAATCGCGAAGAAGCGGGCGACAGGCGGGATGAAGGCACCTACGACACCTGCGGCAGCGAAGCACAGGACCAGTGCTCCCCTCCACGACCTGAGCGGACGGGCCACCCTGGCCAGCACCAGGATGCCCATGGCGAACAGGACGATGGCACAGACCGTTCGCTCCTGGGCCAGATCAGCGGGGTCACGCGGATTCCAGCCCAACAGGGACGGCAGGGACCACGCCATGGCCAACACCACCAGGGCCGTAGCCACTCCACCGGGGATGGCGAAAGCGACCACCCTTTTGAGGAAGCCGGGCTTATATCGCCGCGTGTTGGGAGCCAAGGCCAGAAAGAAAGCAGGCGTGCCGATGGTCAAAGCGCCGATATAGGTGATATGCCGTGGCAGGTATGGGTAAGGAATCGCGGTGAGGACCACACCCAGTGATATCAAGGCCGAGTATACGGTCTTGACCAGGAAAAGCCCTGCCACACGTTCCATATTGGCCATTACCTGCCGGCCGCGTGCCACCACATCCGGCAAATGGGAAAAGCGGGAGTCCACCAGGACGACCTGTGCCACTGCCTTGGTAGCCGGTGCCGCATTGCCCATGGCGATACCCAGGTCAGCCTCTTTGAGCGCAAGGGAGTCATTGACACCATCCCCTGTCATTGCCACGGTGTGCCCACCCGAATGCAAGGCCTGCACGATGGCCTTTTTCTGCTCGGGCAGAACCCGGCCAAGCACATCCACGTCCTCCAGGACACGGGCCAGTTCGGCCGTATCGGTGGGAAGCCTGCGGGCATCCATGGCTCGGGGCTTGTCATCACCTGTCAGCCCCACCTTGCCGGCGATCGCGGCCACCGTGGAAGGGTTATCCCCGGAGATGATCCGACAGCGCACGCCTTGCTCACGGAACCATGCCAGGGTAGGTAACGCATCTTCGCGGATACGCTCCGAACAAGTGACCAGGGCCGCAGGCTGCAAATCGGTCGGCAGTACCGGTTCCGCATCCACGGCCGGCGCCGCCGGCGAGGCCGCCAACATCAGCACCCTGTATCCCTGGTCGGCCAGTGCACGGACCTGTTTCAGCGGCTCGGGCCACTCATCTTCCTGCCCGGCCAGCAGCACTTCGGGTGCCCCGAAATACCAGTTGGAACCGTCAGCCTGGCTCACGGCGCTCCATTTCCTCACCGAGGAGAAAGGCACCCGGGCCCTCACCCGCCCGGAAGGCCTGACCCGGGACAACCCTCTGAGAATGGCTGAACCCGTCGCGTTGGGCTCCTCTTCATGGCTGACATCCACCAAGGCGCGCTCCAGCCGTTCCTTGGACTCGTCGGAAACGGGAACCAGCGAGTCGAATACGATGCCACCGTCGGTGATGGTGCCTGTCTTGTCCAGATTGAGTGCATCGACCCGGGCAAGGGTCTCGACCGATTCCAGCTCCTGTACCAAGGTGTTCTTGCGGGCCAGGCGGATCGCGGCCAGGGCGAAGTTGAGGGAGGTAAGCAGGACAAGGCCCTCGGGGATCATACCCACCACGCCCGCCACTGCCGAGACCACTGCCCCCCGCCAGGCCCCCGTCTGGAACGCCTCCTGGAAGCCTCCGACCGCGCGCAGCTGTGTCCAGATCAGAAGCACACACAGGGGAACGACCACGAATGTCATCGCCTTGAGAATCGTATTGATGCCCTCGTTGAGGTCGGAATGGACCTTCTTGTAGACCTTGGCCTGCGCCGTGAGCTTAGCCGCGTAGGAGGCCGACCCCACCGCGCTCACCCTGGCCAGAGCCAGGCCGGAGACCGCGTTGGAACCAGAATATGCCTCGTCGCCGCCACTCTTGCGCACAGTACGCGATTCGCCAGTGAGCATTGACTCGTCCAGCTCCAGGCCCCAGCTGCGTTCTATCCGCACATCAGCAGGCAATTGATCACCTGAGCGAATCCAAAGGAGGTCGTCGGCAACGATGGCGTCATGGGACACGCGCTCGTTCCGCCCCCCACGCCGCACATAGAAATCGGAGGCCACCAGTATCGAGAGCCTATCAAGGGTACGCTTCGCCTTGAGCTCGGTCGCCACCCCGATGCCGGTGTTGATGATGATGATCAGGCCGAAGACCGCATCCTTCCACTGGCCGGTGGCGAGCACGACGATCATGGCTGCGAAGATGATGCCATTGAAGAGGGTGAAGACGTTGGCACGGATGATCTGCGCCAAAGACCGCGATGCCCCATCCTCAGTGTGGTTGACTTGTCCTGCCGCGACCCGTTCCGCTACCTGCTTGCATGTCAGGCCGTCGGGTTCGACTGCCGGAAAGGAAGGCCTCTGGTCGGCATCCTTGCTCATTGCATCTCCTCGATCCGATCCGGCGGTCTGCGCTGGGTCAAGTCATCCTGCAGATTGACCCGTATCAGGCGCGGGTGCCGGCGGTCATCCGCTATGGTCTGCAAGGCTCTGCCCAGGGGCACCGCGTCCCTGGCACCGTCGTCCACCCGCAGACTCGCCGCATATAGGGTCTGGTCGGACGGCCTGTAGCCACCGCCGATCAGGACGACCGGCAGACCGGCCCGCCTTGCCCTGCCCAGCACCCCCGACCAATCGCAGACTGCAGGCTCCTCGACCGCTATGACCGTGGTCCTACGGGCTACCGCTTCCCTGACTGCGTGCCGCTGCCCGTCCGCATCGCTGGCCGACGTAAAGTAGGCCTCCATCCCATTGCGTTCCAGCAAGTCGAAAATCCTGCGATTCAGGTCCGCCCAGCCTCCTCCCCCATCAGTATGCTCAGTATGCGCCGGGCCGACGATTGCGACGGTGACCGCGGAACGGTCCGGTCCGTCGTGTTCGGCCGTAAGGCCTTCCTGCCAGCTGTCGCCCACAGCCCTGCCGTGGGGTGCGCAGCCGGACAGGCAGGACAGCATGATTGCCAGGACAAGCATGGCCGGCAGCAGCCGGGCCCATCCCCCGCTGCCGCCCATCCGCTCATGCATGCTCATGGGGCGCCATTGTAACCAGCGCATGTGTCATCGGTGCATTCACCGGCCGAAGACGGCCAGGGTCTCCACATGATGGGTCATCGGGTAGAGGTCATAGGCATGGATGCCGCGCAGGCGGTACCCCTCCCCGATCAGGGTCGCGGTATCCCGGGCCAGACTGGTCGGATCGCACGCCACGTATACGATTAGCGGCGCGCCGGCCGCCGCCATCAGCCGGCAGACGGCAGCTTTGGCCCCGGCCCTCGGCGGATCCAGAACCACGGCATCGGGCTTGTCCAACCCCTTGGGCAGTTTGCCTTTCAGCCGAGTGCCCACATCTCCGGCCAGGGATTCAATCGTGTCGCCCGAACCGGCGCGTTGGGCGTTGTATCGCGCCTGGGCCACCGCGATCCGCGATCCCTCGACCGCCAGGATGCGCGAGCGCTTCCCCGCAAGGGCAGCCAGCGGAAGACTGAAGAGCCCGGATCCTGAGTACAGGTCCCAGATGATGGGCGCCGGTTTGCCTCCCACCCCATCCTGGACCGCTTTCAGAACCGCGTTGGCAAGCATGCCAGGCGCCCTCCGGTGGATCTGCCAAAAGCCGGCCGCGTCCACCTCATAGGTGAAATCGCGCCCCTGGACACTGACCTGCTCCTCCAGCTTGCGGCGACCGGACTTGACCCTGTCACACACCAGAAGAGCATGATTGCCGTCAGAGCCGTCACCGGCACCTTGGGGCAGCGCTAAACGTATGGTCGCACCGGGTTCAAAGCCCCCCTGCCACACGCCGAGGCGCCCGGCCAGTGCATTCAGCTCCTGCGTAGCCAGAGGCATGGAGTCGATCGCCACTCGTTCGTGGGACTCCCGTCGGCGCATGGAGGGCAAGCCCTGTTCGTCCGCGACCAGGTCCAGACGGGTGCGCCACCCCAGGCCACCAACTTCGTCATCACCAGGTGCGGAGTCAATGGGAACTTCGACGTCCACATGCCCCATCCGGCTCATCTGCTGCTCAATCAGATTCCGTTTCCATGCCAGTTGAGCCCGCCGACTGGCATGCACCAGATCCGCCCCGCCGACGCCACCTCCCTGAGCCAGCGGTCCGGCCAGAGGCCAGGCCGGCAGCACCCTTTCGGGGCTGGGTTCGATCACCCTGGTCACCTCACCGGTCAGGAAACGCGCCTGAGGCCGCACCGGCTGGTCGATGCTCGCCTCGACCAGCTCGCCGGGCAAGGCGAACCGCAGGAAGATCACGCGGCCGTCCACATGGCCCACGCACCGCCCTTGGTCCGCATACCGTTCGACTCGTACGGTCACTGGCATGGAAGCACTCCCCCACTGCAGCCTGCTGGCTGCCTCTCGCGGGTCGGTATGACCCATTCACTTACTCTCGTATATCCCTTGCACCGCTTGTGCCGTGCCGGTCCGCATGGCTCTCGTCCGCACCGGCCGGAGGTTCGGTCTCAGTCCTATGACCCAGTGTCCGCCGGTGGAAGGGGCCGGCCAGCAGCAGCCAGCTCACCCATATTCCAAGCGCGAACAACGGCAGGCCCATCACCAACCGCGCCGTACCCAACCAGACTATTCGATGGGACAGATACAGGGGCAGCTGGATGGCCAGGCGCAAGGAGAACAACCCCATCCACAGGATGCTGGCCAGCTTGTAGGCCCGGTACAGCCCCTTCTCGCCACGCCAAGCATCCAGCCACTCCCTGAAACCGGAAAAGACCGGATGACGCACGTACTCAACGACCAGGCCTATTCCCGGCGCCCGGCACAGCAGCGTGGCACCCAAGGCAAGAATCCATGCCACATTGGTGATGAAACCTGGTAGATAGTAGCTGCGGGCATCCCGGCTCAGCCAGGCCCAGAGCAGGCAGATGCCAACCGCCAGAAGGCCGGTCAGCGCACCCAGCCATGACTGCTTACCTAACAGGCGCACAGCCAGCTGGACCAGGGCCAGAAGGCCGGCTGCCAGCACAGTCAGCTTCAGGTCCGCAGTCGTGATGAACAGGAACAGGAAGACAAGACCGGGCAGGAGGGATTCGACCATTCCCCGCCAGCCTCCGATCGCCTCAAGGACGTTGAAATCCTCGGAGGCCAGGGCAGCCAGACCACGATCAGGGGGCCGCTTCACCGCGTCAGCGCACCTCGGAGAACATGGGACCGCGCGATAGTGTCGTCTTCACTTCGGTCTGCTGGTCGGAGTCGAAGGGGCCGGTCGGTTTTTCGGGGATCTTCGAGTCCTTCTCGCCACCTTCACCCTCCTCGGCAGCGGCGGCCGCACGCTCGGCCGGGGAGACCGGGGCATGCATGGGAATCAGGTCGCGCGGCGCCAGAGGCTCCTCGCCCCGGTCCACCACCACATCCTGGAAGTAACGGTATAGGGTCTCCTGCTCTTCTCCGCCTTCGGCCGCGGGGCCCGACATGATGCCGCGAAGCATCCAACGGGGGCCATCCACACCGATGAAACGGGTGAGGAACTCCTTGCCCTTGACGGAGACGGGCAGTTCAAGTTCACCGCCGAACCGTCCTTCCACCTCCCTGGCCTTGGGGTTGGCCTTGAGCAGGTCCGAACGCACCATGTCCCACAGCCCCAATGTCTTCGGCGCGGCGAAGGCCTCAAGCTCCAAACTGGACTGGCCATAGGTGATGGTGACGCCCAGCACCTCGCCGGACTGGCTCTTGGCTTTGATTCTCAGCTGTATGCCCTGAAGGAAGGGAAGGTAGAGTGCACCCACATCCAGGTAATCGTCATAATCGACGACATCCTCGTCATTGACATCCCAAGGACCGCGACCCACACCACGCTCCGGGCCGGAAGCGGCCGACTGGTTCTCGCGGTCGCCGTCTTCGTCCTGCCCGGCCGTCTCATTGGCCCTCTCCTCAACCTTTTCGGTCGGCTCAGTTTCCTCGCCCATCCTGGCTTCGTCGCCTGCGCCCTTGCGCTTCCTGCCAAAACCGAACAATCCCATGTCTCCTCATTTCTCCGCTGGCTCAACCGCTACCAGACTAGCAAACAAGCAGGCCGACCCCATGGAGGGTCGGCCTGCTGCACCCGTATACCGGTTATTAATCCAGGCCCAGGCTGAGCTTGCCGCCAGGGATGGCATCGAGCAGGTCCCGGGTGTACTGACGCTGCGGGTGGTCGAAGACCTCATCGGTCGTCGCATGCTCCACCAGCCTGCCGTGCTGCATGACCACCACTTCGTCGGCGATCTGCCGGACCACGGCCAGATCGTGAGTGATGAACAGGTAGCTCAGACCACGCTCCGCCTGAAGGTCATTCAGTAGGCGGAGGACCTGGTCCTGGACCAACACGTCAAGGGCGGATACCGCCTCGTCGCAGATGATCACATCCGGGTTCAAAGCCATGGCCCGGGCTATTGCGATGCGCTGCCGCTGTCCGCCCGACAGCTCATTGGGATAGCGGCCCATGACGGATGAGGGCATCTCGACCATCTCAAGGAGCTCCTTGACCCTGTCCCGCCGGCTGCGATTGTCGCCGATACCGTGGATGCGCAGTGGCTCCTCAATCGAGCGGTAGATGGAGTACATCGGATCCAGGGACCCATAGGGGTTCTGGAAGACCGGCTGTACATGACGACGGAAGTCCAGCATCTCACGTGAACCGAAGCCCGAGGTGTCCTTGCCTTCATACAGGACCTTGCCCGCCGTGGGCTTGAGTAGGTGGAGGACCATGTTCGCCACGGTCGACTTGCCCGAACCTGATTCTCCGACGATGGCGAGGGTGGTTCCCCTCTTGACCGAGAAGGAGACATCGTCCACGGCCTTGAACATCTCCTGCTTCCGCGGCAGTTTAAACTCCCGCGTAAGGTGTTCGACGGCGATGATGTGCTCGCTCTTCTCCAAAGCCTGTTCGCCCTTGGTGTGATGCTCCATCAGGCTCCGTGTGTCCTGGCCGCGTTCCTTGGCGGAGATAATCCGCTGCGAGGCCAGCGAGGGGGCCGCTTCGACCAGCCGCTTGGTATAGGGATGCTGGGGATGCTGGAGCACTTCCAGGCTGGGACCGGACTCGACCACCTGTCCCTTGTACATGACCACGATATGCTGGGCTCGCTCAGCGGCCAGACCAAGGTCGTGGGTGATGAAGAGCACGGCGGTGCCCAGTGAGTCCGTGAGCCCCTGCAGGTGGTCCAGTATCTTCTTCTGGACGGTCACATCCAAGGCGGACGTAGGCTCATCGGCGATCAGCAGGTCCGGCCGTGAAGCCAGACCCATGGCGATCAGGGCCCGCTGGCGCATGCCGCCCGAAAACTCGTGCGGGTACTGCCGGGCGCGTGTCACCGCCCCGGGCAGGCCGGCCTCGGACAGTAGGCCAGCGATCCGGTCGTTCATGTCCGAGCCCTTGACATACTTCTTGGCAATGGCCCAGGCCTCATCGTCGTCCACTCCGGCCGCGATAAGGTCCCTGGCCACACCCCACCTGGTCTCGGAGCCCGGGTCCCACTCGGACCGGAAGTGCTCGATGGCCTGGTCGACGTCGGCCTTGCCCGCCTTGGTCACGGCATCGCGCGCTTCATCCATCAATCCCGGCAGGTCGGCCGAGGCTATGAACAGCTCGTCATCCTGCCCCTTCAAGGTCACATCCTCCGAGGATGCCAACATCTTAGCCAGTTGGGAACGCTTCTCCCGACTGACGTCCATGTTGTTGGCGACCAAGGCCTCCTTGACCTGGGTCCCGATTCGCCAGACCGGGTTCAGGTTGCTCATGGGGTCCTGGGGAACCAGGCCCATCTGCCGGCCGCGGATATCCTCATAGTCCTTGCGGGTCAGTCCGACAAGCTCCCTGCCATGGAGCTTGATCGACCCGCCGATGACCTTGCCGGTGCCGGGCAGCAGTCCCAGGACAGCCATGGCGGACGTGGACTTGCCTGATCCGGACTCTCCAACGATCGCCACCCACTGCCCGGGGTAGACGTTGAAGGAGGCATCGCGTACCGCATGCACGGAGTGCCCGTCTGCCGTGAAATCGACCTGGAGGTCCTTGACATCCAGAAGGGGGCCGTTGGCAACCTGCTGGCGGGCCAGTTCGCTCTTCATGCTCTCTGCTTGTGTTTGCTCACTCATGCTGTTCTCCCACTCAGGCCGTTCGACTCTTCGGATCCAAGGCGTCCTTGACCGCGTCGCCCATCATGATGAAAGCCAGGACGGTGATGGCCAGGGCGGCTGACGGGTAGAAGAGCACCGATGGGTTGGTCCTCAGCAGGTTCTGCGCCGTCGAGATGTCCCCGCCCCAGGAGACCACCGAAGAAGGCAGACCGATGCCCAGGAAGGACAGTGTCGCCTCGGAGACGATGTAGGACCCCAGGGACATGGTCGCCATGACGATGACCGGAGCCAACGAGTTGGGGATGATATGACGGAAGAGGTTGCGCATGGGCGATGACCCCAAGGCCGTCGAAGCCGTGTTGAACTCCAGGTTCTTGGCCTCCAGCACGGCGCTTCGGGTTATGCGGGCCATGTTCACCCAGCCGAAGAGGGTAAGGGTGAATACGATCTTCCATATTGAAGTGGAGGTCCGGAACATCTGCAGGAGGACGATGGCGCCCAGGAGCATGGGAATCGCGAAGAAGATGTCCGTCACACGGCTCAGGACCGCATCGATCCAGCCGCCGCAGAAACCGGCGATGGCACCGACCAAACCACCTAGGAGGGTGACCAGGATGGTCGTCATGATACCGATGGAGACCGAGGTGCGGGCTCCATAGACCACGCGCGCGTACACGTCGCAACCCTGCAGATCATAACCGAAGGGATGCCCGCCTCCGCCACCTTCCAGGGAGTTCTCCAGATTGCAGGAGACCGGGTTCTGCTTGGTGAAGAGGGAGGGGAAGAGCGCAACCAGAACCACGAAGACCACCAGGATTGCGGAGATGATGAAAATCGGGTTCTTGCGCAGGGTCTTCCAAGCGTCGGCCCACATGCTCGTGGCCGGCGCCTCCTCGTCAATCGAATCGACCTCCTTCAGCGGGGTCTGGTCCAGGGACGCCACGAAGCGCTCCTGGCCCGGCAAAGGGTCCGGGAAAAACACCTCGGCGTTCGAGTCGCGGCTGTTGCTGTTCATTGTCGTATCTGTCATCAAACCTTCACCCCTCACGCGTACCGGATGCGCGGATCAAGCACCGCATAGAGCAAGTCGACCAAAAGGCTGCATACCACAAAGATCATGACCATGATCGTCACGATGGAGACCACCAAGGTCCCCTCGCCTCGCAGAATAGCCTGGTAGAGCGTATTGCCCACGCCCTGGATGTTGAAGATGCGCTCGGTGATCATGGCGCCACCCATCAGACCCCCGATGTCGGCGCCCAGGTAGGTGACGACCGGGATTAGCGAGTTGCGAAGGATGTGGCGGACCGTGACCTGGAAGTTGCTCAGGCCCTTGGCCCTGGCCGTACGCACATAGTCCTCGGAGAGGTTGGTGGAGATCTCCGTTCGTGTCAGGCGGATGATCGAAGCCATGGAGACCGAACCGAGCACGATGGCTGGCATCAGCAGGTCAATGAAGCCCGGGGATGCCCCTGCCGTAGCTGGCAGGATATGCCATTTGACACCAAAGAGATACTGCAGGATGAAGCCCGTGACGAAGGTGGGCACAGAAATCAGCAGAAGGGATATGACCAGGATGATCTGATCGGACCACTTGCCCTTGGTCAGGCCGGAGACGATGCCGAAGAGGATGCCGAACACGCCCTCGAACACGAACGCCATGAGGGCCAGCCTGATGGTGACCGGGAACGCGCGGCCGATCACGGATATGACCGGTTGTCCGGCGAAGGTCTTGCCGAAGTTCAGGGTAAGCGCATTCTTCAGGAAGAGCAGGTACTGGACGAAGAAGGGTTTGTCCAGATTGTATTCCGATCGTATCTGCGCGGCTACGGCCTGGTTGACCGGCTTGTCTCCGAACATCGCGGCGACTGGGTCACCGGGCAACGCGAAAACCAGCGCGTAAATCAACAGAGTCGTACCGAGAACAACGGGAATCATCTGCAGGACTCGACGCAGAAGATATTTGCCCATCGGCTTTTCTCCTTTGCAGTTCGCGGGGGGTGCTATACACACGTAATCATCCGCCCGCATGAAAATTCTGTTAGCAGTGTATCAGTAAGACGTAACCGGTGACGTTACGGATTGGCTTCGTTCCAACCCCGTGGGCTGCTGGTCCCTGGACGCCCCTGTGCTCATAGCCCCTGATCCAAGTGCATGGTCGTGCACAGCCGGATACGGGTTTCTGCCGAAACGCTGATGGATGCCGATGGCCATGCGAATGCTTTTGGCTGCATAGCCTGTCTGGTCCATGGTTAACCAGGCCATGGACTACTGGGAGGAGCTTGTCCTCGCTGAGGTACGGCAGCGCCGCCGATGGCCATCCGGGAATCGGACCCCGGGGGCCGAATCGACGGCGCTGCGGATGACCCCAGTCCCTTTGCCGGGCTGGGCCTGTTCCTTACTTGCTCAGGGCCGCATAATCAGGCGTGCTCTTCCAAGTGAATGCGAAACCATGCACGTTCTTGGCTGCCACACCCTTGGAGTTGGCATTGTAGAGCGGCACGACCGGCAGGTCCTGCATCAGGACCTCCTCGGCCTGCTGGAAGAACTTGTTGGCTTCCGTGCTTGATTTGGCCTCGGTTCCCTTCTTCAGCAGCTCGTCGAACTTGGGGTTCTTGTAGTCGCCGTCGTTGGAGCCGTTGCCGTCGGCTGCAGCCGTGGAATAGATGGGCTGCAGGTAGTTCTCCAAGGACGGGTAGTCGGGCTGCCAACCGGAGCGGAAGGCCGAATCCGTGAATTTACGGCCGGAGACGTTGTTGCGGAACTCGTTGAAGGTCGGCTGCGGGTTGCCCTCCGCCTTGATCCCCAGGGAGTTCTTGATCGAATTCGCCAGCGCGTCATAGATCTCCTTGTGGCCCCCATCCGAGTTGTAGGCCATCTTAAAGACGTCGTCAGCACCCCAGGGAGCGATCCTGTCGGCCTGCGCCCACAGCTCCTTGGCCTTCTTCGGATTGTACTTCAGAACATCCGAACCCTTCAGATCCCTCGAATAACCGGGAATGGTCGGAGCCGAGAAGTCGGTGGGCACGGTTCCGGTCTTTCCCAGAACCTTGTCAAGCACCTGCTGGCGGTCGATCGCCATGGAGATGGCCTGCCTGCGCAGCTTGCCCTCCTGGTCCTGCCCGAAGTGCTTCATGTAAGAGGGGATCGTGAAATTCTGGAAGACAGGGCCGGACACGTTCAACGCCTGGACCTGGTCATCGGATCGGAAGGTCTTGATCGCCGACGAAGGGATGGTGTCGAGTACGTCCAGGTTGCCGGACTGTACATCTGCATAGGCCGCCGTCGGGTCGGTGTAGGCGCGGAACTCGATGCCGCCGTTCCTCACCTTCGTGATGCCTTGGTAATCGGGGTTCCTGACCAGCTTGACCGACTTGTTGTGCTCCCAGGACTTGAACTTGTATGGGCCGTCCGAGACGGGCTTCTCACCGAAGGCTTTGGGGTCCTTGAAGAAGGACTCTGGCAGTGGGGCGAAATAGTCCATTCCGAGCTGTGTGGTGAAGGTGGAGGAAGGTGCGGCCAGATCCACGGTGAAGGTCTTGTCATCGACGACCTTGAGCCCCTCCAGCTGGGCATCCGCTGGAGCATCCTTCTGCTGGAGCGCGTCGAAGCCCTTGATGACGCCATAGAAGCTTGATCCCAGCTGTCCGTTGTTCACATTGGCGCCCCAGGACCACGCCTTGGTGAAGGACGAGGCGGTCACCGGCGAACCGTCGGTGAACTTCCAACCCGGCTTCAGGGTCACGGTGAACTGGGTCATGTCGGCGTTGGGCTTGATCTCCTTGGCGACCTCGTTATGGACCTTGCCCTTGGAATCGAAGCGGACCAGTCCGGAGAACATCATGTCCAGCGGGTTGCCGCCACCCACCTCGGTGGTGTCCGAAGGGATCAAAGGCTTTGCCGGCTCGGAGCCGAAGACGCTGATGACGGCATCCGAAGAGGTTCCCGAAGCGCCAGAGGACTTGTCGCTACCGGATGCGCCGTCTGATCCGCCGCAGGCGCTCAGAGCCAGCGCCAGTGAGCAGGCCGACGCCACGATGAGCGTCAATCTGGATTTCTTGTTCATATTCTTACCTTTCCATTATTTGGAATCTTGTGGCCATGGGCCGTATCACTTGGTCAGGCTGGCGTAGTCAGGCACGTCCTGCCAGTTGAAGGCAAAGCCGTGGATGTCCTTGACGGCCACACCCTTCGCGTTCTCGTTGAACAGAGGGACCGCCGGCATATCCTCCAACAGGATCTCCTCGGCCTGCCTGAAGAGCCGGTCCGCCTGGTCGGTGCTCGTGGCCGCCGCAGCGCGTTTCAGCGCATCGTCGAAGGCTGGGTTCTTGTAGTCGCCGTCGTTGGAGCCGTTGCCGTCGGCCGCCGTTGAGCTGAAGTTCGGCTGCAGGTAGTTCTCCAGGGACGGATAGTCGGGCTGCCAACCGGAACGGAAGGCGGAATCGGTGAACTTGCGCGCCGAGATGTTGTTGCGGAACTCGTTGAAGGTCGGCTGCGGGTTGCCCTCCGCCTTGATCCCCAGCGTGTTCTTGATGGAATTCGCCACGGCGTCGTATGTCTCTTTCTGACCACTGTCCGAGTTGTAGGCGATCTTGAAGGTGTCGTCAGCGGCCCAAGGCGAGATCCGATTGGCCTGCGCCCACAGTTCCTTGGCTTTCTTCGGGTTGTAGTTCAGGACATCCGAGCCTTTGAGCGACGTCGGATGCCCGGGGATGGTCGGAGCTGCGAAATCAGTGGGGACGGCACCTGCGTTGTTCAGCACTTTGCGCAGGATCTGCTTGCGGTCTATGGCCATGGAAATGGCCCTCCGACGCAGCTTGCCCTCCTGGTCCTGCCCGAAACGCTTCATGTAGGAGGGAATTGTGAAGTCTGAAATTCCGGCGCCCGGGGTGCTGACCGCCTGGACTTGGTCGTCGGTCCGGAAGGTCTTGAGGGCGGAGGCCGGCAGGGTGCTGAGCACGTCCAGGTTGCCGGATTGCACATCCGCATAGGCCGCAGTCGGGTCGGTGTACACCCGGAACTCGATGCCGCCGTTCCTGACTTTCACCCCGCCCTTGTAGTCGGGGTTCCTGACCAGCTTGACCGACTTGTTGTGCTCCCAGGACTTGAACCGGTAAGGCCCGTTCGTGATTGGGTGCTCGCCGAAACCGGTTGGGTCGCTGAAGCGTTCCTCCGGCATAGGCGCAAAGGCGGATTCACCGACCTGGATCGGGAATGTCGATGAGGGTGATGACAGCTCCACACTGAAGGTGAGGTCGTCGATCACCTTCAAGCCCGACATCTGGGCCTTGGGGTCGACGCCCTTGGCCTGCAGCTCATCGAACCCCTTGATGATGGAGTAGAAGCTGGAAGCCAACTGGCCGTTGGCAGCGTTAGCCCCGTATGACCAGGCCTTGGTGAACGATGAGGCGGTCACCGGAGAACCATCGCTGAACTTCCAACCCGGTTGAAGCGTCACCCGGTATTCGGTCATGTCGGCGTTGGGCTTGATCTCCTTGGCCACCTCATTATGAACGTGCCCCTTGGCGTCGAAACGCACCAGTTTGGAGTACATCAGATCAAGCGGGTGCCCTCCTCCGACCTCCATGGTGTTTGAGGGGATCAAAGGCTTGGCTGGTTCCGTTCCGGACACGCTTATTGTAGTGTCGGAGGTCGCGGGAGCCTTTGTCGACCTGCTGTCGCCCCCTCCCCCGCACGCGCTCAGAGCCAGGGCGAGCGAGCAGATCGCAGCGGCGGATACGGCGAATCGTGAATTCCTGTGCATGGGAATGTCTTTTCTATGATGTCTGCAATGACGACGATTTCTGTTGATTGGTGTTTGCCCGAACGGTACCGGTCAAGGGACTGTCCGGTCCATGTATGAAAAGTGCTCAGCCCTTCCAGGGTACGGGGGGTCACGGGCCCTGGCACAGATTAAGCCGGGCCCGGAACCCCCTGGGTCGCTGTATCAGCGAACGGTCACTTGGTCATGCTGGCGTAGTCGGGGATTCCCTGCCAATTGAAGGAGAAGCCATGGATGCCTTTGGCGGCTATACCCTTCGAATTGGCATAATAGAGCGGCACCGCCGGCAGATCCTCGAGGAGGACCTCCTCGGCCTGCTGGAAGAGCTTGTTGGCGGCATCGACGCTCTTGGCGGAAGACGCGCGCGCCAGCAGCTCGTCGAACTTGGGATTCTTGTAGTCACCGTCGTTGGAGCCGTTGCCGTCGGCGGCAGCCGTGGTGTAATTCGGTTTCAGGTAATCCTCGGGCGACGGGTAGTCGGGCTGCCAACCGGAACGGAAGGCCGAATCCGTAAACTTACGCTGGACCACGTTGTTGCGGAACTCGTTGAAGGTCGGCTGCGGGTTGCCCTCCGCCTTGATCCCCAGGGAGTTCTTGATCGAATTCGCCAGCGCGTCATAGATCTCCTTGTGGCCCCCATCCGAGTTGTAGGCCATCTTGAAGACGTCGTCAGCACCCCAGGGAGCGATCCTGTCGGCCTGCGCCCACAGCTCCTTGGCCTTCTTCGGATTGTACTTCAGAACATCCGAACCCTTCAGATCCCTCGAATAACCGGGAATGGTCGGAGC
>NZ_PDCH01000040.1 GCF_003315615.1 Bifidobacterium xylocopae
TGCTTGGGCAGGGCTGCTGCTGCCGCCGTCATCGCCGCCGGAAGTCTGGCCGGAGCCCGAGGACCCGTCGGAGCCGGAGCCTTGGCCGTTCTTGTCGCCCTCCTTGTTCTTGCCCTTGTTGGCATGCTGCTTATCGTCCGTGGAGGCCTGGGCTTTATCTGGGCCCACGGCTACGACCTGGTCCAGGGCAGCCTTGGTGGTCGTCTCGGAGACCAGCTGCTCGCTCTCCGCCACCCCATCCACATAGGTGACCTCGAAGACCTGTTCCTTCTCGCCGTTCACGCCGGCCTGGCGTAGGGCGGTCTGCCCGGGCTCCAGGCTCGGGTCGATGATGGTCCGGGACTGGAAGGGGAGGAGGGCCGTACGGGTCTCCCGGCCATGGGTCACCCGCTTGACCCGCAGGATGGTCTGGTCGGCCTCCTCCCCGAGTGAGAAACGGGCCTCCGTGCCAAGAACGATGGCCTTGGCGTCGAGGATGGAGGCGGCCGGCAGCTGGCCGTCAGCCGCCACGGAGGTCTTGCCGTCGGCGATGACCGTCACCGGGCCGTCCTTGTTGATCACGAAGCCGCCGGTGAGCTTGTCGTAGACATTGCCGATGTTGAC
>NZ_PDCH01000041.1 GCF_003315615.1 Bifidobacterium xylocopae
CTGTTGGTTGTGGGAGATGACGTCGTGCATGATGCTCAGGGCCCCAGGTGCCCCCAGGGCCGGCAAGTAGATGATCGCCCTGATCACGGACTTGCCCTTGATCCTGGTGTTCAGCAGCAGGGCCAGGGCCAGGCCCAGAATCTGCTGGATGATGGTGCTGCCGATGCCGTAGATCAGCGTGTTGACCACGACGGTCAGGAAGTTGCCGTCGGTGAACATGTGTGCGTAGTTGGCCAAGCCCACGAAGGGTTTCTCGGCATTGTAGCCATCCCAGTTGGTCATGGACAGACCGATGCCTGACAGCAGGGGGTAGATCATGAAGGCCACTAGGATGACCAGGGCCGGCAGGTAAAAGAGATTGACTAGCGAACCCCTCATTTTGGAGGGGTTGCCCCTCTTGCGGGAGGGGCTGACCGTTCGTTTTTTTGCCGTCGTCCTGACTCGTCAACACACCTTGGGTCAGGCTTTCTTTTGTTCTTCTAGTCCGGTGCAGTGGTGCTTTTCCTGCTCGGCGGCGGCGCAGCGGCTGCGTTCCCCGTCGCGGGGGCCGTAAGTGTC
>NZ_PDCH01000042.1 GCF_003315615.1 Bifidobacterium xylocopae
AATGCGAAGACCTCGGCCAGCGTGCCAACCAAGACGGCCGTGAGGGTCGCGGAGCCGGGGGAGAGCGTGCTGTCCCTCAAGCAGGTCTCCTACCGCTACAGCAAGAACCAGCGGGCCGTGCTCAAGGACATCACGGCGCCTTCGAGCCCGGCAGGCTCTACACCATCATCGGCAAGTCCGGCGCCGGCAAGACCACCCTGCTCTCGTTGATCTCCGGCCTGGACACGGCCACCGGTGGCGAGGTGCTCTACCGGGGGCAGAACGTGGGCAAGCTGGACCGCGACAACTACCGGGCCCATAGCGTCGGCACCATTTTTCAGGGCTACAACCTGCTGACCAACGCGACTGCCCTGGAGAACATCGTCCTCTCCATGAACATCAGCGGTGTCAAGGGCGGCAATAAGAAGCAGACCGCCCTGGAGTTGCTGGAGCGAATCGGCATCGACCGGGAGACCGCCAACCGCAAGGTCCTGCAGCTGTCCGGCGCCGCGCAGCAGCGCGTCGGTAGCGCCCGCGTCCTGGCCCCGAACCCCG
>NZ_PDCH01000043.1 GCF_003315615.1 Bifidobacterium xylocopae
TCCTGACGGGTGGACGCGGGTGTACGCATGTACGGACGGTCTGCGTCTCGCAGCTGTCGGGTCCACCCGTGCAGCCCACCGAACCCCTGCGCGCGCGCGTCAGAAGTGTATAAGCGACAGCACGGTCACCGGCATCACCCTCGACCGGAGCGACGCCACACCCCCACCCGCCTGGAACACCGGCAGCCACACCGGGGACACCACAGCACCGGCACACCCCGAAGGACAGGTCACCGCCAACATCCACTGGACCCTAGCCGGCCAACCCCAACCCGACTACCCACTCACCTACACCTACACCCACCAATACACCCTGCCCAAAGCCGGCAGCATACCCATCCAACGACTCAGCGGAGGCACCCTCCTACTCCTCACCACCCTGGCCGCCCTCACCACAACAGCCCACCAACACGCCCGCAGACACCAACCAGGCAGACACACCACCCTCAGCGCCTAAACACCCAAAAGGACCCGCACAACCCCACGGACCCACGCCCCCCCCACCCACACACCCCACC
>NZ_PDCH01000044.1 GCF_003315615.1 Bifidobacterium xylocopae
GTTCATAGAGAGTGGTCAGGGGTATCTGGTTGTTGGAGTCCAGGACCAGCACAACCTGGTCCTTGTCCTTGGGCCAGTGCCCGTCGACGACTTGGTAGTTATCGGTGATGACCTTGGAGATGGGTGTCGCGTCCTCATCCTTGCCCGGCATGATCTCCGAGAAGGATTTGGGGCTGGTGTTGGTCTCAGTCTTGCCGGTCAGGCGGGACATCTGCATGGACTGCATGGCAGAGGGGTCGCCGGAGGGGTTCATGGAGGCCATCTGGCTGGCCACGGATCCCTGCTGGCCACCGATGGTCACCCCGTCGGCTGAGACCAGGGTCCCCTTGGGGTCGTGGTCGTAGATGGAGCACTTGGCATCGTAGGACTACTGGACGCCCACCCGGCCGCCATACTTGTTGAGTTCGATTTTGGTATTGTCCAGGTAGCGTTTGAAGACCGTGAGGTTGTTGGAGCTGATGTAGGAGGTCAGGTGTGATGGCTTGGTGATGACGGTCTCATTGGTGTTGATG
>NZ_PDCH01000045.1 GCF_003315615.1 Bifidobacterium xylocopae
TTGTTTAAGGGCGTAACAGAACTGGGTATGCTACACACCTAATAAGACAGACAACCCCCGCAGCCCATAGGTACATAAGAATGTCCAAAGCAACCAGTGTCGCATTGTAAAGGCTGCGCCAGGTGGGGACCGAATAGTCGAAGATACGTCACTTGGCCCCTGACCTGTTTTGGTCGGCAAAGCGCTTAGTGGATGCTTGTGATAAATATGTGCCATCGAAGAAAGGAGCCTCGGATGAATCGCTTCCGCTTGATTTATCCGAATCACTGTCCAGGTTTATTTGTGTAGACGGCACCTGCACACTCTCCTATCCCGCGATTCGCACTTCCAGCTCTGCTGTCGATTACCTACTACAGTGCAGAACGCCAGCAAAGACCTGACCCCCGCAGTGTTTTGGCATGTCGTTCATCACATAAGCGAAGACCAAATCCAATTTAAACCCTGGATTGCATTTTGATGCTCTTGGTACTCCGCAACCACTAGTAATACAATGCCATATAGTACCAC
>NZ_PDCH01000046.1 GCF_003315615.1 Bifidobacterium xylocopae
TGTGGTCTGTCAGCAGCATCTCACCACACACAGCTACACCCAATCCGTCGGCGGCTGCGTCAGATGTGTATAAGAAGCAGACCCACGATAGTGATGGTCGTTTCACCAGCCATGACGATTCCTTACTTGCTTGATTCCTATTGATTCCCAAGGTCTTCTCTTCCCCCAAGCCGACGCACCGCCGGCGGGAGACAAGCTGTCAAGGTCCTAGGGATTCTTTATCTGCTCAAGGCAGACGAAAACCTACTTGGCGTCCTTACGCAGGATCTTGGTGCGGATTACGGACTCGTTCAGATTGAGGATACGGTCGAGCTCGTCGCTGACAGCAGCCTCGGCGCTGTAGTTGATCACAACGTAGTTCCCCTCGGTCTTGCCGTCAATCTCGTAGGCCAGCTTGCGACCGCCCCGCCAATGAGGATCCTCGCCGCCACCCCCGTCCTTGGTGACGTTTTCGACGTCCTCTTCGTTCAGCCTCTCCATCGCGCGCTCTACCACGTCG
>NZ_PDCH01000047.1 GCF_003315615.1 Bifidobacterium xylocopae
GGTGAAAAAGCAGCAGTTGAAGCAGTCATGGCTTTAGCCAAAGAAAACAGTGGCAAAGCGATTGCATTACCAGTTTCTGTTCCATCGCATTGTTCATTGATGAAGCCTGCTGCAGAACAGTTCGCACAAGCTTTGGAACAAACTGCCATTGAGCTGCCTAGCATACCTGTAATACAAAATGTGGGCGCGGAAATTGCTACAGATGTAGCACAAGTCCGCCAAGCAATTACCGCTCAGTTATATGAGTCTGTAAATTGGACCAAAACAATGCAGTTTAGTCATGATCAAGGGATCCAATATGTTGCAGAGTGTGGTCCAGGCAATGTTTTGGCAAACTTGGCAAAACGTCTACCTAATAGTGAAAAAGCATTTCCACTCGATAGTAAATCACGCTTGGAAGATGCACTAAATGCCATTTTAGTGGCTGAAGGAAAAATTGCATGACACAGGAACGCAAAATTGCACTCGTGACAGGTGCAAGTCGAGGGATTGGTG
>NZ_PDCH01000048.1 GCF_003315615.1 Bifidobacterium xylocopae
TGCTTCATGTCCATGCCGACCCTGGTACCTAATCCTTTCTGCTCACTACCCTTTCCGACATGAGCGTCAGTGTTATCCCAGGGGGCTGCCTTCGCCATTGGTATTCCTCCACATATCTACGCATTTCACTGCTACACGTGGAATTCTACCCCCCTCTGACACACTCTAGCTATACAGTCACAGGCGCCATTCCCAGGTTAAGCCCGGGGATTTCACGCCTGTCTTGTATAACCGCCTGCGCACGCTTTACGCCCAGTAATTCCGATTAACGCTCGCACCCTACGTATTACCGCGGCTGCTGGCACGGAGTTAGCCGGTGCTTATTCTTCAGGTACCGTCATGAAACCAGGGTATTACCCCGGCCCTTTTCTTCCCTGACAAAAGAGCTTTACAACCCGAAGGCCTTCTTCACTCACGCGGCATTGCTGGATCAGGGTTGCCCCCATTGTCCAACCTTCCCCACTGCTGCCGCCCGTAGGCT
>NZ_PDCH01000049.1 GCF_003315615.1 Bifidobacterium xylocopae
GGATCGACCAGCCCGTTGCGTCTGAAGAACTTCATCCACCCCGGTGGAGCTCCGGCCGCGTACTGGTGCAACGGATCATTAGCATGGGTAGCGTGAGTATGCCTTCGATCGTGGTCAGTGCTGTCATCATCCAAGATTCTGACGGGCGGCTTCTCACTGTCCGTAAACGAGGCACCGAGGCATTCATGCTGCCAGGCGGCAAGCCGGAGCCCGGCGCGGACTCGCGTCAGGCAGTAGTCCGGGAAGGGCACGAAGAGCTCGGCGTCGCATTGGCTTCCGACGACCTGCGTCGGGTGGGAGTGTTCACCACGCGAGCAGCGAATGAGGCCGGCCATCAGGTGGTGGCGACGATTTTCACCCACACCCCGGTTGCGGTGAGTGAGCCAGCTGCTGAGATCGAGCAGATTCGTTGGCTCGATTGGAGTGTCGACGCCCTGCCTGACGACCTGGCCCCGCTGCTGGTCGAGGCAGTCATCCCG
>NZ_PDCH01000005.1 GCF_003315615.1 Bifidobacterium xylocopae
GGCGGTGAGGGTGGGGTGATGGTGGTGTGGGTGCCGGCCGTGTTGGCGGGGCCCTTGGTGGGGGAGAGGGTGAAGCCGTCTACGGTTTCACTGGCGGGTACTCC
This sequence comes from Bifidobacterium xylocopae, assembly GCF_003315615.1. Classification (GTDB taxonomy): domain Bacteria; phylum Actinomycetota; class Actinomycetes; order Actinomycetales; family Bifidobacteriaceae; genus Bombiscardovia; species Bombiscardovia xylocopae. Next base: position 105 of record NZ_PDCH01000005.1, read on the forward strand.
GCCGCGGAGGAGTGGGTTGGTCTGTGCGGGGTCAGCGTGGGCGGGACGGGCTGTTAGCAGACCCCCCCCCCCCAGGATAATCATGGATATGAGAGCTGTGAGAGCATTCACGGTATGGCAGCGGCGCATGTAACCCCTCCGGTCGGGCTATGGCGTTCGCGCACGCCATAGCCCGGCGAAATCGTTTTGTTTCCATCCCGGAGCCTACGGTTCCCCAGCCAGATGCTTCGGATTTTTCCAATAGATAGTCACCATGTTAACAGCAGGTGCCGGCCGGACCGTTGAAATGACGACACGTGTGCGCTTTGGGGCCAGGAAGGGGCGAAGCCCGGGCGGTGCGGCTAGAATTGGCATACGGGCCGTGCCCTTGGGTGCGCGGCAGGAACCAAGGAGGCTTACGATGGGTGATTTGAACTTAGGGGACGGACTGCGCAAGGTGATGCTGGCGGGTATCGGCGCCCTGGCCACTGGTATGGAGAAAGGCCAGGAAATCGTGGACCAGCTGGTCGAGAAGGGCGAGCTGACAGTCAACCAGGGTAAGGAGCTCAACACCGAGCTCAAGCGTAAGGCCGACGCCAAACGACAGGAAGCCAAGGATGCTCGTGCCAGCAGGCCGGGCGCGGGCGCGGATGGAGCCGGAAGCGCCAAGGCCGAGGCTGAGAATCATCCTGCGTCCCCGATCCCGACCCCTACACCTGGCACTGTCTACAACATAAAGACCGAGGACTGAGCCGGGCCTTTCGCTGGCCGGATGACACGGACCCGGGCGTGGCCCGCAAGTCCGGACGGGCGTGCGGGTGTCAGTCATATCGGACAGCAGAAAGCCGAAAGGGGTAGGGCGGATGGACAGCACCGATACGGACGCGGCAGGTTCCGGCCACGCCGATTCCGACCCTGCCCGGATGGAATCCGTGTGGACCGGCTCCGCCCGGACCGAATCTTCGCAGGTCCCCCCTGCCAGGCCCGGTACCAGTCAGGGCAATCCCCCTCACAGCGGATCGGGGCCGGCAGCAGGATCCGGCACTGCTTCCCCCGCCGTTTCCAGGCAAAGCCAGTTTCACGCCCGGGGGGCCGCCAGCCGGCCGGAACCCACGATCGGGCTCTTCGGGTTGAGTGGGCAGGGTCCGGACCATGAAGTGGACGGGTACCGGCCCACCAGGCGGGCGCGGATGAAGCGTCTGCACCAGATCGCGCGGATCGCGGCCCACTTCGATGCCTTGCACGGGCTCACGCCGGTGACCATGCGGCTCATGTTCGAAGCCCTGGGGCCCACCTTCGTCAAGATGGGGCAGATCCTGTCCATGCGCTCGGAGATCCTTCCCGATGCTTTTTGCCACGAGCTCTCCAAGCTGCGTGCCGATGCCGATCCCATCCCTTATGCCACGGTCATGGATACGCTGGCACAGGAGTACGACCGGCCGCTTGAGCGGATCTTCGCCTCCATTGACCCCACGCCGCTGGGTTCCGCCTCCCTGGCCCAGGTGCACCGGGCGCGGCTGGTGACCGGCGAGGACGTGGCCGTCAAGGTGCAACGGCCGGGCGTGCGCGAGACCATGGTGCAGGACATCGACATCATGCGCACCTTCGTCAAGTGGGCCGGGCGGGTGGCGCCCAAGCGGGCTCAGGTGGTGGACATCAAGGGCGTGGTCGAGGAGCTCTGGCAGACCTTCCAGACCGAGACCAATTTCGTGGCCGAGGCACATAATCTGGAGGAATTCAAGCAATTTTGCCGGCCCTACGCCTATATCGACTGCCCCAAGCCGTACCTGGACCTATGCACCGAGCATGTGGTGGTCATGGACTATGTCGAGGGCATTTCGGTCTCCAAGCCCGGACGATTGGTGGCCGCAGGCTATGACCTGGGCGAGATCGGCACCAAGCTGGTTGACAACTATGCCACGCAGATCCTGGATGCCGGCTTTTTCCATGCCGACCCCCACCCGGGGAACATCATCATCCGCGATGGCCGGATAGTCCTCATAGACCTGGGTATGGTGGGGCGGTTGGATGCCAAGACCCGAGCCGTCCTGCAGGACATGATCTTCGCCGTGGGCAAGGAGGATTCGCCGGCCCTGGCCGAGGGGCTGCTGCGCTTCACCGGCACCGCCGAGACGCGGCCCGACGACTATTCCACGCTGCTCAGCGATCTGGATGCGATCGTGCAGGAATATGGCAAGGTGGACCTGGCCGACCTGGACATCGCCGAATACATCAGTTCGATCATGCTCCTGGCCCAGAGGCACAACATCAAGGTGCCCAGTTCGGTGACCATGGTCGCCCGCTGTCTGGTCACGCTCGAAGGCCTGCTCGACGAATTCCTCCCCAATGCGAACATGGTGCAGATCATCACCCAGCATGTCACTTCCTCGGTGAGCATGGGTGACCGGCTCAAGCAGGGTGGCAGGAAGCTTGGTCTGGAGTCCGACCTGGCCGTCCACGGGCTGTTGGGGGCCCTGGCTGAGTCGCGCACCGCCGCCCGCATGCTCACACGCGGACAGCTACGGGCCAATGTGCAGATCGTCGGCTCCGAGGAGCCCCTGCGCCAACTGTCCGACATGGTCAACCGTCTGGCTATGGCCCTGATTGTGGTGGGGCTCTATGTCGGCTCCTCGATTGTCTACTTCGCCCGGATCAAGCCATTCTTCTTTGGCATCCCCCTGGTCGGGCTCTTGGGCTACGTGGTGGCTTTCATCCTCTCCGCCTGGATCGTCCTCGACATCCTGCTCAAGAACCGTGCCTCCAAACGCCGCCAGACCAGGCACAAGTCCAGCTGAGCGGCACACAGGGGCCCAGGGGCTTGCGTATGGGGGGGGGGGGTATGACCCGTCTTTTGGCTAGGATAAGTGGGCGGAGGTGCGCGATGGGGAGTATACGGCGGGTGGCCAAGGTCGGGGAAGCGCTGATAGGAGCCGGACTGGCCGCAGGGGCGGCTGGTGTCTGGGCGCTGGCACCGCGGGGCGATTCACTGCGCAGGCTGCAGTGCGCCAGCGAGATGCCTGTGGCCCACTATGCCCATCGCGGTCTGCATGATGCCGGATCGGGGATTGAGTCCGATCGGACCCGGGCCGGAGCGGATGAACGCGCATATGTGGAGGCAGCCCGAAGGGCCGCCCGGAACGAGGACGGGCACCGACATGCGGGTGCGCACGCGGCGGGTGGGCATTCGGGTGTCTGGCCTGAGGCGATCACGCAACAGGTGGCGGCAGTCGGATCGGGTCCCTCCGACATCTCCGTCGCCCCCGAGAACTCGCTCCCTGCTTTCGCGGCGGCCTGCCGGCTGGGGTACGGCATCGAATTGGATGTGCGTCTGAGCAGGGACAGGCAGGTGGTGGTTGTCCACGACGACGACCTCAATCGGGTGGCCGCGGACGGGCGGAAGGTGGCCGATCTGACCTACGAGGAACTGTGCCGGATACCGATCGCTTCCGGGCCGGGTGAAGGCGGATCGGTGGAGGCCGGGGGAGGGAGGGGCCGCCACGCCAAACGGTCCGAGGTCATCCATGTCCCCCTACTGGCGGACGTGCTGGAACTCGTGGCCGGGCGGGTGCCCCTGATTGTGGAGTACAAGATGGGCCGGGAACTGGACCGGGAGCTCATGGAGCGGGCCGACGTCCTCCTGGCCGCCTATGAGGGGCCTTATGTGATTGAATCCTTCAATCCCCTGGCCCTGGCCTGGTACCGGCGTCACCGCCCTTCGGTCCTCCGGGGGCAGCTGGCGGCGCCATACCATGGGCGCGTGCGGTCGGGCTCCGACCTGTTGGAGGCGGCGGCCGGCGCTCTCCTGCTCAACTGGCTGGGCCGGCCTGATTTCATGGCCTATGAGTGGCACGGCGGGCGCAGCCTGCCCATGCGCCTATTCCGGGCCTTGGGCGGCACCCCGGTGGCTTGGACCGTGCGCTCGCGCCAGGCCGAGCGAGAGGCGGCGTCCTCCTTCGACCTGTGCATCTTCGAGTCCTACCTGCCCGCCGTCACGTATTGAATCGGCCGCCGCAGGAGGGACTGTTGACGGGCGACATCCCCCGGGTGAGGTCTGGGCGTGGAGCCGCTCTGCATACGCCGCAAAGGCGGGACGGAGGTCTGCGCCTGCCGGTTCTTATGGACCTGGATCGATGCGGGCCGGTCTGTGCGGCCTGTACCCGGGGGAGCGCAGCGTTTGTCCTATGGATAATGCACACAATATCCACACATTCCCTTTACATTCGCCTGCGGCATGTTGACTTCCGCCCCTGTCTATAGTGAAGCTACTCCTTGAGGGTGTACGGGCCAACCAAACGTCGCTATAAGGCTGGGCGAAGATGAGTTTTCATTCGGGTGTACGGGTCGTCAAGGGCGGTATGCGCGCGCTCCATGGGGATGGAACGGGCATGGGGGGCCGTTTCCGTATGCTGCGGGCCGGCTTCGGCAAGCTCTACCGGTATGTCACCCTCTCGTTCCCCCCGAGCCTGGCCCGGATCCTGCTCCTGTGCTGTGCAGCCCTGTGGGGTGGCTCCTATCTGATGGCCAAGGTCGCCATCAGTGCAATCAGTCCGCAATGGCTCATGTTCCTACGGATGTCGGGCGCCTGCCTGCTCATGCTCGCCGCCTTCCACAAGCGGATCCTGCCCCATCTGAAGCCTTCGGTCATCCTGCCCTCGCTGGCCATCGGGGGGACCTACTACCTGCACATGTGCCTGCAGACCATAGCGCTCAGGGACGAGGAACCCGGCCGCAGCGCCTTCCTGACCGCTTCCTACTGCGTCCTGACGCCGTTCGCCATCTGGGCCATCTTCCGCCATCGGCCCCGTATGGTGAACATCATCGCCGCACTTGTCTGCCTGGTCGGAGTCGGATTCGTGGCCCTGAAACCCGGGTCGGCCTCGCTGTCCCTGTCGGGGGCGGATGTGATGACGCTGGGTTGCGCCCTGGCCTACGCTTTCAATCTGGCCCTGATGGCGCACTTCGCCCGTTCGTTCTCGCCGCTGTCCATGACCTTCATGCAGTTCGCGGTGGCCGGTGCCTGCTTCCTGGTCGGCGCCCTGCTCACCGAACCCGCGCCTTCGGCCGCCTGGTTCAGGACACCGGTTATCCTGAGCTTCCTCTACCTGGTTCTGTGCGCCACCTTCGCTGCGCAGATCATGCAGAACGTCGGGCTGGCACACGTGGCTGCGGGGACCGCTTCTATCATACTGTGCACGGAATCCCTGTTCTCAGTAGGTTTCTCCGCGATATTCATGGGTGAACGCATCACCACCACCTCCCTGATCGGGTTCGTGCTGATCTTCAGCGCCATCCTCTTGTCGGTCGTGCACTTCGGCCATCGTGTGCCCAAGCCGGTCCCCAAGCCCCAGGTCGTCTCCGTCAGCTGAGACGCGACGGAATCGTCCTCCTTAGAGATGGGGCCCCCGGATCGATGCCGAGTCGATTCGGGGGCCCCGAGCCTGAGCGTGTGTATGCTCAGTCGATGACGCCGTAGAGACGGTCGCCGGCGTCGCCCAGGCCGGGGACGATGTAGGCGTGGTCGTTGAGCTTCTCGTCGACCGCGCAGACCACGACCTTCAGGTTGATCTTGGGGTCCATCTCGGCTTTCAGCCGTTCCAGGCCCTCGGGAGCGGCCAGGATGTTGATCGAGGTCACGTCCTTGGCGCCGCGTTCGGCCAGGTAGTTGGTCGCGGCAATCAGGGTGCCACCGGTGGCCAGCATGGGGTCCAGCAGGAAGCACTGGCGGCCGGAGAGGTCCTCGGGCAGGCGGTTGGCGTAGGTGATGATGTCGAGCGTGTTCTCGTCGCGCTTCATGCCCAGGAAGCCGACCTCGGCGGTGGGCAGAAGGCGGGTCATGCCGTCAAGCATGCCCAGTCCGGCGCGCAGGACCGGCACGACCATCGGACGAGGGGAGGCCAGCTTTTTGCCGATCATCGGCGCTACGGGGGTCTCAATAGCGGCATCCTCGATATCGAGGTTGCGGGTGGCTTCATAGGCCTCGAGCATGACCAGCTCGCTGGTCAGCTCTCGGAAGGTGTTGGAGGGGGTCTTCTTGTCCCGCAGTACGGTGAGCTTGTGCTCGATGAGCGGGTGCTGTAATACGTGGAGTTCCATGCCTCCAAGCCTAGCGCAAGGTGGGGCCTCGGCTTTGCGGGCGTTCCCGCATACAGTGAGCCCCGGCCGGGATCCGCATGGGATGTACCTGCCGGGGCTGGGGGCTGACGGTTACTCTTCGCCGCCGCGCTCGTAATATTCGGAAGAGCAGACCTCACCGACGATTGAGAAACGGCCGTCCTGGTAGGTGAGCTTGGTCACCGTGGCGTTGTCCGGGTCCGAGAAGTCGGCGTGGTGGTCCACCACATACAGGAACTGGCGGATGCTCAGGCCGGAGCTTATCACCAGTACGTTGCCGCCGCCGTCCTCCACGGTCTTGCGGGCGATGCGGGTCATGGCCGCGTTCATGCGATCCTGCACCTGCGCCGATGATTCCGCCCGGTCCTTCGGGTCAAGATCGGTCTTGAGCGTGTCCGCCCGGTCCATTTCGTACAGGGCGTCCTGGATGTCCAGATGGACCTTGCTGCCTCTGTCGGCCTCGCCCTCGGCCATGGTCGTGTAACCCATGTGTTCTATCGCGGCCTGCATGGAGCCGGAGGTGCTGTGGCCTTCGAACGAGCCGAAGTTGTCCTCGCGCAGGTCGGGGTCCATCTGGATGGAAACCCCCTGGTTGCCCGAACCATCCAGCACCCCGCGGGCTGTCTGGTAGTGCCGGGGGAGGGTGCCGCAATAGGCGGCGGTGAAGTCGATCCCACGCATGCCCCGGCCGAGGCGGCGGATGATGCCGCGCCCTACCTGGGTTACCGGGAAATCGGACCAACCCTGCATGATGTCCATGATGTTGGAGGTGGTCTGCGTGTGGCGTGCCAGGTAGATCGTCACCGGCCGCTGCATGCCTTCGTCGCTCATCGTTCAGTCCTCCGTCTTCTTCGCCGCCGCGAGTTTCCTGGTGCTCCTGATCTTGCGCTCCTCGTGGACGGTCACGATGATCTGCAGCAGGAAGGAGCAGGCAATGGCCCCATACAGGAGTGCGAATGTATCGTTCCAGCCGTGGAAGACATGGCCGAACATGGTGATGCCGGAAGCGGTGGAATCGGCGATCCGGGCAAGGACCAGCTTGCCGGTGGAGTCGCCGAGCAGGTAGGCGAAGGCGCCCAGGATGCCCCCGGCCAGGGCGGCGGCTTTCTTCGGCACGACCGCGAACTGCGAAATGGCGATCAGCACCTGCGGTCCGAAAGCGAACATGCCCAGGAAGAAGAGGGAGACCATGACCGTCATCGGGGTCTTGGCGAACTGGTAGGCCACCAGCGGGATAGGTGCCAGGCCCAGATCGATCAGGGACACCAGGCCGGGGCGGCCACCGAAGGCGTCGGAGATGGCGCCCCAGATGATGCAGCCGATCATAGAGCCCATGCCGAAGTAGAAGATGGCCTGGGCGCCGACCTCATTGGAGAAGCCCAGCTGCTCGGTCACGCGCAAGGAGGACCAGTTGTCGATGCCGACCCTCAGTACGTAGGCGAACACATCGGAGAAGCACAGGACCCAGACCAGCGGGTTGGCCAGCAGGTACTTGCGGAACAGCTCCCAGGTGGAGTCGTTGCTGGATTCCTGGTCCTCGGCTTTCGGCGGCTCGTCGAAGATCTCCTCGGCGGTGCCCCAGCCGAGGTCCTCGGGCCGGTTCTTGCCTACGAAGAAGCAGACGAACGCGACGACGAACGCCACGAGCGCGGGGGCGATGAACATGCCGTACACATGGCCATGGAAGAAGGTCTGTGCGCACCACAGGGAGAAGATACCGGCCAGACCGCCGCCGATGTTATGGGAGGCGGACCAGGCGCCGTAATAGCGCCCGTAGTTCTTGGATGTCGTCCAGTTCAGGATGGTGCCGGCGCAGGCGGGTCCCGCCGCACATTGGATGACGCCGTTCACTGCCCACAGGGAGAGCAGCCAGCCGAAGGGCACCTGGCTCATGGTGAGCAGGAAGCCCACGCACATGACCACCACGGAGGCTGCCAGGAGCATGATCGAGGCGACCTTCTTGTTGTCCTTGTTGGTCACGATGTAACCGACGACGATTTTGCCTAAGCCGTATGCCACGGAGAAGGCGAAGCCCACCAGGCCCAGCTGCTGGGTGGTCAGGCCCATCTGCTGCTTCAGCAGCGGCTGCGCGGCCTTGAAATCGTCGCGCACGAAGTACATGGTGCTGTAGAGCAAGGTCACCATGATGAACGGCTTCATGAATTCCTTGAACCAGGCCTTGCGCTGGTCGGAGAGAGGCAGGTCCACTTTGGGGACATGCTTCTCGAAAGCCAGACTGAATGTGTATTTGGACACGGCGGTTGACCTCCTTGTAGAGCCGCAGCTTGGAGCGCTGACCGGTTCCGTGATGAACAGGCGCCCCCGATGCGGGGCAATCTCCCTCTCGATTGCAACCGCAACGATTCCGCATGTTTTCGCCATAGTAGGCATTACGCAGCAAGTCAGCAGGCTTAATAATAGCGCTTGCACACCGAGGGTCAAATCAGGGGATAGGCAGGTCGACGTACAGGAACGAAGGGTGATGGCGGAAGCGCGTGAATTCCCGTCGCCTCATCGCGGCATGCGAATCCATGTGTATTTTTTTTGGGGGGGGGGTCTCGCCAAGATAAGGCAAGACGAATGAAAACGCCGGACCGCGAAAGCGCCTGTCGGCGCAAACGCCGCTCGAAGCGGCAACAAACGGAGCCCGGGGCTTAAGCACGGCCCGACGCACATCCCATATTACTGCCCCCGGGCCTCCGGTTGCCAGGTATGGCCGATTTTTCGCTCAGCGCCAGCCCTCCGGGCGTGTCCAACCGGTGGGTGGCGTGGTGGCGGGGGTGGAATGGTGCATCTGGGCCTGGAGCACCCGTGTCAATTGAGACCGGGGTGTTTAAGCGGATGACTGTCGGCGTTCGCAACCGCTGTTGTGGGGCCTGCTACTCCAACCGGCCCTGCCGCCAGAGGAGGGCGGCCTTGGCGAAATCCTTGGCTGTGGCGGTCAGGGCCGAGACGGTCTTGCGGGCGGCCGCCTGGTTCTTGCCGGCCTGACCCGCGTCCTGTGAGGCCTGCAGGTGCTGGACGGCTTGTGGGGCCTGTTCGAAGGTGGGGATACCGGCCTTAAGCCCCCGGGCGATAACCTCGCAGAAGGCGGCTGCGCGGTCCAGGGCCAGCGCGAAATCACCAGTGAAGGCACCTGAGAGGATGGAATCGGCCGTGCGTGCCATGGCGGCGGCATCAGGGGCCGCATCCACGCCGGCGATGGCGGACGCAGCGGTGTCACGGGGCTCGCCGATTCGCCACAGCTCGCTGATCGCGTGGCCCTGGCGGCGCATCCAGCTGCGCAACAGGTAAAGTCTCCAGAGGATGCCGGGCAGGGTGTCGGGGGCGGCGTCGGACCAGAGTTCGGCCACAATGTCCACGCCCTCGCGGTCTACCAGAGTCACCACCCGCCGTACCACCTCCGGGTCGGTCGTGTGATGGACTTTATCAAGTAAAGAGGCCGCGGATACGTGGCTCATCTCGCTGACCTGCTGCGGGTCAGCGCCGCCGGAGATCTGCTCGATGACCGCCGGGTCCAACTGTCCAGGCCGTGAAGGGCGGGAGGGGCCGGAGGACACAAAGCCCGAGCGGGAGGAAAGGATGGAAGAGGAATCGAAGCTGTTAGTAGACAATGGGTATCGCCTTCTGTATATCGATGATGCTGGGGCCTTCCCGCCCCTGAACGAAGTGGAGGGCCAGGGCTGTGCCGGTGGGCATGTACGGGGAGCGCTTGGCCAGGAGGCGAGCCACGGACTTGGATGCGCACAGGCCGCGCAGGTGGTCGAAGACGCCGCCCAGGACTGGCCGGTGCATACACACCAGTGTAGTGGAGCGCCGGTTCAGGCAATCCTCCATCAGCGCATCCAGCCAGGCGTAGGCCAGCCCTGGTTCGTCGGCGAAGGCCGTCTCGGTCAGGCAGGCAGCCTCCTCGATCGGCTGTCCGGTCTCGGACGCATACGGGCGCACGGTCTGCAGGCAGCGGGTCCAGGGTGAGGAGAAGAGGGTATCCGGAGCCCAGCAGGCCAGTTCCCTGTTGAGGGCATAGGCGGCGGCGGCACCCCGGGGGGTGAGGGGACGTTGGGCGTCGTCCCCGCTCCACTCCTTGCGGGCCACGGATTTGCCGTGTCGCACGATAATCAGTGTCGCACCGGTCAGCGCCCCCTGCTTGGCCCGCTCCACGAACAGGTCCAGGATCTGCCGGTCGGAGGCGTGGGTGAGCCGTTTGCGGGCCTTCTTGACACTGACCCATGCCACCTCATCCACCTCGTCCGGGTCCGGGGAACCCACGCGTCCGATCACGGCCTTGAGGCGGTCCGCGCGCTCCTCACCGGCCAGGCCGGCCATCCAATAGACGATGTGCTTGCGCCTCCCATTGCCCCGGGAGGTCCGATGGCCGCCTTCGCTTGACAGTGGGTATTCGGCCTCGCCCAGGTAAGGGCCCATGCGAATCACGCGTCCGGTCTCCTCGCCGACTTCGCGGGCCGCCGCATGGGCATGGGTCTCATGGGGCTCGAGCTTGCCTTTGGGCCACGACCAGTCGTCGTATTTGGGTCGGTGGACCATGCACAGGCGTACCTGACCCAGCAGGTCGTGCGGGTCCGTGCCGGGCTTGGGGGCTTCATCCACCTGGCCCCGTCCTTGCCCCTGCCAGCGGTAGAGTATGGCGCCGGCCGCTTCGACTGTAGCGCTCATGGTGTTCCCCCTCCTATGCCCGGTGGCCCGGTCAGTGGCGCCGGCCGCCCCGTGAATGCCTGTCGATCAGGAATTCCTGGCAGTCGGTCAGCGGTCGGCCTTGGTCGTCGCGTGAGTGGCGCACATAGGAGCCGTCCGCCTGCATGTGCCAGGAGGAGGTGGAGTCGGCCATCTGCAGGTCGATGTACTTGATCAGCGTTTCCACTTCCTCGGGGGCCGATATGCGTACCAGGGCCTCCACGCGTCTGTCCAGGTTCCGGTGCATCAGATCGGCCGAACCGATCCACACCTCCGGTCCTGAGATGGGGCCTTCGCCGATTTGCGGGCCCTGGGAGTTGGCGAAGGCGAAGACCCGGGAGTGTTCCAGGAACCGTCCCAGGATCGAGCGTACGCGGATGTTTTCGCTCAGTCCCGGCACTCCGGGTTTCAGGGAGCAGATGCCGCGTTCGACGATGTCCACCTTGACGCCGGCCTGGCTGGCCCGGTAGAGCGCGTCGATGGTCTGCTCGTCCACGATTGAATTGACCTTTATCTTGATCCAAGCCTCGTGGCCGGCGCGGGCGGCCTGCTCCTCGCGCCGGATGCGCGCGATCAACCCTGTGCGTACGGTGCGTGGGGCCACCAGGAGGCGGTGGAAGCTGGATTTGGGTGCATAGCCGGACAGCTGGTTGAACAGGCGGGTCAGGTCCTGGCCGACCACAGGGTCGCAGGTCAGGAGACCGAGATCAGTATAGGAACGGGCGGTCTTGGGGTTGTAATTGCCGGTGCCCACATGGCAGTATCGTCTGAGGCCGTCGCTTTCCTGCCGCACCACCAGTGAGAGCTTGCAGTGGGTCTTGAGCCCGACGATGCCGTAGACCACATGCACGCCGGCACGCTCCAGCTTTCGGGCCCAGGCGATGTTGGCCTCCTCATCGAATCGCGCCTTGATCTCCACAAGGACCAGGACCTGCTTGCCGGCGTGGGCCGCGTCCACCAGCGCGTCGATGATCGGCGAGTTGCCGGAGGTGCGGTAGAGGGTCTGTTTGATGGCCAGCACGCGCGGGTCGGCCGCCGCCTGCGCCAGGAAGGCCTGGACGGATGTGGAGAAGGAGTCGTAGGGGTGGTGCAGGAGTATGTCACCCTCGCGGATGGAGGCGAAGATGTCCTGGGCGCGGCTGGACTCCACCTGTGCGATCTGCCGGTTGGTGGTGGGGATGAAAGGCCGGAATTTCAGGTCGGGCCGGTCTATGGACTGGAGCTCATAGAGCACGGTCATGTCCAAGGGGGCGGGCAGGCGGTAGACCTCGTCGTTGGACACGCGCAGCTTGCCGGCCAGCAGCTGGGAGAGGAAGGGGGATGCCGTGTCGGAGATCTCCAGGCGGATGGGCGGACCGAAACGGCGCTGGAGGAGTTCCTTCTCCATGGCGTTCAGCAGGTTCTCGGCATCGTCTTCCTCCACGTCGATGTCTTCGTTGCGGGTCAGGCGGAAGGAACGGGCCTCTTTGATCCGCATGCCCGGGAAGAGGGACTCCAGGTGGGCGATGACCAGGTTCTCCATGGTGATGAAGCCGTAGCGCTCTTCGCGTGCCTCCTCGTCGGTCAGGTCGTCGACCGCCACCAGTCGGGGCATGTTGTCCGGGATCTTGACCCGCGCGAAGTGGGTCTTGCCGGAAGTGGGGTTCTCCACCAGGACCGCGAGGTTGAGCGAATTACCGGAAATATAGGGGAATGGATGGGCGGGGTCCACGGCCAGCGGGGTCAGGACCGGGAAGACCTGCCGGTGGAAGAAGCGGGAAAGCCGCTCCTGCTCGCCTGCGGTCAGCTGGCTCCACTTGAGTAGGACGATATGCTCGGCGGCCAGGGCCGGCAGGATCGTGTCAATCGCATAGTGGGCGTGTTCGGATTGGAGCTTGTGGGCCTGCTCTGAGATTGCGCGCAGCTGCTGGCGGGGGCTCAGACCGCTGGCGGCGGGCACGGCGATACCTGTGTCGACACGGCGCTTCAGGCCGGCGACGCGTACCATGAAGAACTCATCCAGATTGGAAGCGAAGATCGCTGCGAAATTCGCCCGCTCCAACAGGGGGATGGACTCGTCCTGGGCCATCTGGAGCACGCGCTTGTTGAACTTGAGCCAGGAGATCTCCCGGTCGAAATAGCGGTCCTCGGGCAGGGGCCCGGCGTCGTCGGGCACGACCTGGTGGCGGTCGGGCTTCTCGCTCTCCGCTATATGCTCGGCGATTTGGCGTTTGAGGATCGCCTTGGTGGGCGCGTCGAATTTCTGAACCATAGTACCGTACTGTATGCGCTGGGCCGACGGCTTGCAAACACAAGAAAACGGCCCCTTCAGGGGCCGTTTCCACAAGGCTCGTATTCCAAAGCGGAACTCTTCACAACTTCATCGTTGCGACGGTAAGCACCTGTTCTTCACACGCCCGTCCAACGTATTGATCTTTGTGACCATACACTTTTGTGGGCTTCCGCTCTGTTCAATTCGACCTTGTGCTTCCTATTATCGCAGGCTTCTGACGCTTGGCAAGCGGGCTGTGGGCTTTGAAGGGCTGCGGTGCACAAGTGTGCGCTCGTGTGCGTTCGGACAGGACTGGCTTGGCTTGTTGTGCGTTTGGGGCCGGCGGGTGTGCGGACTTGTCGCTTTGGGGTGGCTCGGTCCAGTGGAATGGCTCCATTCGAGGCGTGTCGCGGTTTAATCCACGTTTGACCACATTGTCGGAGGGGTTTGGTGCTTATGTGGTTGGACGGGTGTAATCGGAGCATGAGCTATGCAAAGCATGAAAGCCGGCTGGGTTCGAGGCGGGATGGGCGTGCGGCGGTGGGGGGCCGTGGGGTCGCCTCCCGCCGCCCGCCCCGGCACCTGCTCTATGAGGACAGGAAGCGAAGGGTTACGCAGGCGATGGCCGCTGGTGATGGGGATAGACCGGGAAACAGCGGAAGGCAGGCCGCTGGATCGGCGGTGGTCTTCCTCTCGGCTTGCGGTGGGGCGGGGCTGTCGACCTGTCTGGCCCTGTGCGCCAAGACGCTGGCCGGACGGGGGCATGCTTGCGCGATTGTGGATGCCGACCGTGCTGCCGGTGGCATGGATGTGCTACTGGGCTTGGAATCTGACCCGGGCCTGCGCTTGAGCGAGTTGGAGGCGCCGCTGGGACGGATGGACCCGGGCGCTTTGGAACACGAGCTGCCCAAGTGGGAGGGCATGGCTGTGCTGAGCTCGGACCCCTGGACGGGGCCTGCTCCCCAGGCCTGGGACCTGGACGCGGCCCTTCGGGCGCTGGAGGAGGGGGCCGAGCTCGTGCTGGTGGATGGGGCCGATGGGCGCGGTCTGGACGAGTTGGAGTCCTTGGCGGGGCAGCCCCGCCTGGTCCTGGCTGAGATGACCGTGCTGGGTTTGGCACGCACCCGGGCCCTTCTGGCCCGTTTGGGCGCCGACCCGGTCGTCGGTGGACATGCTGACGGCCGCACCCTCCTGGTCGGTCTCGTGCCGCGTGGGATGCGACGTCCGCCGCCTGTCGACCGCGCCGAGGCCGAAGGCTTCCTGGGGCGACCCCTGGCGGCCGTTTTCAGACCTGACGGCGGTCTGGCTGCGAGCATCATGAACGGGCTGGGTGTGGATCGCATACCCAGGTCCTACCGCAAACCGTTGGAGGGTCTGGCCGATCGGATTGAGGAAGCGGCTGGACTCGAACCGGTGGGGAAGGGGCGGGCATGAGAGCGGTTGCGGAGGGCCTCCGGTCGGACGCTGGGCTTGCCTTCGGCTATCTGCGTGAGTTGGCCGAGGACCCGAAAGTGACCGACATCGCGGTAACGGGGGATGGGCGCGTCTGGGCGGATGCGGGTGCGGGGATGAAGGAGCGCCGGATCCATCCGGGTTTCACCGGGCCTGCCATGGTGCGTGAGTACGCGGTGCAATTGAGCTCACAGCTGGGCAGGCGTTTGGACGATTCCTGCCCCATCGCCGACGCTTCCACCGTCGGGGGGATTCGTATCCATGCGGTCATCCCGCCGCTCGTGGCCGAGGGCGCTTCCATATCCATCCGTCTGCCTGACCGGGCGCGGCCGGGGCTTGTCGCCCTTGCGGCGGCCGGCCTGTGTCCGGCCCCCTGGGTTGGTGTGCTCAAGAACCTGGTCGCCGGACAGGCGACGCTGATGGTCACCGGGGGTACAGGTGCCGGGAAGACCACCCTGCTCAAGGCCCTGCTGGGTGAATGCCGGACCGATGAGCGAATTGTGTCGGTGGAGGAGGTACGGGAACTGGGGGCGCTTCCAGGCCATGGAGATCACGTGTCCCTGGCAGCGCGCGAGGCAAATGTGGAGGGGGCCGGGGCCGTCGGCCTGCCCGAGCTCATCAAGGCCACGCTGCGGATGCGGCCCGACAGAATCATCCTGGGCGAATGCCGGGGTGAAGAGGTGGCGGACCTGTTGCGTGCCTTCAACTCCGGGCACCATGGAGGAATGGTCACCCTCCACGCGGACGGGGTGGGTCGGGTGCCCTCCCGCCTGGCCACGCTGGGGCTCCTGGCCGGACTGGACCCGCGGGCGCTCGCAGCGTTGACCGAAGGCGCCTTCGATGCCGTCATCCACCTGGAGCGTTCAGGCGGCCGCCGTAGGATCGCCCAGATAGGTCTGCTGGGTCTGGATGGCCAAGGACGATTGACGGGGCGGCCCGTCTGCACCTGGGATGGGTCCAGTGCCCCCCGATATGGGGATCTATGGCCCATGTTCGCCGACCGCTGGGGAATCACCGGGGTCGTCCCTTCCGCTGTCGCTGAAGGTTCGCCGGGTTTGGCCGCCCTGGCCCGGGCACCCGGTGTCGCCCGTCGGACCGGCCCGCCGCCGCGGCCGCTTGAGGCCACCGGGGGTCGCGCTGTCCGGACGGGTGCCGCAGGTTCGGTTTTCGGTGCACCGATTCGTCGCAGGCCGGTACATGCGGCGGGGGGCATATGATGACATCCATGGCCCCCTCCTCTTTCTGGGCGGCTGTCTGGGCCGCCCTGGCAGTGCTCCTTGCTTGGCCGCATTCTTCCTCCGCTTCCCGTCTCAGAGCCTTCGGGGCCCGCCGCGGCGGTGAGCTGACCCGTATTGGCATAGCGGCGGTCATCTCTTCACTTTCCGCATATATGCGCAACGGTGGGACTCTCGTCGGTGCCTTCGAGGAGCAGGCCGGCCGGACGTTCGCCACCCGCCGGGTCAGCTACGGGCGTGTCAGATCCATGCTGGAAGCCCGACGCATGCCCAAGGAGACCGTGAGCCAGGTGTCTTCGGTCGCTTACGCCTTGGAGGTCTCCTGCTGCTTGAGCGAGCGCCTGGGGTGTCAAGCCTCCCGTTGCCTTGATGCAGTCGGCGCGTCCTATCGTCGGATGGACCGATTGGCCCGGGCGCGTGGAGCAGCCTTCGCCATGCCCAAGGCCACCGTCAAACTTCTGTCGGCCCTGCCTGTGCTCACGCTGGTTTTAGGATCCCTTCTGGGCGCTCACCCCTTGGCCTTCCTGCTCAAACCGGGCGCGGGCAGCATCTGCCTGCTCCTGGGTGTGGCCTGCTATCTGCTGGGACTGCTGTGGATGCGGGCCTTGCTCAAAGACATGGATGAGCAGGCGGGTGAATGACATGACGACGGTGCTAAATGCGCTCGCCGCCCTGTTGACCGCTTGTGCGGTGGACCTGTTGCTGCGGCGGCCGGCTCGTTCCTTGGCAGGGTTGAACCCGGCTGCCGGGGATCAGGACATGCCCCTGACCCTCCTCTTGGAGATGCTGGCCGTGTGCGTGCGCCAGGGAGCCTCCGTCCCCCACGCCTTGGAGAGGATTGGCTCGGTGGTCCAGGCCGACCTGGGTGAACCCATGGCCGGCGTCGCCCGCCTGCTCAACCAAGGGACCGACTGGTACTCGGCGTGGGCCCAGGCTTGCTCCCATCCTCGCTATGGGCATCGGTTCCGGATCATGAGTGACTGCCTGGAGCCCTCCTGGCGGCATGGGATATCGCCCCTGGGCCGGATCGAGACCACAATCGAACAGGTGGACCAGGCTCAGCGACGGCGGCTGGACGAGGCTTCCGCCGCTTTGGCCGTCAAAATCCTCCTGCCGACCGGCCTGTGCATCCTCCCGGCCTTCATCCTGATCGGCGTCCTGCCATGCATCGCGGCCTTCGCCGGGGGGCTGTCCATCTGACCATGACTGTGTGAGGCTCGCCGCTCCCATCCGATTTCGGAGCTGGGGAAACTTATCCACATACGGCACGTTTGACCACATGCCTTCGCTGGGCTTCGATCCCCGACCGTTCGGCGGCAGAGTGGGATCACCGGATGGGACGGCTGGAATGAAGGGCGTCAGTCCGGGAACGGAGGCCGTACGGTCCTCCGTGGAAGTGGTCGGAGACGACCGAATACAGAGAAAATACAGAAAGCACGGTGTTCATCATGACTGTCATGCAATTCATCCCATCGGCGATTGCGACCCGGCCGTCCGAGGTTCTGACTCCCTCCCAGGAGGTCGAAAGCCCGGGCCGTTCCGTGGGATTATTCGGTTCTGGCCGGCGGTTCATGGCACGGGTGGCCCGACGTGCATGGAAGGTTGTCGGCCGCTTGCGTCGCTCATCGGCAAAGGCGGCCACGCGAGCCGTGTGCGAGATCGGGTCAAGAGTGCGTAAATTGGCCGTCGAGCCTGAGTCGGGAGCCGCCACGGCAGAATATGCGGTGGTCCTTATCGCAGCCACCGCTTTCGCCGGACTCCTCCTGGCCATCATGAAATCGGGTACGGTCCGTTCCCTCCTGCTGGCCCTGGTCCAGCGAGCCCTCAATG
The DNA here is from genome assembly GCF_003315615.1 of Bifidobacterium xylocopae. Taxonomy (GTDB): domain Bacteria; phylum Actinomycetota; class Actinomycetes; order Actinomycetales; family Bifidobacteriaceae; genus Bombiscardovia; species Bombiscardovia xylocopae. Next base: position 17,655 of record NZ_PDCH01000005.1, read on the forward strand.
TGGCTTGATCATGCCGGGGCCTCACGGCGGAGTGGACGCCCCGAGCCGGCTCCTATCCTGGGCTGGGTCACGCTTGCGGGGTTGGTCTGGTTCCTGCGTCCACTGGCTTCGCCGCCAGGATCCAGGCGCCGTGACAGCCGAGTTCGCGGTGATTCTTCCTGCGGTCGTAGCGGTGGCTGCCCTGTTGCTGGGGCTCACACAGGCGGTCTGCGTATCGATGAGCTGCCAGGACGCGGCCCGAAACGCGGCTCGGGAGGTCGTCGTCCACCGGGGCGAGGGCGATCCGGCAGGGGTGGCCCAGCAGGTGGCCGGAACGGGGGCGGCCACCTCCCTCGAACGGTCCGGTCAACAGGTGAGGGTCTCCGTGACCTGTCCGGTAATCTCGACCCCCCTGGGCGTCCTTCCGGGGCGGGTGTCGGGCTCAGCGGTGGCGATGCTCAATGAGTGACGCACATCGTCCCGGCACCATCCGTCCGCGCATCCCAGGTCGTTCCGATTCCGGATCAGGCACGGCCATGGGTGTCATGCTGGTGGCCATAGTGGCCCTGGGGCTGGCCTTGACCGCTGTGTTGGGCAACATCCTGGTCTGTCAGTCCCGGGCCAGGACAGCCGCCGACGCGGCCGCTCTGGCCGCCGCCTCCGCCCTGGACGAAGGGTCTGACGCACCCTGCGCCCAGGCTGCTACGGTGGCGTCAGGGAACAAGGCCAGCCTCTCTTCCTGCCTGGTCGAGGGGGCGGATGTGAGGGTGCGGGCCCAGGTGGATACCCAGGTGCCCTTCGCGCCGCAGGCCGTCAAAGAGGCCAGGGCTGGCCCGCGGGACTGCCCGTGATGGCCGGTGGAGCAGCGTCCCCTTCAGGCCCTCAGCCGGGGACGTTGGCCCGTGTCGCAAGAAATGGATACCGTAGAACCATGGCATTAGCACTGTATCGCCGCTACCGGCCGGACACCTTTGATGGGGTAATCGGCCAGAAGCAGGTCACCGTCCCCCTTTCCCGCGCCCTCGACGGGGGGAAGCTGACCCACGCCTACCTGTTCTCGGGACCGCGCGGCTGCGGCAAGACCTCCAGTGCGCGTATCTTCGCCCGCGGCATCAACTGCGTCAAAGGCCCCACCAGCCATCCCTGCGGTGAATGCGACAGCTGTCGTGACCTGGCCACCGGCGGGCCGGGTTCGATAGACGTGGTGGAAATCGATGCGGCCAGCCACAACGGTGTCGACGACGCCCGCGAACTGCGGGAGCGTGCAGGGTTCGCGCCCGTGCGTGACCGATACAAGATCTTCATCCTGGACGAGGCCCATATGGTCACCCAGCAAGGATTCAACGCCCTGCTGAAAATCGTGGAGGAGCCGCCGGAGCATGTCATGTTCATCTTCGCCACCACGGAGCCCGAAAAGGTCATCTCCACCATCCGGTCCCGTACCCACCATTACCCCTTCCGTTTGGTCCCGCAGGAAGTGATGGGCCCCTATCTGGAGCAGATCTGCAAGGATGAGAAAATCGAGACCGAACCCGGTGTACTCAAACTGGCCATGCGGGCCGGCGGTGGTTCGGTGCGCGACACCCTCTCGGTCCTTGACCAGCTCATGGTCGGCGCCGACGAAGGCACGATCAGCTACGATTCGGCCGTGGCGCTCCTGGGCTACACCCCGGAGGCGCTGATCGGCGATGCCTTCGACGCCATGATCGACAGGGACGGCCCCAAACTCTACGACGTGATTCAGAAAGTCCTGGTCGGGGGCTTCGAACCAAAGCGCTTCGTCGAGGACCTCCTGCAGCGGGCGCGTGATCTGATCGTCATGGACCTGGCCGGTCAGCGGGCCGAAAGTGTGCTGAAAGATGATGCAGGGGCCGAGAACCCCGGTGATCTGAAACGGCAGGCCCAGGCCCTGGGTATGGGCAGGCTGACCAGGATAGCGGACATCCTCGATGAGGGGCTGGCTTCGATGTCAGGGGCCATATCGCCGAGGATGCGGCTGGAACTCCTGGCCGCCCGACTCCTGGTGCCGGACTCCGGGGCGGCGCCCGCCGCAGGCGCGGGTGTTTCGAGTGCGCATGGCGCATCCTCCTCCGGCACACCCGCACGTAGGGGTTTCATCGCGGCGGGCAAGGTGGGATCAGCGGGAGCCAATCGACCGGTTTCATCACAGCCGGCCGCCCCGGTTCAGACCGGTGCCCAGTCGCAGCAGGAGGTGCCGAAGCAGACTGCCGTAGGTCCTACTCCGTCCGCGTCCATGGGCGCGGAAGAACAAGCCGCCGTTTCGGGCCGGCCCCCGGCTTCCGCCGCCGAAGAGCAGGACGGGCGGAGTGTGGACCAGCGCTGGGATGCGGTGGTCAAGGGCCTGCCTGATGGGGTGAAGGAATATGTCGGCCGGGACAAGGTGCCCACGGTTGCTTTGGGGCGCAATGCCAAAGGGCGGGCTGTCCTGTCCATGACCTTCGACCAGCCCCTGAGTCAACATGCTTTCGCGCTCGCTGTCGCCTCCCAGACGGTGGACGGTGAGAACAAGGTGCCCAAGATCGTGATGCTGCGTGCCCGGCAGGAGTTCGGGGCCGATACGATGATCGCCCCTTCGGGTGTGGCGGCCAACGGTGAGAAAGTCGAGTCGGTGGCCCGGATGAGCCCCGAGCGTCGTTCCGAAGTCAAGAAGCAGATCGCCTTGGCCCGCGCCAACCTGTCCGCCTTGAACCTGGGCGCAGGTGTGGCCCCACACACGGCTAGCGATCAAACCGGCCAGTCCCGTGCCCGCAGCCCGCAGCATTCCGGCGATGGCGCTTCCGGGACAGCCGAGTCCGCCGGCGACGCATCCGATTCGGACGACCATCATGCCGATCCATCGGGCCCGGCATTCGAGCAGCAGGACACCGTCCGGTCGACAGCACCGGCGGAGTCGGATGTGGATGCTCCCGCAACAGGTGCCCCGGTGGAAGATGCGTCTCCCCTGCCGGCGGCTGGGTTCGCCTCGACCGAATCCTACGTCAAGCCCGATGACCTCGACGATAACGACCCTTGGGCCCATCCGACCCCGCAGACCGTGAACCTGGGCCCACAGCCGGGTGCCGAAGGCAGGCAGTCCGAGGCCCAGGAGGAGGCGGCAGCCGAACGCAAGGTCCGCAAGATGGGCCTGCCGGATCTCAGCGATGGGGAGGATCCCTGGGCGCACCCCCAGGCGCCCACAGGTCAGGGGCGGCCTCCACAGGGCGGATCCGCCGTGGACACCGCAGCTGCCGATATTGGTGCCGGCACGGTTGCTGACCGGACTGCAGCCGATACCCGGACAGTCCAAGAGCGGCAGTCCCAGGCAAGGGTGACCGAGGGTCCGGCGGTCCGGACTCAGCCCATGGAGGATGACACTGCTTCCCAGGCGCCTGAGGTGGATAATGGAGGCTTCGGGCCGGCATCAACCGAGCCTGCGCGACCCGAGGTGCCCCCCGAGGACGATGAGTATTCCCTCGATGATGCCCGGCAGGGTGAGGATTCGTTGATGGGACCCAAGGAGCTGGCTCAGATGTTCGACGTCAAGCAGGTTGAGGATCTGGCGGCGGACAATCCGGAGAACCCCCTCAATGCCGGCCGGCGAAAGCGGCAGCAAGGATTTGATGAGTAATGGCAGTGTCCTATGACGGAGCGATTCAGCAGCTGATCGACGCCTTCGCGCGCCTGCCGGGCATCGGCCCGAAAGGCGCACAACGCATCGCCTTCTACATCCTGGGCGCAGACGAGCGCGAGACCCAGGAGTTGGCGGACGCGATCGTCGCCGCAAAGGCCAAAGTGCGCTTCTGCGAGATATGCGGAAACGTGTGCGAGACCAGCCCCTGCCCCATATGCGAGGATCCCCGCCGTGACCGGTCTATCATCTGCGTGGTGGAGGAGCCCAAGGATGTGATGAGCATAGAACGCACCCGCGAGTACCGGGGCCTGTACCACGTGCTGGGCGGGGCGATCAACCCGATGGCGAACGTCGCCCCCTCGGATCTGCGTATTCCCGGCCTTTTGGATCGGCTGAGATCCGATGAGGTCAAGGAGGTCATCATGGCCCTGGATCCCAACATCGAGGGCGAGGCCACCACCACGTACCTAGGCCGTCTCCTGGGGCCGCTCGACATCAAACTCACCCGCCTGGCCTCCGGTCTGCCGGTGGGCTCCGACCTGGAGTATGCAGATGAGGTGACCCTGGGCCGCGCCTTGACGGGCCGCAGCGAGGTGTGAGAGCAAGGCCGGGGTGGGGATTCCGGCCTCCGGGAGAGAGCGGTCAGGAGGGAATCCCCGATGGGAACCAACGCCAATAACACCAATGGCATCAACACTGGGCATGCTGCCGCTGTACCCGGGCATGCACGGCCCACCGCCTACGAGCTGATCGACTCCCGGCCGTTGACAGGCCACCAGAAATCCATCATCGGTCTGGCCATCGCCGGCAACATCTCCGAGTTCTTCGACATGTTCCTGATTGGTTTTGTGGTATCCCTGCTCACCTCCGCCTGGCATCTGACCGGCACTGCTGTAGGCGTCATCCTGGCCTGTTCGGGCCTGGGTACGGTCGCCGGCTCAATCCTGTGGGGGCGCCTGGCCGACCGTTACGGTCGCAAGCGAACCTTCTGCTGGTGCGTGCTCTGCTTCGTGGCCTTCACTGTGGTTTCCGCTTTCCTGCCGGACGGGGCCTGGGTGCCGCTGGCTGTCCTGCGCGTGGGAGTGGGTGTCGGCGTAGGTGGGCTGAACGTCGTGTCCATTCCATACGTGCAGGAGTTCATGCCCGCCAAGCAACGCGGCATGCTCTCCGGCCTGGCTTCCGTGTTCATCCCCATGGGCCTGCTGCTGGGATCGGTCGCACAGTCGCTCATTGGCGGCAATTGGCGGATCCTGGTGGCCTTGGGCGCCCTGCCGGTCTTTCTGCTTGTCTGGTTGGCGGCTGTACCGGAGTCGCCCCGTTTTTGCCAGTCAGTCGGTCGCGACGACCAGGCTCGCAGCGCACTTGCCTGGGCTTTGGAGTTGCCTGCCGACGAGCTGGGCGCCCTGCCTGAAGTCAGGGAGGAGGGCACAGTGTCTTACGCCATGCTGCTCTCGAATCATCTGAAACCTGTAGTGGTCATCTCCCTGGGCACCTTTTGTTTTGTTCTTGGCTCATCCGCCATCCAAACCTGGGGCCAGACCCTGATGAAGGACGGGTTCGGCTTCTCCACCCGGATGGTCGCCTACCTCTTTATGGGCGTATCCCTGGTGGACTGCCTGGGCCGCTTCGCCTCCGCTTGGCTGGCCGACCTGATCGGGCGCCGACGGACCGTGTTCATGTTCGGCGTCATCGCAGCAGCCAGCTGCTTCTATGCCGCCCGCTTCCACTCCAACGGCTGGCAGTTCTATGCCGCCGTGCTCGTCATCATGGCTTTTGCGGACGGGGTTTTCGGCATCCTCAATGCCTTCGGCGGCGAGCAGTTCCCCAATGATGTGCGTTCCACCGGCCTGGGCCTGGGGTATGGGATCGGCGCCAGTGCCAAGATCGTCAGCCCCATTCTGATGGGTGCCTTGGTCGGTGGCGGCTACGTGTCCACCAACATCGACCTCTCGGTCATCTCCAAGGCCTTCACCTTTTTCGGCGCTTGCCTGCTGATCGGTGCCGTCATTTATCTTTTCGCCCGCGAAACCAAGGGCAAGGACCTGGAAAGTCTGTAACCCGCGTGCGCTTCCCCCCCCCCCCCCGTTTTGGATACCAGGATCACCAACCGGGGTGGCGGGTGGCCGCTCGTCCGCGAGCTCTTGAATTAGACTGGGGGCATGACTACTTCTTCGCAGGAAGCCCGGCGGCAGCTGGACCGGATCGTGGCGTTGGGATACCCGGATGTGGCGGACCTGTCCGCGGCGGCTTTTCGTTCCCTGGCCCAACCGCTTATCAGCGCCCTGGAACAAGTGGAGCTGGGTGAGAAAATCCTGCTGGTGCCCACCCGCGAACTCGTCACCCCGGAGTCCTTGATCGCCCGTACTTCGATCGGTCGTATGGCCGGCTTCACGACCATGCCCCCACGCGACATCGCATCCTTCCTGCCCCAGGACGGCTTCGAACCGCCGGAAGGCCCCTTCTACATCGTGGTCGAGCCCCACACCGGCACCCGTTACACCAACCGCGAACCCGATGTGGCCCGAAAGCTCATCGACTCCGACGACCATCTCCCGCTCACCCTGGAGGAGGGCCTGGCAATCGCCACCCAGCATCCGGATTGGCTGGTCAAAAAGAACGGTTTCAACCTTCTGGGCTCGCGCTCGGCTGACGGCCGGGTCCCTAGCATCTGGATGAGCCAGAACGCCCCCCGTCTGGGTGCGGTCTGGCCCAACTCCCGCCATACTTGGCTGGGCAACGCCTTCTGCCAGACCCGCCGTGGCGTCTCCCTCTTCCGCTAGCCTGCCGCCCTCGATCCCAAGCCCGGCCACCCTGTGCAGGGGTGGGTGCTGGCGAGACGATCAGTCCCTCCGGGGAAACCGGCCGCGCAACGGGGGTATAGCCGCAATCGTCAGGAGTTGATCCGGTAGCGCAGCCAGACAGTGCTCTTGCGTTCCTCCACGGATGTGAGGGTGAAACTGACCGGTTGGGTATCGGACAGGCCCGGTACCGCTTGGAATACGGCGGGCGTGTCGGGGGACCCGTCGGCGGCGGGGGCGAGCATGAGGCTGAGTTCGTCGCATAGGCCTTGCTTAATGAAAGACCAGTTGAGGATTCCTCCCCCTCCAAGCATGATGGTCTCCATGCCGAAGAGGTCCTTGAGCTTGCTCAGGGCCAGAGGCGCATCCAGTTCCTTCTCGCCGGCGACGAGGTAGGAGATGCCGATGCTGCGAAGGAAGGCCTTGTATGCGGCGCCGGTCCGCTCGGTGAGGATTTCGATCACGGCTGCGTGCGTTTCCCCATAGTCGATTGTCGGCCGCTCCCATCCAAGAACCCCATGGGTGTCGATGGAGATGTAGTACTTGTCGGCCGTGTCGTCCGCTATATAGTCCCCGGCCGGCACGGAGGCCGTCGGATCCAGTCGCGGCTTGCGGTGGTCGGTGAAGTTCTCCTCCGTGGTTTTGCGGCCTGAGAGCCAGCCCTGCATCCGGTAATGGCCATGCTTGCTGAAAGCTTCTTCGTAGAACCAGCCATCGTCACCGGTCCCTATGTTCATAAAGGGGCCGGTGATTTTGCCGTCCAGGGATGTTTCCATATGGCAGAACACATATGGTCTATTCATTCTTGCGTCTCCCTTGCATCTTCTCGGTCTGTCCCGTTCCTGCATGGAACGCTTATCGGGATGTGGAGGGCGGCCAGCAGCTGCTTGGCCAGTTCAAGTCCGAAGCCGGAGCTGATGCCGGTGATGAACCATGTTTGTTTGCTCATTGTCTCTCTTTGTGATTATGCGGTCGCTGATGTGCTGCTTGTCGGCACTGCGGGCCCCGTCAGGGGCCGCTCTGTCCTTTCATCGGTCGCCTGGCGGACGCATTTCAACGCGTTCCGACTTCGTGGATAACCGATGAAGGGCACGTTTTGGGAGATTATGGCGATGAGGAGGCCCTTGTCGTTGCCGATCCTCATGTTTGCGGCTGCCTGGCAGACCACTTCCTTGAGTTGTATCGGGCTTAGGCCGAAGTTCAGGGCCGCAGGAATCATGGCCTCGAACTCGTCGATGCCCTGGCAGCCTATAAGCGTGGCCAAGATGGACATGAAGCGGGTGGGGGCGTCAAGGTCCCCCTGGTGGACAGTCTCGTCGAATGCGAAGTTGTCGAAGCGTTCGATGAACTCGGGGTCCGTGCCCAGGAGGTCGGACTGGTAGCCCGGGAACATGCGCTCGTGGTAACCACGGGCGAATCGGGTTATGGGCAATGGGGCCTCCCTGGTATCTTGCGGGTGGCCTGCTGGTCTCCCGGCTCTACCCGTATGCTAGGAGTGCCGGTGCCGGCGAACAATCTCGAATTAGGACGTTATTGATAAGTTCAGCTTATGGTTTCGGGGTCGCTGAAGGTGCCGACCCGGCAGGGGAGGCAGAGGAAACCATGCGGTTCTGCACGAAGGCTTCCTTGAGCGTGAGGGCGAAAGCCTCTACATAGTAGCCGGAGTTCTCCTTGCTCCAAAAGGCGTAGTACTTTCGCAGAAGCGGTTCACCGTCGCGGGTGAGTGCCAGGGTCCTGCTCACCCGGGGGTGGAGGTTCGTGCAGGCGTTTTCGTCAAGCAGGAGGAAGCCCTTGTTGGCGGCGAGCAGCATTTGTGCGTCCTCCCTGGAGGACGCGAAAAGGTAGCGGCTGCGCACGCCCAGGATGTTCCTGTGGTATTCCTCCTCCGCTGCGCGCTGATCATCGCCGGCCACCAGTATGCAGGGCAGGTCGGCCAGTTCATGTATGTCGATGCTCCCCTTGGCTTGGGGCAGGGCTTGCTTCGCCAGGGCCGCCCGCAGGCCGGCTGATGTCAGGTGCTCGTTGACGTAGTCCTCTGACAGCGCCCGTCTCTGGTCGCTGAAAACCAGGTCCGCCTTCCCTTGTGTCAGCAGATGGTAGAGGGTTTCGTGGCTGCCGGGCTGGAGGTGGAGGTCGACTTGTGGATAGCGCTGGGAAAAGGTGGAGACGGCCTGGAGGATTTCGTTGGAACCGAAGGTCTGAAGATAGCCTACGCTCAGGCTGGTCCGGGATTGGCCCGCGATCTGGGCAGTGCGCTTGCTGGCCTGGTCGAGGGAACGCAGGATGGCCTTGCTCCTGTCGTAGAAGTACTCGCCGGCGGCGGTCAGCTCGAAGCTACGTCCCTTGCGTCGGATGAGCTGGGCGCTCAGTCTCCCTTCCAATGATTTAATCTGCTGGGAGACGGCCGACTGGGAGATGTCGCAGCGCTCGGCGGCACGCAGGAAGTTATGCTCCTCGACGACGGCTATGAAATATGCCATCTGCTGGAACATGGTTCACTTCCTTCGGTGCTCCGGCCGAAGAGTGGTGCTACTGGCCGGAGTTTGGCTGAGTGCGTGGTTGGGTGGATTGCTGGCCTTGGTTCGGCGTGACCTGCTGGCCGCCTTGGTTGCCCTGGTTGTTGTAGTTGTTGTAGTTGTAATTCCTGTATCCGTTGCCGTTGCCGTTCCCATTGCCATAGGGGCGCTGGTAGCCGTACCCGTAGCCGTAGGAGCCGCGGCCTGTGCCCCAGGTGCCGTCCGGCCCGCCGATTCTGCCCCCGTCCTTGGCCGCCGGGAACTTCTCGTCGGGTGTGTCGGCCAGTGCCTGCTTCATGTACTGGGTGAACAGGTAGGTGGGGTAGCCGGAACCGTGGGGGTAGCCGGCGAAGTTGGGCACCTTCTGGGCCGAGCCGTCCGGTCCGGGCTGCCAGATGCCGAACGTGGTCAGCACCGAGGGGGTGAAGCCGGCCATCGATGCCGCGGTGTCGTCGTTGGCGGTGCCGGTCTTGGCGGCCAGCGTCCTGCCCACCGCGCGGGCCTGGGTGCCTGTACCGTATTGGACGGTGCCGGTCATGGCCTTCTGCAGGAGGGCCACCTGGTCGGCGTTGAAGACCTGCTCGCCCCGGGTGGAGGCGGTGTAGAGCTCCTGGTCCTTGCCGTCCCTGACCTGGCTCACCAGGTGCAGGGGGATTTTCCTGCCTCCGTTGGCTATGGTCTGGTAACCCTGGGTCAGGTCCCAGTCGGTCAATGCGTCCACGCCCAGGGTATCGAAGGTGGTGGTGTCGTCGATCTTGCCTTCGATGCCGGCGGTGTGCGCCACCTGCGCGGTCTTTTGGGGGGTTACGTGCTCGTTCAGGTCCATGAAGGCCGTGTTGACCGAGTTGGCCAGGGCCGAGTACAGGTTCACGTACCCGTAGCTGATGTTCTCCGCGTTGGCCACGGATTTGCCGACCGAATGGAAGGTGCGTGGCGAGTTTCCGTTGAACACGGTGTTCAGGTTCACGCCGGACTGGATGGCTCCCAGCAGGGTGAACACCTTCATCGTGGAGCCCACCTGGAAGGTCGCCTGGTTCACGTTGTTCAACTGTTGTTTCAGATAGTCGTCACCCGCATAGAAGGAGATGACCGAACCGTCCTTGGGGTTGACCGACAGGGCGCCAACCTGCAGACCCCCTGGCAGATGCTTGCCGCCGGCTGTGGGGGAGGCCACCTCGTGCATCAGGTCCTGCTTGCCCTTGTCGATGGTCGTGACGATCCTGTAGCCGCCGGTGTCCAGCTCGTCCGCGGTGAAGGGCGCCTTCTTGCCGTTGGACAATTCGTTGTGCACCATGCGAAGGATGTACCCGTTGGGGCCCTGATAGACGTTCTGGGGTGAATAGTCTATGGTCTTCGGCGGGGCCTTGACCGCAGCGGTCCTGTCCTTGGCCGAGATGTAGCCGTCCTCCTGCATGATGGACAGCACCCGTCTGTAGCGCGACTCGGCCTGCTTGGGGTTGACGGCCGGATCCCAGGTGGAAGGCGCGGGTATGATGCCTGCCAGCATGGCCGCCTCGGGCATGGTCAGATCCTTGGCTTCCTTGCCGAAGTAGGACTGGGCCGCTGCCTGGATGCCGTAGGATCCGCGTCCCAGGTAGATGGTGTTCATGTAGTTGCACAGGACCGTGTCCTTATCCTCGGTCTGCGCGATCTTGAGTGAGAGCATGGCCTCGCGCAGCTTGCCCGAGTAGGAGGTCGTCTCGCCCAGGTAGTAGCGCTCGGCGTACTGCTGGGTGATCGTGGAGCCGCCCTGGCGGGTGCCGTGGGTCACGTTGTTGAGCAGGGCGCGGCCGATGCCCTTCAAGTCGATGCCGTTGTCGGAGTAGAAGGATCGGTTCTCCGAAGCCACGATGGCGTTACCCACGTATTTGGGCAGGGCCGAGCAGGAGATGATCTCCCGATTCTGCTCGGCGAATGACCCCACCGGTGTCGTCCCGTCGGAATAGTACACGGTCGTTTTCTGCGCCAGGGCCTGTTTTTCGGGCGGCACCACCTCGGTGGTCAGGTACAGGTAGGCGAAGGCACCCACTGCGGCCAGGATTACGGCACCCAGTATCCCCAGGAGCCACTTGAGCAGCAGGTGACGCTTGCGGGGTTTGCCGTCGGGGCCGAGTTTGGGTTGGGGGGCGCCGCGGCCGTCCCTGCGGGCACCATGCCGGCCCTTGCCGCCGCGTTTGGGGGGTTCGCCCTTCGGGAGGGGTCTTGGTTTGGTGCTTCCGGCCAGTCGGGAGGCCGTCCTTCCGGCGCCGACGGCCCTGCCGCCCGTGGAGGACGCGGAGCGTGCACTGCGCGGGGTTCTGGGCGCGGAAACCAGGAGCCGTGTCTCGAATGTCATGCCAACTACGCTAATCTCTGGCTTCGTCAAGACTGCGCTCAAAGAGTAAGATTCCATACTTTTCGTACGTTTGTCGGTTGGATCGTCGTGTACGGCGCCGCTGTGGGGTATTTGACCGCCCAAGGCCCGTCTTTCGCCACCGGAGGCTATGCTGGAATCGGTATTAGTGATTATCAGAGGAGTTTTGTATGAGCATCCGTGTGGCTATAGCCGGCGTTGGCAATTGCGCCTCGTCGCTTGTGCAGGGAGTCGAATATTACAAGGACGCGAAAGACGACGCCAAGATCCCGGGCATCATGCATGCCAACTTCGGCGGTTACCGCATCCGTGACGTTGAATTCGTGGCCGCCTTCGACGTGGACGCATTGAAGGTCGGCAAGGACCTGTCCGAAGCCATCTACGCCTCCCAGAACAACACCTATAAGTTCTGCGACGTGCCCAACAAGGGCGTCGAGGTCCTGCGCGGCCCGACGGGCGACGGACTGGGCGAGTACTACAAGCAGATGATCCAGGAGTCCGACGCCGAGCCGGTGGACGTGGCCCAGGTGCTGCGTGACAAGAAGGTCGATGTGCTGGTCTCCTACCTGCCCGTCGGCTCGGAGCAGGCGGACAAGGCCTATGCCCAGGCCGCCATGGACGCGGGCTGCGCTTTCGTCAACTGCCTGCCGGTCTTCATCGCCTCCGACCCCGAGTGGGCGCAGAAGTTCCGTGACGCCGGTCTGCCGATCGTTGGCGATGACATCAAGAGCCAGGTGGGCGCCACGATCACCCACCGCGTCATGGCCCGCCTGTTCGAGGACCGTGGTGTGCGTCTGGACCGCACCTACCAGCTGAACGTGGGCGGCAACATGGACTTCATGAACATGCTGCAGCGCACCCGCCTGGAGTCCAAGAAGGTCTCCAAGACCCGCGCCGTCACGTCGATCGTGCCCCACGAGATGGATCCGCACAACGTGCATATCGGCCCCTCGGACTACGTGGCCTGGCTGGACGACCGCAAGTTCGCCTTCGTGCGTCTGGAGGGCACCACCTTCGGTGATGTGCCGCTGAACCTGGAGTACAAGCTCGAGGTGTGGGATTCGCCCAACTCCGCCGGCATCGTGATTGACGCTGTGCGCGCCGCCAAGATCGCCCTGGACCGCCACCTGGCCGGCCCGATCCTGGCCCCCTCCTCCTACTTCATGAAGTCCCCGGCCGTACAGCACGAGGACAATGAGGCCCGCAAGCTGGTCGAGGATTACATCGCCGGCAAGGTAGAAGCCGATGAGGCCTCTCTGGATGCCGACGTGAAGGCCGCCCAGGACGGCGGCAAGGACGTCTGGCACGCCTGAGTGGTCGGATCGTGGTCGGTTTGATGCCGTCCTGATGTAAGCCGAAGGGCCGCCCCCCACAGTACTGGGGGGCGGCCCTTCGTTGTGGCGCCGCAGGTTCCGGTCCGACGGGGTCAGACCAAGGACAGGGTCAGGGTGTTGACCGAAGCCGGTTCCAGGTGCACGGTAAACTCGCGGCCTGTCGGGGCGTCAAGCGCCACCTGCCGGGAGCGCACCGCGTCGGGGTCCGCCTTGTCGTTGAACCGGTGGGGGTCGTCGCTGGTCAGGCAGCGGAAGTCCTCCACCCGGGCGTCGACGGGCAGGGTCAGGGTCTGGTCGACCGACTGGTCCATGCTGGCGTTGGTCAGGTCGACGAGGACATGGCCGTCCTTGACGGAGGCGAAGGTGTAGACGCCGGTCTGCGCGTCCTGGCGGTCCAGTCCGAGGGCCCGGGCGCCCCGGTGGCCCTGGTACATCATGAAGACGTCATAGTTGGGCGTCAGGATGGTGGCATCACCCTCGGTCAGGATCAGCGAGTTGAGCACGTTGATGGTCTGCGCGTTGCAGGCCATGCTGATCTTGTCGCAGGACCGCTGGAGGATGTCGAGCGTCAGGGCGGTCGTGACGGCGTCGCGCATGGTGACCTGCTGGCGCAGGGCGGGGCGAACCTCGAAAGCGTCCAGATGCCAGTTGCCCCACTCGCCGATGACCAGGTCAACCGACTCCAGCCTGGGATCCTTGGCCGCCTCGGGATGAGGCATGGCGGCCAGTCCGGCCTGCATCAGACCCCACTGCTCGCCGATGATGTCCTCAAGCTCCAGGCAGCCTTCGACCACACGCGTCCAACCTGCCTGGTCGAATTCGGTGGAGGTGTCCTCCGGGTGCTCGATGTTCCAGTTGTAGAAGTGGAGGTCGTAGGCGGAGATGGGGGGCTGGCGGAAGGAAGCCAGCTCCTGGAAGAGCTGCCGCGTCCACTCCACTCGCTCCACCGGCTTGTTGCCGTCCGGGCCGCAGGCGATGGGATACATCATGCTGGGCTCGTCGTTGGAGTGGGTGAAGGAGGGCATGGCCGAGGCGTAGAGCCGGTAAAGGTCCATGTATGTCGACGGTGTCATATTGCCGCCGCCGCACCAGGGTTCATTGCCCAGTCCCCAGTAGCGCACGCCGTAGGGCTCGGAGTGGCCGTTGGCCGACCGCAGCCGGGCCAGGTCGGTCGGCTCCGCCCGGTTGCAGTACTCCATCCAGTCGCGCATCTCGCGCACGGAGCCGGAGAGCATGTTCACGTTCATCCAGGGCTGGGCGCCGAGGGCCTCGCACAGGCGCAGGTACTCGTCGGTGCCGAAGCCGTGGTGGTCCAGCTCGAAGGTTCCGAAGTTCTCATTGTAGGTCGTGGGGCGCTGGTCCCGGGGGCCTATGCCGTCCTGCCAGTGGTAGGTGTCGGCGTAGCAGCCGCCGGGCCATCGCAGGAGCGGGGGGGCCAGGCGCTTGAGCGCCTCCAGGGCCGCGCTGCGGATGCCGTCGGTGTTGGGGATGGGGGAGTCGGGCCCCACCCACAGGCCCTCGTCGATGCATTCGCCCAGAAACTCGATGAACTGGCCGTGCAGGAGGGGGCTGACGGTGCCCTTCGCGGCGCTGGGATCAATACGGATGGTCATGTATCACCTCGTGTGTGTGTATGTTACTTGACGGACTTGATGCGGCCGATGAAGATGCAGGCCAGGATGACCAGGATGATGGCCGTTGGGAAGACCAGCTGGTAGGAGTGCGTCATCGAAACAATAAGGGAGGTGGCCAGGGGGCCGACCATCTGGCCCAGGGTGGTGGCGATGTTGAGGATGCCCAGGTCCTTGCCGGCCTCCTTGGCGGAGGGCAGCACGTCCACGTTCAGGGCCTGGTCCACGGAGCCGTACATGCCGTAACCGAAGCCGCCGATGGCGGTGAAGAGGATCATGCCCAGCGCGCTGTGGAGGATCCAGGGCATGGCGTAGCCGACGGCCAGGAGCAGGGAGGCGATGACGACCGGTATCTTCCTGCGGCCGATCTTGTCGGAGATGGGGCCGGCGCCCAGGGAGGCGATCATGGAGACCACGATCAGCACCATGGACATGGTCGACATGGTGGCGGCGGACTCAGCCACGGATTGACCGACATAGTCCTGCAGGATGAAGAGCTGGTAGTTGAGCACCATGTAGTAGGAGAAGAGCAGGAGGGAGCGGCCTGCGAAGGCCAGCCAGAAGTCGGGCGCCTTGCGGGGCGGGCGGAAGGACTCGAGCAGGGACTTGAAGGAGGCCTCCACCTTGGGAAGGTCCTTGGCCGAGGGCTCCTTGGGCCAGATGATGACGGTCACCAGGCCGGAGATGCCCATGACGACTCCTGAGAGAATCCAGCCGGGCACCTGCATGGTGATGAAGTGGGCGCCTACGAGCGTGCCGAGGGAGTTGCCCACCATGTTGCCGGCGGAGATGAAGGCGGACATGGTGGCGCGCTGGTTGTCAGGCACGCGGTCGGACAGGGATGCCACCACCGGCGAGATCATCATGTTCAGTCCCACCATGGCCAGGCAGTAGACCACGCCGATGGCCCAGATGGGTGTGAATACGCCCATCAGGAAGAGGGAGATGCCGGCCAGTATGCCGCCGGAGACGATCCATGGGGTGCGGCGGCCGAAGATGGAACGGGTGCGGTCGGAGAGGTTGCCGACGATGAGGTTTGAGAACAGGGATGTCAGTGCGGTGGTGGCGTTGAAGACACCGGAGATGGCCACTTTCGAGCCGGGGGCGATGTCGGTCAGTCGCTGGGGCAGCAGGACCGAGGCGACGATGGACAGGGCCATCATCCAGAAGAGGTTGAAGATGAAGAAGGCCGCGCAATAGCGGTATTTGCCGAGGGTGTTGGGCCGGGGCCGTCCTTCCGTTGGACTGGCTTGTGCCATGGTTGACTCCTTTGTGTACCACCGGGCTTCTGCGTCCGGGGGAAGCGCCTTGCTTCGGTCTATTTTATATCTTATAAATACTAAATAAGCAAGTCGGAGCCGTTTCCTTTCCTGCTCCTGAGGCGCGGTCTGCGCAGGCCCATGCGATACGATAGGGGGCGATGAGCATGTCAAGCAAGGGTCGTCGGCCCCCCATTCACACCGGAGCCGCCGGCAGGCCGATCAACCACCATGAGCGGTTGGCGCCGCAGAAACGGCGAGCAAGGATCGCCAAAGAGGCGGCACGGCTCATCGCCCGCTACGGCAGCTACGGGGTTTCCATGCAGGCCATCGCCGATGCCGTCGGTCTGACCCTGCCCGGCCTCTACCATTACGTGCGCAACCGCGAGGAACTGCTTTCGCTGATTATTGAGACCTACTACGATGACGGGGCCTTCTCCTTTGAATCCAGCCTGCCGCCGGAGGAGCTGCGCGGCCTGGAGGTCGGACGCGACGAACAGGGCCGCAAGCTGTACAGCCTGCCCCGCTATCTGAACGGCATCGTCAAGCGCAACGCCCAGCGTATGGAACTGGTCATGCTCTTCATGCGTCTGGCCGTCGAGGCCCATGATCCACAGCATCCGGCCTACGGGTACTACCGGGGCCGGCACGCCAAGATGATTGGCTTCATGGATGGCATCCGTTGGAAACTACCCGACGGTTACCGGGGCCAAGAGGCCTTCCATGGGCTGGTGCGCACCGCATACTGCGCCATGGACGGCGTGCAGGTCCAGGCGTTGACGAATCCGGACGATGGCATCATCGAGCTGTGGGCCAAGGCCGACCGGGTGCTGTTCCCGTCGCCCGAGTGGGACGGCTGCCGTTAGGGTTCCGACTGGCCGCCGGTGTGCTCCAAGCCTGGACGCTCCCCGGAGCGGGCTTCAGCCGTCGGTGCTTCGGCCCATTCGCCGGAGGTGTGGCCGATACGGGGGTGTGGGAGGTTACCTGGCCAGCAGCGGGTGAATCTGCTTGTCGAAGGCGACCAGGGCGGAGTTGATCACCTGGTGCATGTCATAGTAGGCATAGGTGCCCAGGCGGCCGCCGAACACGACCTGCGGCTGCTCGGACGCGAGCTCCTTGTACTGGGTGTATAGGCTGCGATCCTCGGCTGTGTTGATGGGGTAGTAGGGTTCCTCGCCCCTGGCGGCGAAGCGGGAGTATTCCTCCCAGACCACAGTGGAGTCGTGGGACTGCCGGTCGTGGCGCTCGGGATTGAAGTTCTTGAACTCGATGGCGCGTGTATAGGGCACGTCAGGGTCGGAGAAGTTCATGACGGGGCAGCCGAAGTGGTCGTCCTCGGCGTAGCGGCGCTCCTTGAACTCCACCGTGCGCCACTTGAGCTCACCCAGCCGGTAGTCGAAGTAGCGGTCCACCGGGCCGGTGTAGACCACCGGCAGCTGTCCCACGAGTGCGTCGCGGTTCCAGGGCTGCGAGCCGTCGAAGAAGTCGGTGGAGAGCGAGACGGTGATGCGCGGGTCGTCGATCATACGCTCGAACCAGGCGGTGTAGCCGTCCTTGGGCAGCCCCTCCCAGGTGTCCTTGAAGTAGCGGTTGTCGTAGTTGAACCGCACAGGCAGACGCTTGATGATGGAGGCCGGCAGCTCGCTCGGGTCGGTCTGCCACTGCTTGGCCGTGTAGTTCTTGATGAAGGCCTCGTACAGGGGGCGGCCGATCAGGGAGATGCCCTGTTCATTCAGGTTCTCCGGATCGGTGCCGGCCAGCTCGCCGGCCTGCTCACGGATGAGCTCCTGGGCCTGCGCCGGCGTGTAGTGGGCGTGGAAGAACTGGTTGATGGTGCCCAGGTTGATCGGCAGCGGGAAGACCTCGCCCTTGTGGGTGGTGTAGACACGGTGGGTGTAGTCGGTGAACTCGGTGAAGCGGTTCACGTACTCCCAGACCCGCTGGTTGGAGGTGTGGAAGAGGTGGGCGCCGTACTTGTGGATCTCGGCACCGGTCTCCTCGTCCTTGTAGGAGTAGGCGTTGCCGCCGATATGGTCGCGCACGTCGATGATCTGCACCCGCGCCCCGGTCTGCTCGACCGCCTGCTGGGCCACCGTGAGCCCAAAGAGCCCTGCCCCCACAATAACCAAATCCGCGTCCATTCCCTGTCCTTCCACTTTGGGTTCCGGTCTGCCGTGCGCTCGTCGCAGGCCCTGCCCCTCCGGATTCGGGGCGGGTCGTATCAACCTTACCGTCCAGCACCAACGCACGGACCGAATTCGGCAACCCTCTTGCTAGGCTGTAGCCACGGACGGCTGGGCCGGAGCCCGGCCGACGTACGAAAGGGCAGGGGGCCATGATCCCTTCGGAAGTCTTCGATTACGACGACGTGCAGCTCATCCCGAACAAGTGCATCATCGCGAGCCGGTCCGAGGCCGACACCTCCGTGCAGTTCGGGCCGCGCAGCTTCAAGATCCCGGTCGTGCCGGCCAACATGGAGACTGTGATTAATGAGGAGCTGGCACAATGGCTGGCCGCCAACGGTTACTTCTATGTGATGCACCGTTTCGAGCCTGAGGACCGTGGCGACTTTGTGCGCCGTATGCACGGGCGGGGTCTGTATGCCTCAATATCAGTGGGAGTCAAGCAGGGGGAGCATGACTTCGTGGACGAGCTTGCCGCTGCGGGGCTGACCCCGGAATACGTGACCATCGACATAGCCCACGGGCACGCCGACTCCGTGATCCGTATGATCCGGCATCTGAAGGAGGCCCTTCCCGGCGCTTTCGTGATCGCCGGCAACGTGGGTACGCCCGAGGCGGTGCGTGAGCTGGAGAACGCGGGAGCGGACGCCACCAAGGTGGGAATCGGGCCGGGCAAGGCCTGCATCACCAAGCTCAAGACCGGTTTCGGCACCGGCGGCTGGCAGCTGGCTGCTGTGCGCCTGTGCGCCAAGGCCGCACGCAAGCCCCTCATCGCCGACGGTGGCATCCGCTACAACGGCGACATCGCCAAGTCCATCCGCTTCGGCGCCACGATGGTCATGGTGGGCTCCCTCCTGGCAGGCCACGACGAGTCGCCCGGCGGGAAGATCACCATCGACGGCAAGACCTACAAGCAGTACTGGGGCTCGGCCTCGGAGCGGCAGAAGGGTGCCTACCGCAACGTGGAGGGCAAGCAGATGCTGGTGCCCTACCGGGGTTCGATTTCCGATACCCTGCGCGAGATAGAGCAGGACCTCCAGTCCTCCATCTCATACGCCGGCGGCCGCAAGCTCACCGACATCCGACACGTTGATTACGTAGTGGTCAACAACTCCGTCCTCAACGGCGACAACTACTAGAACGGCGGGAAGCGGGGCCGACTGCCGCCGTTCCCGGTCGGTGGGCTCCGACTGGTGCCGTGCCGGGCGTACGGACATACGCGGGCTGCGTAAATCCATGCAATCGGTTAGAATGGAACTCGCTCTCACGTGGCGTTATGTCACCCAATCCCCCCAGGGCAGGAATGCAGCAAGGGTAAGTGGCCTCTGACGGGTGCGTGGGAGTTTTCTTATGTCCGCGACGTGCTTGGGGCTTACCTGTGTTGTTGTCTGGCGTTCGCTCTGCCGTCCATGGACCGGAGCCTACCCCCCCCCCCGCTCTCATCGCAGTCTTGATATTCACAGGCTGTGATTGAATGGTGAAGAGTTTGCCCCGGGACGATTGGCGGCCTGGGGGAGGGGGATGAGCCAGAGGAGAGTGACGGGCCATGAAGGTATGTGCCTCATGCCAGACAGAGAATCCAGACAGTGCGAAATTCTGCCGTAAGTGTGGCACACCATTCGCGAAACAGGGGCAGGACGCCCAGCAGGCCGAGCAGCCGCAAGGGCAGGTGACCGAGCCCACCCAGGCGTCCCAGGTTTCGGCACCGCAGCAGGCAATGCCGGTTCAGCCGCAGCAGAATCCTCAGACCCAGCAGCCGCTGGCCGCCGGCCAGCCTACGCCGCTCCAGGGGCAGCCTGTGCCGGGCGCACAGTCGGTCGACGGTCCTCGGACGCAGCCGACCCAACCCATGCAGATGCCCGTTCCCGGTGCGGTTCCAGGAGCTGCGCCGGGCGTGGTCCCCGGCATGGCGCCGGTCCAGCCGGCTGCCCCCAGCCAGTCCAGGGTCTTTTTCAACTGGGTCCTTGCTGCGTTGAAAAAGCCCACCCTGCGCATGGCCAAGCCTGCCTGGTACGCCTGCATCCCCATGTTCGTGGAGGCGATGATCATCTCCCTGTTGGTCACCATCTGGGCCTCCCAGGCCGTCTCCGCCGCCTCGCGCGCCTTAGGCCCTTGGAGCTCGATGATGGGTGGTTCAATCGGGTCGGTGTCGGTCAGTTCGTCGGATGGCTTCGCGCTCTTCTTCCGCGGTTTCATCGCGGTTGCCGTGGTGCTCTACGCCATGGTCCTGATCGTATTCCTGGGCAAGAAGATCTTTGGTGACCCCGACGGCTTCAGCCAGGTGCACGACGCCTTCGCGCAGATCATGATCCCGTTCGCGGTCCTCCACCTGGTGCTGGTCCTGCTGTCCCTGGTCGGCGCCTCGCTCATGGCCGGCGTCATCTTCCTGTTCAGCTTCGGTTTCCTGATGCTGATCCCTTCCTATCTGATCGCCACATCCGCCAACCATCGCAAGCTCGACTCCTTCTGGCTCTGGATGATTTCCATGGTCGTGGCCTTCCTGATCTTCCTGCTGATGATGGTCATCTTCGCCAGTATCGCCGGCGCGGCCTTCATGAGCGCGATGTTCGGCATGCGCTGACGGCTGCCTCGGCGGACGGGAAACGGTCGGTAGATCAGTAAGGAAAGGTGAGGAATCGTGTTTTGCACCAAGTGCGGGGTCCGGAATGAGCCCGATGCCCGCTTCTGCGTCTCTTGCGGGCAGCCACTGCTGCCTGCCGACGAGGTGTCCGAGGTGGAGGAGGAGAAGATCCAGGCTGCTGGGGGCGCTCCTGATGAAGCGGCCACTGATGGAGTTGCCGGCAGTGACGGCAATGAACCCGACTCCGAACCTGAGCCCGAACAAGGGCTGGAGCCTGGGGACGAAGCGGGCGCTGAGAATCAGCCGACGACTGTTCTTCCCCAGGCTGAGCAATTCGTAACCGCCGATTCCGAGCCTGAGGCCGACGGCATCCACCCGGTCCAGCCGGCAGAAGCGGTTCCGGTCGCTCATTCCCTGCATCGCCGGACAGTCATCATCTGGGGCGTGCTGATTGGCCTGGTAGTGGTCCTGGCCGGGGCCTACCTAATCCTGAAAAACACGGTGTTCACGCCCAAAGGGCAGATCAACGCCTATGTATCCGCCGTATCCAGCGGCAACTTCAAGCGGGCCAACCAGATGGTGGACCCGGGCGTGGCCAACGAATCTCGCGTCCTGCTGACCAACGAGTACGCCAAGGACGAGGGCTCGCGCATGAAGGACGTTGTGGTCGGCCCCTTGGTCCGTAAGCCGAACGGTCCGGGTTACCAGGTGAGGGTCGCATACTCGGCCAACGGGGTGCAGCAGTCCAAACAGCTGAGCGTGGAACCGTCCGGCAAGCAGTTCCTCATCTTTGACTCCTGGCGGATCGTCAGTCCGTTGACCACGTCCATAAAGGTGGCCGCCCCCAAGACCGTGGATAACGTGCTGGTCAACGGCATCGATGTCACACTGGCGAAGGCGGGCACGGACAAGCAGGTAGTCAGTCCGCCCGCCGACCAGGCTCCCTCGGAGGACGGCGACAGGACGCACTACACCTCCATGGACCAGTACACGCTGCCGGTCTACCCGGGTGTGGCCAAGGTGGAGCTGCCCAAGTCCAAGTATGTCAAAGCCGAGCCCGTCAAGCTCAACGATTCCGATAAGGTGGCCTATGTGGCCCCGCAGGCCACCGACGCCCTGGAACAGGGAATCCTGGAGCAGGTGCAGAAGCGGATCGACGAGTGCACGGCCTCCAGCGAGTTGCGCAAGACCGGCTGCAACTTCTCCAACGGGTCCTTCAGCGACGGCGGCCGCCCGGCCTACACGAACATCCGGCGGCGGGTCAATGGTTCGCCTTCATTGGACAAGCTGGACCTGGGGACGGGCGAGTTCAAAACCGATCTGATCCATACCGGCATCAGTTACCAGTACCGGTTCTATTCGGATGACGATTGGTTGGATGACACGTCCTCCGCGTCCGGCTATCTGGTCGGAAGCTTCTCAATCAGGAACGGCGAGCTGACCGTCAAGATCGACGACTCCGTCAAATCCTACTACTGATAGCCGCCGGGACGGCGCACTACGCAGCGCAGGCAAGGGCCTCTGCATCGTTTGGAGACGATGTCAGGGGCTCTCGCTTTACGTTCTTTACGCTTCCTGCGGTCGCGCCGGCCAGCGGCTCAGCTGTTCTTCCTGATGAAGACGATGCCGTCGGCCCGGAGCGCGTCCTCTTTGGCAGTGGGGCCGTCCTGGTTGCCATCATAGTTCTGAATGGCACCGCGCATACTGTCGTCCATACCCGGGATGGACTGTCCGGCAGGTACGAAGGTGTATGTCGTTTTGGACACGCCGGATTTGTCGCGCATGGCATCCGAGACCCCCTGGATGGATTCGGGGTCCAGGGTCAGGGTTTTGGTGCCGTCCTTGTTGCTGACGATTTTGGTGAAACGGCCGCTGAAGTTCTCTGTCTCGCCGTCCAGGAAGTTGGGCTCGTCGGTACGGTGGTAGGTACCGCCGGTGAAACTGCCGTCCGACTGGATGGTCATGGTGCTGAGCAGGGAGCCGTCCCCGGACTCTGTCCATTGCCACTGGCCGGCCAGAGCGCTGAAGTCCTGACTGGCCTTTCCGCTCGCTCCAGCAGCGGATGGTCCGGATGCGCTGCTGCCGCCCAGGGCCTTCCAGTCGATCGAATCCTCCACCAGGTAGTAGACGTTCGTCTTGTTCGGCGCCTCCTGGAAGGGCTCGGCCTTGCCGTACTGGGTGGGCGTGTAAGGATCGTTGCCCATGCGGTCATCAGCCGGGCGGTCCTGGTACTTGCTGTTGTCGCGCTTGATCAGATAGGGGCGGTCCTGGTCCGGTTTGAAACCGGGCTTGCCGGCGAAGTAGCCGTCCGATTCCAGCTGGTCCAGTTTGGCACCCACCGGCATGTAGACGAAGAAGTCCTTGGCCTTCCACTTGATGCCGGAACTTGTCAGGCTTGGGTTGCCCGCCAGTTCGTCGATGGACCTATAGCTGATGTGGCCGTTCTCGCAGAGACCTCCCTGGAAGGGCGTGGTGCCGCAGTTGGGCAGCCCCATGCCCGCATACAGTTCAAATGCTCCGCTCTGGCCGGAGATCAGGTGGTTTTTCATGTATCCGGCGCCCTCGTCCAGGCTCGTGTTGGGAGGGATGCAGCCGGAGGGGTCTTGGGAGAAGGTGCACAAACTCAAGTAATCGCGCCAGTTGTCGGGGGGAATCGTCTCGCCGCGCACTTTGAGGTATTCGGTGGATACGCCGAAACTGCTGCCGGCCTCGTCTTTGCTGATCGCGTCCAGGCTCAGGCAGTCGCCACCCTCGGTGCAGTACTGCCCGGCCAGGTTCTGCGGCTTGTCGAGGAGGTAGGCGGACTGGTTGCCCGCGTTCTCTATGCTGGCGACCACATCCAGCTTCTTGCTGGCGTCCACGCCGTAGTACAGGCTGACGGTCCTGGTGTCGGTGGGCAGGCCGATCGAGGGGTTGGCGCCCACGATCTTGCCCAGGTTCCTGCGACTGGAGAAGCGCGGCTCCATGCTGACCGTGTAGCCTTTGGCCTCCAGTTGGCTACGCGCCTGGGCTTGGTCCAAGCCGGCGATCTCGATGGGGATGCCCGCCTTGTCGGAGGCGACGCCAACGTGGATGCCTTCCTTGGGGTCGGACACGGCCTGCCCATCCGCTGGGTAGGAGGCCACGACCTTGCCTGCGTCGCCTGGCTTGGAGGAGACCACGTCGGCCACAGTGAGGGGCACCTCCATGGCTTTCAGGCTGGTCACGGCCTTGTCCTTGGCCTGGCCGACCGTGCCTTTGGGCACGCCGGGGCCGGCGGATTCGGTCACCGTGACGCCCCTGCCCTTGGGCAGGTGACCGTCCTTGTCAGCGCCCGCCAGGCGGACGAAGGAGCCCTTGCGTTTGGGGCTGAACTGGAGCTCGGTCTTGGCTGGGATGCCGGCCCTCTTGAGCTGGTCCACTGCCTCCTTGGCGGTCTTGGCCTGCACCTGGGGCACACTCTTGGGGGCGAACTGCCGGTAGGCGACGAATCCACCTGTGGCAACCAGCGCCGCTGCCACGATGGCGGCCAGCAGGATGTAGAGCTTCTTGCGGGAGACAACCGCCGTGGCCGAGGGGTCGTCGCCGTCGGCCGGAGGAATCGCGGGCGCCGGCCCGGAGCCGGAGCCTGGCCCGCCGGAGGGAGGTATGGCAGCTGCATCGCTAGTGCCAATCTCAGCCGCGCTCGCGGGCTTGTCCTGGCCGCTTTCGTTGGTTTCGGCGGGATCAGCCGCTTTCGCCGGCCCGCTGTCTTTACCGGATTCGCTGGCCTTGCCCTCCCCGGCGGCATGATTGTCGGCCTGCTTGATCTGTTCGGCGGTTTGCTTGCCGCTCTGCTCAGCCTGTGTGCCGATCGCCCCCGGAACTTCCAGCGGTTGTCCGCACTGGTTGCAGAACCGGTCGTCGTCCCCATTGGCCGTCCCGCACTGGGTACAGTACTTCATGCTCGCTTCCTCTCTCCGCCCCCGCGCGGTGACAATATTCGCCCTCAGCACAAACCTATCATCCACCATGCGCCCTATCGGAGAAGGGGTGGTCGGGCCGGGGTGGCCGTCTGGCCCACCTGTAAACGTAGTGCGATTCTTGGGGCTTGGGTGCGCGGCGGACCGGGGGAGTCGATAGAGTTTGGAGCTATGACGGATCAGCAAGTGCAGGATTGGGGCGAGGGGACGGGGACCCCGCGCAAGCAAGGGTATGACGGTGGCCAAGACCCCGTCTTTCCGTCGGTCGGCGCGCCTGACCCCGGCTTGGCCGGCCTGGCGGGCGGACAGGCTTTCCCCGACCCGGCGACGGCCGTCGACCCCACCCGGTCCTCCCCCTTGGGCCGGCCCGGGTATTCGCCTTTCTCGCCCCAAGCCGACGACCCGGCCACGCTGGCATCCCTGCAGGATTTGCAGGGACTGGCCCGGCGTGACGACCAGGCGGCGGCCGATGATCCGGAGCAGCTGGAACGGATGGACCCGCTGACAGTGCGACCCCATACCTCCTCCTGGATTGCCTGCCTGGCCCTGGGGATCGCCTTCCTGCTGGCAGCGGCGGGTGTCTGGTGGCTGGGCGTGCGCACCGCGACCGGGCAGCAGTACGATGACGAGGTCTACCGGAACTTCGCCGGATACCTGGCTCGCGCCCCCTGGCTTGCCGCCGCTCTGAACCCCTTCCACTCCAACGGTTTCGTGCTGCCGCTGTGCGTGGTCATCGCTGTGGCGGGCGGCGCGGTCGCGGCCCTGCGCAAGCGTTGGTGGCTGCTGGGGCAGCTGGCGGTCTTCATGGCCATATGCCTCCCGACGGGCCACCTGCTCAAGCGAATCCTGCCCCGCCCCTACCTGATCAACGTGGAGTCCATGCGCGCCAACACGGCCCCCTCGGGGCACACACTGCTGATGGCCACGGTATGCATTGTGCTGGTCTGCTCGGTGCCGCGTACGTGGCGTGCCCTGTGTGCGCTGCTGGGCTGTCTGCTCACGACGGCCATGGCCTGCTCCCTGATCTTTGCCCACTGGCACCGGCCCATCGACGTGATCGTGTCCATCCTGTTGGCTGGCGGCCTGGCCCTGATCATGCTGGCCCTGACCCGCGGCTCGGGTATGGACGCGCCCGGCACCCGAGCCTCCTCCGCCTCGGTGCAGATTCTCTCCACGGTCATGCTCACCGCCGGTGTCCTGGGACTGCTTTATGGCTGCTACCTGGTTTGGCAGATGGCCTCAGGTCTGGAACTGGGGGAGAGCTGGACCTTCTATGGTGCGCATGTCTCGGCGGTGGTCTTCATCGCCTCGGTGGCCGCGATCGTATTCGGCGCGGTGTTGGCCATGCGGCAGGTCACGGCTTCGCCGCTGTCCAAGATCGGGTTGCTGGGGGCACCGCCCACGCCGCCCGACCGGGGTTGAAAAGATGCGGAAGAGGGGATTCCGGAGGTTGTTTACGGTATCCCGACCCTCGCGGTCGTGCATGTTGTGTCGGCATGACGCCGGGGGATTCCAGGACTCTCGGTGCATGTTCGATGGCTGTCCGCTGGGTGCCGGATCGGCCTATGGCGAATTCGGCTGTCAGCTGTGCGGGTGAACCGCCGGGACCGTTCTCCCCGCCGGCACGTTGGACCACATACCCCGGCGTTCCTTGCACGATGACGACGGCTGGTGGGTAAGATGGCGGCGAGTAGCGCATATATAAGGAGAGGCCATGGCACACGGCAATAAGCTGGTCATCGTGGAGTCGCCCACCAAAGCCAAGAAGATAGGCGGATACCTGGGGCCGGGCTACACTGTCATGGCCTCGGTGGGGCACATCCGTGACCTGGCCAAGCCCTCGCAGATCCCCGCTTCACAGAAGGAGCGCTTCGGCAGGTTCGGCGTGGACGTGGACCACGACTTCAAGCCCTATTACATCGTCGACGATCGGAAGAAAAAGACCGTATCCGGTCTGAAGCAGGCGCTCAAGGGCGCCGACGAGCTGTACCTGGCCACTGATGAGGACCGGGAGGGCGAGGCCATCGCCTGGCACCTGGTGCAGACCCTCAAGCCAAAGGTACCGGTCAAGCGTATGGTCTTCCACGAGATAACGCCCGAGGCCATCAAGGACTCGCTGAACCATACGCGCGACGTGGACTCGAACATGGTGACCGCCCAGGAGACCCGGCGTGTGCTTGACCGCCTCTACGGCTATGAGCTCTCTCCGGTCCTGTGGCGCAAGGTGGGGCCGGGGCTCTCGGCCGGGCGCGTGCAGTCCGTGGCCACCCGGCTGATCGTCGAGCGTGAGCGCGAGCGCATCGCCTTCGTCCGCGCCCCCTACTGGGACCTGGTGGCCGACCTGGCCGCCCAGAGCGCCCTGAGCGAGTCCGGCTCCGAACGTTTCCAGGCGCGGATGGTGGAGCTGGGCGGCCGGCGGCTGGCCGGTTCCAAGGACTTCTCCTCGGACGGGCAGCTGACCGCCGGCGCCAGGAAGGACCAGGCCCGGCAGCTGGACCAGGCCACGGCCGAGCGCCTGGCCGGAGAGCTCAAGGCCGCGGAATTCACGGTGACCTCGCTGGAGACCAAGCCCTACCACCGCCGCCCGCAGCCGCCCTTCACGACGTCGACCATGCAGCAGACCGCCGGCAACCGGCTAGGCATGAGCTCGCGCGCCTCCATGCGCGCCGCCCAGAGCCTGTACGAGAACGGTTACATCACCTACATGCGTACCGACTCGGTCACCCTCTCCCAGCAGGCCATCTCGGCCGCCCGCAAGAGCGTGGAGGAGGTCTACGGCAAGCAGTACCTGGCCTCCGGTCCCAAGCAGTACGTGACCAAGACCGCCGGCGCCCAGGAGGCCCACGAGTGCATCCGCCCGGCCGGCTCGCGCTTCCGCAGCCCCCAGGAGCTGGCCTCGTCACTGCCGCCCGACCAGTTGAAGCTCTACACGCTGATTTGGCGGCGAACCCTGGCCTCGCAGATGGCCGACGCGACCGGATCGACCGCCACGGTGCGGCTGAGCGCGCCCACGCAGACCGAGGGCGAGTCCGTCTTCCAGGCCTCCGGCACCGTGATCGAGTTCCCCGGTTTCATGAAGGCCATGGGCTTCACGGCCGAACCCGGCAAGGGTGGCAAGAACGGCAAGGCCGAGGGCGACGGCTCCCTGCCGCCGATGGACAAGGGGCAGCGACTCAAGGCCGACTCGGTCGAGCCCGAGGGTCACGAGACCCAGCCGCCGGCCCGTTACACCGAAGCCTCACTGGTCAAGACCCTGGAGGCCAAGGAGATAGGCCGGCCCTCGACCTACGCCTCAATCATCTCGACGATCATCGACCGTGGGTATGTGTACGAGCGTGGCCGGGCGCTCATCCCCTCCTGGTTGGCGTTCTCCGTCATCAAACTCCTTGAGACGAACTTCCCCCAGTATGTGGATTACCGGTTCACGGCGTTGATGGAAAACGGTCTGGATCAGATCGCACACGGGGCGGAATCCGGCAAGGATTGGCTCACCCGCTTCTACTTCGGTTCGGGGCCGGGTGCCGCCAAGTCAGCGGAGGAAGCCCACGAGGGCCTGCAGGAGCAGGTGGCGCAATTGGGCGACATCGACGCCCACCAGGTGAACACCATCCAGATCGGTGACGGGCTTCAGGTGCGTGTGGGCCGCTACGGCCCCTACCTTGAGGATACGGACCACAAGGACGACAAAGGTGACCCCAAGCGGGCTTCCCTGCCGGAAACACTGGCACCTGACGAGCTTACCGTGGCCAAGGCGCGCGAGCTGATCGAGACCAACTCCGGCGGGCCTCGCGTGCTGGGCACCGACCCGGCCACCGGCGGGCGCGTGGAGCTGCGCAAGGGCCGCTTCGGACCATACCTGGCCCTGATCACACCGGAGGTGGAGGCCGGTATCAAGGAAGCTGCGGAGAAGAAGGCCGCAGGAAAGAAAGCGACCGAACCCAAACCCAGGATGGCTTCCCTCTTCAAGACCATGGATCCGGACACCGTGGGTCTGGATGATGCTCTGAAGCTGCTGGGCCTGCCGCGCGAAGTCGGCGAGGTCGAACTGACCGATGCCAAGACCGGTGAAATGAGCAGAGCCACGGTGACCGCCAGCAACGGCCGCTACGGTCCTTACCTGACCGCCAGCAAGGCGGACGGCTCCAGCGAGACCCGCTCGCTGGCCTCCGAGGATCAGATCTTCACCGTGGACCAGGTCACGGCCCAGGAGCTTTTCAACCAGCCCAAGTACGGGCGTAGGAGCCGGGGCGCCGCCAAGCCGCCCCTGCGCGAACTCGGCCCCGATCCGGACAACGGGAAGCCCGTGACCATCAAGGATGGCTTCTACGGGGCATACATCACCGACGGCGAAACCAACCGCACGCTGCCCAAGCAGTACACCCCGGCCTCCATCGAACCCGAAGTGGCCTTCCGCCTGCTGGCGGAAAAACGTGCCGCCGGACCGACCAAGCGGCGGAAGAGGACCAGCGCCCGCAAGGGCTCGACCGGCTCAGCCAGGAAGGGGACGGCTCGCAAGAGCGCATCCAAGTCGGGGTCCGGCGCGAAGGCGGCCACCCGAAAGGCTCCAAAGGCGAAAACCGCGTCTACGCGCAAGGCTAGTGTGTCCAAATCGGCCGCGAAGACCAAATCGGTCAGGGGCACCAGTCGCAAGACCAGTGAGGATCATTCATGAGTCAGGGATTGTTCATATCGTTCGAGGGTGTTGACGGAGCGGGTAAGACCACACAGGCCCAGCGCGCCCGCGATTACCTGCAGGGCAAGGGGCTGCGCTCGATGGTGACCCGGGAACCGGGCGGCACCCCGGCGGGTCTTGCCATCAGGGAACTGGTCCTGCACGGTATGTGTGCTTTCCCCTCTTTCGCGGTGACCGGCGGCACCGACGTGGTGGATTCCTCCGACGACCTGGATTCGCGCACTGAGGCCCTCCTGTATGCGGCGGACCGGGCCGAGCATGTGGCCCAGGTTATTCGGCCGGCACTCGAGCGTGGCGACATCGTACTGTGCGACCGCTACTCCGACTCCACGATCGCCTACCAGGCTGGTGGGCGTAAGTTGGACGAAGGCTCCATAGCACGTTTGAGCGCCTGGGCTTCAGACGGGTTGATCCCCAAGCGCACCTATCTGTTGGACGTAGACCCCGCCCAATCCCACGACCGGGTGAACGATGAGCCCGACCGTTTGGAGGCCGCAGGTGACGCCTTCCAGGAGCAGGTGCGGGAGAAGTTCCTGGAGCTGGCCGAGCAGGAACCTGACCGCTTCCGGGTGATCGATGCCTCGTTGCCGCTCGATGAGGTCTGGCGCTTGATCCAGGAGGATCTGGAAGCCCTGACCGCTGACATGATTCCCAACCTTCCCGACCAGGATGACGACGAGGACGGTGATGACGCGGCCGACGGCGATGACCCGGCGGATCCGGATGCCCAGGAAGACGACCTGGACGATGATGCGGGCGATGCCGGATATGACGCGGATGAGGATGACGACGAGCTGGACGATGGGGGCGATGATGAGGACAGCGACGCCGCCTTGGACGGCGACGGTGATGTGGAGCCCGCAGCCAGTCTCACCGATTCCGCCGAAGACGACCGGATGGGTCAGGGGCGGTGAGCGTCTGGGACTCCATGGTCGGTCAGGATAATGCGGTCGACCTGCTGAAGCGGGTGGTCGCCTCGCAGGACCAGGCCAGGGATGACATGACCCAGTCCTGGCTGTTCTGCGGCCCCCCTGGATCCGGGCGTTCCAACCTGGCCAAGGCCTTTGCGGCGGCCCTGATCAGCCCTGATCACGGCCTTGGTGACGAGCCAACCAGCCAAACCCGGCAGGTATTGGCCGGCAGCCATCCCGATGTGACCTACCTTGCCACAGAGAGGGTGACAATCGGCATCAAGGAGGTCCGCCGGTTGATCATGGCCTCCGAGCAGATGCCGTCCACCGCCCCGTGGCGGGTGATCGTGATCGAGGATGTGGACCGGATGATGGAGCGCACCACCAATGTGCTCCTCAAGGAGATCGAGGAGCCGGCCGAACATACGGTCTGGATTCTGTGCGCACCCAGCGCCCAGGACGTGCTGCCCACCATCCGCTCGCGCACACGCATCGTGAGCCTTGCGGTACCCACCGACAAGGCCGTGGCCGATTTCCTCCAGACCAGCATGGGAACGGAGCGTCACCTGGCGGCACGCGCCGCCCGCCTGGCCCAAGGGCACATCGGTGTGGCCAAGCTCTACGCCAGCGACCCTCAGGTGCTGAAGGAGCGCGATGATCTGGTTGTCGGCCTGTTGGACATGCACCGTGCTTCCCAGGCGATTCTGCTTGGTGTCAGGATGGCCGACCAGGCCCAGGAGCAGGCCAAGCGATACGCGGAAAAGCAGGTGGCGGCGGACGAGGCCGACTTCCGGCGTATCAATGGCTTGAAGCCGGGCGATCCGGTGCCTCGTCAGATCCTGGGAGCCTACCATGAGCTCATCGGAAAGGACGAGCTGCGTCGCCGGACCATCAGGCGCTCCCGCGACGTGCTTGACCGCGACCTGAATACGATCGCCTCCGTCTACCGGGACGTGTGCGTCATACAGAACGGCGCCGAAGCGCAGGTTGGCCTGGTCAACCTGGAGAACCGTGCCGCCATCACCGAACTGTCCGTACGTCTGAGCCGCCAGGGCGCCATAGAGCGCATCCGCCAGATCGGAGTGGCCCGTCGGAGGATCGAAGGCAACGGTTCCCAGCTGTTGGATCTGGAGGCCATGATGTGTGACCTCCTGGTCTGAGGCCTGGGCCAGGAATCCCGCTCGTTCCCGTGCGAACGGCCCGGGTTTGACTGCTGGCGGCAGGGCGGGAGAATGAACGTATGAGAATCGCAACCGATTTCGACATCATTCCCGACGAATACGCCAAGCGGGCCGGCGGCGACCGCAGTCTGGACGATACACCGGTCGTCTCCTTCCCCTTCATGCTGGAGGACCTGCCAGAGGGAGCAGCCTTCCTGAGCTGGGAGCTGGTCGACCCCGATTCCATCCCGGTCTGTGGCTTCCAGTGGATCCACTGGTCATTGGCCAACCTGCCCTTGGGCCGGCTGGTGGAAGATCCGGCATCCGGTGCGGTGCACGTCCCCGCCGACCTTTCGCGTCGCCTGTCGGACCTGGCTCCTGGCGCGACCCAGGGCCGGACCTCGCAGGCATCCAAGTTCGTAGGGGGCACCAACCCTGCCCTGACATGCCGTTACAACGGACCCACTCCGCCGGACACGACCCATGACTATGTCCTGCGCGTCTGGGCCACTGGCATGCCCCTGCCCGGCCTGGAGGAGGGCTTCTGGCTCAATGCCCTGGAGCGCGCCGTCCATGACAACCCGGCTGTATTGGCCCAGGCCGAGGCCTGGTTGCCTGCCGAAGCCTGAGCCGGCGTCGGTGAGCCTTGGGCTTCCGCCCGTTACTTGGGGACGGTAGAGTGGGAGCCACGCAAGACGGTCCTGGTGTGTTTGGCGCGCTCCGGGAGCGTCCGGCGGTTCGTCCACGCAAGCCGTTCGGCCGCGTCGTCGGCCACGGGAAAAGGAAGGCGCACCATGCCCTGTACAACGCTCCTAGTCGGCAAGAAGGCAAGCTATGATGGCTCCACCATCATCGCCCGCAATGAGGATTCGGCCAACGGTCAGTTCAGGCCCAAACGCTTCATCGTTGTCCGCCCGGATGAGCAGCCCAGGCACTATCGCAGCGTTCTGAGTCACGTCGAGATAGACCTGCCCGACGATCCCATGCGGTACACGGCGGTGCCCAACTCCATCCTGAACAAGGGCATCTGGGGACAGAACGGGGTAAACGAGGCGAATGTGGCCATGACCGCCACGGAGACGATCACCACCAACGAGCGCATCCTGGGTGCCGACCCGCTGGTCGAGCTTGTGCCCGCCGTGGGCAGGTCGGGGGACGTGGATTATGTGCCTGAGCAGGCCGGCGGCATCGGCGAGGAGGATCTGGTCACCATCGTCCTGCCATACATCCGCTCGGCCAGGGAGGGTGTCGAGCGCTTGGGAGCCCTGCTGGAGGAGTACGGCACCTACGAGATGAACGGAGTGGCCTTCTCCGACTCCGACGAAATCTGGTGGATGGAGACCGTGGGCGGACACCACTGGATCGCCCGCCGCGTGCCCGATGACTGCTACGTGACCATGCCCAATCAGCTTGGCATCGACGAGCTGGACCTGGATGACGCCCTGGGCGCACAGGAAGAGTGCATGTGCTCCGCCGACCTGCGTGAGTTCATCGATACGAACCACCTGGACCTGTCCATCGAGTCGGTCTCACCATTCAATCCGCGCACAGCCTTCGGCTCCCACTCGGATTCCGACCATGTCTACAACACGCCGCGCGCCTGGTACATGCAGCGCTTCCTGAACCCCTACGACGAAGTCTGGGACGGCCCGGACGCCGACCATACGCCCATGAGCGACGACATACCATGGTGCCGCCAGCCCGAACGCAAAATCACGATTGAGGATGTCAAGTACCTGCTGAGCTCCCACTACCAGGGCACCGTATACGATCCCTATGCGATCATCGGTGATGAGCACTCCAAGGGCCTCTACCGCCCCATCGGCATCAACCGTACCGACCAGCTGGCCGTCATCCAGCTGCGCCCCTATGCACCGGCCGGCTGCATGGCCGTCCAGTGGATGGCTTTCGGTTCCAACCCCTTCAATGCCCTGATCCCCTTCTACACGAACGTGGATGAAACGCCGGCATACCTGGCAGATGCGGGCGAACGGGTGACCACCGACACCCTGTATTGGTCCGATCGCATCATCGCGGCGCTGTCCGACTCGGCCTATGCGGACACGGCGAACGCCAACGAGCGCTACCAGCAGAGGATCGGTGGTCTGGCACACCGGATGATCGCCGCCGGCGACGATCAGGTGGCCCGCCTGCAGGGTGCAGAAGACGGCACCGACAACGAGGAGGTGCGCGAGGTGTTGCGCGCCGCCAACGAGGCCATGGCCGACCAAGTGCGCAGGGAGACCGATGACCTGCTGGGCAAGGTGCTCTACACGGTCAGCCTGAAGATGCGCAACGCCTACCACATGTCCGACCACTGAGCGGCATTCCTCCGTCGGCTTGGCGGTCTGGAACAGGGCCCTGCCGGCGGATAGCGTGTATCCATATCAGTATCGGCTTCGTCGCGCACGGGTAAGTCGGCGCGGGAACGGGAGGGCGGCATGGCCTCATTCGATGATTTCGTGAAACCATACGGTCTGGTCGACAAGGTGGACGCCTTCGGCTACCTGGATTATCTGCGGACCCAGCCTGATGGGCGGGCCAAGCGGGGCCAGGTGATCCTGGTCACCGCCGACACCCCGCTGAAAGCCTCGCGCGGCGAAGGCAAGACCACCACGACGATCGCATTGATCGATGCCTTGCGCGAGCGGGGAGTGGACGCCGCGGCGGTCCTGCGCCAACCAAGCATGGGCATTACGGCCGCCGGGTCCAAGGGCGGCGCCTCGGGCGGCGGCAAATCCTCCCTGGCTCATCCGGAGCTGGTGGACTGGGGTCTGTGCGGGGAAATGGCGGCCATCGAGAACGCCCAGAACCTCCTGGTCTCCTTTGCCGAAAAGGCCGTGGATGAGGGGGTCCTCGACACCATACTGCTGCCGCGTGTCTCCGAGGTGCCTTCGCGTGCCCTGCGTCAGATCATGGTGGACCGGGGCAAGGCCGACATTCCCGAACGGGTGGTGCTCACCCCCACTTGTGAACTCATGCAGATTGTTGTGCTTTCGCGTTCCATGGAGGAGGTGTCCCGGCGGGTGGCGGCCATGACGGCAGGCACCAAGGACGGCCGGCCGGTCCTGTTTGGCTCCTTCGTCGACCTGTGGCGAATCACGAACATGCTGTCCGATGCGGTGAAACCGGCCATGACGACCACCCAGGCGGGTTCACCGGTCTATGTGCACTGCGGGCCTTTCGCCAATGTATCCCTGGGAATCCCCAGCCTGGTTTCGGTCCAGATGGCCTGCGCCCGGCACGACCTGGTCGTGGTCGAGGCAGGGTATGGCGCCGATGCGGGCGCCCAGAAGTGGCTGGACATCGCCGCGCGGGAGTTCGGCGCCCAGTGGCCGGCGGCAGCGGTTGTGGTCACCCGCGCCACCACCTGGCGTGACGACCCGGCACTGCGCTGGCGTTACCCCTTCCATGTCAGGCGTATGGAGGGCCTGGGAATCCCGGCTTTCCCGCTCGTCAACCTGTGGGAGGGGGAGGACGGCGAAGTGGACGACCTGCGGCGAACCACCGATCAGCTGGGTTTGCGGCGGCCCATCATAGGCAACCTTTTCCGCGACGGCGGATCGGCTCTGGCCGCCCAGCTGGATGACTTCATCGAGGTCCTGCAGGAGGGGCGGTCCCATGGCGCACAGGCTCCGGCGGAGGCCCTGCGCTCCCACAAGGGCATGGACCTGGTCGATCAGTTGCGGTGGATAGCATCCTCGGCCTATGGGGTGCCTGCCGGGCGCGTGGTATGCGGCCCTGATTTCATGGACTCCTTGGCCGCCGCCCGTGCCTTGTGCAAGGGGCAGGGGCTGGACCTGAACGACCTGGTGCCCGTCGCGGTCAAATCCCCGGCCACGATGACCGATGACGATTCGGCCCCCGAGGCCGAGCGGACCGTGACCCTGAAAAAAGTCGAGGCCCATACCGGTGCAGGACTGATCCAGGTGAACCTGACGAAGTCCCTGACCACGCCCATGCCCAAGATCGTATGAGCGCTTGAGGGTGCCGAGGAGACGCTGAGGATACCGGCCTACCGGGTTGCATCTTCCGTCTCCTCTGCCGCCCGGTCCGACCATCCGGCGGATGGCGGCCGACGGCACGCCGTAAGCTGAGGGCCTTGCGCCCGAGCGAAAAAGCGGTATAGTTGCTTCTTGGCTCTTGAATGTGCTACGCCCCTGTAGCTCAGTTGGCTAGAGCAGCTGACTCTTAATCAGCGTGTCCGGGGTTCGAGCCCCCGCGGGGGCACAGAGAGCAAATGGTCCGAGGCGGCAAGCCCCGGGCCATTGTCGTATGGAAGGGGTCCCGGACAAGGGAGGGGAGTCGCCCATGGAATCCGCTGTAGGTAGGAAAGCCCGTGAGCCCTTCGCACTTGAACATGCGAATGTGGCCAGTGGGGATGCCGATGGACAGGTTGTACGCGACATGACGGTTGTCGTGGGTGCGGAAGGGCGGATAGAAGGGATGGCGCCGTCCGGGCAGGTCTCCGTTCCACGGGGCTATCACAGGATCGATGCCACTGGCAAAGTGGTAGCGCCAGGGCTCATCAATGCCCATACCCACCTGTTCGCCGATGGCAAACCGCTTGCCGTCGGCGCAGGCGGACCGCGCAAGCAGCAGGCTGTCATGGCCCTGATCCACGGACCGATCGGCAAGGCGTACCTGGCGGCCAGGGCGCAGGCCTCCGCCAAGGCACTGCTCAACTCCGGCGTCACGACCATCCGAACCTTGGGTGACGCGGGCTATGAGGTGGTGGCCCTGCGCGACCGGATTGATTCAGACCAGACCCTGGGCCCCCGCATCCTGGCTTCCGGTCCCATGCTGTCAATTCCCGGCGGGCACGGAGACCCATACATCGCGTTGACGTCCAGCAGCCCTGAAGAGGCCCGGCTCAACGCCCGGACCAATCTGGAGCACGGGGTCAACGCCCTGAAAGTTGCGGCGACCGGCGGTGTGACCGATGCCAGGGAGCTTGGCGTGGCCGGCAGTCCGCAGATGGATGAGGAATCCATGGCTGCCGTGTGCGAGGAGGCACACGAGGCCGGTGTCATCGTCGCGGCCCATGCCCAGAGTACCGAGGGGGTGCGTGCGGCTCTGCGGGCGGGTGTGGACACCATCGAGCACGGCAGCCGCATGGATGATGAGATCATCGACCTCTTCCGCCACAACCCCCGTTCCCTGAGGGGGTTTTCGGGGCTGAACCCAACCCTGTCGGCCGGACTGCCGCTGGTCAAGGTCAGCCAGGAGGAGCTCGGCGTCTCCGACATCGTGCGGGCGAACTCCGAGCAAGTGGTAAAGGGGATGCTGGAGGGCGCCAGCCAGGCGCGCGAGGCAGGCATCGCCGAGGGCGTCGGCACCGACACCGGCATGACCCTGGTAACCCAGTACAACACCTGGCGGGAGCTGGACCTGCTGGTCCGCTTCGCCGGTTATACGCCCGCCCAGGCCTTCCATGCAGCCACGCAGGTGAATGCGCGGAATCTGGGGGTGGACGATGTGACCGGCTCGATCGCCCTTGGCAAGGACGCAGACCTGCTGGTTCTGGACGGGGACCCGGCCCAGGACCTTTCAGTGCTGGCCGCTCCCAAGCTGGTCATCGCGCGCGGTTGGCCGGTCTGGCGACCCAGGATCAAGCGCATCGGCAGCGTCGAGCGCTTGCTCTCTGAGTTCTGAAGCTTTATCGCTTTCAGCCCCTCCATTTACCCGTGTACTGGCGGGGGGGGGGGGGCTTGCGTTGACTGTCTCGGCATTGACGTAAGTACATGGCATATGAATGCGCAATCATCTGAAGTTTGCAATAAATGAGTTGTGTTTGCGCGGAAGACTTGTTAATATGTGAAATGAAAGCGCAATCACATAAGCGTGATTGCGGATTTTAAATGGAAGGCTCAATGATGAGTAAAAGATCACAAGGGAAGCGCGCCCTGGCAGTAGCAATGGCTGCCACTGCACTGGTGGCGATGTCAGGATGCGGTAAGGTGGACAGCTCGAAGGGGAGTGGCACGGTCTCGATAGCGTGCTCCCAGCAGGAAGACTTCTGCCAAGCTGTGACCAAGGCTTTTGCGAAGGATACTGGTATCAAAACGACTTATGTGCGGCTCGGTGCCGGCGAGGTGCTTGCAAGGCTCGCGACGAATCCTGGAGAGTTCGACGTGTGGGCGGGTGGACAGGCCGAGAACCATCTGCTGGCCGACGATAAGGGCATGATTGAGCATTATGCGCCTAAAGGAGCAGGTGATCTCGCGGCAGACTATAAAGACGACAAAGGCGCTTGGACCGGTTTCTATACAGATTCGATAGCATTCTGCTCAAATACCGCCGAATTGGGTAAGAAAGGTGTGAAGCCTCCCGTTTCGTGGGCGGATTTACTGGACAACAAGCTCAAGGGTGCAGTCGCGATGCCCCATCCGGCCACGGCCGGTGTCGGCTATATGGCCATGTTCACTCAGGCGGTGCTGCATAATGGGGACAAGGGAGCGGCCATCGATTACTTCAAACAACTCAATCCCAATGTTATGCAGTACTCCAAGTCAGCCGCAACGGGTACGGAACAGGCGGGAAGGGGCGAGGTCAGCGTCGCCATCGCATTGGATTCGGATTGTCAGAAGGCGATAAAGGCGGGCTATCCGGATTTGAAAACCACCTACCCAACGGAGGGCACTGGTTACGAGGTGGGTGCGATTTCCGTCCTGAAAGGTGCCCGTAGCATCAAGAACGCCAAGGCATTCGCCGATTGGATGATGACCACGCAGGCACAGAACCTGTATGCGGAAGTGCCTTCCTATGCGGCGCCGACGAACCCTAAGGCGAAGATCGGTGACGGTGTGCCTCGGCAGGACAAGGTCAAGAAGGTTGATTGGAATGTGCGTCAGGCTGCAGATGCGCGTGATGCTTTCATCAAATCGTTTGAAAGCGACATCGCTTCCTCTTCCAGTGCGAAGTGAGGGTGACGGGCGTAAAAGCGCCATCGATGCTTGAAAGAACGGATTTGTGGAAAGGGGATGGGTATATATGGCAAATGCTGTGATTGCTGCCGTCGCCGCGCCGTCTGGTGCAGATGGGGCTCCGGTGAGGGGTAAGGACCCCTCCCGCCATAGCGGGAGTAACCGATCCAAACCGCGTGAAAGCGCTTCTGTCTGGGTAATTCTGGCCGGAGTCGTCGTAGTGTTGACGTTGGTCTTGGGACTACCGGTCGTCAAATTATTGGTATCGGCTTTCAGCCCGGCCGGACGGACGGCGATGGCCGGTGCTTTCGCTAATCATGCGGAGACATTCTGGCACAGCATAGTTCTGGGTTTGCTGGTTGGCCTTATTGGGACGTTCATAGGGTTCGTTTGTGCTTATGTGGAAACATTCATCCAAATGCCTGGCAAGAAGGCCATGCATTGGTTGACCCTGTTGCCCACCATTTCTCCTCCTTTTGCGGCGGCGACAGCAATCATCACCCTGTTCGGCAAGCGGGGGATGGTCACCAACGGCCTTTTTGGGCTGGAGTTCAATATATATGGGTTGCCTGGTCTGGTCACAGTGCTGACCATGACGTTTACGCCAGTTGCATACCTGAACATCAAGGGGATGTTTGAGAATCTGGATCCGGCGACGTTTGAGGCCGCCTCTAGCTTGGGGGCGTCCGAGTTCAAGACCCTTTTCAAGGTAACCGTCCCCATGGTGCTGCCAGCAATGCTCTCCTCTTTTTTGGTGCTCTTTGTCGAGGGTATCGCCGACCTGGCCAACCCTCTGGTCATTGGTGGTGACTATCGGGTGCTAGCCAGTCAGATCTATTTCGCTGTAGCTGGTTCGGGTGACATTTCTGGGGCCGCTGGAGTAGCGTTGGTGCTCCTAGTGCCGGCGTTAACGGTGTTCTTCATACAAAAGTACTGGGCCAACAAGAAATCCGTGGTGACCGTTACGGGCAAACCGACTGGGTCCCTCAAGCCAGTCACGTCGAAGACGGTGACTGTGCCCATGCTGGTCATCGCCTGTCTATGGATTGCCTTGGTCCTGATGGTCTATCTCTCTCTCTTTGTAGGTGGTTTTGTCAAGATTCTGGGAGTGGACAACGGTTTTACTTGGGAGCATTTCATTTTTGTGCACCGATTGGGATCAGACGCAATTGGAACAACTCTTTTGCTGACGCTGCTAGCCGCACCCATAGCGGCCTTGTTGGCACTGGCAATCGCATGGCTGGTGGTCCGTCATTTTCCCCGCTTCGGCCGGATTTTGGATTTGTGGGGCATGCTGGGTATCGCCATCCCCGGTACGGTGCTGGGTCTGGGGTTCGCCCTGGCGTACTCGGAGAGCACAGTTCTCTTTGATTATGAGGTACTGCCGCCATTGGCAGGAGGTTTGGCGGTCGGAGGTGGCGCCATCGCCATCGTCATGGTGTTCATCGCGCGTGGAGATCCTACTGGTCAGCAGGCGTTCATATCCGCCTTGCAACAAATCAATCCCCAAGTCGAGGAGGCGTCCACCTCCTTGGGTGCCAGTCCCCTCCAAACAGTGAGGAAGGTGACGCTCCCCCTGATGAGCTCGGCTCTGGTGACTTCAATCACCTATGCAATCACGAAATCCATGACGACAATCACAGCAATCATCTTCATTACCACCCCGCAGACCAAGGTCATGACTTCGCAAATCCTGGATGAGGTGGATGCCGGCCGCTTCGGCAACGCATTCGCGTATTCCAGCCTGCTTATCATCCTGGTCCTGGTCGTCCTGGGACTGGCTAACATTCTTCTTCGTCAACTCAACCATTCCAAGAGGTCCTAACTATGACACAGATGCATATGTCGGATAACAGTGGCAAGCCCGCCTCACCCGCTCCTTTGGCTTCCGTCCAGGCAGGTGCTTTGGAGCTGAAAGGAATCACCAAAGTCTATCGTTCAAAAAAGGGTGATTTCCGTGCAGTGGATGATACCAATCTGGTCATCGAGCCAGGAACATTCGTCACGCTGCTCGGTCCGTCCGGTTGCGGCAAGACCACGACGCTGAGGATGATTGCGGGCTTTGAGCAGCCTACTGAGGGTGATGTCCTTCTTGATGGTCAAAGCATTCTGGACGTGACCGCCGATAAGCGACCCATGTCGATGGTTTTCCAATCCTATGCGCTCTTCCCGCATCTCAGCGTACGCGGCAATGTAGAGTTCGGTCTGAAAATAAAGAAGATGAATAAGGAGGAGCGCGCCAAGAAAGTGGATCAGGCGTTGTCGATGATGGGCATCGAACAGTACGCGGACCGCTATCCACACCAGCTCTCGGGTGGACAACAGCAGCGGGTCGCCCTGGCTCGTGCCCTGGTCATGGAGCCTAAAATCATCCTATTCGACGAACCGTTGTCCAACCTCGATGCCCGTCTTAGGGTCAAGATGCGCGGTGAAATTCGTGAGCTCCAACGCAATTTGGGCCTTACGGCTATCTTCGTTACTCACGACCAATCCGAAGCGCTGACCATGTCGGATGTGGTTGTAGTCATGTCTGCAGGGAAGGTTGAGCAGGTTGGAAGCCCGTGGGGCATCTATCATCGTCCAATCAACCGTTTTGTGGCTTCTTTCCTGGGGACGGGCGGCTTCATTGCCGGCAGGGTCGGTAAGGTGCTGGAGGAGGTTTCGGCCGACCCCGATCATATTGAGGATGGTTTGCCGCCTGCATGTCTCTACCGTGTGGAAACTCCCTTGGGAGAGCTTGATGTCCATGGTGTGCCAGGCATTGCTGTTGGCGGCGATGCGGATGTGGTCATTCGGGCGGAGAACCTGATGGTCGGTAATCCGGTACCTGGACATAGCGTGGAAGGCAAGGTCGTTTCCTCGGCTTTCGATGGCGAGGTTGTTCATTATCAGGTAGAGACAGCGGCGGGTATCCTTACCGGTTCGGGGCCGGGGTCCCGGGTCCCCGTTCGGTCTGGGACGACTGTTGCGTGTGCCTTGGAGACACCTGCTCTCTGGGCTGTGCCCGGTAAGAGAAACGGGGTTGCCAGATGAGGCGTTTCTTCGACCGCCCTGACACCCGCTGGCCCCGACGGGAAGGAGCCTTGCATCTATATGCCTTACCCGATTCTGGCGAATCTGTCATCGAAGCGACAGAAAGGGAGGGCAGCGCTTTCGGAAATTGGGAAGGAATCGCCTTGCAGCCACCCCAATATCTGCACGTGACCCTCCAACGCCTGAATCTATACCGGGATCAGTTGAGCGAAGATCAGTGGCTTTCCTTTCTGGGAGCATTGGATGCCGCAGCCCAGTCGGTTTCTGAGTTTAAGCTGGGGTTCTCTCTCCCTCGGGTTCATGGTGAAGCCGTCGAAGCTTTCGGCACCCCAAGAAGGGGATGGGACAATTTGGTTGATGCGATCCGGACGGCTTTAGGACGGGCTGGTTTCCAGACGGCTCTGACTGACCCGCCTTTCGGCCCTCATTATACCTTTGCCTACTGTACGGCGGACACTGGGCAAGAGAATGATACACATATTCAGAAAGTGCTTGACCAGGTGTGCCAACCGCAGTCCATGGTAGTGGATTCCATGCATTTGGTAGCAGTCAACCAGTATCCTGATGAGGGAGTCTTTCGCTTTGACCGCTTGCACAGCTGGCCTCTGAAGCCCAAAGTCTCCTGAGCGTGTGGCGAAGGGGGGCGGGTATTGAGCGAATGCCCCCCCCCCCCTGGAGAGCGATAGGAAAGCGACGTGGAACGCAGGCATCGGGTAAGCATGACCGACATAGCCCGAGAGGCGAAGGTCTCTCCGGCCACCGTTTCGCGTGCCTTGAACGGCCATCCAACTGTGAGCGACAAGGTTCGCCGATCCGTACTGGATGCCGCTGAGCGCTTGGGCTACGTCCGTAACTTGGGTGCGGTTTCCCTGGCCTCGTCCCAGTCGAATACTGTAGGTCTGCTGATTCGAGATGCAGGCAATCAATTCTATGGTGGGTTGGCTTCGCGTATCCAGGCCGAAACCGATCGCTATGGTTTTGATTTGTTGATCACGGCTGGTGGGGACACTCTGGAAAGCCAAGAGCGTGCCGTACGTAATCTTTTGGGGCACGGTGTGGGAGGCATTGTCATCGCCTCGGGCAGGGTGGCTGCCGAAGCCGCCGAATACTCGGCTCGATTTGTGCCCAGCCTGGTCTTGGGTACTGGTTTGGAACTGCCTTCTTTGAGTTCCGTCAGGATTGATCCACACATGGAGGCTGGGCTGGCCCGCCGGGTCGTTGACCATGGGCACAGGAGTATAGCGGTAACCGCTTCGGAAGACCCGCTGGCGTCCACGCTCCACGCCAGGACGGCGAATTTCCTCACTGAATTGGTTGTGGCCAAAACCGATACCTACATCGTATCGTTCTCTGAGCAGGGCGGTGTTGATGAGCTGGGTCGGCAGGTTGATCGAGCGCTTGCTGACGGTGTCACTGCCATCATGGCGGGGAGCGATGAAATGGCTTTGCAGATATTGGAATATCTCAACATTTCCGGCCTGCGCTGTCCACAAGATGTATCGGTTACAGGTTTTGACGGTATAGGAGCCTATCGTTCGTCCCTTCTGGGGTTAACCACCATTGAACAGCCGGTCGATGAGCTAGCCCATGCTGCTATTAAACTAATGAGCCGACATATGAATGAAGAGCATGCACAAACCGCACAAATATTGGTTCCGGGACGGTTCGTCAAAGGCCGGACCTTGGGGATGGCGCAGACCAGCGATTGAAGCACCATCGGATGCACATCTGACGATGTTTTGAATGCAGCTTGGGGGTGCATGGTACTGAAATGCATAATTCTCGCTCAGCTGTGGGGG
This sequence comes from Bifidobacterium xylocopae, assembly GCF_003315615.1. Classification (GTDB taxonomy): domain Bacteria; phylum Actinomycetota; class Actinomycetes; order Actinomycetales; family Bifidobacteriaceae; genus Bombiscardovia; species Bombiscardovia xylocopae. Next base: position 60,383 of record NZ_PDCH01000005.1, read on the forward strand.
TCAATCAGCGAAGGGTGGCGTGTGTGAATCAGCCAGTGGGGCAGAACCATGTAATCGGACGCATCGCGCCATCGCCAACGGGGCGGATGCATATCGGCAACGCGTACGCGGCCCTGGCCGCTTGGCTGGGAGCGCGCGCCGCCGGCGGGCTGGTGCGCCTGCGGATCGAGGATATCGATGGGCCACGTGTGGTCCCCGATGCCGACCGGTGGATTCAGGACGATCTGGCTTGGTTGGGGTTGGACTGGGACGGGCCGGTTGTCTACCAATCGCAGAGGGTTGATCTTTACCGGGAGGCGCTTCGACGGCTGGAAGCACAGAGCCTCCGTTTGGAAGAGGCCAGGCCGGTCGTGGGGGTGGATACTGCCCTACGGACCCTGATTTATCCATGCTTCTGCTCTCGGGCCGATATTCGCGCGGCTTCAGCGCCCAACGAGGGTGATGGGTTCATTGTGTATCCCGGAACCTGCCGGAGGCTGCCGCCGTCCGTTGCCCGGGAGCGGGTGGAGGCCGGGCGGCGGCATGCCTTTCGGATCGCGGTGCCGGACGAGGGCCGGTTCGGCTCGATCTGCGAATTCCGGGACAAAGTCTATGGTTTGCAATCCTATGATTTGCCCCGGCAGGTGGGTGACGTGGTGCTCCTGCGCTCGGACGGGCTGGTCTCCTACCAGCTGGCGGTAAGCGTGGATGACCTGGAAATGGGTATAAGTCAGGTGGTGCGTGGGCGGGATCTGTTGCGTTCCACAGCTATACAGCTCTGGGTTCGGCGGCGGCTCCTGTTTCGGCAGAGGGAAGGCGGCCCTGCGAATTCCATGCGAACTGTAAGTATTGAGGACACGAAAGTGCCCCAGGTGGAATGGGCGCACCTGCCGCTGGTGGACGGGGCCGACGGGCGGCGGATGTCCAAGCGTTTTGGCTCCCTCGACCTGGGCTCCCTGCGCGAGGCCGGGGTGGCACCCGAGCAGGTGGTGGGCCTGTGCGCCTGGCTGCTGGGGCTGACCGAACGGCCTGAGCCGGCCAGTCCGAGCTCCCTGCTGCCGCGCTTCTCCTGGGAGCAGGTGCGGGCAAACCTGGAGGACCGCCTGCTGACGCACGAGGCTTTGGCGGCCGCCGGGATTAGAGTGCAATAAGCGATAGGGCGGAAGCGAGGGCGGCGAGTATGGCAGCGTATATGGACCACAAAGACCTGGGCAACCAGGAGATTCCTGGCGAGCGGGCGCGCGAGATCGGCGACGCGGTGCGGCGGGTGCGCGAGCAGGTCGCCCAGGCCGAGGCCACAGCCGGGCGCGAACCGGGCTCCGTGCAGCTGCTGGCCGCCACCAAGACCCGCGATGTGGGTGAAATCATGGCTGCGATTGACGCCGGTGTTCGTCTGATTGGTGAGAATCGGCCCCAGGAGGTCGTGGCCAAGGCCGATGGGTTGGCCCAGCGCTGCGCCCAGGCGGGTCTGGCACTCGGGACTGCTGCCGCAGCTGAGGGCGGCGAGGCCGGCGGGGGCGCGGCGGCTGGTGCTCGTGTGGGCTTTCATCTGATTGGGCAGCTGCAATCCAACAAAATCAACAAGGTCATGCCGGCTGTGGATACCGTGGAATCGGTGGATACGCTGGCCTTGGCCGAGAAGCTTTCGCGTAAGGCCGAGACGCTGGGCCGCACTATGGGCATCCTGCTGGAGGTCAACGAGTCGGGCGAGGAAGCCAAGTCGGGTTGCGCCCCGGAGGAGGCGGCAGATATGGCCTACGCCATCGCCGCCATGCCTGGAGTAAAGCTGACCGGACTCATGACCATCGGCGCCCACGTGGACGACGAGTCCACCATCCGCGCCGGCTTCGCCCACCTGCGCGGTCTGCGCGATCAGATTCGCAACTCCGGCGAGCCCGGCACCGCCTCCTGCACCGACCTCTCCATGGGCATGACGCACGACCTCTCCTACGCCATAGCCGAGGGGTCCACCATCGTGCGGGTGGGGACGGCCATCTTCGGCGAGCGGGCCTTCATTTGACCTCTGTTCGGCCTGCGTCGGCACCGTGGTACCCGTTTGCCGTGCGTTTCGGGGGTCGGAACGGGGCGTGACCCAATTGTCCGGGGGGTTTCCTGGGCCGCGCCGGCCCTGCTTGCCGCTAGACTGGGCCTATGAGAATCGCACGTTTTTCAATCAATGACACACCGCACTATGCCTTCGTTCAGCGCGATGCGAACGATGGCAAGGATTACCTGGTGGAGCTGAGGGGGTATCCGCTGGCGGGGCAGGTGGAACCCACCGGGCAACGCTACCCGCTCGATGCGGATGGTGTGCGTCTGCTGGCGCCGGTCATTCCGTCGAAGATATACGGGCTGGCCTTCAACTACCGGGCCCATGCGGAGGCGATCGCAGCAGGCAATCCGGACATCAAACCGCAGCCGGCCGAGCAGATGACCGTGTTCATGAAGCCGTCCACCTCGGTGATCGGCCCCGACGATCCCATCGTGCTGCCCTCTTACAGTCAGGACATGAACTTCGAGCCCGAGCTGGCCGTGGTGATAGGGCGCATGGCGCGCCGGGTGGCCAAGAACGATGCCATGGATTACGTACTCGGCTATACCTGTGTGAACGACCTGACCCTGCGCGACCTCCAGGGCTCCGATCCCATGTGGACCAGGGCCAAGGGCTTCGACAGCTCCTGCCCGCTCGGCCCCTGGATCGAGACCGAGCTTGACTGGGCGAACGCCGGCATCTCCTTCCAGCGCAATGGCGAGGACGTGCCCGAGGCCACCGGCTCCACGGCAAACCTGATCCACTCCGTCCCCGAGCAGATCGCTTTCATCTCCTCCTTCGCCACCCTCCTGCCCGGCGATGTGATCATGACCGGCACCCCCTCCGCCTCCGGCCAGCTGCACTCGCGCGACGAGGCCACGGTGACGATCGAAGGCATAGGCTCCCTGCGCAATGTGGTCATCGGCGAGCGGGAATAGGGCGGCGACAGGGCCACAGTAGGACTGAAGTAGGGCCGTAGAGCGTTGGAATACCGACGTTCTACGGCCTTTTTAAAAACCTGAGCCAGAATGGCTCAAGTTTGGGAATATGGGTATTCCTCCCGCTGTTGGATATAGCAGATAAGGACAGCGAGCGGCGGCGTGTGTGCGCGGCGCCGCCGGAGTGAGCGGAGGAAACATGGAAGAGAACTTCACAACACTGGCCCAGCAGGCCATTGGCGATGCGATTCAGTCGGCCTCGGCGGCAGGCAACCCGCAGGTGGATACCCTCCACCTGCTGGATTCGCTCCTGCGGCAGCAGTCGGGCGTGGTCCCCGCCCTGGTGCAAGCGGCAGGCGGCGACAGTCAGCGGATCGGTGCAGCGGTACGCAACGCCCTGGTGGCGCTGCCTTCGGCCACAGGGTCCACGTCCGCCCAGCCGCAGGCCAGCCGGCAGCTGACCATGGCCCTGGCCCAGGCATCAAAGGAGATGGGGGCGATGGGGGACGAGTACGTCTCCACCGAGCATCTGCTGATCGCGATTGCGGTGGTCCCCTCCCAGGCCGCCGACATCCTCGGGCAGGCCGGTGTGACCCCCGAGGCCCTGCGCCAGGCCACGCCGAAGGTGCGCGGCGGGGCCAAGGTCACCAGTCCGGACGCGGAAGGCACCTACAAGGCTCTGGAGAAGTACTCGACAGACCTGACCGCCCAGGCCAGGGAAGGCAAACTCGATCCGGTGATAGGGCGTGATCAGGAGATCAGGCGCGTCATCCAGATCCTTTCCCGGCGAACCAAGAACAATCCGGTGCTGATCGGCGAGCCCGGAGTGGGCAAGACCGCCGTGGTCGAGGGGCTGGCCCAGCGGATCGTGGCCGGTGATGTGCCGACCGGATTGGAAGGCAAGAAGCTCATCTCGCTGGACCTCTCCTCCATGGTGGCTGGTTCCAAGTATCGGGGTGAGTTCGAGGAGCGGCTGAAGGCTGTCCTGAATGAGATCAAGTCCGCCAACGGGCAGATAATCACCTTCATCGACGAGATACATACGATCGTGGGCGCTGGGGCCTCCGAGGGCTCCATGGATGCGGGCAACATGCTCAAGCCCATGCTGGCCCGCGGCGAACTCCGCCTGATCGGTGCGACCACCCTGGACGAGTACCGGGAGAACATCGAGAAGGACCCCGCCTTGGAGCGCCGCTTCCAGCAGGTGTTCGTAGGTGAACCTTCGGTGGAGGACACGGTGGCCATCCTGCGCGGGCTCAAGCAGCGTTATGAGGCCCACCACAAGGTGACCATCGGTGATGACGCGCTTGTGGCCGCCGCCACGCTCTCCAACCGATACATCTCCGGCCGTCAGCTCCCGGACAAGGCCATCGACCTGGTCGACGAGGCCGCCGCCCACCTGCGTATGGAACTGGACTCGCAGCCCGAGGAGATCGACGAGCTCCAACGTAAGGTGACCCGTTTGGAAATGGAGGAGATGCAGCTTAAAAAGGCCGACGACCCGGCCTCGAAGGATCGCCTGGCCAAGCTCCAGGCGGAATTGGCCGATACGCGGGAGAGGCTTTCCGGCCTCAAGGCCCGCTGGGAGCAGGAGAAGGCCGGGCACAACAAGGTCGGCGACCTGCGCGCCCAGTTGGATGCCAAGAGGGTCGAAGCCGACAAGGCCACCCGCGAAGGCGACCTGGAAAAGGCTTCACGCATCCTGTACGGCGAGATGCCGACCATCCGCAAGCAGTTGGCGGAAGCCGAGAACGCGGCGGACAAGGCCAAGGAGACGGCGAACGCCGGCGGTGCTGCCGCTGCGGATGCAGCCGATCCGGTTGGTGGGCCCGCGCGGGAGCCCATGGTCCCCGACCATGTGGACGCCGACTCGGTGGCGGAGATTGTGGCCGACTGGACCGGCATACCTGTGGGGCGACTGATGCAGGGCGAGAATGAGAAGCTCCTGCATATGGAGGACCAGCTGGGCAAGCGGGTGATTGGGCAGAAGGAGGCCATCCACGCGGTCTCCGACGCCGTACGGCGCTCGCGGGCCGGCATCTCCGATCCCGATCGGCCGACCGGGTCCTTCATGTTCCTGGGGCCCACCGGCGTTGGCAAGACCGAGCTGGCCAAGGCTTTGGCCGACTTTCTCTTCGACGACGAGAAGGCCATGGTCCGCATCGACATGTCCGAATATATGGAGAAGGCTTCGGTCTCCCGGCTGATTGGCGCGGCCCCTGGATATGTGGGCTACGAGGAAGGCGGGCAGCTTACGGAGGCGGTGCGTCGCCGGCCATACTCCGTGGTGCTCTTCGACGAGGTGGAGAAGGCCAATCCGGAGGTCTTCGACATCCTCCTGCAGGTGCTCGACGATGGGAGGCTGACTGACGGGCAGGGTAGGACCGTGGACTTCAAGAACACGATCCTGATCATGACCTCCAACCTGGGTTCGCAGTTCCTGGTGAATGACGACCTGGATGCGGATGCCAAGCGCAAGGCCGTGATGGACGCGGTGCACGCGGCCTTCAAGCCCGAGTTCATCAACCGTCTGGACGACCTGGTGATCTTCCGGCCGCTCACGCGAGACGAGCTCGGCGGCATCGTCGACATCCAGGTCAAGCAGGTGGCCGCCCGGCTGACCGACCGGCGGATCACGCTTGACGTGACAGACTCGGCCAGGGAGTGGCTCGCCAACATGGGGTATGACCCGGCCTATGGCGCCCGGCCCCTGCGCCGCCTGGTGCAGACCGAGGTGGGTGACCAGCTGGCGCGTATGCTCCTGGCCGGCAAGGTCCACGACGGGGACACGGTGCTGGTTGACCAGACCGGTGGCGAGCATCTTGAACTCACGGCCTGGCCCACCGACACGTTGGTGGATGGTGACGTGAGTGTGGACGATATCGCTACTGACGGGTCCGGTCCGGCTGGTCAGGGTGCGCCAGGTCCGATGAACCCTGCGGACGGTCCGGACTCTCGCTCCTGATCGGGGATTGACGGCCCCCGTCCGCGATCACCTGCGGGCGGTGGGCCGCCAGCGTCGGAAGCTGCTCGGGCTTGGCTTCGGCCAGGGCCTTCCACCGCCTGCCCAGCCTGCTGAGTCGCCCCAGCCGGTGGATGTTCATGATCGGAAGCAGGGCGGCGATCACGGTGGCGATGGGTGCGACCATCGGGTTGAGCATCCAGCCGAAGAGCGGGTATGTCAGGCCGGTGGCCAGTAGGACAGCGACGGTGTTGTATGCGTAGCCCCAGCCCAGATTGCCGTTGATGGTCCGGCGGGTGGCCCGCGCCAGGTCGATGGATCGGGCGATGCCGCCAAGGTCCCCGCTCTCCAATAGCAGGTCGGGGGTTGCCTCTTCCGGCCGATTCGCCGAGTTGACCGCGGTGTTTTCCGGCTCAGGCGGGTTGGGTTCCGAGCCCATGCGGACATGGACCTGAGCGGCGCACTGGGCTTGCGGTTCGGCTTCGCCGGCTGCCGCGAACGCCAGCCGCCCTGGTCTCTTCTGGCCTTTCTTTCGCCGGACATCCTGTGCGGACTGCCGGTTCAGGTCCTGGACGAGCAGGCCGACCCAGCGGGCCTTGCGTCTTGCGTCCACGCCGGTGAACAAGGTGTCCACGCCGGCTTGGCGGGCGGCCCGTTCCACGGGGTCCTGGTTCGGGTCGGAACCGCTGCGGTGGTCCATGACCACACTGCTGACCCCCAGGCTGCGCAGATGGGTGGCGGTCCGGGCCAGCAGGGTAGATGCGGTTCCCCCGGCCGAAAGGTTCTCGCCCGTAGGCAGGGCGGATTCGTCCATGACGACGACCCTGGTGGCGGCCAGCCGTCCCATCGCACCGGGGGAGGTGACCAGTATCCCATGTTCCAGGCCTGCGCCCAAAGCGGCACGGAAGGACAGTGGGATCGCGATCGCCAGGGCGGTGGGGCTGGCGATGACCAGCACGCCGACGGCGTTGGCCACCGCATGTGCCAGGTGTGGCTGAGGGCCTGCCAGGAGCCAGAGCATGAAGGTCCATACGGCCACGATCATGATCATGGGTTCGGCCCGGGCAATGAGCAGGTCGACCTGCTCCTGGGCGGAGGAGCTCGCGTTGATTGCAGCCGAGACCAAGCGGTTGAAGGCGGGCTGTCCGTCCGATTGCCTGTTCCCGTCCAGCCGGCCGCTCATGGCGACCAGCCGCACGCTCAGCTCGGATGCCCTGCCGAACAGGGCCAAGGTCACGACGACACCGACCACATCGAAATAGGGCTGCCGGGAGCCTTCGGGCAGCAGGGCGGGCAATGCGCAGGCGGCCAGGCTGTATGCATAGGCCAGGGTGGTGGCGATGGTCAGCAGGGAGTTGACGTCGGTTCGGCGGTCCTTCATCCGCCCCCAGCCTTCCTGGTAGATGGGTTTGCCGCAGTAAAAGATGACTGGCGTGATCAGGATGGCCTGAATCCAGGGGCTGGTCAGCCAGTCGGGCAGCAAGCCGGGTGCCAGCCTGTCGGCCAGGTCGATGGCCAGGACCGGTGCGGTCAGAACCGCGGCGATCACCGTCAATCGGACCATATGCCGGCGCAAGGTTCCAAGGGAAGCCAGTCGTGCCTCCAGGTCCGCTTTGCCGGCGGTCCCCGAGGAGGATGGGGCTTCGGCGGGGCTCTGCAGGGGTACGGTATGGACGTCGCCGTGGCTGAGCGGGCCCAGGAAATACCAGACTATGAGCCAGGTGAGCGCCGCGGCGACCAGTATGTCGCCCATCGCCAGAAAAATGTCGATTCCCACGGAGCCTCCTCACGGCAGGGAGCGGGCGTTGCTGATCCTGCCAAGCCGGTGCAAAGCGTACTGTCATCTTCGCTGCTCCCATTCTCCCCCAGAACCGGGCCCAAGTGGGCATCCTACGCGGATTCCTTGCGGAACGTACGAATTGTGGAGGCCCGGGTCGGCGGTCCAGCGCTGATGGTTGGCTAGAACATATGTTCGATGCTCTTTCAATGATTGTGCTGATTCTTGCCGTGGCCTGCGCCCTGGCGGTCGGCGGCTACGTGGGTTACGTCGTGGGCAAGTCCCGGGGCCGCGGCGACTGGCGGGTGGCACAGGGCCAGTTAGGGGACCGGTCCGAGGCCGAGCTGGCCGAACTGCGTGGCCAACTGGCTCAGTCCCAGGAGCTGGTGGCCCAGTACCGGGCCCAATACGAAGGGGTCAACGAGCAATTGGCTTTCGCCAAATCACAGCTGGCCCAGGCACAACAGGCCGAGCAGATCCGCCTGGAACATGAGCGTGAGCAGGCTCGGGCGCGTGAGGAGCAAAAGCGGCAGGAGCAGGCCAAGACCCTGCAGGAGCAGAGCAAGGTTCTCTCCGCGCTTGCGCCTGTGCAGAAGAACCTGGACGCCCTGCAGCGCAAGGTGACCCAGATCGAGGAGGGGCGCAAGCAGGAGATGGGCGCCCTGGGGCAGCAGCTAAAATCCCTGGGCGAACAACAGGGGCGGTTGGACAAGGAGACGAGCTCACTGGCATCGGCCTTGCGCAACAACAAGGTGCGCGGTTCATGGGGCGAGGCACAGCTCAAGAACATCGTGGAGTCCGCCGGACTTCTGGAGCATGTTGACTTTGACACCCAGGTGGTCGTCAAGGCCGCCGACGGCAGGACCCTGCGACCCGACATGGTGGTCCACCTGCCTGGCGGCAAGACCATACCGATCGATGCCAAGGCCCCCTTCTCCGATTACCAGCGGGCATGCGGGATTCCCGACACGGCGTCCGATGACGAACTGGCCCGCAAGAAGGAACTGCTGAAGGCGCATGCCAAGGCCCTGCGCGACCACGTCAAGGCTTTGGCGGACAAGGAGTACTGGAATGCCTTCGAGACCGCGCCCGACTTCGTGGTGGCCTTCATCCCCAGCGAGTCCCTGCTGCAGGCGGCGCTCGAGGCTGATCCAACCCTGATGGACGACGCCTTCGCCCAGAAGGTGGCTCTTACCTCGCCGGTCACCCTGTGGGCCGTGCTCAAGTCGGTGGCTTACGCCTGGCAGCAGCAGAACCTGACCGACGACGCCAAGCGCCTCTTCACCCTGACCCGTGAGCTCTACGGCCGCTTCGCCAGGCTGGGGGAGCGGGCCAGCGCCTTGGGCGCATCCATATCCCGCACGGTCAAGGCATACAACCAGTTCGCCGGCACCCTGGAGTCGAGAGTCCTCCCCACCGCTCGTAAGTTGCAAAACGTGGATCCCGCCACGATCATCGCACCCGTGGACATGATTGACCCGGAAAAAGCCGACATCCGAGAACTCACCGCTCCCGAAACCCAGGCCGACTCCGCCGACAACCAGAGCGATGCCCCCTCTGCATTCGTGTGAGGTAAGGGAACGCCGCCAGTCTGGCGGCGGTAGGGAGATTCGGACGCTGCGATAGGGTGACGGTATGGATGCTTTGGATCAGGAGACGGGTCGCGCGCGCGGGGGATTCCGGCTGACCGGGGCCGATGGGCTTCGGGAGGATGCGGTGGATGATGCCCACGGGTTTGCAGACCCCCGCGAGCAATTGGGTGCCATGCTCAGCCACGAGATCGACGGGCGGGCTTTCACCGAGTTGGCAGGCGTGTCCTTTGACCACCAGGGGGCTGAGCTCGCCGGGCATGTGCTGCTGGATACCCTGGAGGACGCCGGGTATTCCACCGACGATTTCGATGCTGTGGGGGCGCTGACCGCAGCCGCCGTGCCGTTTGCGGACGCCATGCTCCACGCCGCCGCATCACGCGGGCAGGATTTGGATGCATTCGTCATGGATTTCGTCTATCCCTCGATCAAAGGGCCCTCGATCAAGGGCAAGCGGGTGGTCTTGCTTGACGCCTGGTTGAGTGAGAAGTCATTTGTGCAGACCTCCTCACTGGTCACCCTCCGCCATGGCAACGAGCTGAGCCTGGATTGCGGGATTGTGAGCCGGGAAGGTGCCGAGCTGGTCGCCGTCGCCTCGCTGGTCGGCGGAGTCGGCGGCGGCATGGATGGCGCCCAGGCCGGTGGAGGTCCGACGGCCCGGGCTTTGCGAACGAAACTCGAACTGATCGACCCTGTGGATGATTCCCGCCGCACCCTGCCTTTCATTTGCGCCTACGACGAGCGTCTCTTCTCCCCGGCCGCCGCTTCGGAGCCGCAACGGTGAGGGAGCCGAACCCAATCACCAAGGCCGCAATGGAATCCGGGGAGCCGGTCTTTCGCCAGGTGGGAGTAGGGCCCTGGGCCGAGGAGCACCCGGGGGAGCCGGAGCCGGCCGACCCCCGCTACGACCCGGAGCTGCTGGACCAGGGCGACCGGCGGAACGTGTTGGACCGCTACCGCTACTGGACGGTGGAGGCCATCCGCGCCGACCTGGACCAGCGGGGCCGCCACGGCTTCGAGCTGGCTGTGGAGAACTGGACCCACGACTTCAACATCGGTTCCATGGTGCGTTCCGCCAACGCTTTCGGCGCCCGCCGCGTCCACATCGTCGGACCCCACAAGTGGAACCGCAAGGGTGCTCTCATGACCGAGCTCTACCAGCATGTTGACCACCATCCCTGTGTCGGCGAGCTGGTCGCCGCCTGGAAGCGGGAACTGGCACAGGAGGCTGAAAGCCTGCAGGCGCAAGCTTTGAACGCGGGTTCGGCCGCCGAACGAGTCCGCCTGGAGTCCGCCGCACAAGCGGCCGCCGCCGCCCGTGTCATCGCCTTGGACATCATCCCCGGCGCTGTCCCGATCGAGACCTACTCCTTTCCCGAGCGCTGCCTCATGCTCTTCGGTGCGGAAGGCCCCGGCCTGACCCGGACCGCCCTTGACCTGGCTGATGACGTCGTCTATATCTCCCAATTCGGCTCGGTCCGTTCCATCAATGCCGGCGCCGCCGCAGCGGTGGCCATGCATGCGTGGGTGGCGCAGCACATGTCCATCCCCGGCAACGGGGACTGATTGGTGGAAGATGGCCCGTTGGCAAGGTGTATTCAGGATTCATGCCAGGAGGGTGCAAGGACGAATCTTCGGGTTCCTTGAAGATGAAATGTGGAGCTGATGGTAATCGAAACCACGACCTCTTCGATGCGAACGAAGCGCTCTACCAACTGAGCTACAGCCCCAAGCATTGCCCGACCGTGGCCGAGCAACTCAGCTACTTTAGCGCGAGGCCCGGCCAAACGCAAAACCCCGGGCCGCGGCGCGCCTGGCCCTCGCGGGGCATGCCAATCGGGTCACTCGCCGGGCTCGGGTGTGGGTTCGGGCGTGGACTTACTTGTCGGATTCGGTCGCGTCCGTGGTGGCTTCCCCGGCTCCCGGCTCGGCTGCGGGCCTCTTCCGGCCGAATCTGGCCTTGAGCAGGCCGATGACCGTCGGCAGGACCGAGATCAGCAGGATCAGGACGATGATCAGCTCGAAGTGCTCCTGGACGGCCGGGATGCCGCCGAAGAAGAAGCCCAGGAGCGTGAAGAGCGAGGACCAGACCAGCCCGCCCAGGACCGAGAAGGGCGTGAAGCGGGACCAACGCATGCCCGACAGTCCCGAGATGAAGGGCATGAAGGTGCGGATGAAGGGGAAGAACCGGCCAAGGAAGACGGCCAGCGGCCCCCACTTGTCGATCATCGACTCGGTTGTGGCGATGCGTTCCGGGGTCATGGCCTTGACCTTGCCTGAGCGCAGGATGGCCTGGCCGAAGAAGTGGCCGATGAAATAGTTGCTTTGGTCGCCCAGGATTGGCGCGGCCCAGACCACCGGCAGCAGGATGTCCAGGCCCATGCCGGACTTGGGGTCGTGCGCGAAGACGCCCGCCGCGAACAGGAGGGAGTCGCCGGGCAGGAAGGGCATGAAGACCACGCCGGTCTCGATGAAGATGATCAGGAAGATGAAGGAATAGGTGGGTACCAGACCCATGGCGATCCAGGAGGCGATCGCGGACCTGGGGTCCTTCAGCAATTCGATGATCCAATTGACAAAGCGCATACGCGGCGAAATCCCATCATCATCGGCCCGTGCGCCGCCATTCATGCGGCGCCGGCCGGCCAACCATTGACAAACCCCACATACTTTAGCAAGAGGTGACGGCCCCGGGAGGCTGCTGCCGCAAGCCTGCGCGAGGGGGTTACAAGCGGGGTCCCGGGAGCGGCTTGATCAGTTCCGTTCGATGTCGCCCGGCACTCCGGTCTCAGACCCAGGAGGGCAGCCACATATGGATGGCCCAGAACCAGTAGGGCACCGGCAGCGCTGTCCAGACCGGATAAAAGAAGAGCGAGACCAGGCCCAGGGTCCACAGGGCGACGGAACAGGTTCGCCGGTATGCATGCGTGGGCAGGTTGAGCCGAAGCCAGTCGGCCAGGTAGCAGACCGCGAGGATCATCCAGGGGAGGATGACGACCGCGTAGAAGGTGAAGGTGGTGCGGTGCAGGTATTGCACCCAGGGCAGCCATCCGGCCAGTGGGCCCGAGATGACCGCCAGGTAGCGCCAGTCCCCCCGGCGGAAGAGGAGGGCGACCAGCAGGCCCAGGAAGCAGCAGACGCAGGCCAGCCACCATAGGATTGGATTGCCCAGGGAAGTGACCGAGGCCACGCAGTCTGTCCCCGGACTCAGGGTGCATAGGCCCGGCCGGTCAGGGAGCTCCTGCCAGTAGAAGGAGGTGGGGCGGATCTGCAGGGGCCACGTGAGCGGATTGGCCATATACGGGTGGGGGGTGTCCAGGCTGGTGTGGAAACGCCACATTTCCTGGTGATACTCCACTAATGAGCGCAGGGCCGGTGGGAGCCAGGTCTGGCCCTGGCCGGGGTGGGTGGCGGCCCAGTCGCGTAGGTAGCCATCCGTATGGGCGAGCCAGCCGGCCCATGAGGCCAGGTAGGTGGCGGCCCAGGCGGGGACCATGTATGCGGCGGCGGGCAGGCCGTCCTTGAAGACACCGGCGGCCAGCCAACCCCGGTAGCCGGCCCGGCGGCGCTCGTAAGCGTCCCAGAGCACCGACAGGATAGCGAAGACCGCGAAGAAGTAGGCGCCTGACCACTTGGTTCCGGTCGCAAGCCCCAGTAGGACCGCTGCACCCAGACGCCACCAGGAACATGCGATGAATGGTCCGGATGAATCCAGTACCAGTGGGGAGCCGGTAGGGACGCGATGCCGCCGGTGGCCGGGCGGATGGCTGAACAGTCTTCCGGGCCGATTGGCTCGCTCAACGAATGGGGCCACGGGGTCGGCGCTGTCGCGTGCGTAGGCCCTGTGCAGGCGATCGCGGGCCCAGTCGCGGTGGGCCAACAGGCAGGCGAAGGCGGACAGGGCGAAGACCATGATGAAATTGTCCAGCAATCCGGTGCGGCTCATGGTCAGGCCCAGGCCGTCGATGGAGAGCAGGAAGCCGGCCATCAGCGCGATCGGCAGGTTGTGGAAGAGCCGCAGCGCCACCCGGCACAGGATCAGCACCGCAATGGTGCCCGCCAGGGCCGTGGCCGCCCGCCAGGCGAAGGGGTTGCCCGCGCCGCCGAACAGTTTCAAGCCCAGGGCTATGCACCACTTCCCGACGGGCGGGTGGACCACGTACTCGGCGGAACCCAGCCAGTGGTCGGTGTCGCCCTGGGCGAAGAGCTGGTCGACCGGCAGCTGTCGGGGGCCCACCTTGTCGGGCCAGTCGCGGGCCTCGCCGGTCATGAGCATGGTCCAGGCATCCTTGACGTAGTAGGTCTCGTCGAACACGACCGCATGCGGCGAACCCAGGCGGACGAAGCGCAGGAGACCGGCGAAGAGGGCCATGCATGCCGGCCCCAGCCAGCCCAGGATGTGCGGGCTGAGCCGGCGCGGATCGGGCAGATGCATGGCTTGGGCCAGGCGTTCGCCTGCGGCTGTGCGCCTCCGAAGGCGCCGACGGGAGCGATGCTGCGAAGAAAGAGGGTCTGAGCTGGTCATCATCTTCAGCCTAGGCGATACTGGGAGCATGAACGAGGAGCAGCGGGAATCGACACAAGACATGTCGCAGGAGCGCCGGATGGTGCTCGCTGGCGGGGACCGGCCGGTTGGAATCATGCCGGCCGGCAATGGGGCGGGCGGGCATATGGGTCCGACAGCTGTTCAGGAGCAGGGCTCGCGTCCGGACCTGCCTGCCGGGACCGTCGTCCTGGCGGCCACCCCGATCGGTAATACCGGTGATGCTTCGCAACGGTTGAAGGATCTGCTGGAGGGCGCGGACCTGGTGGCCGCCGAGGACACCCGCAGGCTGTATGACCTGGCCAACCGCCTGGGTGTGCGCGTCGGCGGTAGGGTGATTGCCTATCACGACCATAATGAGCGCAAGCAGTCCGACCCCATCCTGGATCAGGTTCAGGCCGGCGCCTGCGTGCTGGTGGTATCCGACGCGGGTATGCCCACGATCAACGATCCGGGTCTGGCGATTGTGCGTAGGGCCATCGAGCGTGGGCTGCCGGTCACGTGCGCCCCCGGGCCGTCTGCGGTGCTTGACGCCCTGGCCCTGTCCGGTCTGCCCACTGATCGCTTCTGCTACGAGGGTTTCCTGCCGCGCAAGGAGGGGGAGCGTCGCCAGTACCTGCGTACCTTGCGAGGTGAGCGGCGCACCATGGTCTTCTATGAGTCGCCCCGGCGCCTGCCGGCATCAGTGGAGAGTCTGGTGGAGGCTTTCGGACCTGAGCGGCGGATGGCCTTGTGCCGGGAGCTGACAAAGGTGTACGAGCAGGTGGAGCGTGGGAGCCTGGGGCAAATACGTGACTTTATCCAACAAAATCCTCCTCGGGGGGAGATTGTTCTGGTGTTGGCCGGTGCCTCGCGCGAGGAGGCGGCCGAAGCCGCACCGGAAGCGCTCTCCGAGGAGGCCCTGGCACGGTTGGCCTTGGAGCGTTCGCGACGGGAGGGCGTGCGTGTCAAGGAGGCCATAGCCCAGGTTGTGGCCGAGCATCCACTGCCGGACGGGTCGATCCCCAAGCGCAAGGCCGTGTATTCAGCGGCTCTTGCCCTGCAGGGCAAGACGGAATAAGGCGGGGAAGAGCGGTGGCCGTGTCGGTCGTCGGCTGAGTCGAGCCTAGGGCTGCCTGGCATCCAGGTAGTCCAGCAGCAGCCCCAACGAGTGTGCCACCCCGGGCCCGCCCAGCTGGGAGACGGTCTCCAGGAGTTCCGGTGTGGCCCGGGGGTTGGCCGGCAGCCACCGCCGCAGTTCGGGTACCTCCCTGGCTATATGCCACAGGATGTCCTGATCTGTGTCCGGATCGCAAGCCAGGGCGGGCGTCAGTACCAGCGGGGGCTTGGGGGGATCGGGGGCATCCTCCGCTCTGGTGTGGATCGGGCCGGACCCTCCTGCTTCGACCCTTCCCATGCGCTCCTGTAAAAGCGTGAGTTTGTCCTTCGACTCCCTGCGCTTGCCCCGCCGCCGGAAGGCCGGGCGGAACGGCCTCACAGGATTCTCCTCAACGTCTGGAAGGCCTCGATGCCCAAGGAGTGGCCTGGCCAGCGGGGGTTGTCGGCCAGCAGGTTCAGGCAGGCGCCGCAGGACACCTGGTAACGTTCCATCAGCGTGTGCAGGCCGGCGAGTTTGCCGTCCTCGCCGGTTCGCCCCGGGGGCTCGCAGGCCAGGTCGCAGGCCGTGCGTAATGGGGAGGTGGTCCACAGGTCGCCCAGTTTCATCATGTGCTCGGTGGGCAGGCGGCGGTTATGGACACGAATGATGTGGCCGTGGACCGGGGTTCGGAAGTGGGAGCTGGAGATGATGTCGATGTAGGGAGGGAAAGCGCCGCCGGTCCATACCCAATGCGCCAGTCCATTGCTGGCGGCGGCCCCGTAAGGCAGAAGCGGTGTGACGATCGAAGCGCGGCCGAAGATGCCGCCGGCGCGCTCGTGCAGGTAGGAGCAGGAGGGGTCAAGAGGCTCCAACAGGCCGTGGGCTATCAGGAAACGCATGCTGTTCGGACCCGGCATCCGCTTGAGCTCGATCAGGTCCGGCAGCGGCGGTTCCGGGGCCTGACGGGCCGTCTCGTTGCGTTGCTGTGGGTGTGCTTGTGGAAGCCGGCGCCGGGGGATTGATGCCGGGGCACGTGTTGCTGCAGTCCCGGTTTCATCCCCGGCAAGCAGTTGCTCGAAGGTGCCTTGGGTCCAGGTCCTACGTGGCACCTGCTGGCGGCGGGTTGCGGGCGGCCGGCCTTGCGGTCGGCGTTGGACCGGGGTCCGGGCATGGGTACGTGGGCGTTCTGGTGGCGCGGTGGGTGGCGGCTCTGGTTCATGCCGAACCGTCGGTCTGGCCAAGGTGGCTGTCCTGGTGTCGGGCTTCGCCTGCGTGCTGGTTTCCATGCCCTGACCGTAGATGGGGCATCCCGCCGGCGGCGAGCGGGAGCGGCGTTTGCGTGGGGAAGTGGATGGCCGGGGTCACCGGTCCACCGTCATCCGGTTGCCGTGTGGATGGAGGGGGCCCGCCCGCTGCTGTTTGTTCACAAGTCACTCCGAACATGCTCCGCCGGAGGTGATTGTGGACAAGTGCCGGTGCGGACCTTGCCGGCTGTGTATAAGCTGAGGCAAGGGACGGCCGCCTGATGATTGAACCAGCGCGAGGATGCGATTCCCCCACCCCCTAAGGGCCGCGACATTCCGCCCTTTGTACGCTAGAGCCGATACAGTGAAGGGCATGAGCAGAATTCTTGTTTCCGTCGCCTGGCCCTACGCGAACGGCCCCCGCCATATCGGCCATGTCGCGGGTTTCGGCGTGCCTTCGGACGTGTATGCCCGATACCAGCGCATGAAGGGCAACGACGTGCTCATGGTCTCCGGCACGGACGAGCACGGCACCCCGATTCTGGTGGAGGCCGAGGCCGAGGGCTTGGGCGCCCAGGAGATTGCCGACCGTTACAACAAGGTCATCGTCAAGGACCTGTGCGACCTGGGCCTGTCCTATGACCTGTTCACACGCACCACAACCGGCAACCATGAACGGGTGGTACAGGAGCTCTTCAAACAGTGCCTGGCCAATGGTTACATCTACAAGGGCACGCAGAAGGTGGCCATCTCACCCTCCACGGGCCGCACACTGCCCGACCGCTACATCGAGGGCACGTGCCCCATCTGCGGCTACGAGGGCGCCCGGGGCGACCAGTGCGACAACTGCGGCAACGAGCTGGACCCGGACGAGCTGCTCAACCCCCGCTCCAAGATCAACGGCGAGACCCCGCGCTTCGAGGAGTCCGAGCATTACTTCCTGGACCTGCCCGCGCTGGCGCAGGCGAACGAAGCCTGGCTCAGGACCCGTGAGGGTTGGCGTACCAACGTGCTGAACTTCTCCTTGGGTCTCTTCCGCGAGGTCAAGCCGCGTGCCATCACCCGCGACATCGACTGGGGCATACCGGTGCCCGTGGCCGGCTGGGTCGACAACCCCAACAAGAAGCTTTACGTGTGGTTCGACGCAGTCATCGGCTATCTGTCGGCCTCGATCGAATGGGCCCGCCGGACGGGTGAACCCGAAGCCTGGAAACGGTGGTGGAACGACCCTCAGGCCCTGGGTTACTACTTCATGGGCAAGGACAACATCACCTTCCACTCCCAGATCTGGCCCTCAGAGCTTCTCGCCTACGACGGCAAGGGCTCCAAGGGTGGTGAGCCCGGCCGGTTCGGCGAGCTTAACCTGCCCGAGCAGGTGGTGGCATCCGAGTTCATGACCATGGAGGGCAAGAAGTTCTCCTCCTCGCGCGGCATCGTGATCTATGTCAAGGACATCCTGGAACGCTATCAGGTGGACGCGGTGCGTTACTACATCTCCGTGGCCGGCCCCGAGTCCTCGGACGCGGACTTCACCTGGGCCGAGTTCGTGCGTCACAACAACGAGGAGCTGGCCGCCTCCTGGGGCAACCTGGTCAACCGGGTGGCCAACCTGATCCATAAGAACTTCGGCGCCATCCCCGAAGCCAACGAGGCCAAACTGGACGAGCGTGACCGTGCCCTGCTGGAGGAGGCGAGCGCCGCCTTCGGCACCGTCGGCTCATTGATTGACCGCCAGCGGCAGAAGGCCGCGCTCGGCGAGGCCATGGGCCTGGTCGGCGACATCAATAAGTACATCTCCGCCACCGAGCCTTGGAAGATCAAGGATGATCCGGAGCGTCTTGCCGCCGTCCTGCATACGGCCGCGCAGGCCGTCTCCGACGCCAACCACCTGTTGGCGCCCTTCCTGCCCCACTCGGCGCAGAAGGTCTGGGAGGCCTTGGGTGGCGAGGGTGTGTTCTCCCCGCTGCCGAAGGTGGAACGGGTGGACGACCTCGACAAACCGGGATTCTCCTACCCGATCATCACCGGTGACTACGAGCTGGGCCGTACGGTCCATCCCTGGCAGAGTGAGCCTGTCCGGGTCGGCGCCACGGTGCCCAAGCCAGTGCCCATTTTCGCCAAGATCCCCAAGGAGGCCGTGCAGGAGGAGCTGGAGCGCTTCCAGGCACAGCTGGACGAACGCAAGGCCAAGGCCCGGGCCCGCTACCAGGCTGAACAGGCCAAGCTTCAGGGCGGTCGGGCCTAAGCCTTCCGCCTGCCCCCCGGCCAGCCTTTGCCTTGACGCGTGCCGGGTGGCCGGCTTCTTGGTCGACCGGCTGCGTGGGGGTCTTCACGGATTCGATACGGAATTCATAGGCAATGTTGAGTATTTGCCATCTGGGTACTCAGCATGGGCTGCTTATATATGAGTCACCGGCCGGTAGTACACAGCCGGCGAGGTTCCCCCGAACCCCATAATTGAACCTTCTTCTCTCTCTTCTCAAGGTCCGGCGGGCTCCCCCGCCGGACCTTTTGCATCCGTTGCGGAGTTTATGGATGTTTTCCTGTCCGATTCACAGGTAATCCCAAGGTTATTGCCTGACGAAGTCCAGGATGGCCTGCTTATATAAGAGTCATCGGCAGGTGGTGCACGCCGGTCAGATTCCCTCCAGAATCCGATAATCGAAATTGCTTTTCCCCAACCTTATCTATCTTCTATCCCCGGCCCGGCGGTTCCCCACCGCCGGGCATTTTCATGCGCTTGAACGAATCTGCGGCTGATGGTGGAATTATGCTGGCATAAGGAGTGCGCGCCACCTAGACTCGGTGCTATGGAGATTTCTCAGGCCAAGGCCGTGCTGTTCGATCTGGATGGGGTGTTGGTGCCGACGGTGAGGTTGCACCGAAAAGCGTGGAAGGAACTGTTCGACCAGGTGCTGCCCGAAGGTGTGGCGCCCTACACTGAGCAGGACTATTTCGCATATGTGGACGGCAAGCCGCGCTATGACGGTGTGGCTGGAGTATTGGAAAGCCGTGACATGCATCTGCCCTGGGGCGGTCGGGACGACAATCCGGACAAGCAGACCATCTGCGCGTACGGCAACCGCAAGAACCTGGTTTTCGAGCGTCTGCTGGAGCGGGAGGGCATCGAGCCCTACCCGGATACCGTGGACGTGCTTCAGCACCTGCTGGGCGCTGGCAAGAGCCTGGCGGTCGTCTCCAGCTCACGCAACGCCAACACGGTCCTGCAGGTGGCGGGCATCCGCAATTTCTTCGACCGGATCGTCGACGGCAACGTGCGCGCTGAACAGGGCCTCAAAGGCAAGCCTGCGCCCGATACATATTCCTATGCGGCAGAGCGGCTGGGGGAGCGCCAAGAGGACTGTGCGGTGGTCGAGGACGCCCTGTCGGGCGTGCAGGCCGGACGGGATGGTGGTTTCGGTCTGGTCGTAGGCGTGGACCGGGGTGCCGGCCGCCAGCGTCTCCTGGAGTCCGGGGCGGACGTGGTGGTCTCGGACCTGATCGAGCTGATCGAGCGGGGAGGACGGCGCGCCGATGCCTATGAGCGCTCCTCCCTGGATCCGCGGGACTATCCGGAGGACCCCTGGGCCTTGGAGGAGCGTTGCCCTCCCAGGCCGGAGAGCGCCACGCTGTTCTCCGTCTCGAACGGCACGATCGGTTTGCGCGGCGACGGCGGTTGCCCACGTTCCCTGGGCAATGGCAGTTTTCTGAGCGGATTCCATGACACGTATGCGATCAAGCACCCGGAGAATGCTTACGGTTTCGCCAAGGTGGGGCAGGTGATACAGGGTGTGCCGGATGTATCCGATTTCACGCTGACCGCCGATGGCGCCCCCTTGGGTGAGATGGTCGACTCCAGCCAGCGGGTGGACTTCCGCCAGGGTCTGGCCACGATGACCAGAAGTTACCGGCTGGCGGATGGCGCCCGGCTCCGGATGAGCGTGGACAGGATGGTCTGCCTGTTCGACCCGAATCTTGCGATGGTCCGCCTGCGTGTGGATGCGCCCGACCGTCAGGTGGAGGTGGGTGTGGATGGCCGGATCAACGTGGAAACGCCGGGTCTGGTGGCCAGCGACGACCCACGTAAGTCGGCCCTGGTCGACGGCTGCGGCATCCATGAGGTAGTCGACGCCGCACCGGGCCAGCCGCCGGCGGCCTTTGGCGCAGCCGGCCAGGAGGGACCGCCGTCAGCCGTAGCGGCGGATGCGCTCGGAGACGGTCCGGTCTGGGGGCAGGCGTCGGTTGGGGCCTCTTCGCGGGAGAGCCACGTCTATCGCACGAACAACTCCCGTCTGACCATGGCCATGTCGTTCAGCCAATGGTCCTTGGCCGGTGACGGCCAGCCCATACAGGAACTGCCCGGGCATGAGTGGCGATTGCAGGCGGGGCCGGGTTCGCCGGCCTGCGTGGTGCGCTTCGCCAGTTACCACTCCTACCCCCTGCGTCCGCTTGGGGTGCGCAGCGGCCTGGCGGCCATGGCCGAGAGCGACGATGCCCGCGAGCTCCTGGAACGCTGTTCCGGCACCCTGACCCAGGCGGAGCAGGTGGGCCCCGAGGTCCTTCTGGACCGGCAGCGGGACTGGCTGGATGCCTTCTGGGAACGCGCCGACATAGAGATCGAAGACGGCCGTGGCTCGGACGCTGGCAGAATCCAGCAGGTGACCCGCTGGGAGCTTTTCCAACTGGCGCAGGCCACGGCCCAGATAACCAATGGGGTGGGGGCAAAGGGACTGAGCGGCACCGGCTATGATGGGCACTACTTCTGGGACACGGAGATCTACATCCTGCCCTTCCTGGTCTATACGGACCCGGAGCGTGCCCGCCGCCTTCTCCACTACCGCCACGGTATGCTGCCTTCGGCCCGCCGTCGGGCCGCCACGATGGGTTTGAACGGCGCGCTCTTCCCCTGGCGCACCATCAACGGCGAGGAATCCTCCGCCTACTTCCCTACCGGCACCGCCCAGTACCATATCGACGCGGACATCGCCTACGCGGCCACCCAGTATGCCCTGGTCTGCGGCGACGACGACTACCTGGCCGGCGAAGGAATGGACATCCTGGTGGAGACCGCTCGCATGTGGCTCTCCCTGGGCGGATTCCACAAGGACGGGTGTTTCCACATATACAGCGTCACCGGTCCGGACGAGTACACAGCCATGGTGGATGACAACCTGTACACCAACCAGATGGCCCGTTTCAACCTGCAGGCGGCCTGCATGGCGGCGCAGCATCTGGAAGAGGGGAATCCCCGGTCCCTGAAGGCCGCCATGGAGCGTCTGGGACTGGATCGGAGTGAGCTCGCCCGGTTCAAGGCCGCCGCCGATGCCATGTTCCTGCCCTACGCCCAGGAGGAGGGGGTGCACGCACAGGACGCCCAGTTCATGCGCCGGCCCAAGTGGGATTTCGAGCATTGCCCGGCCCGTCCGCTCCTGCTCTACTATCACCCGCTGGCCATTTACGGCCACAAGGTTCTGAAGCAGACCGACGTGGTTCTGGCCCTCTACCTGCTTTCCTCCTGGTTCTCACCCGAGGCCAAGCGCGCGGATTTCGACTATTATGATCCGCTTACCACCGGAGACTCCACGCTTTCCGCGGCCTCACAGTCCATCATCGCCGCCGAGGTGGGGCACCAAGGCCTGGCCCTGCGCTACTTCCGTGAGAGCCTGTTCGCCGACGTGATGAACCTGCATGCGAATACGATCGACGGCATCCACCTGGCTGCGGCCGGCGGCATCTGGTCCACCCTGGTCTGCGGATTCGGGGGTCTGCGGGACACCGGCGGCACACGCATCGAGATAGACCCCCGTCTGCCCGAGGGATGGAAGTCATTGACCTACCGTCTGAAGATCGGGCCCACCCGTCTTAAGCTCAGACTGACCGCCCGCGGTGTGCAGGCTGAGCGGCTGGAGGGACCGGCGCTGACCGTGCGCATCGGCGGCGAGGACCGACGGGTATGAAGCTCCTTCGCTGTGCGGCGAGGGTCCTACCGTGGGTGTCCCCCGGTCTTAGACTGGCCCCATGAGCAAGCATCATCGCAAGCGGCAATGGGCACCGGCCCCGGAGAGGCTGCCGGATGGGGTGCATGTGGCCGATGACCACACCCACCTGGCATCCGTCGTGCCCTTCGCGGCGGAAATGGATCGGGAGGCGCGCGAGCGGGGTCAGGAACCGGTGCCGGTCTACAGTGTGGACGAGATGATAGGCCAGGCGCAGGCGGTGGGTGTCGAAGCCTTCCTGGATGTGGGCTGCGAGCTGCCCAACCTGGAACGGGCGGTGGAGCTGGCGGAGGGCCATCCCGGGATGGTATACGCAGGATTGGCGATCCATCCCAACGAGGCGGTCCTCCACGGGCACCGTGGTGTGCCCGGTCCCGACGGCCTGCCGGTGCGTTACCGGGCGTGGCATGACACCCCTTATGAGGACGCCTTCGCGCGCGTGGCCGAGCTGGCCCGCTCCCACCCCAAGCAGGTCGTCGCCATAGGGGAGACCGGAATGGACCTGTACCGCACCGGCTCGGGGGCCGAAGATATCCAGCGCCAGGCCTTCCGCGACCATATCGCACTGGCCAAGGAGCTGGACCTGCCCATGCAGATCCACGACCGCAACGCCCACAGTCAGGTGATTGATACGCTCCTGGCCGATGGGGCGCCCGAGCGTACGGTCTTTCACTCCTACTCCGGCGACGCCGCCATGGCCCGGGTGGCCGCCGAGCACGGCTGGTACCTTTCGTTCTCGGGCACCGTATCGTACAAAGGCAACGACGGCATCCGCCAGGCGCTGGCGATCGTGGGGCCGGACCATATCATGGTCGAGACGGACGCTCCCTACCTGTCGCCCATGCCCTACCGGGGGCGCACCAACGCCCCATACATGATTCCATACACCTTGCGCGCGATGGCGGACGCCCTCGATCTTCCCCTGGCACAGGTGGCCCGTGCCACGCGCGAGACCACCCATCAGGTCTATGGATTCTGAGTCCATCGGATGCTGGTCGCGGATTGTGTGTATCCGGTGAAACGGTGCTACGGTAGTCGTCGCGTGTGCGCGAGGCCCTCCCGGTCCCGTGCGCAGACGGCATTTGAGTAAGAATACGAAGCGGGCTTTCGCGCCTGCCGATGGAGGGCCACATGTCCAATGAGCAGCGCCAGGCGCCTCATGAAACAGGCGTCGATGGGACCGATGACGCCCCTCGCTTATCCCGCCGGACCACAGACGACGGTTCAGGCAAAGCCAACAAGGTCGGCAAGGCCGCCCAGGAGCGCCCGGTCCAACAGGAGTCCATACTCCCGACCGAGTCGATCACGAAGGCCCCCAAGCTCTCGAAGAAATCCCGTACCCGGGAGGAGGAGGTCGAGCTCAAGCGGGTCAGGCGCGAAGCACAGCGCCGGGCCAAGCGTAAGCAGCGGCCCGCCCGTGGGCCTGTGGGCCGTTGGTGGCGCAAGGTCCAGGCTTCCCCGGACCGTGTGACCATGGGCATGGCGATCGTGGCCCTAGGCGTGGTCTATGGCGACATAGGCACCTCCCCCCTCTACACCCTCCAGACCTTCGTGGCGGGGCAGGGTGGCATCCAGAACGTGGACCGGCCGGCGGTGCTGGGCATGCTCTCCCTGGTCTTTTGGTCCCTTACCCTGATCACCACGGTCAAATATGTGTTGGTGGCCATGCGCATCGACAACAAGGGGGAGGGCGGCATCTTCGCCCTCTACACCCTGGTGCGCAAGTACGGGCGCTGGCTGGCCATCCCCGCCATGCTGGGCGGCGCGGCCTTCCTGGCCGATTCCGTGCTGACCCCGGCGGTCTCCATCTCGTCCGCCGTCGAAGGGTTGAAGGCGATCCCGGTCCTCACCCCTGTATTCAAGGAGACACCCAACCTGACCATGATGATCACCCTGGTCATCATCCTGGTCCTGTTTGCGGTCCAGTCGCGCGGCACCGAACGTATCGGGCGCGTCTTCGGCAGCGTGGTCATGGTCTGGTTCGCCTTCCTGGCCTTGATCGGGCTGTTCTCCATCCAGGGCGACTGGTCGATTTTCGAGGCCCTCAACCCGGTCTACGGGATCGGGTTCCTCTTCAGCCCCCACAATCCGGTCGGCCTGGCCATCATGGGCACGGTCTTCCTGTCCACCACCGGCGCCGAGGCCCTATACTCCGATATGGGCCATGTGGGCCGTGGCAACATCTACGCCACCTGGCCCTTCATCAACATCGCCCTGGTGTTCAACTACTTCGGACAGGGTGCCTGGATCCTGCGCAACCAGCACAATCCGGACCTGCGCGGAGCCACGGACATGAACCCCTTCTTCCAGATGATGCCCACCACGGTGCGTTACCCGGCGGTGATTCTGTCGGTCACCGCGGGCGTCATCGCCTCCCAGGCCCTGATCACCGGCGCCTTCACCATGGTCTCCGAGGCAACCGGTCTCAACTGGATGCCCCATCTGCAGGTGCGTTACCCTGCCCGTACGCGTGGGCAACTCTACATCCCGACCATCAACTGGGTCCTGTGCGTGGCCACCTGCGCCGTGCTGCTGATCTTCAAGGACTCCGAGCACATCTCCGCCGCTTATGGCCTGGCGCTCACGATCACGATGATCACGACCACGATCCTGCTGATGATGTACATCTGGCACGACCACAAGCGTGTCTCCGCAGTGATCTTCGCAGTGGTCTTCCTGGCCATCCAGACACTCTTCTTCCTGGCGTCCATGGCCAAGTTCATGCACGGCGGCTGGTTCACCATGCTGCTGACGGCGGCCATCCTCTTCATCATGTACACCTGGAAGGAAGGCACTAAGGTCGAACGCTCCCAGCGGCGGCATATGACCCCCAAGGAGTGCCTGCCGGCCTTGGAGATGCTCCACAACGACTTCCGCATCCCCTACTTCGCCGACAACCTGGTCTACCTCACCTCCGACAACGAGATGCGGCGTCTGGACACGGACATCTTCTTCTCTATCTTCGCCGACCACCCCAAGCGTGCCCGCGCCTGGTGGGCGGTCTCCGTGCAGACCACGGACGCCCCCTTCACCCGCGAGTACTCCGTGGAGAACTTCGGCACCAACTACCTCTTCCGGGTGCGCATCCGCCTGGGCTTCAAGGTGGATCAGAACGTGGCCACCTACCTGCACCAGATCATGCACGAGCTCATCGACGGCGGCGAGCTGCCCAAGCAGACCTCCACCTATCCCAAGGTGGACGAGGACCCGCAGATCGGCACGATCACCTACGTGCTTATTCACAAGGCCCTGATGCCCGAGTCCAAGATCACCACCCGCGGGGCTGTTTCGCTTACAGTCAAGTACGCCATCCGTCATATGGCCGGCAACCCGGTCAAATGGTTCGGACTGGCGCCCTATAACCCGCTGGTGGAGGTGCAGCCCCTGTTCGTGACCACGCGCTCTGTCCCGCGTCTGAACCGGGTGGCCCTGCCCAAGCCCCGCAAGGGGAAGAAAGCCAACGGCGGCAAGAAGTCCGTGGCCAGGAAGGTCAAGGATGGGGCCGTGCAGGTAAAGCATGCCGTCGGCCAGGAGGTCGAGCAGACGCGGATCGAAACCGAGCTGGTCGCCGCCAAGGCCGATCTGGCCGCGCATGAGGCCGCCGGCAGAATCGAACGGAAGGCCGAGCGCGCGAGCGTGGTGAAGGGCGCAGCGAAGGCAGGGCCGAAGACTGGGACGAAGGCGAAACCCTCGGCTCGTGCGGCCGGCTCCTCCGCCCGCCCCAAAGACAATGGCGGGAAGGACTGAGTCGGAACAGTCGCGGGGACGGGTCCGGGGCCAGCGCAGAGCCGGCCCCGGACCCGTTCGCGTGGGGTGGGGATAGACTCGGGGTGGATTCGCAAGCGACGCATGGGGTTGGACCATGCAGGTGTCCATCCCCGAGGAAAGGTGTCTGGAATGACAGAAGCACAAGCGAACATCGGCGTGGTTGGGCTGGCGGCCATGGGAGCCAGCCTGTCGAGGAACCTCGCCCGGCATGGCAACACAGTGGCCGTGTTCAACCGCCACTGGTCGCGTACGCAGACATTGGTCTGCGACCACGGCTCGGAAGGCGCCTTCGTGCCGGCCCATACGCTCGAGGAGTTCGTGGGATCCCTGGCCAGGCCCCGTACGGCGATCATTATGGTCAAGGCCGGCGAGCCCACCGATGAGATGATCGACGCCCTGGCCGACCTTATGGAGCCGGGCGACATCATCGTGGACGCCGGCAACGCATACTTCAAGGACACCATCCGGCGTGAAAGGGCCATTCGTGCCCGTGGCCTGCACTTTGTGGGGTGCGGGGTCTCCGGCGGCGAGGAGGGTGCTTTGCTGGGACCTTCGATGATGCCCGGTGGGACCGAGGAATCCTGGCGCACCCTGGGGCCGATCCTGAAGTCCATAGCGGCCGTGGCCGAGGGCGAGCCCTGCGTCACCCACATTGGCACCGATGGGGCCGGACACTTCGTCAAGATGGTCCACAACGGCATCGAGTATGCCGACATGCAGTTAATCGCCGAGTCCTACGATCTGATGCGCAGGGGGCTGGGCATGAGCCCAGAGGAGATCGCACAGGTATTCGAGGAGTGGAACGAGGGCGACCTCAACTCCTACCTGGTGCAGATCACCGCCGAGGTGCTTCATCACATGGATGCGAAGACAGGCAAGCCTTTCATCGACATCGTGACCGACCGGGCCGGTATGAAGGGCACCGGCACCTGGACCGTCCAGACGGCCCTGGAGCTGGGCGTGCCGGTCACCGGAATCGGCGAGGCGGTCTTCGCTCGTGGGCTCTCATCCACGCCGGATCTGCGCAAGGAGGCCCAGGAGCAGCGGCTGGCCGGACCCAAGGCCGAGGGGGCGTTCGCATCCCTGGCCGCCGACCAGGAAGGGCGCAGGGCCTTCATCGAGGACATCCGCCAGGCCCTCTACGCCTCCAAGATCGTGGCCTACGCCCAGGGCTTCAACGAGATGGAGGAGGGGGCCAAGGTCTATGGATGGCAGTTGGACCTGGGTGCCATCGCCCGCATCTGGCGGGGTGGCTGCATCATCCGCGCCAGGTTCCTCAACCGCATCTCCGATGCCTACGGCTCCGGCGAGTCCTTCGGTTCCCTCCTGTTCGACCCCTTCTTCAAGCAGGCCGTGGAGGGCGCCCAGGATTCCTGGCGGCGTGTTGTGGCCCGTGCGGCCCAGGCCGGTCTGCCGGCTCCGGTCTTCGCCTCCTCCCTGTCCTACTACGACGCCCTGCGCTCCAAGCGCCTGCCCGCCGCACTGATCCAGGGGCAGCGCGACCTCTTCGGTGCCCATACTTACGGCCGCGTGGACGAACCTGGCGCCTTCCATACCCTGTGGGCCGGTGACAAATCCGAAATCAAGCAGGACTGACCGCCGGCTGAAGAGGGTCTCATACCGACAGGCCCGCCGGACCAGCGGGGGATTCCGCTGGCCCGGCGGGCCTGTCGGTGTTGTTGCTTGCGGCTTATATACGGCGCGTGTCCTACTCCTTGGCGATCGGATGGCCGCCGAACTCGGCCCGCAGTGCCGAAACCACCTTCATGGTCACCGGATCGTCGATCTGGGAATCCTGGCGGGCGTAGAGGGAGGCGGTGGTGACCGGCACCGGCACGCCCAGTTCGAGGGCATCCTGGACCATCCATTTGGCCTCGCCGGACTCATCCGCCTTGCCGGCGATGTGTTCCAGGCCCGGATCCTCCTGGAGGGCCTTGACCATCAGGTCCAGCAGCCAGGATTTGATGACCGACCCCTCCCGCCAGGATGCCGCAACTGCGTCCGGGTTCTTGACCAGCGGCGAGGCCTGCATGATTGCGTAACCCTCGGCCAGGGCCTGCATCATGCCGTATTCGATGCCATTATGGACCATCTTGACATAATGGCCGGCCCCGATGCCGCCTGCGTGCACCAGGCCGTTCTCCCCCTCGGGCTTGAGCGCCTCCAGGATGGGCAGGATGCGCTGGTAGTCCTCGTCGGAGCCGCCGGCCATGAGCGCATAGCCTTTCTCCTTGCCCCAGATGCCATTGGAAGTGCCCACGTCCACCAGACCGATGCCGCGCTCAGCCAGCCGCTTGGCGTGCTCCTGGTCCTGGGTGAAACGGGTGTTGCCGCCGTCGATCACCAGGTCGCCGGGCTCCAGCAGGTCGTGCAGTCGGTCGATGGTCTCCTCGATGGGCTTGCCGGCGGGGACCATGACCCAGATCGCGCGGGGGGCATCAAGCGCTTTCACCAGCGCTTCAAGCGAATCCACGTCGCGCCCGGATTCGGGGCTCAGATCGTAGCCCACCACCCCGTGGCCGGCTCCCTTGATCCGGTCCGCCATGTTCCGGCCCATCCGGCCCAGTCCAATCATGCCGATCTTCATCGTTCATTTCCTTCCGTCATGTGTGCTGATGATGAATCTGTGTGGGCGGCCTGCCGGGCGCGTTCACGCTCGACCGCCTCGGTGTGCGTCTCCACCGCGCACTCCAGGCCCAAGGTGTCGATGACCTCCTCCGCTTCGGTCTCCGGCGAGGCCTTGAGCGAAACGTCGATGGTCATGTGGATTTCGTCGGGGCCCAGGGGCTCCAGGGTGTCGAACTGCGACTTGAGCATGTCGGGCTTCATGAAGTGCCCCTTGCGCCCGGACAGGCGTTCCATGATGGTGTCATAGTCCCCGTTCAGGTGGATGAAGATCACGCCGGGCATCCGCAGCTTGTCCCGGTATATGCGCTTGAGCGCCGAGCAGGTGACCGTGCCGGGACGGCCCTGCTCGATGTGGTCGGCGATCCAATCATGGATGCGATCCAGCCAGGGCCAGCGATCGTCGTCATCGAGTGGGATGCCGTGGGCCATCTTCTCGATGTTGGCCTTGGGGTGGAAGTCGTCCGCTTCGGCGGTGTCCCAGCCCAGCTTGGCGCTCAGGTGCTCGTTCATCGTGGTCTTGCCGCAGCCGGAGACCCCCATGATGACCAGTACGGGTGTCTTGCCGTGCAGGTAATCGCCGGGCACGGTGTTCTCCGCCGCCTGTGGTATGGACGTGGGCGTGCCGCCGGCTTCGTCCTGTGAGTGTGTGTCTGCCATACAACCAACCTTTCAGTGGGTAGTCTGATTCCTCCGGGTGATGCGCTAGGCGGCGATGGGTACGAACAGGCTGATGATCATGACCAGTATGAGCACGGTCACCGAGAGCAGGCATTCCAGGATGGACCAGGTCTTGAGGGTCTCTCCCACGCTGAGGCCGAAGTACTCCTTGATCAGCCAGAAGCCGGCATCGTTGAGGTGGGACAGGAAGATGGAGCCGGCGCCGATGGCCAGGACCAGCAGGGTCACGGCTGTGGGGCTGGCGTGCATCATGGTCATGGCGTTGCTCAGGATTCCGGCTGTCGTCAGGATGGAGACCGTTGCCGAGCCGGTGGCTATGCGCACGAAGGCGGCAATCAGCCATCCGAGCAGGAAGATCGAGATGTGGGAGGACTCCACGAAGGAACCGATGATCTGGCCGATGCCGGTGGAGACGAGGACACCCTTGAAGCCGCCTCCGCCGCCCACGATGAGCAGGATGCCGGCCACCGCTGGCAGTGCTGCGCCCAGGGAGTCGTTGACCGTCTTCCAGGGGATGTGCGAGGCGGCGCCCAGGGCGATCATGGAGAAGACCAGCGATATGGCCAGGGCCATGATGGGGTTGCCGATGAAGTTGATGGCCTGCGCGAAGCCGCTCTTGGACTTGGTGAAACCGGGTGTGGTGATTTCAAAGATCGAAGTGAGCAGCATGAGTGCCGCTGGCAGGAGGATGCAGCACAGGGACAGTCCGAAGGACGGCAGCCTGGTCTCCTGCTTCCTGACCTCGTCGCTGCGTGTCACGAAGTCGGCCGGGGCTTCCACCGGCACCCACTTGGCGGCGACCTTGGAGAACAGCGGGCCGACGATGAGCAGGGTGACGACGGCGATGGGGATGCCGAACATCATGGTCAGGCCGATGTTCCCGCCCTCCTTGAACTGGCTGATTGCGGCCAAGGGGCCGGGGTGCGGCGGGACGCACGCGTGCATGATGGACAGACCGGCCAGGGTGGGGATGGCCACGCGCATCAGAGGCAGCTTGGTGCGCCGGGCCACGAGGATGATGACGGGCACCAATACGACCAGGCCCACCTCGAAGAACATAGGCAGGCCTATCAGGGCGCCTATCAGTGCCATGATCCAGGGTATGGAGGCTTCCGAGGCCTTGGAGACGAGGGAGTCGACCACCTGTTCGGTAGCCCCGGTGTCCATGAGCACGCGGCCGATCATGGCGCCCAGGCCGATGAGGATGCCCACGCTGCCCATGGTCTTGCCGAATTCGTCGCTGAAACTGGTGATGGTGGCTACCGGGCCGTAGCCGGAGCCGAGGCCGACCACCAGAGCGGCCGCCAGCAGGGACACGAAGGGGTGGAGTTTGGCCACCGTGACCAGCAGTATGAGCACGATCAGACTCAAGACCAGGCTGAAGCCCAGCCTGGTGGTCGAGAGTTGCGGGACGGCAGCGGCCAGGGTCATGGCCTCATCGCCTCCGGCCATCGCTGCGAGATGGTACATGTGCTTCCTCTTCTCTGAGGGTCAGCGGGCGGACAAGCGCCACAGCGGGTTGTCGAACACCCTGCCCGGTGGGGCCTTGGGTGCGGGCCGCCCGACGAACGCTGATGTAATCGGACAACATTTTCAAGCATACGTATTATGTATGCCATATTCGGAGTTTAGCACGGGCATATTCCACAGGCA
Source organism: Bifidobacterium xylocopae (assembly GCF_003315615.1). Lineage (GTDB taxonomy): Bacteria > Actinomycetota > Actinomycetes > Actinomycetales > Bifidobacteriaceae > Bombiscardovia > Bombiscardovia xylocopae. The sequence goes on from NZ_PDCH01000005.1 coordinate 91,248, forward strand.
AACCGCTGTGTGCATGCTTGCCGGGTCCCCCGCAGGTGCTGCCATGGCTCCTCGGCGGCACGGACGGTTTTGCTAGGCTGAACATATGAGCACAGCTGAACGGGTGGGCCGCGGGCCGGGGGAGACGCTCCACGACCGACTCCTGGATGAATGGGGCAAGGCCATAGTGTCCGGTGGGGTGCCGGTCGGCGATCACCTGCCGGCCCCCACCTGTGCTGTCGGGCTACCCTCACGCACCGTGACGAGGGAAGTGGTCCGGGTCCTGGAATCGATGGGTCTGGTGGATGTGCGGCGTAAGGCGGGAGTCCGGGTGCGTCCCCGGGAGCACTGGAACATCTTCGATCCGCAGGTCATCGCCTGGCGGTTGCAGGCTCCGCAGCGGGATCAGGTATTACAGGAACTCTCCCAGCTGCGTGCCGGTGTCGAGCCGTTGGCCGCCAGGCTCGCCGCCCAGTGCGCCGGTCCCGAGGACTGGACGGGACTCACCCAGGCGGCCATTGATATGACCTCCCACAGCCAGCATGCCAGCGGGATGGAGTACCTGGAGGCCGACGAACGCTTCCACAGGGCACTGCTCAAGGCTTCCGGCAACTCCATGTTCGCCGCCCTGGGTGATGTGATCGCAGCTGTCCTGCAGGGCAGGACCAGGCTGTCCCTCATGCCCGAGCATGCCAACGAGGAGGCCCTGCGCCTGCATTCCGACGTGGCCGCCTGCATACGGGCGCACGAGGCAGGGTCGGCGGAAGGGGCCATGCGCCAGATCGTGGATGAGTCTGATCAGGCCATCGCCCAGCTCACCGGCCGGTGGCTTGAAAGGGCCCATGGATAGTGTCCGCTGCCGCGGGACGAACCATATGCACGCCCCGTACCTGTCATGACAGGAGGGCGGCGGCCTGGCGGTCGAGCAGCCACAGGGTCTCCTGACGGCCCTCGCCGTAGGAGGAGGGCACATGGGGGTTGTTGCGGCCCGACAGGGCGTTCCTGACCGCCTGGGCCTTCTGCGGCGTCGAGGCGAGGAACCAGACCTTGCGTGAACGGCGTATGCATGGCACGGTAAGGCTCAGCCGCATGGCAGGCGGCTTGGGGGAGTGGTTCACTCCGACGACATTCAGGTCCTCGTCATCAAGTTCCGCTTCACCATGATCAGGGAACAGCGAGGCGAAGTGACCGTCCGGGCCGACACCGAAGACCGCCAGGTCGAAGGCGGGGCGCTCGCCGAGCTCATGCGCCAGTTCGTGGGCGTATTCGGCTGCCGCCCGGGTCAGTGCGTCCTCATTGGCCCTGTTGTCCGCCCCGGCCACCTGCTCGGGTGTGCGTGGGTCCACCGGCATCTCGTGGATGTTTGATTCGGGCAGGAGTTTCCGCTCGATCAGGTCACCGAACCAGGCTTCGCGCGATTGGCCGGCGTTGCGGTCGGCATCCTCGAAGGAGACGAAGCGTTCGTCGCTCCACCATAGGTGGACCCTTTTCCAGTCAATGCCGCGGGCGAGGTCGCTGGCGGCCATGGCGGCGTAGACCTCATTCGCATCCCGTCCCCCGGTCAACGCCACGTCCACCCGGGGTCCGCCGGCCAGGCGGTCGCCCAGCTCAAGCAGGATCCGTGCCGCAGTGGCCTCGCACAAGGCCTTCTCGTCCGGATAGGTGATGACCTGACGTTCGCTCATAAGGACTCCTCTGTCGTATCCGCGTCGTTTGGACTGACGGGCGCCGCTACCAGATTGCCACCCGGTGCGGTCAGCCCCGGTGGTCCACCAGGTCCCAGCCCCGGGTGATGACCTCCGTGTAGACCTCGTCCGGGTCCAGGCGGCCCAGCTCCTCGCTCAGGCAGTCGACCGGGGTGCGCAGGGGCAGGGAGACGGTCTGGTCGGCCTGGCCGGGCTGGTGGATGACTGCGTGGTCGCCCTCCAGGCGCTCCATGCTCAACTGGCCGTCCTCACGCTCGAAACGGGCGCCGGTGATGGCCTGGGCACCTGGGTCGCGCTCCACGCTGACGGGTGCACCCAGTTTGAGCGCCAGCCAAGAAGCCAGCAATTCCAAGGGCAGATAGCCGGATTGGCCGGAGACCGTGACGGCCGAGACGGCCAGGTGGGGCGGTTGGCCCAGCAGGGATGCGAGCATGGCGCGCCAGGTGGTCACCCGGGTCCAGGACAAGTCGATGTCGGCGTTGCGGACATGCCGGCGCAGGGCTTCGAAGGCGGCTGCCGGGTCGGTCGAACGCTGCACATCGGTGATGCGGCTGGTGGATCTGCTTCCCAGCGGATCGGCTGAAGGATCGCCCGGCGCCTGGCCTGGCCACCAGGTCACGACCGGCGCATCGGGCACCAGCAGGGGGATGACCAGCGAATCCAAGTGGTCCATGAGTCCGTCCACCGGTGCCAGAACGATCACCTCACCGGCGCCGGCATCCGATCCGGAACGGATCTGCGCGTCCAAGGTGCGCTCGCCGGTGTTGCCGGAAGGAATTTCGGTGTTGCACTCATGCTGGGCAGCATGGCCCGTAGTGGTGATTGCACAGCCCGCGCCTTCCAGGCTTGCGTCGGTGACGATGGCGATGACGCGGCATGGGTGCTCCCGGCTGGCCGCGTTCACGGTCCGCAGGGCCTCCTCCAGCTCGGCCTGCCTGCAGGAGATGATCAATGTGAGCACCCGTCCCAGCGCCGCCTCGCCCCGTTCCACATGCATCTCGTCGATCTCGTGGGCGATGGCCGCCGTGGTGGTGTTCTGCATTCCTACGATCATGGCATCCTCCAATGGTGTCCGTCAGCGGCCAGCATGCGGTCGGCCTGGGCAGGCCCCCAGGTGCCCGCCCGGTAGGGTTCGGGCTGTCCCTGCCCGGACCAGTATTCCTCGATCGGGTCCAGGATCTTCCAGGACAGGTCCACCTCCCCGCTGGTGGGGAAGAGCGGCGGGTCTCCCAGCAGCACATCCAGGATCAGACGTTCGTAGGCTTCGGGAGAGGCCTCGGTGAAGGAGCGGCCGTAGGAGAAGTCCATGTTCACATCGCGCACCTCCATGGCCGAGCCCGGCGTCTTGGCCCCGAAGCGCAGGGTCACACCCTCGTCGGGCTGCACCCGGATCACCACCGCGTTGGCGCCCAGCTCGCGGGTGGCGGTGGCGTCGAAGGGCAGGTGGGGGGCGCGCTTGAAGACCACGGCGATTTCGCTGGTGCGTTTGCCCAGGCGCTTGCCGGTGCGCAGGTAGAAGGGCACGCCGGCCCAGCGGCGGGTGTCCACATCCAGGCGGATGGCCGCGTAGGTCTCGGTGGTGGAACTGGGGTCGATGCCATCCTCCTGCAGGTAGCCGATCACGGGCTGCGAGCCCTGCCAGCCGGCCGCGTACTGGCCGCGGGCGGTGTGGGCGCCCAGGTCCTTGGGCAGGCGCACGGCGGAAAGCACCTTGGTCTTCTCGGCGGTCAGGTCGGCCGCGTCGAACGATACGGGCTCCTCCATGGCGGTCAGGGCCATCAGCTGGAGCAGGTGGTTCTGGATCACGTCGCGCGCGGCGCCGATGCCGTCGTAGTAGCCTGCACGGCCGCCGATGCCGATGTCCTCGGCCATGGTGATCTGCACATGCGAAACGTAGTTGGCGTTCCAGACCGGCTCGAACATCGTGTTGGCGAAACGCAGGGCCATGATGTTCTGCACGGTCTCCTTGCCCAGGTAGTGGTCGATGCGGAAGACGGAATCCGGTTCGAACACCTCGCCGACCACCCGGTCCAGCTCCCTGGCGGACTCCAGGTCGTGGCCGAAGGGCTTTTCGATGATCACGCGCTTCCAGGCACCGGGTGCGGATTTGGACAGGCCGGAGGCTGCCAGCTGTTCGGCCACCACCGGGAAAGCCTTGGGCGGAATCGACATGTAGAAGGCGTGGTTGCCACGCGTGCCCCGGTCCCGGTCCAGTTCGGAGACGGTCCGGGAGAGGCGGCGGAAGGCATCGGCATCGTCGAAATCACCTTTGACGAAGCGCATGCCTTCGGCCAGGTGCCTCCAGGTGGCCTCGTTGAAGGGGGTGCGGGAGTGGGCGCGCACGTTCTCCTCGGCGAAGGCCGCGAACTGGTCGGCCGACCAGTCGCGCCGGCCGAATCCGATCAGGCCGAAGGAGGCGGGCAGCAGTCCCCGGTTCGACAGATCGTATACGGCGGGCAGGAGCTTCTTCTTCGCCAGGTCACCGGTCACGCCGAAGATCACCAGCGAACTGGGCCCGGCTATGCGCGGCATGCGCAGGTCCCGCGGATCCAGCAGGGGGTTGGTCCAGCTGCGCTCGCCTGATTGCCCCGAGGCCCCGTCTTCGGTGGTCCGGGATGATGTGTGTTCCATATGCGCTCCAATTGTCTGTACAACTGCACCGATTCTAATCCGCCCGCCCGCCAATGACGCTTCTGGCATACGCCCGCCCGCGCCACAAACCAGGAAGTCCGACAGTCGGCTTCCGTGCATTCCTTGGCATTGTGGTTTCCGGGCTGCCTTATCCATGTGTTTGGGATGGTGCAGAAAAACTTGCAAACAGGGGGTCTTTCCAATTGCCGGACAGGCGGATTGCGGCATCCCGTCGCCAAGGAAGATGGCCTGCCAATCCAGGAGTTGTGCTGCAGGCCCTGGAATTGGCTCCTGAAACTCATGGCGCGGTTCGGGAAGTCGGGCGCTGGCGGCTGGGCCGGTGGGTGCGGTGGCTCCTAGGATGGAGGCATGATTCCTACGGTTGAGCAGGCCCATGAACTGCACAGGCAATATGCGCCTTCGACGGCGGCGTATGAGCTGATCCATACGCACTGCGTGATCATCGCGACGATCGGCAGGGAGCTGGCCCGGCGGGCCAACGCGCGCTACCGGGCGGCTCAGGTGCGGGGCGCGGCCGAACGCGATGGGGCCGACGGCGGACAGGGCAGCGGCGCATCCAGTTGGCAAAGCGGGGATTCGATGGACTCGGCCGTGCCCCAGCGCGAGCTGGACGTGGACCTGGTCTACCTGGGCGGACTCCTGCACGACATCGGTACGTACCGGATCCTGGCCTCCGATGGGGCGGAAGGGCGGCCCCTGGCCTTCGACGACCGATACATCCGTCACGGCATCGCCGGCTACGAGCTGCTCAAGGCCGAGGGTGTGGACGAGCCGATTGCCCAATTCGCCCGCAACCATACGGGAGTAGGGCTCACGCGTCAGCAAGTGGTGGCCGAACATCTGAACCTGCCGGTGGATGACTACGTGCCTCAGAGCCTGGAGCAGGAGCTGGTCATGTATGCGGACAACTACCATTCCAAGCACCAGCCGCCCATCTTCGTCTCCGAGCCCACGGCCGCCAAGCGCACCGCCCGCTTCGGCGAGGAGAACCTGCGCCGCTGGAAGACGCTGACCGCGAAGTACGGAGTGCCCGACCTGGGCCCCCTGGCTCGCCAGTACCACATGGACATCGTCTGATCCTGTGGTCGAGGGGCATTCGCAGCGGTAGCAGCGGAAGTCCCGGCGGCATAGCGCCCCTGGGCAGCGGCAAACGCGGCCGGGTCGCTTGCGTATCGACGCCAGCGCCTGATTGGTTCGGTCTTGGTCCGATCTCAGCTACGCGGCAGGAAAGCGGCATAGCGGCGGGAGAATTCGCGCACCATCCAGGGGTCGGGCGCGTATGGGGGGTCGGTGGCATCGGCGGGGGCGGATTCGCTCTCGGCCAGGGCGTCGAGAAAGGCGGCGGTGCCTGCCGGCCCGTAGTCGTAGGGAGCGGCGCACCAGAGGGGGTCGGCTTCCATGACGACGGGACTCCAAGCCTGGGGGCGCTGGTCAGCCAGAGGCTGAGGGGCCCCGGCCGGCACGAAGGCCAGGTCGATGGTTGCGTAGTGCAGTCCGGTGGCTTGGGCCGCCCGTCGGGCCGCGGCCATGACTGCCGGGCGGTTGGCGGGGTCGAAGCGGGCGCCGTCGAAGACCGACAGGATTCGCTGACTGCCTGCAGGGCTGTGGATGCAGTAGCCGGAGGCGGCAACGGGCTGCCCGTCGCTCAGGACGACCCGCCACTCCTCACCTATACCGTTCACCTGCCCGCTCAATTGGATCAAGGAGTCCGACGGGGCGGAAGCCAGGTCGTTCCGGAGCTGGGTGAGGGTCCTGCGGGCGGCGCGGAAGGCCGTCACCCGGCCCTGGGCAAGCTGTGACCAGGGGCGCTCGCCCAGGGGAGCCGGCCAGGCCGTCCACTCGCGGATCGTCTCGGCTGTGGCTGTGAGCACGGGTCGGCCGGACAGCTCGGGCGCGGACTGCGCCAAGCGCTCAAGCCAGTGGGGCGATGGCGAAGGAGGGGACAGGGTTGGCAGGTCCTGCGCTTTCAGCCAGGTGTTGCTGGCGATGAGCAGGCCCGGGGCGATCCAGAAGGCGTCGCTCCTTTCCAGGTCCTTCACCGGTGAGAGGCCGTCATGCCGGCAGAGGATCCAAGGGACCGGTGCCGCGCCGGCTTCGAGCGCCTGAAAAAGAGTTTCGGAAATCCAGTTTTCATGTGCGACCAGTTGGCAGTGTCGGGGTCGGGTCCGTGTGCGCTGGCCTGGTATATGACGTGACATATTTCACCTTTTCAGGTGCGCTCAGAAGGCTTGGACCCCTTGCGTTTCCAGGGGGCGCTGGCCCGCAGAGGAACACGGCGGCTTTGCCCTGTGGGCGCAACAAGGGACAAGCCGGTGCGGTCAGCCTAAGCTGTGTGCAAGACTTCGCCGAGCCCGCTCCGCCGTCTCACCCAGGTGAGCGCATAAGGCCCAGGGCTGTATCGGCGGTCAACCACCGAAGTGATTATATAAGGAGAACCCCCATGACCACAATCGCCGTTTTCGTCGGATCCCTGCGTAAGGAATCCTTCAACAGGAAGCTTGCCCGGTCCATCGAGAATCTGCTGCCGGCCGGCGTCAACTTCGAGTATGCGGACATGGACCTGCCCCTGTACAACCAGGACCTGGACGGTGATTTCCCCGCCAAGGCAACGGCCCTGAAGGAGCTGGTGGAGCGTGCCGACGGCATCCTGTTCGTGACCCCCGAGTACAACCGCTCCTTCTCCGGCGTGCTCAAGAACGCCATCGACTGGGCCTCCCGCCCCTGGGGCCAGTCCTCTTTCGCAGGCAAGCCGGCCGCGATCGTCGGAGCTTCGATCGGCGCCCTGGGCGCGACCCAGGCCCAGGCGGCCTTGCGCAACGTCCTACTCTTCCTGGACATGAAGGTCATGGGCCAGCCGGAGGTCTACTTCAACGCCGCCACCGGTTTCGACGGGCAGGGGAACCTGGCCGACTCTTCCGTGGACTTCCTCCGCGGTTTCGCCGAAGCGTTCGTCAGGCACGTCCAGGCCAACCGCTGAGCGGACGTGCAGACCGGATCGGTTTGAGGTTTGATGTCAGGCTGATCGGGACGCGAAGCGAGTGCAAAGAGGGCGGGCGCCCGGGTTGAATTCCCGTGGCGCCCGCCCCCTTCACATGGGTAACAGTCGGTTTGCCCGGCTGTTCGCCCTTTCCGTCTACTCCAGCGTGAGCACCTGGTCGTATGCCTCGGGGGCATCGCCGTCGGTGCAGAGCATGACGACGGCGCAGTCGTGCCGTCGCGCGCACTTGCGCAGCAGCCCGCGGATGGTGTCGGCCTCCGTCTGGTCAAGACCGAACATGGGTTCCTGGGCCAGGAGCACATCGGGTTCGCAGGAGACCGCGCGGGCCAGTGCGGCGCGCATGTAGTCCAAACGGCTCAGTTCGCGCACCGGCCGCTGTTCCAGGCGCTCGGGGAAGTTCATCTCCTCCAGGATCTCGCGGGCCAAGGTGTCCTTGGGCTTGAGGAAGGTGCGGCCCGAGGCGTCCATGGTGTAGGCCAGGTTTTCGATTGCGCTCAGGTCGCGGCGGAGGGCATCGTGTGCGAAGATCACGCCCAGCTGGTGTCCCCGGTAGTCCCAGGCCTCGATCTGGCGGAGGTCTGTGCCGCGGAAGAGCACGGTCCCCTCGGTGGGGGCGGCCAGGCCCGAGAGCAGGGCCATCAGGGCCTCGACCCGTTCGGGGGAGCCGGCCCGGACCAGGTGGGTGCGTCGGATTCGGAAAGCCAGGCTGACGTCATCCAGAACCATGGCGATGGAACCCTTCTCACGGCTGCGCAGGCTGACGTGGCGCAGCTCCAGGACCGGGTAGCCCGACGGCACCGGTATCTCGACCTCGTCCGTATCCGTCTCCAGGCCGGCCAGAGGGTCGTCCTCATCGGTTTCCGTATCTGTGACGGCCTCGTCCTCTATGACGACCTTGAACTCGGGACCGCCCTTCTGTTCGGATTCGGACTTGGATGTGGCATTGTTCCCGGACTGTGTTTCGTTTTCCGCTTTGGTTTCGTCCGTGTGGCCGTTTTCGGATGACGTCGCGGACCCGGGCCCGGTCCGCCACTCGTCACCGGCGTGAGGCTTGCGACCCGTGGAGGAGTCGGCGTCGGTCCTCTCCTGCGCGGCCTCAAGCGCCTGGTCCTGTTCGGACTTATCACTGGTGGTCATGCGTTCTCCTTTGCATCGGCGTCGGCGGCGGCAGCGTTCTTGTCGGTGGAGGCCTTGGGCGCTCCGGTCTCGTATAGGCGGGATGTGCGGTACAGGCCGGCGTGGAGCCAGGCAGCGACGGCCAGGGCCAGGCAGACCAGCAGCCCTGTGCCCCCAGCCCGCCATAGGATCGCACCGCCCGCGGTCTGCTGGATGCCGGGCAGGCTGATGAGCGAGCGGATGGCCGGAGGGCACAGGAACCAGCCAGCGACCAGACCCAGAATAAGGCCCGGCAGTGTGATCATCAGGGTCTCCAAGGCCAGCCGCCAGCCTATGCGGGCCTTGGTCACACCGATGGTAATGGCCATGCCCAGCTCGTTGCCCCGGGCCATGAGTGCGAAGGCCAACCAGACCAGGGCCAGGATGGCGCCGAAGACCAGGATCGCAATCAGCAATCCCTTGATCTTGCCGGCCTGGTCGTGCAGGGGCTGGACGCTGCGCTGGTAGGCCTGGAGGCTGGGTGAGGTGACCTTGTACTGCTTCTCCGACAGACCTGCCTTGTGCAGGGCGTCGGTGAATTGCTTGAGGGCCGCGGGGTTCTGCAGTTGGAAGACCACCTTGAGCTCATGACCCTTGTCGCCGGGCTGCGTGGTCCGGTCGAAGCCGTGCTGGGCGAATGTGGTGAAGGAGGTGTAGACCGCATTGGCGGCCACATCCGAGCCTTTGGCCTCGTATACGCCGGACACCTTGACGTCGATGGTCCGGCTTGCATCCTTGGGGTCCACCAGTCTGATCGTGGAGCCGGGCTTGAGCTTGTTGGCCTTGGCCATGCTCTGGGAGATCATGGCCGAGTCACCTGAGGTGCCTGCGTAATCCGGGTCCTTGCCCTGGGTGCGCTTGATTTTGCCATAAGGCCCTTTGGCGGTCACCGAGGCGTCGGACAGGCCCACCAACTGCATGTCCGCCTTGGTGTCAGCGGGCTTCAGATCCAGGAACCTGGCTGGTGCGCTCTCGTAGTAGTAGACGCCGAACTGCAGGCTGTTGGCCTGGAGGAACTGGGCGTATTTGGAGTATTCCTCCCAGCCCAGCGGCTTGGCGGTCTTGCCCTGGCCCTTGCCACCGGTCCTGGGGGAGATGACCGCTTCGGCGCTTTGGCTGTCGTAGATGGTGGTGCGGGTGTCCTCGTCCGCCTGGAGGACGGTCAGGCCCACCACCGTGGATGCGGTCACCGCCATGCAGACGATGAGGAACGTGACGTTGCGCGCCTTGTTCCGCGTGATTGCTCTCCATGCGTTTTTCAGGACGAACATGGCATCCTTTCCCACTGGTCTTCCGCCCGCTCTCCGGGCCTTGTCCGGCTCGGCCGGGGCTGTGACGGGCGGTCGAAGGCCCCGGCGATTCGGATTTCAGTCTATCCGTCCGGCCTCCCAAGCCCGACCGACAGCATAGGGCGCCTGCCTGGGTCTTTGCTGGGAGACTGCTGGATGGGGGTGCGCCTCTACGGGTGCTCACGTTCTGGAGCGGATGCGCGCTGGCGAATCCCGGCCGCAGCCCGCGAGGCAGAGGAGGAGGGGCATGGAAAAGGCCCGGAGTCGTCGCCCCGGGCCCTGTCGTGCCTACATTTCCGGTGGTCAGGCGGACTTCGCCTCCTTCGCCGGTTCCGTGCCGGTGCCCGACGGAGCTTCGGCGTGGGAGAAGCGCTTGACCCGGAGTGAGATGAGCAGGGCTGCTACGGCAAGGATCAGTGCGAACCACAGACCCAGATGCATGCCGTTGGTGAAGGCCTGCGCAGGTTCGGCATCCCCCGAGCGGCCCTCGCCGATGGCCAGGAGGCTGGTGGTGACCGCGGTGGCCACTGCGCCGATGATCTGCTGCATGGTGTTGATGATTGTGGAACCATCACCGGACTGCATGGGGTTCAGGGAATTGAGCGCATAGGTCTGGGCGGGCGACATGGCCAGCGGGCATCCGATCATCAGCACGACGTGGGCGGCCACCACGTAGACCAGGGGACTGTGGGGGCTCGTGGCCAGAAGCATGATGGAACCCACGGCAGCGATGATGAATCCGGCCCGGACCGGGAGCTTGGCGCCGAACCCGTCGTAAAGACGTCCGGCCAGTGCCGAGACCAGTGCGTTGATGGCGCCGCCCGGCAGCATCAGGACACCGGTCATGGCCACCGGGACCAGGAGACCGCGCTGGAAGTACTGGGGCAGCAGGTACATGGAGGCCAGAATGATGGCGAAGTCCAGCATGACCAAGCTGGCACCTGCACGGAAGGCGGGGATGGCGAAGATGCGCAGGTTCAGCACCGGCTGCTCCAGCTTGAGCTGGCGGCGGACGTAGAGGGCCAAGGCCACTATCGCTAGCAGGAGGATGGCCAGGGTGACCGGGGAGGCCCAGCCGTACTTGGAGGCCAGGCTGACACCGGCTACCAGTCCTCCGAAGCCGATGACCGAGCCCAGGATGGATGGCAGGTCGATGTGGGGTCGGGTGATCTGGCCGACGTTCTTAAGGAAGCAGACCGCGCAGACCAGGGCGATCAGCAGGAAGGGGATGAAGAGCCAGAAGACCCAGTGCCAGGTGAGTCTGCCCAGGATCAGGCCGGTCAGGGTCGGGCCGATGGCCGGGGCGAACATGATGACCAGGGCGCACATGCCCATCACGGTGCCCAGCTTGGCGGGCGGGAAGATCAACATCGCCACCGTGAACATGAGCGGCAGGATCAGGCCGGTTCCAATCCCCTGAATCAGGCGTCCGGCCAGCAGGATCGGGAATGAGGGCGCCAGGGCGGAGATGGCCGAGCCCACGATGAAGGCGATCAGGCCGAAGATCACTGTCTGGCGGGTGGTGAACCACTTGCCGATCAGACTGGAGAATGGCAGTACGATGCCGATGACGAGCATGTAGCCGGTGACCAGCCACTGTGCGGTAGCGTTCGGGATCGCGAAGGCTTCCATCAGATTGGGCAGGGCGATGTTGAGCGAGGTTTCGCTGAGCATACCCACGAAAGCACCGATCATCAGGGCGGCGATGGCCGGCCAGGGATGGGCCACGGGCACCGGGGGTGCCGCCGGCCTGGAGGGGGACTGGCCGGATGGTGCGGGCGTGTCGATCCCCCCGGTGGGGACTTTGGGTTTGGTGGAGGCAGGCATGGCTGTCCGTTCGTTCACAATGATTCTCCTCTTGCTCTTTCGAGACAAGTTGCCATGCTAGGGAGATTTTTTCGTTTTCGTAAGTTGGCATGTCCTTGTGAATTGCGTCACATGGAGTTGTCGGGCTGGGGGGGGGGGCGTCCGGCCGCTTCGGCCTACGCTCAGAGCCCTACCACATGCGTGGCGAGGCAAAGAGCGGTAGACTTAAAGTTTGCGGACAAATGGAAGGCGGAGCGTTTGGATTGGCATGCGTCGGTATACGGTGCAAGGGCGGGACGAGAGAGCAGGTATGGGTTCGACCTTGAGGACGAGGGCCTTGGCTACGGGAATGACGACGCTGACGGCAAGGCTTTCGGCCGGCTGGAGGTTGTGCCGGAGAGCGAGCTCAAGCGGCTGGGTCGCGGCGCTTTCTTCCGGGCCTATGAGGTGGTCCAGTCCAAGAGGCTGACCGGTTTGTCCTGCCGGGCTTCCGGCAGGACCCTGGACCTGTCCGCCTCCGTCGAAAACTCCTATGAATACGCTGATGATTACCTGGTGAGCGCGCAGGTGGACCTGGATGCCGCGAGCGTGGTCGCTTCATCCTGCACCTGTCCCGCGTTCGGGCGTCTGGGTGCGGTCTGCAAGCATGTGATTGCCTTGGTCATGCTCTATAACGAATCGCCCGAACTGTTCGAGCAGAGCGGCGAGACGATGCGCCCCGCCCGCCGGGAGACCTCCCATCGCCTGCGCGAGTTCATGGCCCAGGCCGACGATGAACGTCGCAAGCGGCAGCGGCAGCGCCAGCTGGAGCTGCTCAAAGTGGTGGGTTCCCAGGGAGAGGATGGCGGCGCACCCGTTGCGTCCGGCGCCGTCCACCTGCCGATCGGCAGCGTGAGTCTGCGCCCCTCCCTTTCCTGCCAGGGCAAGGACTGGGGCCTGCGCTTGCGGGTCACTGTTCCTTCCCGCGGCATCTCATATCTGGCCAAGGACGTGGATGGTCTCCTGCAGGCAGTGGACCACGCACTCTATTATTCATACGGCCGCAAGTTGGCTTTCGTGCACTCCCGTGACACTTTCGACGAGCCTTCGCGCGGACTGCTGGATATCCTCCAGCGGGGGGTGCGGATCCGCTCCAGCGGCCAGGAGGGGTTGATCGGGTACTACCGGCAGCACAGGGGGTCCTTGACGGAGATGACCCTCTCCGCCGAAGAGGTCGGGGACATCCTGGACCTGTATGTGGGTACGGGTTTGAGCGTGGACTATGCGCCGGGCGGCAGCGGGAACGCCCAGGCACGGCCGGCGCTGGTCGTGGACGGCGACCCGGATCTGGGCCTGAGCGTCGAGCATGCGCCCGACGGCGACGGCCGGGGTGAAGGCTACCTGATTCGCCACAAGCTCACTGTGGACCGCTTCATAGGCAGTCATGCCAGTTCGTTCGTGGTCGTCTGGCCGACCCCGGCTGACGGTGGGTATGAGGTCGCGCCCACCATCCATCGCTGTTCACGGTCCTTCCGGGAGAACAGCGGGTTGATCGGCGCCTTGTGCGGGAACGAACCCTCCGCTGACGACGGTGAGGAACAGGGTTTGTTCCTTGATAAGGCTGATTTGGAAGCCTTCTCCCGGACGGTTCTGCCGGCCTTGAGCCCGGTCATGGAGGGTGACGGCGCAGAAAGTGGCGACGGGGCGGGGAACGAGGGAGACGCACGTGCCCGAGACGTGGGTCCGGCCGGTCCGGGGAAGGCAAGCGTCGGCCCGGCCGCTGCAAGGGGGTCCGGGTCTGGTCCCATCCATGCACTCCTGCCTCCCGAACTCCTGGGGATGCGCCGTCTGCCCTGCGTCATCGAGGTCTACCTGGACAGGGACGCTGACGGCGTCACATGCGACATCCAGGCCCGATACGGGGACCGGCGGTTCCATGTGTTCTCCGGGATCGGCGCTCATGAGCCCGTCGTGCGTGACAAATCCGCCGAACGCCTGGCCGTGGATGCGGCCCGCCATTACTTCCCCGAGCCGGAAGGGGTCTTCGCCCGCATTCCGGAAGCCGATGACAAAGCCATTTACAAGCTGTTGACCGAGGGACTGCCGGTCCTGCGCAGCCTGGGTGAGGTCTATTCGACCCCGGCCTTCGATGGACTGAGCCTGAACACCCATCCGGTCGTGCGGCTGGGGTTGTCGATCAAGTCGGGGCTGGTTGAGATATCGCCGATCGCCGATGAGATCGACCCCGAGGAAGTGCCTGCCCTGCTGGAAAGCTACCGCCGCAAGCGGCGCTACCATAGGCTGCGCTCGGGCGCATTCGTGGACTTGGCCGATACCGACATGTCGCGGTTGGACGATGCCGAGGCTGATATGGGGCTCAAGCCTGGTGCCTTGGAGGATGGGCCGATCACCGTGCCGGCCTATGAAGCATACTACTGGGACGCACAGGTGGAGGAGGACCACAAGGACGAGGAGTTCAAGCGCTATGTGCGCGACCTCAAGGATGTGGACCCCTCCCGCTACCGGCTGCCTGCCGGCCTGAACGGGGTGCTTCGCCCCTATCAGGAGGAGGGCTTCCGCTGGCTGAACGCGGCTTGCGACAAGGGTTTTGGCGGCATCCTGGCCGATGAGATGGGCCTGGGCAAGACCGTGCAGCTGCTGGCCTTCCTGGCTTCGCGGCAGGAGGAAGCCCGCCGGAGCGGCCCCTCCCTGATAGTCTGCCCGGCCTCCCTGGTCTACAACTGGGTGGCCGAGTGCGCCAAGTTCACGCCGGATCTGAAGGTCGCGGCGGTCGCCGGCGGCAAGGGTGAACGGCGGCGGGTCCTGGACCGGGCGGGGGAGTGCGACCTGCTGGTCACCTCCTACGACCTGCTGCGCCGGGACATCGAGGACTACAAGGGCATCAAGCTCTACTGCGTGACCCTGGACGAGGCCCAGTACATCAAGAACCATGCCACCAAGGCCGCCCAGGCTGTGCGCAGGCTGGAGGCCCGGCAGCGCTTCGCCCTGACCGGCACCCCGATCGAGAACCGTCTGGCCGAGCTTTGGTCCATCTTCGACTTCCTGATGCCCGGCATCCTCGGGTCCTACCGGCATTTCCGGGAGCGCTTCGAGCTGCCCATCCTGAGCGGGGACGACAGGGCGCAGGACAAGCTCCAGGCCTTCGTGGGGCCCTTCATCCTGCGCCGGCGCAAGGCCGATGTCCTGAAGGACCTGCCGGAGAAAATCGAGAATGTGATCACCGTGCAGCTGGAGGGCGAGCAGCGGCGGATATACGCGGCCTTGGAGCAGAGGCTGCGGATGACCCTGAACAAGCAGAAGGATGTGGAGTTCAAGAACGGCAAGCTCCAGGTGCTGGCACAGCTCACACGCATGCGTCAGGCCTGCTGCGACCCCCGGCTCCTGTACTCCAATGTGGGCGAGGGTGTGCCTGCCGCCGCCGAAGCCATCGCCAGGACCGCGAACGGTCCGCAGGCCTTCGGCAAGCCCGCCGAAGTGGAGCGGGTGGCCGCCGAGGAGCTGGACAAGGCCGCTGAACTGGCACGTCGGTCCCCGGCCAAGGTGCCCTCGGCCAAGCTGGATGCGATTGAGGAACTCGTGGAATCCTGCCGGGACGCCGGCCGTAAGATGCTGATCTTCTCCCAGTTCACCTCCTACCTGGATCTGATCGCCGAGCGTCTGCGCGCCGACGGTGTGGACTATAAGGTCATCACCGGTTCCACGCCCAAGCGCAAACGGCTCGAACTGGTCGATTCCTTCAACGCGGACGACACTCCGGTCTTCCTGATCTCCCTCAAGGCCGGCAATACCGGGCTCAACCTGACTGGCGCCTGCGTGGTGGTGCATGCCGACCCATGGTGGAATGCCGCCGCTCAGGAACAGGCCAACGACCGCGCCCACCGCATCGGCCAGACCCAGGACGTCAACGTCTACCAGATCGTGGCCAAGGACACGATCGAGGAGCGGATCCTGGACCTGCAGCGCACCAAGTCGGATCTGGCCGCCCGTTTCGTGGACGCGGCTTCGGCCTCCGGTCCCTCGATCTCGTCGTTGACCAGGGATGATCTGCTCTCCCTGCTCGGATGAACCCCCCCCTCTCCCCGTGCCTGCCGGAATGGGGGGCTGAACCTCGCTAAACCCGGAGGATGTCTCTTAGAGACATCTGAGGCGGCGGGCGAAGGGAGAGGGGGGGGGCGTGTGGGTAGACGCGACGCAGAGGGCACGCCACAAGGTGAGAGCGACGGTGACAGGTG
>NZ_PDCH01000050.1 GCF_003315615.1 Bifidobacterium xylocopae
GCGGGCTCCGACTTGGCGCGCTGCGTCTGCTCCGTGCTGCGTCGGCGTCATTGCCTCGCACGCCGTCTTGGCCTGTTCATTCTCAGTTCTGAGGTGGGCGCCCTGTTTGTGCCGGATCTCCTGCCGCGGCCCGCCTCTCTGTAAGGCACTCAGCGGCTGTTTCTGGTGCCCCGAAGCCGGCTTTCCGCTTTTCGCCTGTTCGCTGTCATCGGCGTGGTCGCCTGTCGGCTCGAGCCCACCGGCGACCACGCCGCTGACAGCGAACAGGCGAAAAGCGGAAATCCGGCTTTGGGGCACCAGAATCCGCACCGGCGCTCCTTCTCCTCGAGCCTCCCGAGTCCGTGCCCACCCACCGAACACGCCGACGCCGCTCTCCGGCAGCTTCAGTCAAGCACGCGTCGGGCAACGTCGGGCTCCTCGCCGGAGGACGCCGCGACACTCTTGGCCGCGCCGCCCTTCGACCGTCGATCCGCGCGGTCT
>NZ_PDCH01000051.1 GCF_003315615.1 Bifidobacterium xylocopae
CAGATCAATCGAGCCAAGAAGCTCGTCGGGGTGCTCGACGAGACGGGCGACACCGTAGTGGCTTCCATCGCGAAGCGCCCCGGCCACCACTCGTACCTCTTGACGTTTCGGATGAGCAGCTACAAACGCCGCAGCTTTTTCCGGATCGTGAGGTATCTCATCGGCGCAGTCATCGGGTAAGCAGATCCTCTCGACGCAGCTAGCGGCCCCATCCACAGCATCACCCCAAGACGTGGTGGAAAGGGCCTGAGCAAGGTCGTCACCGGGCCGAAAGTCGTCCGGCTCGATACTGGACAAGCTGTCATGGCGACCGATGGCAAGCTGACCAGCCAGCGCTGGCTCAGCTTTCACAAGATCGACGGTACGCACCAGCGCGAATAGACGAGGCGGACCGCCCCAGCTCGACGAAGCAACAAACCTCTCGATCTCAGTCAAGCACGCAATCAAGGCATCATCAGCCGACTCTGATACTCCC
>NZ_PDCH01000052.1 GCF_003315615.1 Bifidobacterium xylocopae
CACGCGCCAGGTGTCTAGCGCGTCAGTAGGTGTTATTACTGTAGTGTCTACGTCGCTGATTGCGAGAGTGCGCTTCGTCTGGCTATGGTTCGTTTCTTTTGCAAAGAACCGCCAACCCCCCAGATGCGCCCCTAACCCTTCGTCGCCAGGTTCAGATGTGGAGAAGAGATGCCTTTGGCCCCAGCCCCGGCCATTCGTCAAAGCAACGTGCTGTCGCTTGTGGATGATGGTTTCGCGTTCTCCAACAACAAGTCAAGGATACGGTTCATGTCGTCAGGCGAAGAGAAGGTAATTTCAATCCCTGGTCCTTATACACAACTTCGGGGCCACGAGACACAGGCTGATCTAGGATGCAGTCTTTTTCCTGAAATAAAAAACTTCACACATATCTCGTCTACATAATACGTCAGCTGAGATAACACAAAGATATACAGTAAGCATGCGTCAGAAACCATCAGTCTAAAGACAGATAT
>NZ_PDCH01000053.1 GCF_003315615.1 Bifidobacterium xylocopae
CGACAGAAGGAATAACGACAGGCGGCGATGCAATTGATGCATGTAAAGAATGGGTTTCCACACTCACTTGTCGAGACGCCGGGGAGGCCTTGATACTTATTTTTTTCGGGTGGGGGGCGGCATACGAGTTCAGCCTCGGTCGCGGGGGCTCGGGGATGTGTATAAGAGGCAGCTCCTTGCGGGCCAAGCAGGGGGCGCTGACCGGTGCGACACTGATTATCGTGCGACACGGCAAATCCGTGGCCCGCAAGGAGTGGAGCGGGGACGACGCCCAACGTCCCCTCACCCCCCGGGGTGCCGCGCGTTCCTTATACATCTCCGACGCTGCCGACGAACGCTTTGGTGTAGAGTTCGCACGGCGCGCCCGTACCAACAACACCGAACTACCCGCCCCGCCAGCCCCCTCTCTCCACCCCTTGACTGCGCACCCCGCTCGTCCCCTACCACTCTCCCCAACACCAGCACCGCCCC
>NZ_PDCH01000054.1 GCF_003315615.1 Bifidobacterium xylocopae
CCCCCCCACCGCCCCGAACACCGGCAACCACACCAGACACACCACAGCCACGGCACGCCCCGACGGACAGGTCACCGCCAACATCCACTGGACCCTAGGAGGCCAACCCCAACCCGACTACCCACTCACCTACACCTACACCCACCAATACACCCTACCCAAAGCCGGCAGCATACCCATCCAACGACTCAGCGGAGAAACCCTCCTACTCCTCACCACCCTGGCCGCCCTCACCACAACAGCCCACAGGCTCAGCCGCAGACACTACGAGGCACGCAGCCGGCATAGCGCCCAAGCATTCAGCCGAACCGGCAGATGATCGGCGAACTGTCCTCCGAACCCCGACCCTTCGGCGGTGCTCCCACGGTTTCCCCGCGCATAAATCTTCGCTATAGTGGGTGTTACACATACAAATCTCCGCGCCCACGAAGAGCAGGCTTGCCTCGGTGCACGCATACGTGTGTGCGTA
>NZ_PDCH01000055.1 GCF_003315615.1 Bifidobacterium xylocopae
TCTCCGGATGCATTGGACAGGCGTAGACGCCGGTGTCGACCCCGCCCTCAGGGCCGACCTCGTCCATCTCGGCCACGAAGGAGAGCGTCTTGTCAGGTGGAGACTCGATGAACGGCTCGATCCGTTCGCGTAGCGCCCTCATGTCTTCATTCCTGCGCAGGTTTTCGAACTGTTCACTGAGGTCGGGCTTGGCCGGCTCGTGAACGACCTCGATCGCAGCAAGCCGGTAGGACTTCTCAGGCGTCCGGTGCTCGAGCGCGACTTCTCCGGGTTCTGAGAAGAGGACGTCGACGACAACGCGCTCGGAGGGCGCGAGCAGGACCTCCTCGACCAGTTGCTCCTGTTCGTAATGGCCGCTGTCGGCGCCGACAAGCTTCATTCGCGCCCCCGGCAGCATGACGTTGAAGACGCGCGTGTTGGCCGTGTTCGTGAAGTAGAAGCGCACGACCTCGCCGTGCTTGGC
>NZ_PDCH01000056.1 GCF_003315615.1 Bifidobacterium xylocopae
CCTGGTGTATTCTGCGCCCGGCCCTCGCAGCACCGGGCACCACCCCGCCGGAGACGCCCGTGTCCGCCCCGCCGCCCCCGCTCGCCCTGCTGGCCCTTCTGCCCGTCAAACCCCCGCCCGTCCATTTCGCCCTTGTAGATCCACCCCTCCACGCCAATCCGGCCATAGGTGGTGCGGGCCTCAAAGAGCCGTAGTCGATCAGCGCACGCAGGGTCTGCAGCGGCACCCGACCTTCACGGTAGAACTCGGAACGGCTCATCTCAGCGCCACCCAGGCGCCCTGAGAGCTTGATCCTGCTCCCCTTGGCGCCCGCGCGCCTGGCATCCTGCCCCGCCTTGCTCATCGCCCGGCGGCAGGTTACGCGGTTGGTCACCTGCTCGGCGCTCCCCTTAGCGCCTGCCATTGCCGCTGTGACGGCCTTCTTTACCCCCGAGGTGTTTCTCTGCCGCTCCTTCCCGCTTT
>NZ_PDCH01000057.1 GCF_003315615.1 Bifidobacterium xylocopae
CTGCGCGGTATCGTGGGGAAGGAGATTGTTATAAGCGACGGCTGGACCTGCCGCCCTGCTTTAGGGTGCTTGCGACGCGCGGACCTGACGTTCGTCCCCGGGCACGCCCTCGCTCCGACCTCGCCTTCCGGAATGAGGCTTTGGGCCGACTAACGGCTACGCCTACGGCTCCACCCCTATGCAGACGGGCCCTGCCGGGATAGAGTTACGCTGAGCGTTCCGCCCGACGTGTGCAGGTCCAGGGGCGCCCACGGCCTGATTGCTCCCTGTGGTGGGAGGCGTCATAGGGCCGGTCCCAGACTGTGCGCACGGGCCGCGGCCACCGCGGGTCAAGCTCTGAGGAGCGTCCTGACAACACCGACCACGCACAAGACGGCACCTGCCGGACCCGGCGGCCCAGGACCCCGCCCGCCACTCGGGCCGGCGCGCACTGCCGCGGTGGCGGCCGCGGGCGTGGCT
>NZ_PDCH01000058.1 GCF_003315615.1 Bifidobacterium xylocopae
GTTCCCGCGCGCCCCCGCGCTTGTCGCGGAGAGCCGATTATGGCGGCCGCCGGGTTCCCACTGAGGGTGAGCGCGACGCTCAGCACGACCTACTGCCTGCTTGGTGTCGTCGACGGGGTGCCTTGGTTTACCCGTCGTACCAATGAGCCACGTCCGGAGGCTCGGAGTGTGCGCGCGGTTGATCTTGTCCCGGTTGATCGGGAACTCGTCATGTCGGCGGTGGCAGCGCTGGCTTGGCATGAGAGCAACCCGTTATGCCCACGATGTGGGCAGTCCACCCGCGTTACGAGCGGTGGGCCGGCCCGACTCTGTCCCCAGGGCCATTACGTATTCCCGCGTCCAGACCCGGCCATCCTTACCGCAGTCCTGGGCGACGAGGACCGGCACGGGCTCGCACGCAACCGGTCCTGGGACCCGCATGGTAGGTCGGTAGTGGCGGGGTGCGGTGAGAGCGGCGAG
>NZ_PDCH01000059.1 GCF_003315615.1 Bifidobacterium xylocopae
CACATGCCGCCAGGCGGCGATAACACCGTGGCCATCCGCAACCCCCTGGGCTATACTGACACGGCCACCCCCGGTAGCGTCTCAGCCCTGGCCCGGCCAGTCTCCGTTATGGACGAGAGCAAGTCCGAAGTGGTGACCAACGCCGTGCAGATCGACGCGGCCATCAACCCGGGCAACTCGGGCGGCCCCACCTTCAATGGCGCCGGTCAGGTCATCGGCATCAACTCCTCCATAGCCTCCACCGCCTCATCCAGCTCCCAGGCCGGCTCGATCGGCATCGGCTTCGCCATCCCGTCCAACCTGGTCAAGCGGGTCTCCGACGAGATCATCGCCCACGGTTCCGCCAAGCACGTCAAGCTGGGTGTGACCATCAAGAGCGCCCAGGTCGAGGCTGATGGGGTGTCCCGTGGAGGCGCGCAGATCGTCAAGTCCGCCGGTGGTTCGGGTGTGGTCTCCGGC
>NZ_PDCH01000006.1 GCF_003315615.1 Bifidobacterium xylocopae
GCCAGAGCTGCTTCACTACTGAGAGTGTCTCGGATGCGCATATCTCCTACTGCACGGCGACGCCCGGTACCTCACGTCAGGCCTTCGTCGGCAGCTCCAGAGTTGTATAAGAGACAGGGGCTACGGGTCGAGGGGTTCGGCTCGACGCTGTCGGGTCACGCGAGTGGTAATAAATTATTATTGTGATAAACTTTTATTGAAACGAGTCACGCGCGGGCGCGTGTTCCATGCGTTCAATGAAGAAAGGAAATCCCCGTGAAGAAGCTACCTGAAGCCATAGGGCCATACTCAGCCTATCGGAGGCAGGGCCGGCTCCTGGTCACATCGGGCCAACTGCCCCTGGACCCGGAGACGAACCGGATCGAGGCCGAGAGCGTGCATGACCAGGTCCTGCAGAGCCTGGCCAACATCGAGGCGATCCTGTCCAATGAGGGCCTGGGCTGGTCGGACGTGCTCAAGCTCACGGTATACATGGATGACCTCTCCGCCTTCTCCGAGGTGAACGAAGCCTTCGGGAAGGTCCTGGGCGAGCCCTTCCCGGCCAGGACGGCCATCGAAATCTCCGCCCTACCCATGGGTTCCCACATCGAAATCGAAGCGATTGCATTAGGGGGGCAAGGATGAGCGAAGTGACGACGAGTGGCGCGGGCGGCGCCAAACTCAGCTCGGTGGAGCGGCATGCCGCCAAAGCCGGCATGAGTGTCGAGGAATGGAAGAAAGCCACCAAATTCGACGGTACCGACTGGGGTTGGGTCATCATGAGCATCGGCATGGCCATCGGTGCCGGCATCGTCTTCCTGCCGGTCAAGGTGGGCATGATCGGTCTATGGGTGTTTCTGGTCTCGGCGGTCATCGCCTACCCGGCCATGTACCTCTTCCAGAAGCTCTTCATCAACACCCTGGCCGAATCGGAGGAGTGCGACGACTACCCCTCGGTCATCAGCGGGTATCTGGGCAAGAACTGGGGCTTCCTCCTGGGCGTGCTTTACTTCCTCATGCTGTTGATCTGGGTCTTCGTCTATTCCACGGCCATCACGAACGACTCCGCCTCCTACTTGCATTCCTTCCATATCACCAAGGGCGTCTTGTCGGACAACCCCTTCTACGGCCTTGTGATCGTATGCGCATTGGTGGCCATCGCCTCCCGGGCCGAGAAAGTGCTTTTCCGCATCTCGTCCTTCATGGTGATGACCAAACTGGTCATCGTGGCCGCCCTGGGTGTGGTCATGATCGGCATGTGGAACCTCGCCAATGTCGGTGCGTTCCCACCCTTGGGCTATCTGGTCAAGCAGACCATCGTCCTGCTGCCGTTCACCCTGACGTCCATCCTCTTCCTGCAGTCGCTCTCGCCGATGGTGATCTCGTTCCGCTCGCACAACAAGAGCATCGAGGTGGCCCGCTACAAGGCCATCAGGGCCAT
The DNA here is from genome assembly GCF_003315615.1 of Bifidobacterium xylocopae. Lineage (GTDB taxonomy): Bacteria > Actinomycetota > Actinomycetes > Actinomycetales > Bifidobacteriaceae > Bombiscardovia > Bombiscardovia xylocopae. The sequence goes on from NZ_PDCH01000006.1 coordinate 1,421, forward strand.
GAACATCGCCTTCATCACTCTGTTCGTCGTAGTCTTCTTCTACGCGGTCTCCTTCAACCTGGCGCTCGGTCATGACCAGGCCGTGGAAGCCTATGAGAAGAACGTGTCCACGCTGGCCATCGCCGCGCAGAACATGGACGGCAACTTCGTGAAGATCCTGAGCCTGGTGCTGAACATCTTCGCCGTCATGACAGCCTTCTTCGGTGTATTCCTGGGATTCAAGGAGGCCTGCCAGGGCATTGCCACCAACATCCTCAAGCGGTTCATCCCGGAAGAGAAGATCAATATGAAGGTGCTGAGCTTCTCCATCCTGGTCTTCTCGGTACTGGTGGCCTGGGGGGCGATCCTGCTGAACGCGCCGGTGACCAGCTTCACCTCCATCTGCTCGCCGATCTTCGGCATGATAGGCTGCCTGATTCCCGCCTATCTGGTCTACAAGGTCCCCAAGCTCCATAAGTTCAAGGGTCCCAGCCTCTGGCTCATCATCTTCGTGGGCATCCTGCTGGTGGTTTCGCCCTTCTTCGCCTTCATCAACTAACGCAGTACGGCATCAATCGGAAGGAAACACCATGATACAGAGCAATGAGGGTCTGTTCATCCAAGCGCTCAGGGAGAACGTGCTGCCGGCGACCGGCTGCACCGAGCCCGTCGCCGTGGCCTACGCCGCGGCCAACGCCATCCATATGATGGGCGACAGGACCGTGGGGCATGTGCGTGTCTCGGTCTCGCCGAACATCATGAAGAACGCCCTGGCGGTGATCGTGCCGGGGACCGGTGAACCGGGTTTGAAGATCGCGGCGGCCGCCGGCATCGTCTCGGGCCGCTACGACGCCGGGCTCAAGGTCATATCCGACATCAGGCCCGAGGATGTGCAGGCCATCAAGGACCTGGCCGCCTCCGGCAGGATCGACGTGGAAGTGGCCCCCTACGACGACGACCTCTATGTGGAAGTGGAGATCACCAACGGCACGGAGGACGTGACCATCTTCATCGCCGGCGACCACACCAATATATTCAAGATCGTCCGCAACGGCGAGGTGGTCAAGGAGGATGAGCGTCCGGCCGCGCACGAGGTCTCGCCGGTTCAGCAGGCCTTGCAGGAGTGCAGGCTGAGGCAGATCTGGGACTTCGCCCTGGACGAGCCCTTGGAGCGGATCACCTTCATGGACGAGGCCGGCAAACTGAACATGGCCTTGGCGGAGGAGGGTCTCAAGCACGAATACGGCTTGAAGCTGGGCATGTCGATGAACCGTGCCCGTGCCGTCAATTTCGGTTCGGGCGTGGACGCCGACATCTCCACCGAGATCGTCGCCTATGCTTCGGCGGCGTCAGATGCCCGTATGGGCGGTGCGACCCTGCCGGCCATGTCCAATTCCGGGTCGGGAAACCAAGGCATCTCGGCCACGGTGCCGGTCTGCGTGGTGGCGCGTCATTACGGCGCCACGGACGAGCAGCGCATACGCGCCCTGACCCTGTCCCACCTGACCGCCATCTATATCCACGCCTTCCTGCCGATCCTGGGCCCCTTCTGCGCCACCGACTCCGCGGCCATGGGAGCTGCGGCCGGCATCGTCTATCTGCTCGGCAAGGACTATGACACCGCCGCCGTCGCCATTAACAATATGGCGGGGGACGCGGCAGGCATGGTATGCGATGGCGCCGGATGCTCCTGCGCCATGAAAGTGGCCACATCGGCATCCTCCATGTACCGGTCGGTCAACCTGGCCCTGCAGGGCGTAGCCATTCCCGCCAGCAACGGCATGGTCTGCCCCGACGTGGACCAGACCATCCGCGGCATCGGGCACCTGGGCACCGAGGGCATGGCAAGCACGGATCCCGTGGTCTTGGATATCATGATGAACAAGCAGTGACGGTTCACCGATCACAGCGCAGGAAGCGGCCGGCCGGGTCTTCGGGCCCGACCGGCCGCTTCCTGCGTGTCCGGTGGGGAGCATGGCCGGGCGCATGGACTGATGCGAGGGCAGGTAAGCTGGGAGGGTGATCATGGAAGCAGGGAACAACAGCCCGGACGGGGATGAATCGGCGCGGGTCCAACTTGACCGGCGGTATGTCCAGGCGTTCAAGCCTTTGGTCGCCTTCCTGGGGCAGGTCTGCGGACCGTTGACCGAGATCGCCTTGCATGACGCCTCCCGCCCGGACAGTTCGATTGTGGCCATCGCCAACGGGCAAGTGAGCGGCAGGACCGTGGGCTCGCCGGCCACCGACCTCATGCTGCGCATCCTGGGCCGGGGCAAGGCGGAGAACCGGGATTACATCGCCGGCTACGCGGGTCACGCCGCCAACAGCGACATCCCCTTGCTCTCCTCCACCTACTTCATCCGCCGGCAGGGAAGAATCGTGGGCATGCTCTGCATCAACCGAGACCAGAGCGCACTGGCCGCCCTCTCACGGGCGGTCGTCGATGTGCGCGATTCATACTTTCCGTCCTCGCCTGCCGGTGCCGAGGCTTTGCGGTCCGCCCTGGCCGGGGGTATCCCATCGATGTCCGTGCAGCCGGCGGCATCCGCGGACCCTTCCCTCGTGGAACCGCTCCCCGGGAGCGGCCACCAGGCCGGGGCGGATGATGAGGAGGAGAACCTGAGCCTGACGGTGGACGACATGGCCCAGCGCGTGGTCAAGGAGGCCGTCTCGTCTACGGGCCGCAAACCCGGCGATTTCAGTCTGGAGGAGCGCATGGCCGTGATCCGCGACCTCCACACGGCCGGCTATTTCCTGCTCAAGGGTTCCATCGCCAGCATCGCCAGCCTGCTCGACGTCGCCGAGTCCACGATCTACCGCTACCTCCAACAGGTCCGCAAGGGTTGAGCCAGATATGTCACTGTATCCCTGCTGAGTCCACCGGGAGGGCTGGGGCGGCCGTAAGGGTCTAGTGGGCGTTGCCTTTGATGCGACCGATTTTCAGGGCGGTCTGCAGGACGAAGGCTTCGCGTGGGTTCGATGGATCCCAGCCGGCGATCTTGACGGCTTGCTTCAGCCGGTAACGTACCGTGTTCGGGTGGACGCTCAGGCGCTTTGCCGTCAGTTCCAGGGAACGCCCGCACGCCAGGAAAGCCTCCAGCGTCGCCAGCAGGATCCTATGGGGATCGCCCTGCCGCATGCGCAGATACACCTCGCGGTAGAGCTGGTCGACCGCAGAGGCGTCCCCGATCAGGGCCCGCTCGGGCAGGACGTCGTCCGCCTGGAGGGGGCGGGCCGGACGACCGCCCACGAACACGTCATCGGCGGCCGGAGCCACCTGATAGGTCGTGATCGCGGCCCGTATGGTCCGCGAAGCCCCTTCTGCCCCACGGCGCAAGGGCCCCAGGCAGACCGGGGCGTCTTCGGCGAAGAAATGGAGCAGACCGGTGCCGACCTCCTCCGGGCTTCCCTGATCGCGGGGGTCGACCAGGACCATGGTCAGATCGTCCTTCGTGGCGATCAGGCACTGGCCTCCGATGGCTTGGACACGTTTGCGGATGCGTCGGGTGACGGCGCTCGCGCCGAGCCTGCCTTCCTGTCGCAGTTTGCCGACCATGGCGAAACAGGCGTAGTCGCTGGGCCAGCCCAACATGGTCATCTGCGAGGCCACACCGGCGTCAGCCACCCCGTTGGCCAGGTTCTCCATCGCGAACGCCTCGGCGCGCGCCTTCCAATTCTCGCGCATCTCTGCGGTGTCGGCGTATATGGCGGCGGCCGAGAACGCCACCTCCCTGGCGTAGTAGAGGATGGCGTCCCTGGTCTGACGCTCCCGACCCGGCTGGGCGAAGGCCGCGACATTGTTCTCAAGCAGGTCCACCACCACACGGGTGACATCCAGGGTCTGGCGCAGGCTCACCACCTGTGTGAATTCCAGCGGGGCTATGAAGAAGATGTGGTCCAGGGAGGGTCTGGGTGCGTCATCCGAAGCGGGATCGGACTTGAGGTCCGCTTGCCAGGAGACGAAGTTGGCAACGGCTGTCTCGATCACCAGATTCAATGTCGCCTTGTCGTCCGCAGACAGGGACTGGTACCAGGTGAGCGTCTCGCCCAGATGATCCTGGGCCTGTCTGAGGATGAGGCGGACCGGCTCCGGCAGGCTCGTTGAATCGGCGTCACCCGGCCGGACCCGGTCCGAAAGCTCCCTATGGGCGGCACGGTGCGGTTGGTCGGGTCTCAGCGGCCTGTCCTCCTTGCTGTGCCATTGCAGCGCATGCCATAGGTTGTGCTCGCCGTCGGTCGTGCCCGTGGTCTTCCTGGTCGCTGTTCGACTTGCCTGGCGGCCGCCCGTCGCTGCTCCGGATTTGCTCATGCTGTCAAGCTTAGCCACCTGTCGTTGCGGGACATTGACAGTTCACGCATGGGCGCATTGGTGGAAATGTACAAAACATGCCGGCCCGATTTGTAGGCGGAGCGCTTTCGAAGGCGGCCGCCCGCCGATATTTTGGTCCTTGTGCACACCCAAGAGCAAGAGATGGCGACCGTGGAGGCAGGGCGGCCGCATACTGTCATGCCTTGGGCGACTTTCCCCTGCCTGGGTTCGACGAATACCTTGCTGTCCGGGCTGATCGCTATGTCCGATCGGCGCGCTGCCGCCGATCGTGTGGTGCATGTCTTCGATGGCATGGATGAATCCGGCGACGAAGCCGCTGGTGGCCCGACACGGAGTTCGTTGAAGGTCGTACCGCTGAGGTCGGAGGCGGGAATCGGCATGACCGTGCCCATCAGCCTCGCTTTGGCCGACAGACAGAACCAGGGCCGGGGTCGTTTGGACCGGGTCTGGTACAACCAGCCGGGAGAGTCCTTCATGGCTTCCTGGGCTGCCGCCCTACCCACCCGCATCCTGTCCGGAGCCCGGGGGGGATGGCTGCCGATGGCGGTCGGCCTGGCCCTGGCCCATGGTCTTGACGAGGTTTTGCATGATTGCGGGGCCGAACCTTTGGACGGGTCGGACGGACCAGTCGGTCTGTCCCTGAAATGGCCCAACGATTTGTTCCGGCGGGGAAGAAAACTGGCGGGTGTGCTGTGCGAGTTCGTGCCGGTGGACGAACGGGAATCGGTGCTGGTCGCCGGCGTCGGCCTCAACCTGTTCGTGCCCGCCGACCGGCTGCCCACGGAGCTGGCAGGCTCCCTCCAGCTGGAGTATGGCCCCCTGCCTGCATATGGCGGCCTGCGTGACCGACTCGCCCTGGCTGTCAGCGCGGAACTGGCCCGGTCGTTGACTCGGCTGGTGGAGGGCGGTGATGAGGCGTATGCCGACCTGCGCCGTGAGGTCATGGCCCATAGCTGGACCTTGGGCAGACAGGTCGAGATCAATCCGGTTTCCGGTGATCCGGTGCGTGGTCGGGCCGTCGGTCTCAACACGGACGCCTCCCTGGAGGTGGAGCTGGACGGGGGAGGACGGTTTGCGGTGACCACCGGTGATGTGGGCGTCCTGCCCGAAACGGGTGGAGGAGCCGAGGCAGCTTGATCCGGCGGACGCCGCATGCAGGGGAAGACACAGACAAGGGACGGATGGAAGGACGAGGTCGATGAGGAAACTGGTCGTGGCCAATCGTGGAGAAATCGCTTTGCGGGTGATTCGGACCGCGCGTGAGATGGGAATCGCCACAGTAGCCCTTTACGCCGAGCGCGACCGCCAGGCACCATACGTTCAGCTGGCCGACGAGGCGTTCCTCCTGCCCGGAGACACCAACCAGGAGACATACATGAACGCCGACCTCATCGTCGATACGGCGCTCAGGGCGGGTGCCGACGCCCTCCACCCAGGGTATGGCTTCCTCTCCGAATTCTCCTCCTTCGCCGGCAAGGTCATCAAGGCGGGAATCACCTGGGTGGGACCCTCACCGCAGGTCCTGGACCAGCTGGGGGACAAGATCGCCGCCTGCAAGGTGGTCGAGGCAGCGAAGGTCCCGGTGGTGCCCGGTTTGAGCGAGCCGGTGCGCGATATGAAGACCCTGCTGGCCTTCGCCCACGAAAAGGGTTATCCGGTCATGATGAAGAAGGCCGACGGTGGCGGCGGCCACGGCATCACGCTCATCTCCAACGACGACGACCTGCGTGCCTTCTACATGAACCATGACGCGCTGCAGGGCGGGGACCTTGGTGACTATTTCATCGAGAAGTTCGTGGACAAGGCCCGGCATGTCGAGACCCAGTCCGGGCGCGACAGCCACGGACACTTCACCGTCTACTCAACCCGCGACTGCTCGGTGCAGCGGCGCAACCAGAAACTGGTGGAGGAGGCCCCCGCACCCTTCCTGCCTGCCGAGGCGATCGAGCGATTGAAGACATACTCGTATTCGCTGTTCGACACGGTCGGCTACGTGGGACTGGGCACCTGCGAGTTTTTGGTCACTCCCGAGGATGAGGTCTACTTCATGGAGGCCAACCCTCGGCTGCAGGTCGAGCACACGGTCAGTGAAGAGGTCTGCGGGCTGGACCTGGTGCGCGAGCAGCTGACCATAGCGGACGGCGGCGATCTGACCGAGGCACCTGCGCCGCGCGGCCATGCCTTCGAACTGCGCATCACTTCGGAGGACCCCGCCACGAACCTCACGCCGTCCTCCGGCACAATCGAAGCGATCCGTTGGCCGTCCGGGCCGGGCATCCGCGTGGATTCGGGCGTCGAGGTGGGTGATACGGTCTCGCCGCGCGATGATTCGATGATGGGTAAGCTTGTGGTCTCCGCCCAGGACCGTCCCACGGCCGTGGCCCGTGTCAGGCGAGCCTTGGAGGAGCTTGATATACAGGGTGTCCCCACCCCGGCCTCCTTGTATCGGCGCATATTCGAAGATCCCGCTTTCACCGCCGAGGACGGCCATGGCTTCGACGTGACGACGAAATGGCTGGAACGCACATACCTGAACCAGGCCCCCCGCTCCTCCTCCGCCGGTCAGCCCGCCTCGATGGCCACTGCCGCCGCCCCCGGTCCCGATGGTGCCGGGGACGGGGAGGCCATGGCGACCTTCGCCATCGAGGTCGACGACAAGAGGGTCAAGCTCGCCTTGCCTCCGGAGGCTTTGGCGGCGTTGGGCGCGTCCGCCGGCGAGCATGGGAGCCGCCGGCCGCAGCAGCCCTTGCGGGGGCAGGGTGTCAGGGACCAGGTCGGCGGCGCCGAAGCCCAGGCGGAACGTTCCGGTGCCATCGCGGCCACCATGCAGGCTGTCGTCACCCGCATCAAGGTGGCCGACGGGCAGGCGGTCGACAAGGGCGACCTCCTGGTCGTGCTCGAATCCATGAAGATGGAGAACTACGTGTATGCCCCTGCGAAGGGGATGGTGCGCTCCATCGAGGTGAGTGTGGGCCAGGGGGTGGATGCCGGGCAGACCCTGGTGCAGCTTGATCTGGGTGGCGATGGACATGACGACGGCCCGGATGGCGGCAAGGGGCGGCACAAGCGTGTCGGCCCCGATGGCACGAATGGCGAGACAGGAGGACGGTGATGACGGCTGTGATGAAGAGTCCAGAGCGGGTGCGGCCCCAGGTTGGACAAAGCCCGGAGCGGTCCGCGGCAGTCGGCGCTGCGGACGACGGCGCTCAGGGCGCTGCCCGGTCCCCGGACCGGTCCACCGGTAGGCAACCGGCCCGGACCGCCGTTCGTCGGGCTGCCGAACTGGCCCGGCAGGCCGAGGAGCATGCCCGGGCCAAGCAGGGAGCCAAAGGCAAGCATACGGCTCGCGAACGGCTCGACCTGCTCTTTGATACCGGTTCCTTCGAGGAGATCGGCCGTTTCGCGGGTGGTGACATAGCGGGCGGTAGTGCCGGCTCCGCGGTCATCACCGGCTTCGGTCTGGTATACGGGCGCAAGGTGGCTGTGTACGCGCAGGATTTCTCGGTGCGGGGCGGTACGCTCGGCCGCGCCGAGGGCGCCAAGATCTGCCGGCTGATGGATATGGCCATCGAGCTCAAGGTGCCGATCGTGTCCTTGATTGACTCGGGTGGCGCCCGCATACAGGAGGGGGTCGCCGCGCTCACCCAGTATGGGCGGATCTTCCGCAAGACCTGCCAGGCTTCGGGCTTCGTGCCTCAGATTTCCCTGATCCTTGGGCCGTGCGCGGGCGGTGCGGTGTACTGCCCGGCCTTGACCGACATGATCATCATGACCAAGCGCAATTCCAACATGTTCGTGACCGGCCCCGATGTGGTCAAGGCCGCCACCGGCGAGACGATCAGCATGGATCAACTGGGCGGTGGCCGTGTCCATGCCTCCACCTCCGGTGTGGCCCACTACCTGGGCGAGGACGAGGCGGATGCCATCGACTACGCCCGTACCGTCCTGGCTTACCTGCCCTCCAACTGTGAGGAGCCGGCGCCGACCTATGCATACGCGTCCGGTCACGCGGACCAGGCGGCCGCCAAGCGCCTGGCGGCGATCGTGCCTTCCAACGACCGTCAGCCTTACGACGTCTTGGACGTGGTTCGCGCCATCGTGGACTACGGGGAATTCGTGCAGGTGCAGGAGCTGTTCGCCCGTTCGGCGGTCGTCGGTTTCGCCTGCATCGAAGGGCATCCGGTCGGGATTGTGGCCAATCAACCGCTGGTGGACGCCGGCAGCCTGGACGTGGACTCCTCGGAGAAGGTGGCCCGTTTCGTGCGCCTGTGCGACGCCTTCAACCTGCCTGTCATCACTTTGGTGGACACCCCCGGCTACAAGCCGGGTTCCGACCAGGAGCACGCCGGCATCATTCGCCGGGGGGCCAAGGTCATCTATGCATACGCCTCGGCCCAGGTCCCCCTGGTCACGGTCGTCCTGCGTAAGGCCTTCGGCGGCTCGTACATAGTGATGGGTTCCAAGTCCATAGGCGCGGACATGAACTTCGCGTGGCCCAGTTCGCAGATCGCCGTCCTGGGTGCCCGGGGCGCGGTGAACATCATCCATCGTCGTGACCTGCAGAAGGCGAAGGAGGAAGGCAAGGACGTGGACGCCTTGGCAGAGCGTCTGGCCACCGAATACGAGGAGACCACCGTCAACGCCAACCTGTCCCTGGAGATGGGCGAGATCGACGCCATGATCGATCCCGGGCAGACCAGGGCCGCCATCGCTGATTCCCTGCGCACCCTTGCTTCGAAACGCAGGACACAGATGGTGGATAAACACCATGGAAACCAACCACTCTGACCAACAACCGCGAGTATTTCAGACTTTAGACCAGCATCACTCAAGAAATAGGACATCATGACAGACACTCTGTTCATCAACCGTTTGGCCCAGCAACCCCACGCCCTCATGTTCGCCGGGCAGTCGACACCCTGGACGGTGGCTCTGGCGGACCTGATCCAGGATCCGACCATGGAGGCCGAACTCAAGGACCATGCCGAGGCCGCTTCGCGCCTCCTGACCGCAGTCGCCACAAGCCTGCTGGCGACCGACGGTCGACCGCTCGACCTGTTCGGCTATGCGCCGAACCCGGCCAAGCTGGGAGCCGCGGCCAATGCATCCGTCTCGGTGCCTGGCATCGCCCTGACCCAGCTCGGTGCCTTGATTGATATGGATCGGCTGGGGTACCCCGTGGCCTCGGCCCATCCGCGGGCCCTGCTTGGTCATTCCCAAGGAATCATCGGCGTGCATATGGCACAGGCCATTCAGGATGCGGGCTCCATGGACGCCGCCAGGGGGCAGATCGATCAGATCCTGGCGCTGGCCATGCTGATCGGCGCGGCCGGGACCCGCCAGGTGCGGCGGTTGGGCATCCATGCCCAGGGTGAGGCCACCCCCATGCTTTCGGTCCGCGGCGCGACCCGTAAGCAGGTGGAGATCCTGATCGGGCGTGTGCCTTCGCCCAAGGGGCCGATCAGCATCGCCGTCACCAACTCCAGGCGCCACATGGTGCTTTCGGGATACCCGGAGGATCTGGCCGCATTCGCGATCGAGGTGGGCAAGGAGGCGGACCATCAGGCCAAGCTCCGCGAAGGGAAGGTGCGCGGGGGTACCCCGTTCGCGCCGGTGCTGGAATACTTGGAGGTCGGCCTGCCCTTCCATTCGCCGTTGATGGCGGACGCAGTCGAAGAGGCCGCCGCATGGGCGGCCCGTTGCGGGCTGGATACCGACCGGGCCCGTTTGCTGGCCCAGGAGGTCCTGCTCAAGCACGCGGATTGGGCCGGCCAGGTGGACGCTCTTCTGCGCGGTCAGGATCCAAGTCGGCTGTGGTTGGTCGATCTGGGCCCGGGTGAGACCCTGGGCAAGCTGACCGGCAGCCTCACCCAGGGAACGGGTGTAGGCGTGGTCGAAGCAGCCGGCAGCTCGGAGCGTGCGGCGCTGTCGACCTTGGAGGGTGAGCCCCAGCGAGGTCAGGACTGGTCCGCATTCAAGCCCAAGGTCATCGCCACTCCTGCTGGGGAGAAGATCTCAACCGCCTTCAGCAGGTTGACCGGCAAGCCGCCGGTTCTGCTGGCAGGCATGACTCCGACCACTGTGGATCCGCAGATCGTGGCCGCCGCGGCCAACGCCGGGTACTGGGCCGAGCTGGCGGGTGGCGGTCAGGTAACGGCCGAGGTGTTCGAGCGTCATATGCAGGAGTTGGAGGCCGAGCTGGACGAAGGGCGAACGGTCGAGTTCAACGCCATGTTCATGGATCGTTACCTGTGGAACCTGCAATTCGGTTCCCAGCGCATCGTCTCCAAGAAGCGTGAGTCCGGAGCCCCGATCGACGGCGTCGTCATTTCCGCCGGCATACCGGAGCTGGAGGAGGCCGAGGGTCTCATCTCCCAGCTCAACGCCGACGGATTCCCCTACGTGGCGTTCAAGCCGGGCACCGTCGACCAGATACGCCAGGTGGTGGCAATCGCAAAGCAGGTGGCCCCCAAGCCGATCCTCATGCAGGTCGAAGGCGGGGCGGCCGGCGGCCACCATTCCTGGGAGTCCCTGGACGACTTGCTCTCCACCACCTATGCCCAGGTGCGTGAATGCTCCAACATCATCCTGGTGGCCGGCGGAGGCATCGGGACCCCTGCCAGGGCGGCCGACTACATCTCCGGCTCCTGGTCCCGTGCGTACGGATTGCCGGACATGCCGGTGGATGCTGTGATGATCGGCACGGCCGCCATGACCGCCAAGGAGGCACACACCAGCCCCGAGGTCAAACAGGCCCTGGTGGCCACCCCGGGCATCGACATGAGCCGGCCCGATCCCGACCCCTTCGCCCCGATCGGCGAGCGGTGGGTGCCGTCAGGGCAGTCCGTCGGCGGTGTGGGCTCCGGCCTGAGCCATCTGCATGCGGACATCTATGAGTTGGAGAATTCCTCCGCCGAATGCGGCCGGCTTCTGGTCCGGGTCATGAAGCATCCGGAGGAGCTGGAGTCGCGCCGGGCCGAGATCATCGAGGCTTTGGGCAAGACAGCCAAACCGTACTTCGGCGACTTGGCGGACATGACGTATCAAGGCTGGGCCGAGCGATTCGCACAGCTGTCCAGCCCCTGGGCGGACGACACATACATCGATCGTTTCCTGCACCTGCTGCGCCGGGTGGAGGCCCGCGTGTGCGACAAGGAGTCCGGTGAGTTCGAATCCATCTTCGTCGATCGCGAGGATGTGCGTGAGCCGGGGCAGGCTCTGAGGAGGCTGCGGGAAGCCTATCCGCAGGCCGGCCGACTCAAGGTCGTACCGGCCGATGTGGCCTGGTTCCCGGTCCTGGTGCGCGAATATCCAAAGCCGATGCCCTTCGTGCCCGCCATCGACAATGACCTCCTGCGCTGGTGGGGGCAGGACCAGCTGTGGCAGTCCGAGGATCCGCGCTACCCGGCGGATTCGGTCCGCGCCATTCCCGGCCCGATTTCCGTGGCCGGCATCACCACGGTGGACGAGCCGGTCGCCTCGATCCTGGGCAGGTTCGAAGGGGCGGCCCTGGAACGGGTCCGCCAGGAAGGGGTCGAGCCGGCACAGGCATATTCGCAATTGGCGTGCGCCGGTTCCCCCGAGGAATTCATCCGCCGCAGCCCGCACATCTCCTGGGTCGGCCATTTGATGGCGAACCCGGCCTATGGAACCGCAGTGGGCGACAAGCACTACGAGATTCGTCCGGCGGGCCCGGATCAGGGCCTGGAGCGGTACGACCTGGACATCCATCTGGACACCTACTGGGATGACGACCCGGACGGCGGCCTGGACAAGCACGCGGTCCGCCACATTGTCGTCCCCCTGACCGTGGATCCGCATGCGGCCGGTTCGTTCCCTGTCGTGGACAGGAAGCGTCTGCCTGAGGACGTGTATGCCATGCTGGCCGCGACGGCCGGAATCGGCAACACGGCCATCACCGGCGATCGGCTGGAATCCATGCCCTCCATCGAGCACATGGATGACGAATCCGCGTACCCGTTCGGCGTGGCCCATTCCGGGTACACCTTGTCGGCCAACCTGGGCTTCGACCATGAAGCCGCGACCGGAGCCGCCCTGCCGGCCAGCTTGGCTCCCTCCGCCATCGCGCCCGATGCCTTGGTCGGACCGGCTTGGCCCGCGATATACGCGGCCCTGGGTTCCGTTTATGTGCAGGGCTTCCCGATCATCGAAGGACTCCTGAACGCCGTCCACCTGGACCACCTGATTGAGCTGAAGGTCAGCGAGGATGAACTCCTGAAGCATACGGGCGAGCGGATTGGGCTCACGTCCTGGGCCGAGGAATACCGCGAATCCGCCTCGGGTCGCGTCGTCACCATCCACGTGCGTCATCAGGCCTCTGACGGCAGCGTCCTGGCCGACGAGATCGAGCGCTTCGCCATACGGGGCAGGGCATACTCCGATCAGCTGCCGGAGCCGGCCCCCGACTATGGTGGCATCGAAGCCGACACCGTCGATACGCCCCGTCGCCTGCTGCGCAGGGTCACCGTGACCGCGCCCAGGGACATGACCGCATTCGCGCGCACCTCCGGTGATTTCAACCCCATCCACACTTCCGCCCGTGGCGCCGCCGTCTCCGGCCTGAAGGCGCCGTTGGTGCACGGCATGTGGCTGTCGGCAACCGCTCAGTATGCAGCGCAGTCCCGGGATGAGCAGGGTGCCCACTACGAGATCGCCGGCTGGACCTACAACATGTATGGCATGGTCCAGTTGGGCGACCATGTGGAGATTTCGGTCGAGCGTGTGGGCAAGGTCCGCCATGGCGGCCTGGTCCTGGAGGTCACCTGCCGCATCGACGGCCAGTTGGTTTCCAGGGGCACCGCCATCGCCCGCGCCCCCCGCGCCGCGTACGTCTACCCCGGCCAAGGCATCCAGCAGCAGGGTATGGTCCTGGACGAGCGTGCGCAATCCACGGCAGCCCGACGGACCTGGGAGCGGGCCGATGCCCTGACCCGGTCCAAGCTCGGCTTCTCCATCCTGGCCGTGGTGCGTGACAACCCGAAGACATTGACGGCCAAGGGGGTCACCTACCATCATCCGGAGGGTCTGCTCAATCTGACTCAGTTTACCCAGGTTGCACTGGCGACCGTGGCTTTCGCCCAGACCGCGCGGCTGCGCGAATCAGGTGCGGACATCTGGCCCGCCTACTTCGCCGGGCACTCACTGGGTGAATACAACGCCCTGTCGTCCTTCGCCGGGGTCATGTCCCTGGAGACGGTGCTGGAGCTTGTCTTCCACCGCGGATCGACCATGCATTCGCTCATCGAACGCGACGAGCAGGGCCGTTCGAACTACCGGATGGGCGCCCTGCGGCCCAACCAGTTCGGACTGGGTGATGCCGATGTCAAGGCGTATGTGGAGTCGGTGTCGGCCGATTGCGGCGAGTTCCTGGAGATCGTGAACTACAACCTGGCGGGTCAGCAGTACGCCATCGCCGGCACCATCGCCGGGCTGGAGTACCTGAAGCGGGATGCCGATCGGCGCGCGAAGGAGGCCGGCGGCAAACCCGCCTTCATGTACGTGCCCGGCATCGATGTACCTTTCCACTCCTCCCTGCTGCGCAAGGGTGTCCCGGAGTTCCGTGACACACTCGACCAGCTTCTGCCCGCCCACATCGATTACTCGCGTCTGGAAGGCCGCTACATTCCGAACCTGGTGGCCCGGCCCTTCGAGATGACCCGTGAATTCGCGGCATCAATCCTGGAGGTCGTGCCCTCCGAGCGCATCCAACAGGCCCTGGGCGACCCGGCTGTCTGGGACTCCTATGCCGCGGACGACCAGAAGCTCGGACGGCTGCTCCTGACCGAGCTGCTGTCCTGGCAATTCGCCTCGCCTGTGCGTTGGATCGAGACCCAGTCGCTCATGTTCGGCGCCCGCGAACAGGGCGGTCTGGGTGTGGAACAACTGGTTGAGGTCGGCCTGGGGCACTCGCCCACGCTGGCGAACATGGCCGCGAAGACCTTGCGCCTGCCTGATTTCAGGGAACGTCAGGTCACGGTGTACAACCTGGGCCGTGACGAGGCCAGGGTATACCTGACTGATTCCGACCCAATCGCGTCCATCGAGGACGACGAACCGGTGCAGGAGCCGGTCTCGCCAACCCGGACGGATACAGCGGATTCAGGTACGGCCGTTTCCCAGCCGGTGGAGGCTGCCGAGCAGCCCGCGCCCCAGCCATCGTCATCGCCGGCCACGGCGCAACCGGCCGCTGGGGCTGCCTCCGGCGCGGATGTGCCTGACATTCCCTTCAAGGCCTCCGATGCCATTCGCACCCTCCTGGCCTATTCCGCCAAGATTCGCACCGATCAGATCGGCGCGACCGACACTACCGACACCCTGACCAATGGTGTCTCCTCCCGTCGCAACCAACTGCTGATGGACATCTCCTCGGAGCTGGGTGTGGCATCCGTGGACGGTGCCGCCGAGGCTTCGATGGGGGACCTGAGCGCTCTGGTCAACAAGGTGGCTCCCAACTACAAGCCATTCGGAACGGTTCTGGGCGATATCGTCCGAGACCGGGTAAAGGCGCTCTTCGGCCCCGCAGGCCTGAAGCTCAAGCAGGTCGAGGACCGTGTGACCGGCGACTGGCAGCTGGGCCCCGGGTGGGCCGCTGCGGTGGTGGCAGCCCTGGTCCTGGACACACGCGAAGGCGGTTCCTCGCGTGGCGGGAACCTGGCCCGGCTTTCCACCAAGCCGGCGGCCACCGCCTCCGCGGCGAAGTCCCTGATCGATCAGGCCGTGCAGAATGTGGCCCAGGCCCATGGGGTATCCGTCTCCCTGCCCAGCTCAGGTGGCGCAGCGGGCGGTGCCGTCGTCGACTCCGCGGCCTTGGACGCGTTCGCGGCCAAGGTCACTGGCTCGCAGGGACTGCTGGCCTCAACCGCACGTTACGTTCTCGCTCAACTCGGTCTGAAGCCACCCGTGGCAGCCACCGGTTCGGATGAGGACGCCGCTGTGGTGGCCGCCGTCGAAGCTGAGCTGGGATCGGATTGGCCCAAGCAGGTCGAACCGGTCTTTGACGGCCGCAAGGCGGTCCTCTTCGACGATCGCTGGGCCAGCGCCCGCGAGGACCTGGCCCGTATCCAATACGAGGGCGATCGGGCGGCGGCCCAGGGCAGCTTCCTGGGTGCGGGGCCCGAGGTCCAGGCACAGGCCCAGTGGTATGCGCGCAAGGCCGACACCGAAGGGAGGGCCGACCTGTCCCAGGTCTTCGCCCGCATAGCCGGCGAGGCGGGGCAATCGCCCTCGTCCGATCCCCGGTCGTCCCGCTTCGCTTCGGATGTTGCCGTGGTCACGGGTGTGTCGTCCAACTCCATCGCCGGTTCGCTGGTCGCCGGGCTGCTGGAGGGTGGCGCGACTGTGGTGGCGGTCTTCCACACCTTGGATCAGAAGGCTGTGCAGTGGGCGAAGTCCCTGTACCGCAGCCATGCGGTCGCCGGGGCCAAGCTGTGGGTCCTGCCCGCCAACCTGTCCAGCTTCCGCGACGTGGATGCGTTGGTGGATTGGGTCGGATCCGTGCAGAAGAAGACCACGGGTGCCACGACCACCATCCTGAAGCCCGCGTTGGAGCCCAGCATCCTGCTGCCCTTCGCCGCCCCGCCCATGCATGGCACGATGTCCGATTCCGGCAGGCTGTTCGAGTCCCAGGCCCGGCTCATGCTCTGGGGGCTGGAACGCCTGATCGCCGGCTTCGGGCAGATCGGTGCCGACACGGATGTCGATCACAAACTCCATGTGGTGCTGCCGGGCTCGCCCAACCGTGGCATGTTCGGTGGTGACGGCGCTTACGGCGAGATCAAGGCCGCGTTGGACGCCATCGTCAACCGTGCCCGCAGTGAATCAGACTGGTCAGACCGGGTCACTTTCGCGCACCCGCTGATCGGCTGGGTCCGGGGCACCGGCCTCATGGGTGGCAATGACCCCCTGGTCAAGGCTGTCGAACGGCATGGTGTACGCACATACTCCACCGAGGAGATGGCGGGTGAGCTGCTTGATCTGTGCACGTCCGAGGCGCGCGTCCGCGCCCAGGCGGGCCCGCTGAAAGCGGACCTGACCGGGGGCTTGGGAACCGAGCACCTGGATTTGCGTGAGCTCAAGGACCAGGCCGCCGCAGATGCCGAACCCGGGCAGGGCGTGAAGGCGGCATCGAAGGCGGCTGGGGCCGCAAGCGGTGAACGAACGGTCAAGGCCCTGCCTACGCCGCACGTCCCGAGTCAGGCCCCCGTGGACCTGTCCGAGTGGGATGGCGTCACGGCCCGCCCCGAGGACGAGATCGTGATCGTCTCCATCGGGGAGATGGGGCCCTGGGGCTCCGGCCGTACCCGCTTCGAGGCGGAGCTGGGCATCCACTCGGATGGCGAAGTGGACCTTTCGGCCGCGGCCGTGCTCGAACTGGCCTGGAACATGGGCCTGATCGAGTGGCAGGATTCCCCCAAGCCAGGCTGGTACGACACCGATGGCGAGCTGGTGCGCGAGGAGGACATCGCCGAGCGCTATCACGACGATGTCGTTGCCCGCTCCGGCATCCGCCCCTTCGACGATGGCATGGGCTCCGACTACCGGAATGGTACGAACGAGGAGGAGGTCGACGTCTTCCTGGACCACGATGTGGTCTTCTCCGTCCCCACCGAGGACATGGCCCAGGAGTATGTCAGGCTCGACCCCGACCACACGGATGTAGAGGAGGACGCGGAATCCGGGGAGTGGAACATCACCCGCAAGGCCGGTTCCAAGATTCGCGTGCCGCGCAGGGCCACCATGTCCCGTACCGTCGGTGGGCAGTTCCCCAAGGGCTTCGACCCGGTTAAGTGGGGTATCCCGGCCTCGATGGTCGGCGATGTGGACCCGATCGCACTGTGGAACATCGTGACTACGGTGGACGCCTATCTCTCCGCGGGATTCACCCCCACCGAGATCCTCCAGGCCATCCACCCCTCCAAGGTCGCATCCACGCAAGGCACGGGCTTCGGGGGTATGGCCTCCATGCGCAAGCTCTACCTGGACAGGTTCCTGGGGAGGGAGATCCCCACGGACATCCTCCAGGAAGCCCTGCCCAATGTGGTGGCGGCGCACGTCATGCAGTCCTATATCGGGGGCTACGGCAACATGATCCAGCCGGTCTCGGCATGCGCCACCGCCGCGGTCTCGCTGGAGGAGGGCGCCGACAAGATAGCCCTGGGCAAGGCGGACTTCGTGGTCACCGGAGCCATCGATGACATCGGGGTAGAGTCGGTCATCGGCTTCGGCAACATGAACGCGACCGCCGACTCCGGCGAGATGTACGCCAAGGGAATCGCACCGCGGTTCTTCTCCCGGGCGAACGACCGTCGGCGTGGCGGATTCCTGGAATCCCAGGGTGGCGGCACGATTCTGCTGACACGGGGTGATATCGCGCTGAGGATGGGATTGCCTGTGGCTGGTGTGGTCGGCTACATCCACTCCTTCGCCGACGGCGCGCATACGTCGATCCCGGCGCCCGGTCTGGGTGCCCTGGCGGCCGGCATGGGCGGCAAGGATTCCGATCTGGTACACGCCCTTGCCAAACTGGGTGTGACTCCTGACGAAATCGCAGTGGTTTCGAAGCATGACACCTCCACGAATGCCAATGATCCCAACGAATCCGAGCTCCACAACACGCTGGCCCACGCCATCGGTCGCACGGACGGCAATCCGCTCTATGTCATCTCGCAGAAGAGCCTTACCGGTCACGCCAAGGGAGGTGCCTGCATCTTCCAGATCAATGGCCTTACCCAGCTCTTCCGTTCGGGTGTCATACCGGCGAATGCGGCCTTGGATTGCGTGGACCCGGAGCTCAGGCGAGACGACCACCTGGTCTGGCTGGAAAAGCCCCTGCATGTGGGGTCCATCAAGGCCGGACTGGTCACTTCGCTCGGTTTCGGCCATGTGTCAGGAATCGGCGCCATCGTGAACCCGGGCGCGTTCGAGGCGGCCGTGGCCAAGAGCGAAGGGGTCCAGGTCCTGGAGGAGTGGCGGGAACGGGCCAACACCCGTCTGGCAGCCGGGCAGCGCCGTCTGCAGGAGGGACGCATGGGTCGTGCCGCGCTCTACGAGCCGATAGACAACCGTCGCTTCCATGAGGACGGTGCTTCCTACAAGGGGCATGAAGTGGAGAAGTCCATGCTTCTGAACCCCGCGGCCCGCCTGGGTGCCTCCGGCTACTTCGAGATGTAGGTGTGCTGACGGGCGCCTGTAATGGGTGCGCCATGAAACGGTCCCTCCCGCATGCCGAATGCTGGAGGGACCCTCTGCCGTTCCAGCGTTGCTGCGGGTGTTCCCAGTGCGCGCACAGGCCATGCCTGGCTGTGCTCGAGGAGACAGTGCGACCGGGCGCGGCATTTACAGGGAGGTTTCAAGCCGGTATCCGTGCTTTCCTATGGCTGTGCTGTATGCAAGGTTTTTCGACTGGATCGCGATGTGGGCGGGCGGGGCGTTTTTGGGTCTTTCCCCTGCATGCCTGCATTGACGGGGCGTTCAGGATGGAACAGGGCTCGGCCCCGAGAGTGTCCGTGAGAACCGTCGCCGGACGGATGCGTACGTTTTGGCGGGGGGGGGGGGCGAGACGCGATGGACAGCTCACGCACGGTCCTCGCGCCGCAGAGCCGGGAAGGTCTTTCGTTACTGCTCGGACCTGATGCGTCCTGTTGTTCGCTCGCTTGGGCCGGCCAGCATATAATTGATAGAAATTAGTGTTCTATATCAATAATAAGAATATGCTCCAATGTCGCACAATATATAGGAAAAGTATTAGACTTGTATTATTAGACACTGGATATTGCGTTGTATCGCGTGTAGGGGGCAGTAACCGGCGCACACTGTTTGTCCTTATGTCTGAGTGTGTGAGCAGGAGGTTTGCCGAGAAATGAACCGGGGGAGTGTATCTTTGTCCAAGCTGTCCAAGGAAAATTCATATAAATGCCTAGGGGCGGCATTGTCCGCCATTTCGATGTGTGGATTGCTGCTGTTCGCCCCAGTTGCCGGCACCGCCCAAGCGGCGGAGCTTCAGCCTCGTGACGCTGGTGGCAGCAGCAGGCCACAGTTGGCGCATCGGCAGGATACCAATGGGTGGCATGACCCCAGTTGGATGAAGGTTCCGGATATAGAGGCGCATTGGCTGCATCCGCTCAATCGTGACAATATTTATTGGACCACATGGCGCAGCGGCATTGTGGGAACGACGCCTGGCAGCAATTACACTGTTCTGAATGAAAGCTACGGCTGGTCGGGTGACACCTACAAGACGCGTCCTGTTATGGAGTTCCAGCGCACGGCCGCTGTCGGCACCGCGAATATCACCGACCCGGCTATGTTCTCCACCTACGCCATGGGGGTCTACGGCAATCCTCCCCGTGGGGCCGATGGCGAGCAGCCGTTGACGGTGTATTTCTGGTGTGATAATGCGAACTCGGTCCAGTCCTATATTCCTGCCAGCAGGATTCCACCTGGATATATAGCGGTGATGCGTGTAACCAGTGCGGCTGCTGGTGAGAAGTCCGATGTCTATATGGGTGTCATGCCCACCCCTGGCACGGTTGCGGACCCTGTGACTGGATGGACGCACGGTCCTGGTGTGGGAGATGGCTATCCTTCCGGGTGGGCGACCGGCGGGGAGGTCAGTCAGGCCACCGGCTACCTGCACACCTCGTCGATTTACGCCAGGCAGATCGATGACACGGATTGTGCATCAACCAACCCGACATACTCCACGTCGCAGTATTGCATCTGGGACCCCGTTACCGGTGCCTATTCGCTGTCGCATCTGGTGCAGCCGGGTGATTGGTCAAACGGTATGTCGACCCCGTCGAGGGATCGGTGGAGTCTGCGTCGGCAAGTCGGGGACACCAGTACAGGGCCTGTGAAGGCGGATGGGAGCCCTCAGTCGGTCTCGGTCGAGAGTACTGTGGCCAGTGCCGATATGGGTATGGATGCGTTGGGCAATATGTATCTGTACTATGGGATGGCCGTACCCAGCAGCGGGCTTGCCTACAATGCCGGTATCGTAAAAATCTCCCCGGCCAGGGATTCCGACGGCAATATCGTGGATGGGAGCATAAGCGCTCCTTGGCGTTATACCAATGTGACGAAAGTACGCTCGCAGTTCGGCGAGTCTTGGGGCGCCGCTAACAGCATGTGGGGTGTCGGCATCAGGAACGGCAAGTTCCTTATCGGGACGTCGATCGGAACGACACCCGGTTCCGTGCCCGTCCCCGGTGTGTCCGGCCGTCAATCCCGTCTGGTCCGCATCGACCCCCTGAGCGGGCTGGGGAAGATGATGGGGTCAAGCGACAACGCGGTGGGACATGATAACACTCAATACATCCCCGCTGTGGATTCCGAATCCTTCGATATGGCTTCGGCCCAGGAGCTCATGGTCATACAGGGCGTGCTCTACGACGACGTCAATGGTGAGGGGCGATCGGCCGCCGATGGGGTGAAGCCTGTTGATGCCCGGTCGCTGCCGGGCCAGACCCTTGCTCTCTATGATGCGGACAAGAAGCTGCTGGGTTCCACGGTTTCCTCAGCCAAGGGCACATATTCCTTCATAGTGGCATCCGATGGCAAGTACTATGTCCGCGTGGCACAACCCCGTGTGCTGCAGGCGGGCGGCGAAGGTATAGCGGCTCATCAGACCTGGGGTGCCGCCACGTCAGGAAGCATCGCGGGGGGTGTCCAGAACAGGGTCAATTCAGCTGTCGTCAAATGCAGGGGCGGCGATATCACCAACCCCACGGGCAGGGCGGCCGGTGCCTGCGCGGGCACACTCGAAGCGCCGTATGTCGACAAGAACCTCCCGTCAGTGGGCAGCACCGGCAACGAAGGCGAATGGCCGTCCTACGGTGTCGTGAGCATCCAAACAAGCACGGTGATTCCCAAACTTGATTTCGGTTTCAGTGCAAGAGGAAGTTTCGGCGATGCCAGTAAACCGCCATATAACACGACGATTGCCCAGAAGGGTCCGCTGCTGCAGTCTGCTGATCAAAGCGATCTCAGGCTCGGGAGCAAGTTGGGCTTTTACGGTGATGGGACAAATGCCCCTTCCGCCGACGGACATGACACCGACGATGGTGTGCGCATCAAGCTGAAAGACGGCTCACTGTCGCCGCTTCAGGGCGCCGCTCTGGCCCGGGGCCATTCATATGAGCTCAGTTTGGCGGTGGACGGCAGGCTCGCACCCAGCTCGAAGGTGAGCATATGGCAGCGGAACAACGATGGCACAGGCTCCTCGGGTCCGATTTCAGCGGATGCCGTGAGAGGGGCGAATACGCTCCATCTCAGTCTGCCTGCGGCAGGCGGAGGTATCAGCCCCAAGCAGGTGCGGGCCATCATTGCCCCAAGGGATGTCACTCCTGATGTGGATGACGCAAACGGTGTCTTCGCCAACCATAGGGCGGGTGCGGCATCGAACAATACCAGTCCTTGGACGGTTCCAGGAGAAGTGGAGGACTACGGTATATATTCGGCCGACACCCTGATTCGCTTGCAGGTGCGTGTCAATAACGGAGCGCTTCCGCCTGCGCCTTTCGAGTTCGCCATGACCAATGTCCACGACGGGACCGCAGATGCCGGCAATCCTTCTCGTGACACTGATTCCATTACCCCGACGGCCGTCGGTGACGTCATCACGTCCCCGACAGTCCATGCGGTCGATGACACCTCCAGCGGCAACAAGGGTGTGAAGATCAGTGATGTGACCAACAGGTCCGGCTGGGGCAGTGACTACAGCATCTCCAGTGTCGTATGCAAGGGCACGACTGATGCCGTCAACTTCCCGACGTCGGTTGAGGCGCATGAGGGCGTGGCCACTGTCACGGGTATCACGGGGGGCTCTGACGTGGCCTGCCTCGTGTCTTATGACAACCATGCTCATTTTGTGCTGCCCCGGGCGGGCGATGTTTCGCTCTTCTCCACCCTTGGCGCCGCACTGGTGCTGCTGTCGGTCTCGGGAGTCATCGGTCTGGGGCTGAAAAAGCGGTCCGCGCAGGAATTGTAACAAGCGCACCATCCGGTAGACCGCCCACAGGGGCCTGCATGTGGGGAGGCAGAGATGAGTCTGTTGGGTCGCACATGCATACGGATATGCTGCGGTGAGCGGTGCTTCCGGGAGCCGGGCGCTTGGGGGGCAGGAATCTCTCCGGCTGTTGTCCTCCGCGGACTGAGGGGTCCGGTGGGGGCAGGAGTGCTGTGATGGTTCCGTTTCGTATTCGGAAACAGCGAAGGACGATTCAAGCCCGGGATTGGATGGGGACGAAGTGGATATGGATTCGTCCCCGCCATATGTACCCTGGTTTGCATCGCCGGCATTCCGCCGGCCAGCAGGCCGCTGTATACGGCTCGGGTGAAACTGGGTGTCTGGACGGTGATGAATAAGCTAGGCGATTCGGGGTCTCATATCAATGGACATCATGGGTCTTGGCCACGATGTGGTGAATGTGGAAACCTTCGGGGGGCAGCTGGCCGGCCCTGGCTCGCACATGGGCGACTTGTTCTCGCCGCGTGAGTTGCGCCAGTGCCATGAGCGCGCCCGTTTGAAGGGAGACGACGAGGCGGTTCACCTTTCCGCCCGTTGGGCGGGTAAAGAAGCCGTCCTCAAGGCCTGGTCCGCCGCCTTGGGTTCGGGTCCGGCCCCCTATACGATTGATCGCTTCCCCTGGGCGGCCATCGAGATACTGGATGATTCGCGTTCCCGGCCCGGTGTGTATTTGTCCGATCGCGTAAATGCCCGGTTATATGAATCGGTGGCGTGCGCCGGTTCGCTTTCGTGGTTGATTTCGCTGACCCATGATGGGCCGGTCGCTTCGGCTGTCGTCATGCTCGGCTCCTTGCATACGTGAACCTTCCGGGACTCGCTGATCAAGGAGCGGCCTCCCCTGCCCCATCAGGTCGGGTGCCAATGGGGAGGAGGGGTACGCGCCGCCGCGTGGAGTTGTGGCAGCGGGGCCGACAGGATTCAATCAGCGGGCGTGCCGCGTGGCAATGGCCGGCCCGGTTGTCGGTGGCCCACCCCGAATGCAGCGCTGCTGCAACGGTTTGTTCCCTGGGCTATCGGCGGTCGGCCATGGGGGTGTCCGAGAGGGCGGCCCCTTGTGGTATGCTCTGAATCGAGTTCATGGCCTCTGCGGGCGTAGCTCAATGGTAGAGCCTCAGTCTTCCAAACTGATTACGCGGGTTCGATTCCCGTCGCCCGCTCCAACTGGAAGCCCCTGGAAACAGCGAGAAACCCACTGTTTCCGGGGGCTTTTGCTATATCCGGGCCAGGCTCCCCGCCTGGCTGACTAAGCAAGATTTACGGCAGAAAGCGGCACTGTACGGGCACGTAGGGTACACGATAGGGTACACACCGGAGGTGCTTGGTGGCGTATATGCAAGTAACAACGAATGGATGAGGGACGGTGAGGGAGAGTGATTCATGGGACTGCCGGGATGTTGTGGCTAAAGTGACCATCGACGCTTTTGCCCCCCCCCCCCCGACAGTGCATGTTCGGGAAAGGTGAACCAGTCGTGACGGTAAGGATAAATGGCCGGTTATGTAGGGGCCGCCGTCGTAGAGTCATCTGGATGTCCCATCCTTCGAAGCGGTCTGCAGGGAGGCCTGGTAATTTGACTTCGGCGCAGCGGCAAACCTCTTATAGCGATAAGCGTTCCTGGCGTCCATGGCTCGTCTTCCTGGGCTGTTGCATGCTGTCCTTTGTGGGCTATGGGCTCATTGTGAACACGCCCGGCCTGTACTATCCGATTCTCTCGAAAGAGCTCGGTGTATCGCGCACACAGATTGCGTTGACTTCGACGATCATGAACCTGGCGGGTGCTGCGGCCATGTTGTTCTCGGGGAAATTGATGAAGCGTGTCGATTCACGTTTTCTGCTCAGCCTATGCATCATCGCATGCGTGGTGATTTTCTTTGTCCAGTCCTTCTTCACCCGCCTCTGGCACTTCTATATATCCTTTGCCTTGATCGGTGTGGCATACGTCATACCAATCACCTTGGCGCCCTCCGTCCTGCTTTCCAACTGGTTTGAGCGCAGGCTCGGCCTGGTGATGGGCATCGCCCTGGGGCTATCGGGGCTGGGTGGGATGGTGTTCAATCCCGTTGTCTCAATCTGGATCGCGGATCTGGGCTGGCGGCCGGCTTATCGCTTGACGGCCCTTCTGCTCGCGGTATTCATTCTGCCGTTTTCATTGTTCGTCTTGCGGTTCCGCCCCAGCCTGGGCGGGGCCGTTGCCCCGAACGGGATGGGGGCGACGGAAGAGCTTGGCGGTGAGAGCCCATCAACCGGGGCTGTCCCCGGCGCCTCGGACGATCGTTCCGAAGTCCCTGGAATTGAGGCAAGGAAGGCCTATCGAACCCCCACCTTCCTCCTGCTGATGGCCTGCTATGTGCTCCTCCAATGGGTTACCGGAATGGTGCAGCACGTATCCGGTTACGGGCAGTCCCGGGGCCTTACCTTGCAGCAAAGCGCGTTCGTGGTGTCCGGGATCATGCTTGGGGCGGCTATCGGCAAGGCCAGCATCGGCATCCTTCTGGACAAGTTGAAGACGGAATTGGTACTCACCATATATTCAGCGGTAGGTCTGGTCGGCTGGGGGTTGATGATGGTCCTCGTCGAGCCCACCACCGCCGCGCTCTCGGGTTTCCTGGCCGGATTGGGGCAGGGTGTGCTGCTGGTGGCGCTACCTTGGTTGGCAAGGCGGTCCTTCGGGCAACGCGACTATGCGGAGATCCTGAGCATTCTGACCATGTCCGGTGTCCTCTCGGTGGCACTTGCGAACACGGTCAACGGTACGGTCTTCGACTTGGCTGGTTCATACCTGCCGGTCCTGGTGGTAAACGTGGCTTGTTATCTCTTGTCCCTGGCAGCAGCCATCACGGCCTACCATCTGCGCCCCCTCAAACAATGAAGCTATGCGCGGTTGGGTGCGGTGGTGGGCGGGAATCCGGGGTCGGCAGGACCTGTTTCGATGCCGCTTCCACCAGAACGAACGGTGTGAGCTGCCAGGCGAGGCGCGTGGACAAGGCCCCCCCCCCCCGGGTCCTCACTGTCAGGGTCGGCAGGTTTGGGGAAAGTTGTGGCCGGTGCCTGGTGTATACTGATTGTTTGGCGTGATTCGCCCGCGGATTGAGAGCGCTTCAGCATTGGGCTGGTGCACCGCGCAACGGATACGAGGAGAGACCGTGGCACTGTCGACGGAAGAGAAGAACAAGATCGTTGCCGAGTATGCGACGCACGAGGGCGACACGGGTTCCCCCGAGGTCCAGGTGGCTTTGCTGAGCAAGCGCATCTCCGACCTGACCGAGCACCTGAAGACGCACCAGCACGACCATCATTCCCGTCGCGGCCTGCTCCTCATGGTCGGTCATCGTCGCCGTCTGCTCGACTACCTGAAGCAGGTGGACATCGAGCGTTACCGGTCCCTGATCGAGCGTCTTGGACTGCGCCACTAATGAGAGCTTCCGCCCGGGCCTGTGCGCTCGGGCGCTTTTGCATGCCGAAGAACTGAACAGTGAACGATGAGACGGGCGGCGAGCGCCGCGGATAGATGCCGGGGAAGGGCGTGGAAACGCCGGGACCGGTCCCGCCAGGCGCCGATGCGACACCGTCAGGCATGGATTTTGCCGACAAGTGCACGCGATCAGGTATGTCGCGTCCGGCATGCACGAGGATGAATGAAGTAGCAGGTATCAGGAAACAAGAAGTAACAGCAGTAACAAAGGAGGAACCCTATGGAGGGTCCCGAAATCAAGGCTGTAGAAGCCACCATTGACAATGGTTCATTTGGCAGGCGCACGGTGCGCTTCGAGACGGGTCGTCTCGCCCAGCAGGCGGATGGGGCTGTAGCCGCATATCTGGATGACGATTCGATGGTCCTGTCGACCACGACCGCAGGGTCCAGCCCCAAGGAGAACTACGATTTCTTCCCGCTGACAGTAGACGTGGAAGAGAAGATGTACGCCGCCGGCAAGATTCCCGGCTCCTTCTTCCGCCGTGAAGGCCGTCCTTCCACCGAGGCCATTCTGGCTTGCCGGTTGATCGACCGCCCCCTTCGTCCGCTGTTTCCCCATACCTTCCGCAACGAGGTCCAGGTCGTCGAGACCATCCTGGCGCTCGATCCGGAAGATGCGTATGATGTGCTGGCCCTCAACGCGGCCTCCGCGTCCACGCTGATCTCCGGACTGCCCTTCGAGGGTCCGGTCTCCGGTCTGCGCCTGGCCCTGGTCGATGGGCAGTGGGTGGCCTTCCCCCGCTGGAGCGAGCGCGAGCGCGCCGTCTTCGAGCTGGTCGTTGCCGGTCGTGTGGTCGAGGGCGACGACGTCGCGATCGCCATGATTGAGGCTGGGGCTGGCAAGAACGCCTGGGAGCTCATTTATAATGAGGGCCAGATCAAGCCCGACGAGGCCGTTGTGGCCGAGGGCCTTGAAGCCGCCAAGCCGTTTATCAAGGTCCTGTGCAAGGCGCAGTCCGAGCTCAAGGCCCAGGCCGCCAAGCCCACCAAGGAATTCCAACTCTTCCCGGAGTATTCGGACGAGCTGTATGCCCGTATCGACCAGATCGCGCACGCCGACCTGGATGAGGCCCTCTCCATTGCGGAGAAGCTGCCCCGTCAGGAACGCATCCATGAGATCAAGGAACACGTCCGCCAGGCCCTGGCCGACGAGTTCTCCGATATGGAGGACAACGAGAAGGATAAAGAGCTGGGCAACGCCTTCAAGGAGCTCCAGCGCCAGATTGTCCGTCGGCGTATCCTGACCCAGGATTATCGCATCGACGGCCGTGGCCTGCGTGACATCCGCACCCTGTCCGCAGAGGTGGACATCGTGCCGCGCGTGCATGGCTCCGCTCTTTTCCAGCGCGGCGAGACCCAGGTGCTGGGAATCACCACCCTGAACATGCTCAAGATGGAGCAGACCATCGACGCCCTGTCCGGTCCTTCCACCCGCCGCTACATGCACAATTATGAAATGCCCCCGTATTCGACGGGCGAGACTGGTCGCATGGGTTCTCCGAAGCGTCGCGAGATCGGTCATGGGAACCTGGCGGAGCGTGCCTTGATTCCTGTGCTTCCCTCACGTGAGGACTTCCCTTACGCCATTCGCCAGGTCTCCGAGGCCATCGGGTCCAACGGCTCCACCTCCATGGGGTCGGTCTGCGCGTCCACGCTCTCCCTGCTTGCCGCCGGTGTGCCGATCAAGGCCCCGGTCGCCGGCATCGCCATGGGCCTGGTCACCGGTGAGGTGGATGGACGGCCTGCTTACAAGACCCTGACCGACATTCTGGGTGCCGAGGATGCATTCGGGGATATGGACTTCAAGGTGGCAGGGACCTCAGAGTTCATCACCGCCCTGCAGTTGGACACCAAGCTGGACGGCATTCCGGCCGACATCCTGGCGGGCGCTCTCCAACAGGCCAAGGAGGCCCGCACCACCATCCTTGATGTGCTCACCGAGTGCATCGATGAGCCTGCCGAGATGAGCCCGACCGCTCCCCGTATCATCACGACCAAGGTGCCTGTGGACAAGATCGGCGCGGTCATCGGGCCCAAGGGCAAGATGATCAACCAGATCCAGGATGAGACAGGTGCCGAGGTGTCCATCGAGGATGACGGCACGGTCTACATCTCCTCCGAGGGCGGCGAGGCCGCCGAGAAGGCCAAGGAGACCATCGACCAGCTGGTCAACCCGCACCTGCCCGAGGCCGGTGAAACCTATGACGGCAAGGTCGTCAAGACGACCAGCTTCGGCGCTTTCGTCAACCTCACGCCGGGCACCGACGGCCTGCTGCACATCTCGCAGATCCGCAACCTGGCGAATGGTGAGCGTATCGATGCCGTGGAGGACGTGCTCCAGGAGGGTGACGAGGTCCAGGTCATCGTCCAGGGTGTGGATGACCGGGGCAAGATCTCCCTGGCCATTCCCGGTTTCGAGGAGACGCAGTCAGGTTCCCGCGGTGGCCGTGAGCGTTCCGAGCGTCCGGCCCGGCGCGACCATGACCGCGCGGGCCGTCCGGATCGTCGTGACCGTGATCATGACCGCGATCGCGGCCGGGCACGCCGTTCCGAGCGCCCCCGTTACGAGGATGAGCCCGCGGTGGTCGAGGATGACTTCGTTGAAGAGGAAGTCTCCCGCCCCCGCCACCGTCGTGAGGATCGCGATTATGACCGGGACGAGCGGTCCAGCCGTGATCGTTCCGAGCGTACCGGTCGTCGTGACCATGACCGTGGCGACCGTTCCGAGCGGCACGAGCGGCGTGAGCGTTCCGACCGTCGGGGTGGCGAGCGTCGTCATGAGCGTTCCGGTGGCCGTGGCGGATACCGTGGCCGTCGCGAAAACCCCCGCTATGCTGCGGACGAGCACTATGACGAGTACGAGGCGGGTCGCGAAGTGCGTTCCGAGCGCCCCCGTCGCCGTGTGCGCCGGGACTTCGACCCCTTCGACGATGAGGACTGATCGCTGACGGGCCCACGCCCGTAGCCTGTATCCGGCGGCCCCTGACCCTCCGTGGTCGGGGGCCGCTCCGTCTTGCCTGGTCGTACAGACAGGGCGGTATGGAATAATGGTCGATATGTCTATGCTTACGAAAGTGCTGATCATCATCCTGGCGGTCATTGTCCTGCTGGTCCTGTGGGGGGTCAGCGTCTATAACTCCATGGTGGGTCTGCGCAACCGGGTGAAGAACGGCTGGTCACAGATCGATGTCCTACTCAAGCAGCGTGCCGATCTGATTCCCAACCTGGTGGAGACGGTCAAGGGCTATGCCGGGCATGAATCCGGCACCCTCACTGCGGTGACCCAGGCCCGTGCCGGCGCCGTGCAGGCAGCCGCTGCCTCCGCCGCCTCCAATGATGGTTCCCGTGCGGTCGCCATGCGTGCCCAGGCCGAGAACAAGCTCTCCGGCGCACTGGTCAATTTGCTGGCCACCGCCGAAGCCTACCCGGACCTGAAAGCGAACCAGAACTTCCTGGACCTGCAGGGGCAGCTGTCGGACCTGGAGCAGAAAATCGCTTACGCCCGCCAGTTCTACAACGATGTGACCCAGAAGTACAACACCCGCATCCAGCAGGTGCCCAGCAACATCATCGCCGCTCTCTTCCATTTCCGGGAGTCCCAGTACTTCGAGGCCGAACCCGCGGCCCGGGAGGTTCCGAAAGTGGATTTCAGCAAGTAATTGTCCCTTGGGTGACAGGGCTGGCCGCACCAGTATGGTCGGTCCTTTCCGCAAGCGAGTCTAGTGCCTCCAGGGAGGGGCTGTAGTGAACGCTTCAGTCGACAGGATGCCGTCCAACACGGCGGAGTCAGTGAAAGCCAGCAGTGACGCAGGGGTGCCTGAAAACGACGGCGGTCCCACGGGCATCGACCCGGCCAGTAGCGGCTCGCCGGCCGGCGGCCCCTCCGCGCCGTTGCAGGTAACCGATGCGGGCGTGCGGTCCGTCGGCGGCTGGAGCGGCAAACGGTTCACCCTCTCCCTGCTTGGGGCCATTGCGGCCGGTCTGGTACTGGCCTTACTCTTCACGACTGTTTCGGCCGCCGGCAACTCAACGGACTTGGCATACAACGCCTTGGACTACGATGTGACCGTCCTGCCGAACGGTGACCTCAGGGTCAAGGAGCGCATTGACATGAGCCTGAGGGCCCGCGAGGACGGGGACGGGGACGACAAGCCCTGGCGGCAGCTCTACCAGCGCTATAGGATCAACCCGGAGAATCTCACGGGCATCTCGGATGTGTCGGTGCGGGACGTGGACCGGGGCAAGAACTACCCGCAGACCGTCAGTATGAATCCTTCCGATGTGGGCCAGGCCGACCACTGGGATGAGGACCAGGCCGACAGTTGGTACATCGCACAGGTGGAAGGCGATGACCTGTACGACTATGAGTATGAACGACCCAAGGACCCAGGAAACCCGACGCCGGGCGAATGCCAGATGGGCGGCGGCTCCTGTCAGGTGGAGATCGGCTGGAACATCCCCGAGCTCAAGGAGGCCGACAGCAGGGTCTTTGAACTCGCCTTCACCATGCATGGCGTCTCAACGGCCTACGACGATGTGACCGCCTTCCAGTGGGAGCCGGTCGGTACCGGCAACCAGACGCAGATCGGCAAACTGTCAGGTGTCATCCACCTGCCCCAGGGCGAGCACCGTGCGCGGGCCGCGACCAAGGCCTGGCTCCACTACACCGGTCCCTCCAGCGACTGGCGGGATGCCGGAGGGGACCTGCACTTCCAAGCCGACCGGGTGTCCCCGGGACAGTTTCTGGATGTCAAGGTGATCATGGACCGGACGCTGACCCGGGATGTGCCCCGGGTGCGCCATGAGCGGGCCGGGCAGCGCATCGCCGGTGAGGAGGACAGGCAGGAGGCAGCCTGGAGGCGCGGCCGGACGATCAAGGCCCGCCTGAGTCTGGCCCTGTGGACGCTGATTGCCGCGGTCACCCTGGCCATGGCCGTACTCGCGATCCGCTCGGCTTTCAGAAGTTTCAGGAGCTCCCGTTACGCCGGCCCGATCACGTACTGGCGGCAGGCCCCGCAGATGTCGCCAGCGGCGGCTGCGGAGCTGAATACGGTCATGTTCGGCGGTAGGAAAGCATTGCACTCGCGGCAGATGGCAGCCACTGTGCTTTCCCTGGCTTCCAAGGGTGCCATTGCGGTCTATCCCGGTCCCGTCCGACGCTATGCCGGTCTGAACCTGCTGACCGTGGACCCTCGGGAGCTGGGGCGGGCCATGGGAGCGAAGGGCACGGTCATGGATCGGGCGGAGGGCACATCCACAATCGTCATAAGGCCGGTGGCATACGAGGATGTGGAATCCCTCGCCCTGGCCAACAGCGAGCTCGCGGCCCTGGCCCTGCTGAAGCAAGCCGCCGAGCGGTTGGGCAGCCGTGTCTTCGATCTCAAGCAGATGCAGGACTCATTCAGTGATTACCATGACGCCTGGCATCTTATGAGCCGTTTCGACAATGCCGTTGCAGTCGAATTCGGCTCCCTGGCCGCCACCCGTTCACTCAGCGGGTCGATGGTGCTTGAATTCCTTGGTGTGGTGGCCGCCCTGGGCCTGTGGGCGCTGGGGCCGGCGACGGGGCAGAGTATGTTGGGCTGGATCTGTGGCGCGGTACTGCTGCTGGCCTGCGCCTTCGCGCTGGGCTACGGCAGGCCGGTCGGCCTCACCGGGCAGGGGCAGGAATGGGCGGGCCAAGTGGCGGGTCTGCGCGCCTACCTGCTTGATTTTTCGTCCTTCCGGGAGCGTGGTGTGGAGTCCTTGGCCCTATGGGACGTGTACCTGGTGTATGCCACCGCCCTGGGCATCAGCAAGGAGGCGATGAGGGAATTGGCCAAGGCCTACCCCCAGGTGACCGATTCCGACTGGTTGGACGCCCACTACGGCGGACTGCTCTATATGTCCTACCGTCCATACGGGCGCACCGGCGGCTGGGGGAGCGAGGGACCAGGCCTGCAGGCGGTCGGTCGCGGGTTCTCGGCAGGAATCGGTGACCTGGGCGGCCAATTGTCCTCCGGCTTCTCCCAGCTCCAGGAAACAATCAGCGCCGCTGGCTCCTCGGGTTCTTCGGGCGGTTCCTTCGGTGGTGGTGGCTTCGGCGGCTCATCGGGCGGCTCGGGTGGCGGCTCCTTCGGTGGCCGCTAGCGTTTACGGTTGGGGTCCCGTAGGCTTGACGGTGTACGGGGGCGAGGAGCGGATCCTGCTGCCCTGCGGTCGGTAGCATGGCTCGGTGATGAGTCGGTTCAAGGGAAAGGAAGTAGATGATGACGCTGTTGACGAGGACTTTGGGATTCAGCCGGACCACGGCTGTCGGGCTGGGATGCATGGGACTGTCCATCGAAGGCAAGCCCGCTCGCGAGCAGGCGGTGCAAACCATCCATGATGCCTTGGACGCGGGCTGCCGCCATTTGGACACCGCATGGTCCTACTATGCGTCAGGGGGACCGGAGCAGACCAACGAGAACCTGGTCCGCGAGGCCCTGGCCTCTTGGAAAGGGCCCAAGGACGAGGTCCTGGTGGCCACCAAAGTCGGCCACTTCCGTAATTTCGACCGCGACGGCAAACCCGGTTGGGGGGTCGATGGCCGCCCGGAAACCCTTATCCGCCGGGCCAAGGAGTCCGCCCGGGCCTTGGGCGTGGACACCATCGACCTGCTCTATATGCATCGGCCTGATCCTGATGTGCCCTACCAGGAGTCGATCGAGGCCATGGCACAGCTGGTCCATGAGGGTGTGGCCCGCCAGATAGGGATCTCGAACGCCGACCTGCGTCAGATCGATCTGGCACGCGGCGTCCTGGGCAAGGACCTGGTGGCCGTCCAGAATCAGTTCTCCCCGCTCTTCCGCGACACCCGCAAGGTTCTGGACTACACGGGCCAGGTGAACCTGGCCTTCGTATGTTGGAGCCCCCTGGGCGGTTTCCGCAAGCCCAAGGACGAGTCCAAGTTCGCTCCCTTCAGACAGGTGGCCCAGGCCCACGGCGTCTCCTTCCAGCAAGTGGTGCTGGCCTGGGAGCTCGCTCAGGGCGAGCACGTCTTCGTGCTGCCGGGCGCCCACCGTCCGCAGACCATCCTGGATTCCCTCAAAGCCGGCGAGCTCAAGCTGAGCCGGGACGAGTTGGCGACGTTGGACTGATATGGACGGGGCGGAGCCGGTTAGGGCGGCAAGGAGGGAGCGCAGGACGGTCATGGAGGATGAGGGGACTTACGGGGAATGGAGCCGGGAGCATGAACTGGTGGATTCCAGCGCGGTCCCCCACGATGACGGGGCCGGCGCTCCCATACCGGTGACTATACCCGTGGACCTGGCGGCGGGGGTCAAGGTCGTCTTCACCACCAGGCTGGGCGGCGTCTCCAGGGGTGACTACGCCAGTCTCAACCTGGGCGGCAAGGGGGGCGACGACCCTATCGCCGTGGGCGCCAACCGCCGGGCCTTGGAGCGGACCTTGGGGGCGCCGCTGACCTTGGTCAGCCAGGTGCATTCGGGCAAGGCCCAGGATGCCGATCGCTCGCCCCGTCAGGAGCTGGCTTCGGTGAATGCGGACGCGCTGGTCTCCTCACAGGCAGGTGTCGCCCTGGGTATGTTCGCCGCAGACTGCCTTCCGGTTCTGCTGGCCGACCCGCATTCGGGCGTGATTGGCGCTGCCCACTGCGGCCGGCGGGGCTTGGAGCAGGGTGTGATCACTGCCGTTGTTGATCTGATGGTCGCCAAGGGCGCTCGCCGTCGTGACATCGTCGCCGGTCTGGGGCCGGCCATCTGCGCCGACTGCTACGAGGTGGGCGACCGGATCGCCGCCGACTTCTCGCTGAGGTTTCCTGGCACGGCCGGACCAACCCGTTTCGGGGGACAGGGTATCGACATCTCCGGCGCAGCCCGGCAGGCCCTGGCGCAGACAGGTGTCGACAGGCTCGTGGACTGTGGGCCGAGGATGGCGGCGGCGACACAGTACCTGCGCTCGGACCCCGAGTTGGCTGATCTGTGTGCCGTGGACGGTGAGGGGCCGGACTTGGCTGGACGGCTGAAGCGCTTGCGCCATGCCCGCTGCACGCTGGAGAACCCGCTGTGGTACTCGCATCGCCGGGCGGCCTTGGCTGGAAAATCCCACGAAGGCCGGATGCTGGCGTTGATTGTGCGGGCGGACTGATACGGGCGGTGCGGGCCCAGACTAGACTGGTCGGGTATGGAGCAGCTCAAGGTAATTATCGCCGGGTACGACCAATACGAAGGTGTGCGGGTCAATCCTTCGGCGGAGGTGGTCCGTATGCTCGCCGAGCAGGCGGCGCCGGAGTCGGGGGCGGACGACGATCCGCTGCATGGTGTGGACCTGCGCATCCGGCCGGTCTTCATGCCCATCTCCTTCGGCAGGGCCTGGCCGGTGCTTCTTGAGGCCATAGACGACTTCGACCCCAGGATCGTCATCGCGACCGGACTGAAACGTTCAGCCAGGAGCATAGCAATGGAACGCTGCGCCGTGAACCTCAAGGACGCCAATCGTGCGAGCGGTTCCTCCGAATCCGCCCCGGCCGTACGGCGTGAGGCTATCGACCCGGAGGGTCCGGCCGCCCATTGGACAAGGCTGCCGCTGCGGTCCATACTGCAGGCTTTCGCCCGGGACAACATCCCCGCCACGCTGAGCTCGGACGCGGGAACTTACGTGTGCAACGCGGTCTTCTACAACCTGCTCAACTGGACGACCGCGCATCCGGGTGTGCTGGCGGGTTTCGCCAGCCTGCCCCCTGTCCCGGACCCGCAGGTCGGCCAGACGGACGGCCTGGCCCTGGACCAGCAGGTCAGGGCCGGATGGGATCTGGTCGGCGAGACGGTGCGCTACTACCGCCGCCCCTCCTCGAGCGACATGCTGATCGCTTGATCCGTCCGTCCCCTCCTGGCTCCATGAAACACGCCGGGGGCTCAGGAAGGTGCATATTATAAGGCATTTCCCGACGTTCCTGTACTGTAGAATGTCATTCAGGTCATTTGTTTGGACGCTAAGCCCGCCGGATGACGCAGCGGTTCATCAAAGCGGTGGCAAAAAGGAGTGAAGCATGGCGGACGATCAGTTTCCAATAGTGTTGCGTGGATATGACAAGGACAAGGTCGATGAAGCCCTGGGGTCCTTGCAGGACAACATGTCCAGGTTGCGGCAGCAGATCAAGAGCGACGATAGCCGGATCCTGAAACTCGAGGCGCAGCTCCAGGAGGAGCGTTCCAAGCGGTCGGGTTCCGACCGGCAGGGGTCCTTCGCCTCTCTGGGCGCCAATGCCCAGCAGCTCCTGACCTCGGCCGAGCAGACATCCACCGAGCTGCTGAACCGGGCCAAGCAGGATGCCGCAGCCACGAGGACCTCGGCCCAGGAGAAGGCCACCACACTGGTCAAGGACGCCAAGATCGACGCCCAGCGCATCGTCGACGAAGCCAAGGCCAAGGCCGCCGCCGCGCTTGAGACGGCGGAGGACCAGTCCCGTACCCTGACGACCACGGTGCGTCAGCAGGCCGATCATCTCAAGGCCGCTGCGGCCAAGCAGGCCGAGGAGCAGCGTCAGGCCCTCCAGTTGGAACTGAAGAACACGCGCGAGGAGGCGGCCAAGCAGCTGGCGGCGGAGCGAGCCGCTCAGGAGAGCAAGCTCTCGCAGGCCACCGCCGATGCCACGAAGCGAATCGCCGAGCAGCGTCAGAAGGCCAATGACGAGGTCGTCAAGCTCAAGCAGAGCGCGAACGATCAGATACAGAAGGCCTTGGCGGATGCCAACAAGAAACTCTCGGACGTGCGTGAGCAGGTGTCCAAGATGCTGACGGAAGCACAGCGGCAGGCCGGTGAGATCACCGACAAGGCCAAGACCCAGGCCCAAAGGATCATCGACGACGCTAACGTCTCCTCCGCTGAAACCAAAGCAAAGGTGAAGGCCGAGGCCGAGCGGGTCCGCCAGCAGATCTCCGCCCAGCAGCAGGAGGCCACCTCCAAGGTCGACGAACTGCTGAAGAACCTGGAGGATCGGCGCAAGAAGACCGAGGAAGAAACCGACCAGCTGATGGATCAGGCGAAGAAGGCCCGCGAGGAAGCAGATTCATACGCCGCTTCCAAGCGCCAGGAGGCCGAGAGCAAGGCCACCCAGATTCTGGAGGAAAGCAGGCGGCAGGCCAAGGAGGAGATCGAGGAACGTCGGCAGGCGGCCCAGAACGAGCTGTCCGACCTTAAGGAGCAGATCGCCAAGCTCCAGCACCGGGAGGCGACGATCACCGCCCGCGTGGACGAGCTGCGCTCCATCTTCTCCAAATCATTCGGCGCCTTCGACAAACTGGGCATCCAGGGGGACGAAGCCCCGGCGGAGCCTGCACAGGACGGCGTCGCCACCGGCTCCGATTCGGATGTGCCCGACCTGCTGTCGGTTCCGGCGCCCCGTCCTTCAACGGCAGCCTACAGCGGTTCGGCGAGCCCCAAGGGGCAGGTGCCTGCGCCATCAGCCAAAACCGCCACCCCCTTGCCACCCGCCCAGAAAGCCAAGGACAGGAACCGGCATTCGGGCGCCCCTCAGCCCGCCCCCACCGAGGTCATTCAACGCAGCCAGCGTGAATCCTGACCCGTTCCGCCAATCGCGCCCACGGGCCGGCATCCAAACGGATGACCGCACTGTGGGCGATTCCTACCGTCCCTGATCCGGACGCGATAGGATACTCGTACATCCTGCAGCACAGTGTCCACTAGCGAAGAGGAAAGCTAAATCCATGAGCACAGCATTGACACCATTGTCCACGTCAGCCCTTGAGGGGCTCCGTTCCGAATTCGACCAGCGGGCCGACAACCATCTGGCCATGAACGCGGTCACCACCGCCGGCATCGGCCAGGTGGCCCACAACTACGACCGCGCCCGCCTGCTCCAGCACCGATTCTCGGTAACGATTGACAACGGCAAGGTCACCTCGCAGGCCAAGTCCGGCCGCTGCTGGCTTTTCAGCTCCCTGAATGTAGCGCGTTTCGTGGCCCGTCGCGCCCTGAACATCGACACCGCTTCGCCGGCCAACCCTTCAGGTGACTTTGAATTCTCCCAGGCCTACGCCATGTACTACGACAAGCTTGAGCGCGCCAACTACTTCCTGCAGGACGCGGCCGGCCTGGTGCGCGGCGGCGAGAAGACCGACTCCCAGCTCATGCAATTCCTCCTGTCCGACGTGATGGGCGACGGCGGCCAGTGGATTATGGCCATGAACCTGT
The DNA here is from genome assembly GCF_003315615.1 of Bifidobacterium xylocopae. GTDB lineage: Bacteria > Actinomycetota > Actinomycetes > Actinomycetales > Bifidobacteriaceae > Bombiscardovia > Bombiscardovia xylocopae. The sequence goes on from NZ_PDCH01000006.1 coordinate 38,439, forward strand.
ACAAGAAGTACGGTGCCGTACCCAAGCAGTTCTACCCTGAGACCGCCTCCTCGCAGAACACCGGTCCCATGAACAACCAGCTGCGCTCGGTATTGCACCAGGCTGTGGCCCACATGTATGCCGAGCCGGGGCAGATCGCTCAGATCGTCAAGGATTCCCTGGCCGCCTGCCACCGTATCCTGACCATCCACCTGGGCACCCCGCCCACTTCTTTCGACTGGGAGTGGACCGACAAGGACGGTGGCTTCCACCGTGACGGGGAGATCACCCCGCAGGAGTTCTGGAAGAAGTACGTCAATGCCGGCCTGGAGGACTACGTCTGCCTGGTGGACGACCCACGCTCCGAGCACCCCAAGGGCAAGAAGATCGGCATCGAGCACTTGGGCAACGTCGCCGGCGGCGATGCCACCGAGTACCTGAACGTGCCCAACCGATTCATGAAGGACTGCGCCCGCACCATCATGAGCGAGCAAGGCATCCCGGTCTGGTTCGGCGCCGACTGTGGCCCCATGATCGACCGCAAGGCCGGCCAGTGGGCCACCGACCTGTTCGAGTATGGCCGGGTCTATGGCTTCGACTTCGACATGGACAAGGAACAGCGTGTCCGCTTCGGTGACTCCGCCATGAACCATGCCATGGCCTTCGTGGGCGTGGATGTGGCCGACGACGGCAAGACCACCAACCGCTGGCGGGTGGAGAACTCCTGGGGCGGCGACATCGCCAACGACGGCTACTTCGCCATGAGTGACGACTGGTTCACCGAGTACGTCTTTGAAATCGCCGTTCCCAAGTCCATGCTGCCGGAGGAATACCGCAAGGCCTTTGAGGAGCCGGCGATCATGCTGCCCGCCTGGGACCCGATGGGGACCTTGGCCTGAGTGGTATCCGGTCCGACCGACCGGTCCGAAGACGTCCGCCGGCTCCTTCCCAGGGGCGGGCGGACGTCTGCTATTTTCGTATACAGGGAGCGGGGGAAACCGATGGGTCCTCAGAAGGGTGCAGACATGGCGGGGCGAGAGGAAGGGGGCGGGAGCATCAATGCCGGAACGGGCATCGGTGGTCTGGATGATCGCGCGGTCTACCCGGAGACCGTGGATGTCAATATCCGCCAGCTTGATCCGATACCCGCCCCCCGCGCCTTCATTGACGCCCTGCCGTTGGATGCCAAGCGGGCGGACCTGGTGCTGCGTTCACGGCAGGCCATCCGCGACATCCTTCACGGCCTGGACGACCGGCTCCTGGTCATTGTGGGGCCTTGTTCAATCCATGACCCTGGAGCGGCCTTGGACTATGCCCGTAGACTGGCGGCGGTGAATGCCCGCGTGCGCGACCGGTTGCTCATCGTCATGCGGGTCTATTTCGAGAAACCGCGCACCACGGTGGGCTGGAAGGGGCTGATCAACGACCCGGATCTGAATGGCTCCTTCGATATCCGCAAGGGTATGGGCCTGGCCCGCCGCATGCTGCTGGATGTGCTGTCCTTGGGTTTGCCTGCAGCGACCGAGTGGCTGGACCCTATCACCCCCCAATACCTGTCGGACGCGGTCTCGTGGGGCGCCATCGGTGCCCGCAACACCGAGAGCCAGGTGCATCGCGAGCTGGCTTCGGGGCTTTCGATGCCGGTCGGTTTCAAGAATTCGACCGACGGCAATGTGCAGGCGGCCGCCGACTCATGCTATGCCTCAGCCTTCAGGCACCACTTCCTCTCGATAAACCTTGACGGACAGGTCATCGCCGCTGAGACCAGGGGCAACCCCGACTGTCATCTGATCCTGCGCGGCTCTTCGCACGGGCCCAATTATGGTGCGGCGGATGTTCGGCGGGCCTTGGATGCGCTGGGCCGTTCCAAGGCAGGGGGATCCCGTGTGCAGGGCCTGCTGGTGGACGCCGCCCATGGCAACTGCGGCAAGGACGAGCTGCGCGAGGCCGGTGTGGTCGAGGAGTTGGCCGGGCGACTGGCGGCCGGCGAACGGGGGATCCTGGGGGTCATGATGGAGAGCTTCATCAAAGGAGGCCATCAGGACCCCGGCCCGCTTGACCAGCTGGTGTATGGGCGGTCGGTCACCGATGCCTGCATATGCTGGGAGCGCACAGAGGAGTTGCTGGATCGCCTGGCCGGAGCGGTCCAGACGCGACGGAAGGCGCGTGCCGACAGAGCGGTCGAGGAGGACGAGCATGAACGGTAAGGCAGACGGACGCCAAGAAAGCGTCGTTAACGATCCGCTCGCCGGACAAGAGGGCCGGCGCTGGGAGGACGAGGTGGGCATCGGTCGCATCGTCAACAGACGCGTCATTGAACTCGACCCTCTGCCCACACCGGCCCAGGTGTTGACCGACCAGCCCTTGGACCATTCGGCCAGGGACCTGGTGATCTCGTCCAGGGAAGCCATCCGCGACGTGTTGTGCGGCCGGGACGACCGGCTTCTGGTCATCGTGGGTCCCTGTTCCATCCACGACCCTGAGGCCGCCCTGGACTACGCGCACAGGCTCGCCGCGCTCAAGGCCGAGCTGTCCGGCGACCTCCTGATCGTCATGCGGGTCTATTTCGAGAAACCGCGCACCACGGTGGGCTGGAAGGGCCTGATCAACGATCCCGACCTGGACGGCAGCCACAATATCCACAAGGGCCTGCTGCTGGCCCGTCGGATTCTACTGGACGTGCTCGGGGCGGGGCTGCCGGCAGCCACGGAATTCCTGGAACCCACATCGCCACAGTTCATCTCCGACGCGGTCTCCTGGGGTGCCATCGGTGCGCGCAACACCGAGAGCCAGGTGCACAGACAGCTGGCTTCTGGCCTGTCCATGCCGGTCGGGTTCAAGAACGCTACGGACGGCGACGTCGGTGTGGCCATAGATTCCTGCTTCACCGCCGCCCAGGAACACACTTTCTTCGGCATCAACCACGAGGGCCGGGCTTCGGCCGTGCGTACCCTGGGCAACCCTGACTGCCACTTGGTGTTGCGCGGCTCATCCCATGGCCCCAACTGTGACCCTGCCTCCATTGTCCAGGCGTTGGTGCGCCTGCGCAGGCAGATGTCTGCGGACTCCGCGGCCGCCCATGGACTGGTCATCGATGCCTCCCACGGCAACTCCGGCAAGGACGAAGTGCGTCAAGCCGGTCTGGTCGAGGAATTGGCAGGGCGTATAGCGGCTGGTGAGCAGGGCATCTCCGGGCTGATGATGGAGAGCTTCATCGAGGGGGGCAACCAGCAGCCAGCCCCTCTGGACCAGCTGGTCTATGGCCGTTCGATTACTGATCGTTGCATCTCATGGCCTCGTACGGAGACGCTGTTGCGTCTGCTGGCACAGGCCGTCGACCACCGTCGCTCACGCTGAGCGGTGCGTCCGGAGCATGCCTGAGCCTAGGATGGGCGTACAAGTGCCGGTGTCGTCGGCTGTGCCCGTCGCGGCACCGCGCCCGTCCAAGCCCAAGCAAACAGTCAGGAGCAGCAGTGATGGAGAACGCAAGCCAGGCCGGTGCCACAAATGGCAGCCGGGATCTCGTGGCGGTGATCGGCGCGATGGATGAGGAAGTGGCATTGGTCGCCCAGGGCTTGGAGGGGGCGGTCCACGATTCGGCCTCCCGTTCCGCCGGACTGGACGTAGTGCGCGGCTTCCTGCCCAAGGCCAACGGAGACAGGGTGGAGCTGGTCGCTACGGTGGGTGGCATGGGGACAGTCAACATCGCGGCCTCGGTCCAGTACCTCATCGACGCCTACCACCCCAAGGCCCTGATCTTTTCCGGTATTGCAGGCAACCTGAACACCGATCTGCACATCAACGATGTTGTTCTGGGGGGCACGCTATGCTACCTGGATTCCGACATGCGCATGATCGCCCAGTTCGCACCCAAGACCGAGGTCTTCCACTCGGACGCGCGCTTGCTTGACCTGGCGGACCAGGCCTTGGACGGCATGGGTGTCAAGCACATAACCGGTACCATCGCGACCGGCAACACCTTTGTGGACACCCCCGAGCAGACCGCCCGGGTCAAGGCCCAGACCGGTGCCGATGCGGTGGAGATGGAGGGCGCGGCGGTCTGTCATGTGGCAGCCCGCAACGGTGTGCCCGCGCTGGTCATCCGCGCCCTGAGCGACAATGCCGACACGGATTATGAGGTTTTCAAGGAATTCGACGTCTCGGAATATGCCGACACCGCCGCGAAGCTGGTCCTGTCCATCGCCGCCTCGGTCTGAGTGAGGAGTGGGTGCAGGGGCCGATTCTGATAGTGGGGTCGGCCCAGGGTGTATACTGAGCTCTTGTACACCAAAGACTGCTGGTTGAAGGCCGAAAGGCCTTCCGAAGTACGGCTCGCCGAGCCAGCACAGGTCGGGATAGGCAGTGGGCATGCCCGCTGCTGTCGGAATCGCAAGATTTCATATGCTCTGCCTGTGCGCAGGGCTTTTTTATTGCCTGCAGGCAAGGCCTTCCATACCGGTCCAGGAGTCGACTTAGGAAGGAACGCCATGAGAAGGCCCGAAAAGGAACAGGTGGTCGCCGAGTTCACGGACAAGTTCCGTGCGGCGGACGCGATCATCCTCACCGAGTACCGCGGGCTGACTGTTCCGCAGTTCTCAGAGCTGCGTGACAAGCTGGGCCGCGATACTTCCTATGCTGTCTCGAAGAACACGCTGGCTCGCATCGCGGCGAAGGAGGCGGGGATTGAGGGTCTGGACGACCTCATCGCCGGCCCCTGCGCCATCACCTTCGTCAAGGGTGACTATGTCGAAGCGGCCAAGACCCTGCGTGACTTCGCTGCGGACAATAAGCAGCTGGTCGTCAAGGGCGGTTACATCGATGGAGCCGTCGTCGACGCCGAGGAGATGAAGAAGATCGCGAGTCTGGAGTCCCGCGAGGTTCTGCTCTCCAAGATGGCTGGCGCCCTCAAGGGCACCATGTCCAAGGCTGCGTACGCCTTCGTCGCCCTGCCCACCAAGGCCGTGCGCACGATCGACGCCCTGCGCGAGAAGCAGGAGAAGGCGGCCTGAGGTCTCGGCCTCAAGCCACGTTCTTGCCGCATAGGATACAAGTAGTAGTGAAAAGATGTACGGCGGCGGGTCGCCTGACCCGGTTGCCATGATTGAAAGGAAGCCATTATGGCTAAGCTCTCTGCTGACGAGCTCCTTGACGCGTTCAAGGAAATGACCCTGGTTGAGCTCTCCGACTTCGTCAAGAAGTTCGAGGATGAGTTCGACGTCGAAGCCGCTGCCCCCGTGGCTGCTGCAGCTGCCGCCCCCGGTGCCGCCGCTCCGGCCGCCGAGGAGCAGACCGAGTTCGACGTGGTCCTCTCCGCCGTCGGCGACAAGAAGATCCAGGTCATCAAGGCCGTCCGTGCGATCACCAAGCTGGGTCTGGCCGAGGCCAAGAGCCTGGTCGATGGCGCCCCCAAGCCCGTCCTGGAAGGTGCTTCCAAGGAGGACGCCGAGTCCGCCAAGTCCCAGCTGGAAGAGGCCGGTGCGACCGTCGAGCTCAAGTAGCTCAAGCTTCAGCTCCTTTGGGAGCGACTTGCAGGAACCCCGCTACCGGCTTGTCCGGCGCGGGGTTCCGCGCTATATGGACATACAGGGGAGCGGCGTCTGAGTGTGGGGTTACGGGTGGATTCGGATGTAGGCGCTCCGAATTTCAAGGATTCATGGCACAATAGCAGGTAGTGTTGTAGATACGCATGCGTATTTTGTCTTGGGAGAACGGGAGGTCGAGCACGGTGAGCGATGGTCAACGGCCGACACGGCAATGGGTGGTCACTATCAATGGCGTGGAGAAAATCCGCCTGAGCCCGGGACAGAGCATTGAAATCGGGCGCAAGCCTCTGCGCCCCCTGCCCGACGACGGCATGATTCGTCTGGAAGTGCAGGACCAGACCAAGTCCATGTCCAAGCGGCATGCTTCTTTCATCGTCGACAAGAGCGGACGGGCACGCCTGCGTGACCTGGGTTCCACCAACGGATCCTATGTCGTCCAGGATGATGGCGATCTGATCAGGATTCCGGAAGACACTGATTACGCCCTCCAGCACTCGGCCGAACGCTTCCAGTTCGGCGACGTGCTGGTCGATTTCGCCCTGGCAGTGCGCCCGGCTGATAACGCCGGTGATGACGGGCAGAAGCAGTCCGATCCGGTGCCCGACCTGTTCTCGTACGCCCAGGCAGATGACCAGCGTGAGACCGTCCCGGATGAGTCCAACATGTCGGTCGATGACATTCTCGACATGCGCGCCGGCGAGCCGACTGGCGTCTTCCATGCTGAAGGCGTGCGCTCGCGTATCGATGCCCTCCATGACCAAGTGGTCAACCAACGCCAGCGGCAGGCAGAGCAAGCCGACCCCACCAGGCGGCCCAAGGACACTCAGAACCAGTCGGCCGATCAGGATGAACAGCCTCGGTCCGGGGACGAATCTCGCAATCGGTCCGATTCCGAACCCGAGCCTCAGTACATCGACGCTTCCGGGGATTCCCGGAAGGAGTCGGACGATCAGGATGCAGCGGGCAGCCAGCTCCAATTCCAGCCGCTCGGAGCAGCACAGCTGGAGCAGGAGGGGCGGCAGGCCCAGACGGCGGCAGAGGCGCGTCCCGCTGCCGACGATGACCAGCACCGGACCTATAAGCCCGCCTTCGAGCCCGGGTCGGTCTTCGAGAAGGTCTCCAAGGGCGATTTCGCCCAGGACGAGCAGGTTGTCGAGGTGGATGGGATGACCAGCGACGACGCCAAGAACTCAACTGACTTCTCGCTCCAGTTCGAGATGGCAAAGCACACCCAGCTCCTGCCTTTCCTGGCCATGAATCCCTCACTGTATGACGACCTGTACGCCTGGCTCTCGGCTCAGGGTGACGAGGATATCGACGCGGCGCTTGACAAGAATGAAGGATACCGCGAGTATCTTGCAGCAGCTCAGGAGTGAGGCGGGATGAGCGAACGATCATCTGATTCAGGCGATGTGAGTCTGCGCGACCAGCGCATTGCCGCCTCGCCCGGCCAGGCCGGGGCCGCCGATGTCCCGGCCGAACACGGCCAGGATGTTCCGACTCCATCGACCGAAGCCGATGCCGAAGACAGCCAGGATGAGCCGGCGGCCTTGGACCCGCTGGAGCGGATCCGCGGATGGCGGCAGGCCTACCAGAGCAATTCAGGCCTGACTCCATTGGAGGATATGGGCCAGTTGTCCGCCCAGTTGGACCTGACCCACGCCCACCCCTCGGGCATAGCGCAACTCTTCGCTTCCGGCCAGGTGCATCTGGATGCCCTGTTCCGTGACAACGCCATGCTCAGGGCCGCACACCGTCGGCTTGAGCGTGTGTTGGATGACCTTCAGACCAAGGAACGACAGAGCGGTTCGGCCCAGCTGTCGCTGGTCGTCGGTGTGGCGGGATGGCAGGGCACGAGCATGCCCGTACTGCTGTATCCGGTTCAAGTGGATCTCAGCCAGGGCAGTGGCGGCAAGGCACTGATTACGATCACGGGTCGGTCCCAGCTGAACTCATCCTTCGTTTCGGTCCTGCGTTCCCGCGGCATCGAGCTAGATGCCGCGCCGCTTTCCGACGCCACCCGCCACCAGGGCGGTTCAGTGGAAAACTCTTCGCTCTTCAAAACCATCGCCTCCCAGGTTTCTCCGCATATCAGCGATTTCTCAATCGACCAGCGTGTGGTCCTGGGCTGCTTCATAGAGCCCTCCGCCCTGATTCTGGGTGAGAGCCAGGACCTGATCGACCGGATGGAGGCAGGCCCGACCGGCAACGTCCTTCTGGATGCGCTGGCGGGTGATGAGGAGGCACTGGACCAGATTCAAGGCGATCCGCTTCCCCAGTACAGTCCTTTCGACGCCGATCCGCATGCCGAATTCGAGGTCGGTGATGTAGACAATACAGTGCGTTATGCCGCTGGGCTGGTTTCCAGCGGGCACTCGGTCCTTCTGGATGAGGCTTCCGGGCGCAATGGTGTCTCCAGCAGCGCGGCCATCGCCTCCCGCTGCGTCATGAACGGTCGGACCGTGCTCTACGTGCCATGTGTGGTCGAGCAGAAGCGCCGGTTCGAACGGTACATGCAGGCATACCGTATGGGTGACCTGGTCCTGGACATCAAATCCGTTCAAGCCAAGGACGCGGTGGATGCGCAACTGATAGACGCGGTCTCCTTCAAACCAGGGAAGGCCACGGCACGTTTCGACCAACTGGCCGACGAGCTGGTGGGGGTACGTACCCGTCTGACCCGCTATCTGGGTGACCTGCATGGAGTCAGCAAAACCTGGGGCGTATCCGCCTACCAGACCATTCAGAACCTGGCCCAGGCGGCCAACCTGCCGACACATCCGGCCACCCGCGTGCGCCTGAGCGTCCAGACCGCCCGACAGTTGCGGGACGGCATGGAGGAGTGGGGCGACAAGCTCGAACGGGCCGCCGCCCTGGGCGAGTTCACTGTAGGCCCCCAGGACACCCCCTGGTATGGTGCCGCCATGTACAGCGAGGAAGAGGCTGTATCCGCCTACGAGCGTGTGGTCCGCATCCTGGAGAAACTGCTGCCGAACACCCGGGAGCAGGTTGCGTCAACAGTGAAGACCTGTGGTTTTCCCGTACCCAAAACGGCCCAGGAATGGGGCAGGCAGATTGCCATGCTCAAGAATCTGCGCCGGGTTCTGGATGTCTTCCAGCCCGCTGTATTCGAGCAGGACATCCCGGCCATGATTGAGGCGACCGAACCCAAGGAGAAGCGTAAGTCATCAGGTGGTTCGATGGGCTTCTGGGAGCGCCGGCGCCTGGTCAAGGAAGCCAAGGGACTCCTACGTGTGGGGGCCCAGGTCGATGACCTGCACGAGGCCCTGCTGATTGTATCCCGGCAGGCCAAGCAGTGGCGTACCTTCGTTCCTCACGGTGGTTGGCCGGTTTTGCCCTCCAAGCTGGACACCATCCTCGACACCTATGAGGCGCTGATCCGGGATATGACGGCCTTGGACACCATCCTCGCCTCCACTCCCGCCGGCGGGGACCTAGAGACCGCGTCCTTCGAGAATGTGGAGGAGCGGCTGCGCTCGCTGTTTGACGATCACATGGCGCTGGACACCCTTCCCGAGCGCTGCAATCTGGAGCGCGAATTACAGGCTGCCGGGCTGACCGAGCTCGTCCAGGACCTGCGTAACAGGCAGGTGCCCCAGGATGCGGTGCGCGGTGAACTCTCCCTGGCTTGGTGGACCACGGTCTTCGATGACATCATGCACTCTTCGCGTATCATCTCCAATCAGGATGGGTCCGCCCTGTCCGCGGCCGCAGATCGCTTCAACCAGGTGGATCTGGATCATGTGCTGAGCGTGGGGCCGATGGTCGGTCAGGAGAGCCAACGACGTCTGGCTGAACTCCTGTTCGCCCACAAGCGAGAGGCCAATCAACTCCATGCGGCTTTGGCGAGCCGGGATTGGTCCTCGATCAGTGATCTGATCAGGAACTTCCCGACTTTGCTGGCGGCGGCTAAACCGATCATGCTGGCTACGCCTGCCACTCTGGCGGCGCGCACCGCCCCCGAGCAGATGGCGGACGTGGCCATCATCGACGCTGGCGCCCACATGCCCTCTATCCAGGTGCTGACCATCCTGGCCCGTGCCAGGCAGGTGGTGATCGTCGCCCACCGGCGGACCATGACTTCGGACGGCCTGGCCCATGTGGCTGACATGCTTGTCCCCGTCGTTTCGAATGGCCATCCTTCGAAGCGGCCTCCGGAGATCACGGCCTTCCTCCATGACCACGATTATGGCCGTGTGGCTTGCCTGCCCGCTCAGGAGCAGGCCCGGGGCCATGTCACCTACACCCGGGTATCAGGCAACGGCGTGCCGGTACTGTCCTCCGGTCTGGTCGAAACAAGCCAGCAGGAGATCAATGCGGTCGTGGGGCTCCTGCGGGAACGGGCCGTCCTGGCAGATTCGTTGCCCAACTCCTACATCCTGTCAATCGTGACCCTTTCGGACACCCATCGTCTGCGGCTTGGCGCGGACCTGAAGGCCCTGGCGGCGAAGGACCCCGCCTTTGGCCGTTTCCTGCGCCATGTGCGTATCGTGGACATCGACGAGGTATGCGGCACCGCATGCACGGATGCGATTCTGTCGGTGGGCTTCGCAAAGACCTCCCATGGACGTCTTCTCCAGCAGTTCGGCAAGCTCGAGGGGGAGGGCGGCTCGGGTATGCTTCTGGATGCCCTGGCTTTGGCGCAGCGTAACGTCGACATCGTCTGCGCCTTCGGTTCCGAGGACATGGAGGACGATCGGATTCATCAACCAGGTCCGCAGCTGTTGAAGGAGATGCTGGCTTGGGCCGAAGGGCTTGGAGGGGAGATGGAGCTGCCCGGGGAGTCGGATGAGGTCGGCAATGTGCTCTTCGCTGATCTGGCCCTGCGGTTGCGGCAGCGTGGACTGAGCGTGGCACTGGATTACGGTTTTGAGGATGGTGCCCGTATTCCCATGGTCGTAGGTCCTGAAGGGGGCCCCTTCAACCTGGCCGTCGTCACGGATGATGCCGACTTCATGCACACCCAATCCACCCGTGAACGTCATCGCTTCCGCATGGAGGATCTGGAGCACTTGGGGTGGAAGGCAATGACGGCTTGGAGCGTCGCGGCTTTCGTCAACCCCGACAAGGAGGCTGACCGTATAGCCGAGTATGTCGGGCAGGCTGCAGGGACCGAACACGTCGAGGCTTCCAACGCGTCCAGCGATGGGGCTGATCAGCCGGCAGAGGACCAGGAGTGAATACGGACGGTTCCACCGTTGCGCCTGGAGGCGGCCGGTCAGGGCGTCGGCGTATCCACCGCAGGGTGGTGCGCCAGGGGACGGAGCATTTTGAAGGCGACGGCCTGGGGGAGGCCGGACTGGCTTCGGATGAGGACCAGCGGTCGCAGACCGACAAGCAGTCGGACGACGATCGTCGCATACTTGGTGAGCTGCCGCCTCACTGGGGGCTTTTCCCTGCGGAAAAGGGCTGAACCTCAGGCCTTGTCGGTGCTCTTGGTTGTTGCCTCGGTGCCTCCTGCGGCCTTCATCTGATCCAGGATGGACTGGAGGAGCTGCACGGTCTGCTGGTCGGGAGAGGGCGTGTCGTCTTTCGTTTTCTGGTCATTGCCCGAGCTGGATGCGAGACGGGTCAGATCACGCAGTTTGTTCATGGGCAGGATGATGCAGAAGTAGATGGCCGCCGCCACCAGGATGAAGTTCAGGATATCGCCGATTATAGCCCCGAAGGATATCGTCGCCTTGCCGTTGCTGATCGTCAGCAGCCCCGACAGGTCGGGTTTGCCGAAAATCATAGCTATGAGTGGGCTAAGCAGGTTCTTGACGATGGAATTGACTACGGCGGTGACCGCCGAGCCCATGACCACGCCGACCGCCATGTCGACCATGGAGCCGCGTGAGATGAATTGCTTGAAACCAGCCAGAGGCTCCTTGTCGCTGATCTTCGCCAGCTCGTGGGCTGCTTGCGCCGCCTGTTGTGTTACTGGTGTGCCGCCGGATGCCATGCTGCTCCTCTCCCTTGTGGGGCGTCCTCCCTTATGGAAGACGTTCTCCCCGTTCCATTATGACTCCCGACCGCGGACTGAAGGTGTTACGTCCCGACTCCTGTCAACTCCCGCCGGTGGCCACCGCGATGATCGGTGCGCCCTCCGGTAGGCTCAGCGCCTTGATAGCGTCGTCCGGTTTGAGGGCGAAGGCGGTCATACCGGAGTCGCTGTCCTTGCCGACGGTTCCCAAGGGGTCAGGCTTTCCCTTTGTCTGTGGGAGGGCCATGATTGTGGCTTCGCGGGCGATCGCGCAGGCGCCCTGGCTTTGGGCACCCTCCTTGCCGTCGCCGGTCTGCAGGCCTTCCTGCCCGCTTTTGCCGTCACAGCCGGTCGAGGAGACCAGCCGCACATGTTGACCGGGCAGCATCGACTCGGGGGCGGAGGAGAGGGACAGCCGGACGGTGGTGGTTCCCACGGGCGGTGGTGGCACCCGGGTCAGGGCTGTTCCGGCAATCGGCTGGCCGGACTCCAGATCCGTCAGTGTGGTCATACCCACGGCCTCGTCCGGGCGGCTGAGCAGCTTGCCTGTCAGACCGGAGGTGGGGATGGATTCGGTATGGAGCATTTCCGGGGATATACGCGTCCCGCGTTCGACCCGACGTGCGGCGGTCAGCACCGGTGTGCGGGAGCTTGCTCCCCCGAGGGTCTGCAGGACGCAGAAGACGGCCAGGCCTGCGCAAAGGCACGCCGCCAGACGACGAAAGTGCACCGTTTGGCGGCGGCCTTCCAGACCGGATCGCCGGCCTGGAAGGCCGGCTGAGGACAATGAGGGCAGTGTTAGCTTCATGCCGCCATCCTGCTACGGACAGGCTGCAGGGGGAAGCGACCGCGGCCGATGTGGTCGAATGTGCCTGGCGATGCCAGTGTGGCAGGACGGGGTGGGGCTACTTTTTGGTGGAGTCCGAGGAGGCCGAGCCGCCGTCGGTCCGGTAGAAGCCGTGCCCCTTGAACTCGATCGGCACGGCTGAGTAGACCTTACGTACCTGTTCCTGACCGCACTTGGGGCAGACGGTGACCGGATCGTCGCTGAAGGATTGCTCCTTGGTGAAGTCGTACCCGCAATTCTTGCAACGGTAATGGTAGGTTGGCACAGTCCGCTCCCTCCGAAGATTCGTGCTCTGATAACAATCCGACAACCCATATCCTAGCCCCCTGCAGGGTCCGGAAGTCCCGTTCCTCAACCTTCAGCGGCATACAATGGCCGTATGTCCGTCTTCCACAGTCTTTTGGACGCCCTTCACCAGGCGGCCGTCCAGCGCGGCCAGGCACGCTCCTTCATCATGCCTGATCGCTTGGGTCCCGTCGCCGGCCATGGGGATTTCGCTCTGAGGCCGCTGCTTTTGGATGATGAAGCCGAATGGGGTCGGGTGCGCTGGAGCAACGATTCCTGGCTGGCTCCCTGGGAGTCGGGGGACCCCGAAGGAGGTGCCGGTTTGTCCTTCGCCCAGTGGGTGTCACGAATGAGGCAGGCCGAAGCGGAGGGGAGCGGCGCTGTGTTTGCGATGGTCTTCCAGACCGCCATCGTCGGGCAGATATCGTTGGGCGCCATCCGCTATGGCTCCATGCGTTCCGGCATGGTGGGCTACTGGGTTGATCGGGCGCACGCCGGCCATGGGTTCGCCCCGTTGGCATTGGCCCTGCTGGGCGACTGGGCCCTGCATGATCCGTCGGGCCCGCGTCTGCACCGCCTGGAGGTCGCCATTCTGCCGGAGAACGCACGGTCCCTGCGTGTCCCGGCGAAGCTGGGTATGCGGTCGGAAGGGCTCAGGCCAGGGTACATGTTCGTGCGAGGCGGTTGGAGGGACCACCTGACCTTCAGCCTGTTGGCCGACGACATCCGTACCCCCCTGGTCGGGCGCCTCCGGAGCGGTGACGGCGACACGCCTGGGAAGGCTTGAGTGCGGGGCATGCTCTCCTCTATCCTTGGAGGTATGGTATATGAGTCGCTGTCAAGCATCCTTCTGCTGTTGATAACGGCGTTACTTGTGCTCGGCTGGTTACCGGGTCGGACGATGAGGGGCATGAAGCGTGCCTCCCAGCATAGGCAGGACCGTATGTCCGCCTCGCTCCACCTGGTCGATGAGAGCAGCGCACGGCGGTTCGGGGACACTGAACCACGCAGGTTGAAAGGGTTGGTTATGCAGCCAGAGCGCGAAGGCGGAGAGGGCCGCCGGGAGGCCGAGAGGGTCAAGCGCGTCCGCCTCATGCGCCGGGCCGCGGCCCGCCGCCGGCGAATCCTGACCGGTTCCCTGTTGGTCGCTACCATGGGGTTGGGGTTCCTATCGTATGCGGCCTCACTCAGCCCGTTATTCTGTTTGATTCCCCTGGCATTGTTGGCTGTCGTCCTGGTGGCAGGCGCGAGGGCGGCCGCCCAGGCCCGCCGGTGGGAGGCCCGTCTGGCCGAACGCCAGCGCAGGCAGCACGCACATCGTCCGCATCCCCAAGCGCCAAGCGAACATGTCGCTGCCGCTGACCCGGCTAAGGTCGAGGGCCAGACCACCGATGCCATGAGCCAGCAGGACATAAAAGCTGCCATCCTCCAAGCCAGGCAGGCGCAGGTTCAGGCTCTTGCGGCACGTTCGGACGAACGGCGGGAGGAAGCGCCAACAGCCGGGGGCGACGCGCAGGTCAAGAGCGTGCAGTCGGTCCGGCCGCCGCTCGAGCCGACCGGCGACCACGCCGATGACAGCGAACAGGCGAAAAGCGGAAATCCGGCTTTGGGGCACCAGAATCAGCCGCTGCTTTCCTTCTCGATGGGCCGGCCGCGGCAGGGGATCCCGCCCAAACAGGCCGAACCCCTCAGCCGTGAGATTCAATCGACCAAGCAGGTGTCCAAGGCGGTGCCCCGGCCGGAGGCCGTCAAAGCCGCTGCCGCCCAATCGGCCGACGAGCGGACCGACAAGGCGGATGGCAGGAACGACGTCGTCGATCGCCAAGCCCGATATGGGGCATCGAATCCGACGGCCGGGGCCAGGCGTCCGGCCACAGGCACCAAGGGCGGCCGACCTTCTGATTTCCACCGTCGTGAGATCCAGGCCGATGTGGAGGCGCCGGAACTGAGCGAGGATTCCCTGGGCAAGGTCGGAGTCGAGGCAATACTTGCCCGGCGCAGCAAGGCCTGACCACAGGTTCGGCCTGCCGGCAACGGTAGGCGTTCACTCAAAGCGTTAGCACTCAAGTTGGCAGAGTGCTAATTTCGCGCTACCATACAACTAGCGCAGCGGAAGGCGTCGGTGGGTGCCGTCAGCCTCTCATCGGCTTTCTGGTGCGGGTAACCCATTGAGCGTACTCATAGAAAGAGGAGGTCCACAGTGTCGATCTCACTCACACCGTTGGAAGACAAGATCGTAATCAAGCAGGCTCCCGCCGAGACCAAGACCGCGTCGGGTCTGGTCATCCCGGATTCCGCCAAGGAGAAGCCCCAGCAGGGCGATGTCTTGGCTGTAGGCCCCGGCCGCCGCGACGATAAGGGAGAGCGTATCCCCGTCGACATCAAGGTCGGCGACAAGGTGCTGTACTCCAAGTATGGCGGCACTGAAGTCAACTACGAAGGCGAGGATTACCTGATCGTTTCGGCACGCGACGTGCTGGCCGTCCTCAAGTAAGTTTTTGCCGGAAGTAGTGAGGCCCCCCGGGTGGTTCTGAATCGCCCGGGGGGCCTCGCTTCGTCTGCCCCCCCCCCCCATGCTGCCATGGTTGGCGGGTGCTCTGTGAGATTGGGCACACAAAACACTAGATATGCCCCTCGCAAATTTTAGAATTACTAGATATAGTGGTTCTCGGTTGGTCGTTAGCGGAGCGTTCCGCTACCGACCCTGGAAATGGGTTTCGCCAAACGGGAGGTTGAGATGGAGCAGTCAGCGCCAGCACAGGAGGCGCAAATGGTCAGCATGCCTGAATACCCGGCGGACGGGGAACGGATCGGTGCTCTGGTCTATTTCTCCTCCCAGTCCGAGAACACTGCCCGTTTCGTGGCCAACTGCCATCTCCAGGAGGAGGGCATTGACGTCTTCCGCATCCCGGTCAGACCCCATGAGCCGCCACTGAATGTACGCGAGCCCTATATTCTGATGGTCCCCACATATGGGGGAGGCTCCGCCCGCAAGGCGGTCCTGCCGCAGATCAAACGTTTCCTGAACGACCCGGCCAACCGGGCGGGCATACGGGGGGTCATAGCATCAGGCAATACCAATTTCGGCGAGGCGTTCTGCATGGCCGGGGACATCGTCTCCCAAAAATGCAAGGTCCCTTTCCTCTACTACTTCGAACTGATGGGAACCAAGGAGGACGAGACCAAGGTACGGCAAGGAGTCCTGGACTTTTTCCGCAACCACCCCGAATGAACGCAGGTTGCAGGCCCGAGTGGGCCGAAGGTTTTGCGATACACGAATGAATGCAATGAATGAACACCGGGCCACCGGCCCCGGGAAAGGACGCCAGATGGCAGCACAGGACGACACGTCATTGGCCTTGGACAGGACAACGAGTGAGGGGGAGGCGTACGACCCCGCACGCGACTACCATGCATTGAACGCGATGCTCAACCTATACGACAGGAATGGGCGGATCCAGTTCGACAAGGACAAGGAGGCCGAGCGCCAGTACATGACCACGCATGTGGCCGCCAACACACGCCCGTTCGCCTCCACGGCCGAACGCCTGCGGTACCTGACGGACAACCTGTATTACGACAAGGCCGTGTTCGCAAAATACAGCCCCGGTTTCCTGGACCGCATCTATGCGCACGCCGAGTCCGCTGGCTTCGAGTTCGAGACCTTCCTTGGTGCCTTCAAGTTCTACACCTCATACGCGCTCAAGTCCTTCGACGGCAAGCAGTATCTGGAGGACTTCCCCCAACGGTCCGTCGCCGTGGCCCTGGAGCTGGCGGACGGTGACGAGGCCGCGGCCATGAAGTACGCCGATGAGATCATCTCCGGCCGCTTCCAGCCCGCCACCCCGACCTTCCTCAACCTGGGCAAGGCCCAGCGCGGTGAGCCCGTCTCCTGTTTCCTGGTGCGCATCGAAGACAACATGGAGTCCATATCCCGTGGCATCAACGCTGCCCTGCAGCTGTCCAAGCGAGGCGGTGGAGTGGCCTTGCTGCTATCGAATCTGCGTGAGCTCGGTGCCCCGATCAAGCACATCGAGAACCAGTCCTCCGGTGTGATTCCGGTCATGAAGCTCCTGGAAGACTCCTTCTCCTATGCCAACCAGTTGGGGGCCCGCCAGGGCGCAGGCGCGGTCTACCTCAACGCCCATCACCCGGACATCCTGCGATTCCTCGACACCAAGCGCGAGAACGCGGATGAGAAGATCCGCATCAAATCCCTCGCCCTTGGTGTGGTGGTGCCCGATATCACCTTTGAGCTGGCGAAGAAAAAGGAGCCCATGGCGCTCTTCTCCCCCTACGACGTTGAGCGCGTATACGGCAAGCCATTCGCCGACATATCCGTGAGCGAGCACTACGAGGAGATGGTCAAGGACAGCCGTATCCACAAGAAGTACATCGACGCACGCGACTTCTTCATGACCCTGGCCGAAATCCAGTTCGAGTCCGGCTACCCATACATCCTCTTCGAGGACACGGTCAACAAGGCCAACCCGATCGACGGCCGGATCACCATGAGCAACCTGTGCTCCGAGATCCTGCAGGTCCAGGAGCCCTCCACCTACGACGAAAACCTGAACTACAGCCATGTTGGCCGCGACATCTCCTGCAACCTGGGTTCGCTGAACATCGCCAAAGCCATCGACGGTGGGCTCGCGGACACGGTGGAGACCGCCATCCGTGCCCTGACCTCAGTGTCCGACCACACCAACATCGAGGCCGTCCCCTCCATCAAGCGAGGCAATGACGAGGGCCACGCCATCGGCCTCGGGCAGATGAACCTCCATGGTTTCCTGGCCCGCGAGGGCATCCACTACGGCTCCGAGGAGGGGCTGGACTTTACGGACATGTACTTCATGACCGTGGCATACCATGCCTACCGGGCCTCCCACCAGATCGCGGTGGACCGGGGGCATGCCTTCGCGACCTTCGCCAGGTCCGCCTACGCCAAGCCCGCCGGCCAGGGCAACTACTTCGACAAGTACACGGATGGACGGCGCTCGCTGGAGCCCAGGACCGAGCGGGTGCGTGCCATCTTCGCCAAGTACGGCATCGAGATCCCCTCGGTTGAGGATTGGCGGGAGCTCCAGGCGCAGATCATCCGTGACGGCATATACAATCAGAACCTCCAGGCCATCCCACCCACAGGCTCCATCTCCTACATCAACCACTCCACCTCCTCAATCCTGCCCATCCCGGCCAAGATAGAGATCCGCAAGGAAGGCAAGATCGGTCGCGTCTACTACCCGGCGCCCTTCATGACCAACGAGAACCTGGACTACTACGAGGATGCCTACGAGATCGGGTGGAAGAAGATCATCGACACCTATGCCGAAGCGACCCAGCATGTGGACCAAGGACTGTCGCTGACTCTGTTCTTCCCTGACACCACCACCACACGCGAGGTCAACAAGGCGCAGATCTACGCCTGGCGTAAGGGCATCAAGACCCTCTACTACATCCGCATCCGTCAGCAGGCGCTTGAGGGCACGGAGGTCAAGGACTGCGTCTCCTGCATGCTGTAGGCTGACGGCCCCGTCAGTAAGAGGTTGCCCGTCCTGTTTCGCAGGACGGGCATACAAGACAGTCTTCATAGGAAGCAACGAAGGAGTAGTGACATGGTCCCACCGATTTCCATACCCAGGCAGCCGTTGAAACTGATCGACCGGGTCTCCGCCATCAACTGGAACCGCTTGGAGGACGAGAAGGACCTGGAGGTCTGGGACCGTCTGACCGGCAATTTCTGGCTGCCTGAAAAGGTGCCGGTATCCAACGACATCCCCTCCTGGCAAGCCATGAGCCAGGAGGAACACACGCTGACCATGCGCGTATTCACCGGGCTCACCCTTCTGGACACCATCCAGGGCACAGTTGGCGCCGTCTCGCTGATTCCCGATGCCCTGACCCCCCATGAGGAGGCGGTCTACACCAACATCTCCTTCATGGAGTCGGTGCACGCCAAGTCGTACTCCTCCATCTTCTCCACCCTGTCCAACACCCCGGAGATCGACGCAGCCTTCGATTGGTCGGAAAAGAACGAGTTCCTGCAGAAGAAGGCACAGATCGTGTTGGACTATTACGAGGGCGACTCGCCTCTGAAACGCAAGGTCGCCTCCACCCTGCTGGAGTCCTTCCTGTTCTACTCGGGCTTCTATCTGCCCATGTACTTCTCCTCCCACGCCAAGCTGACCAATACCGCGGATCTGATCCGGCTGATCATCCGTGATGAAGCCGTGCATGGCTACTACATCGGCTACAAGTACCAGAAGGGTCTGGCCAAGGTCTCCCAGTCGGAGCAGCAGGAGATGAGCGACTATACCTACGAGTTGCTGAACGACCTGTACGACAACGAGGTGGAATACACCGAGTCCCTGTACGCTGGTGTGGGTTTGGTGGACGATGTCAAGAAATTCCTGCGCTATAACGGCAACAAAGCCCTGATGAACCTGGGCTATCCCGCCCTCTTCCCCTCGGACAGCACTGATGTGAACCCGGCCATCATCGCCTCCTTGAGCCCCAATGCGGACGAGAACCACGATTTCTTCTCCGGTTCAGGCTCTTCCTACGTGATGGGCAAGGCGGTGGAGACCGACGATGACGACTGGGACTTCTGAAGGTCGGTTACCGGCAGGTCGGCCCTGGGCGGATATGCGCGACACGGCCCGGGACTGACTTGCGAAAGTCGACGAAACGTGTCATCATAGGCAAGTTGCCGTGCTGAGCTTAACGCTTTGTGCGACATGGCGGATTTCCCAAGCGGTCAAAGGGAGCTGACTGTAAATCAGCCGCGTAATGCTTCAGAGGTTCGAATCCTCTATCCGCCACGCCTCGGTAGCTCAGTGGCAGAGCACTTCCTTGGTAAGGAAGAGGTCGTGAGTCCGATTCTCACCCGAGGCTCTCTGGCGGGGTAGCTCAGCTGGCTAGAGCGTACGACTCATAATCGTAAGGTCAAGAGTTCGAGTCTCTTCCTCGCTACGGACGCAGGCAGAAGCCTGCGTGAAACGACTACAGAGGTGAACCATGGCAAAAGCCGCAGATATTCGTCCTGGCATTACGCTGGCGTGCACCGTGTGCAAGGAGCGTAATTACATCACGACGAAGAACCGTCGCAACACTCCTGACCGCCTCGAGCTCAAGAAGTTCTGCCCCCGTTGCGGGAAGCACACTGTTCATCGTGAGACCCGCTGAGAGCTGATCGAGTCTCCAGACGTTTCCCAAAGGCCCGGCCATTCGCCGGGCCTTTTCGCATGTCCGAACGCCTGTGTTCCATGTCATCCGGCCAGGCCGCGGGCTAGACTATCTCTCATGGCTAATTCCGATGCGCCCACAGTCCCTGCGGTTTCTTTCTCCGATCTGACCACGATACGAGTGGGGGGCACCATCGGTTCCCTCCTCAATGCCAAGGACCGGGTGGGCATCATCGAAGCCGTCGAAGGGGCTGATTCCGCGGGGGTGCCTGTGTGCGTGCTGGGCGGTGGATCCAACCTGCTGGCTTCCGATGAGCATTTTGCGGGTCTGGTGGTGCGCGACGCCCGCCGGGCGATTCACGTCCTGGACGAGGCTGCTCCGGTCGAATCCGGGGACCGGACCGTCCACGTGGGTGCGACGGCCGGCACGAACTGGGACGACCTGATCATGTACTGTCTGGACATGGGCCTGTCCGGGGTGGAGGGGCTATCCGGCATCCCCGGTACCGTGGGTGCTTCTGTAGTGCAGAACATCAGTGCATACGGCCAGGAAGCGGCCCAGTCGGTGGCATCGGCCGAGGTCTGGGACCGGCAGGAGAAGAGGACCAGGACGCTTGCCGCCCGGGACATGGCCTTCGGCTACCGGACCTCCCTGCTCAAGGCATCCATGTACCGGGCACCGGGTGAGCCTGCCGGCCGTTTCTTCCCCACCCCCCGGTATGTGGTGCTTTCGGTCACGTTCGCCCTGCGTCATAGCGCCCAGGGGAAGGTGGACTCGGACCAGCTGGCTCGTGCCCTAGGTGTGGGGCAGGGGGACGAGATGCCTGCCGTGCGCATTCGCCAGGCGGTGCTCGGTATCCGCGCCGGCAAGGGGATGTTGGAGGATCCGGCCCGGTACAGTAACCCCTGGATGCTTGGTTGCCGGGAGGAAAGGGGCATTCGCGCCGCATCTGACCCGCTGGCAGCCATACGCCCCGACGACACGAGATCGCTGGATAGCGGCACGGGGGAGATGCTGAATCGCAATTCCTGCGGTTCCTTTTTCACCAACCCGGTGCTTACGGCCGGGCAGGCCGCCCGTCTGCCTAAGGACGCACCCCGCTTCCCGGCACCGGGCGGTCCCGGCGGCGGGTCGGCCCCTACGATGATCAAGACCTCGGCGGCTTGGTTGATTGATCATGCCGGCTTCCATAAGGGGTTCGCCCTGCCTGGTTCCGGTGCCGCCCTGTCCACTGCCCATACCCTGGCCCTGACCAACCGTGGGACCGCGACCGCCGCTCAGGTGGTTGAGTTAGCACGGACCATCCGCGACGGCGTTCGCTCCACCTATGGGGTTGAACTGGTACCGGAGCCGGTCCTGGTGGGCCTGAGCCTGGACTGAGGCCTCATTGACCGGGGTCCGGCCGGTTGCGTCATCCCGATTGCGTTGCTTTTCGGTAGGGTCAGTCGGTCAGGAGCTTGGCTCGCAGGGCATCGACCTTTTCGGCCCCGAAGCCCAGAGCCTGGTCGGCGTAGGAGAATACGTCGCCGTACTGCTCGTGCATGAGCCGCTCGGCGTATTCCAGATACTCCCGTTTGACGTACAGGGCGATTGAAAGCGCATCTATGGTCTCCTGGCCGAAGCCCCGCTTCCGGAAGCTGTCCAGGAGCTCGTTGTTGGCCGCCACCCGGGCTTTGTTGGTCTTCAGGTAGTCTTCCATGACCTTGGTGTCGTCCACTTCCAGGAGCCACAGGATCAGCGCTGCGCCGAAGCCGGTCCGGTCCTTGCCGGCGAAACAGTGGAAGAGCGTAGAGCCTGAATCGTTGTCCAGGATCAGGTCCAGGAACCTGCCAAGCCCCTCCTGCGCGCTTTTGGACTCGACCAGTCCACGATAGGTCTGCATCATGTGCTGGTCGACAAGGTCGGCGTCCGCGATCGAGGCGAAGCTGTCCAGGGATGCATCGCCGTTCTCGCTGTCGCCGATAAGGTCCAGGCCGACGATCCTGACACCGGGCAGCCTATCGTCAGGAGCCTCTTTGACTTCGAATGGCCTGCGGAAGTCCACGATCAGACTCAGCCCGTAGTCCTCCGTAAGCTCGTGTCTGTCGGCCTCATCGAGCCCTACAGGCTGACCGGCACGGAGCACCATGCATGGTTTCACCCGCCGTCCGTGTATGGTCTCAATGCCGCCCAAATCCCTGAAATTCGTCAGTTTCACCGCTGTCCCTCCTGTTGTGTGTGGTCGGACCAGGTACGCCGGCCCCCTCAACCCGCTGGTACCGCCTGCGAGGCCTGCAATGGTTCGACGATGATATATCATCCTTGCAGAGACGGCGAACAAGGCCCCGACATGGTGAAGTCCAGCCGGCCCGCCCTCATGGGCGCGGAGGCTGGACTTCACCGGGAGAGGGGTTCGTCAGCTGGTTAGGAGCTTCGCTCGCAAGGCCTCCACTTTTTCGGGGCCGAAGTCCAGTGCCTGGTCAGCGTATGCGAAGACATCGCCGTATTCATCGCGCATGAGCTTCTCGGCATGCTCCAGATACTCTCGCTTGACATAGAGAGCCTGTGAGAGGGCATCGAGGGAGTCCTGGTCGAAACCCTTGGCCCGGAAGCGTTCAACCAGTTCGTCGTTGGCCTTGACTCTCTCCTGGTTGGTCTTCAGATAATCGGTCATGATGACGTCGTCGTCCACCTCAAGCAACCAGTAGAGCAGCGCTGCGCCGAAGCCGGTCCTATCCTTGCCGACGAAGCAGTGGAAAATCGTGGAACCGCTGTCGTTGTCGAGGACGAGGTTCAGGAAGCGCCCGAAACCCTGCTGTGCTCCCGGGTCCAGGACCAGACTGCGGTAGGTGCCCATCAGATGGTCTGAGACCTTGGACGCCTTGCCGATCGAGGCGAAGTCGTCCAGGCTCATGTCGGCGGCGCCAATCAGGCCGAGAAGGTCGATGTTGATCATCGTCGCCCCCGGCACTTCATCATCGGGCTGCTCCTGGATCTCGAACGGCCGACGGAAGTCGATGATCAAGGATAGGTGGTAGTCGTTCTCCAATGCGTCCATCGTCGTCTGGTCCAGATCCACCAAATGCCCGGAACGCATTACCTGCCGCGTGCGTACCTCTTGCCCATGGATATTCCGGACCCCGCCCAGATCGCGGAAGTTCGTGATGTTCATCGTCGTCATCGTGGCTCCTTACTTGTCCTCGTTCTTGATCATTCTGGCTTCGCTCCTGAGTTTGCGTTCCTCGCGGACTGCGACGAGCCCGAAGAGGACCACCGCCATGACGATGGCGAAATACAGCACCACGAAGGTGTCGTTCCATCCGTGCAGGATGTGTCCGAAGAGGTTGAGCCCATTGGAAGAGGAGTCGGCGATCTTGGCCAGCAGCACTTTAGCGGACGAGTCGCCGAACAGATAGGCGAAGGCGCCCAGCATTCCTCCGGAAAGGACACTGGCCTTTTTCGGGATTTGGTTCAGCAGGGAGATGTTGACCAGCATCTGCGGACCGAAAACAAGCATGCCGAGGAAAAAGAGCGAGACGTAGATGACCAACGGGGTGCGTCCCACCTGGTAACCGACCATGGCGACCGGCAGCAGGAGGGCGCATCCGGTGGAGACCAAGGCCGGGCGACCACCCAGGAAATCGGAGAGCAATCCCCAGGTAAGGCAGCCGACCAGGGCTCCCATCTCGAAGTAGAAGATGGTCTGGGCGCCGACTTCATTGCTGAAGTGCAACTGCTCGGTCACTCGCAGAGGGGCCCAATTGTCGATGCCGATACGGACAAGGTAGGTGAACACATTGCTGACGCACAGCACCCAAACCCAAGGGTTCCTGAGGAGGTATTTGCTGAACATCTGCCAAGTGGAATCGCCCTTGGACTCTATGTCTTCGATCTTCGGGGGTTCGTTGAAGATCTGCTCGGGGGTCTGCCAACCAAGGTCCTGGGGACGGTTCTTCCCGACGAAGAAGCATGCGATGGCCACCAGGAACGCCACAGCGCCCGGAATGATGAACATGCCTGCCACATGCCCATGGAAGAATGTCTGGGCGCACCAAATCGCGAAGACGCCTGCCAATCCACCGCCGATGTTGTGCGAGGCGTTCCAAACGCCCTGATAGCGACCGAAGCTCTTCTTTGTGGTCCAGTTGGCGATCACAGTGGCACAGGAGGGACCGCCCGCGCACTGGAGGGCGCCGTTCATGGCCCACAGCACAATGAGCCAGCCGATCGAGACGTGGCTCATCGTGAACAGGAAACCGATGCACATGACCACGATGGACGACCCGAACAGCATCAGCGAGGCCATCTTCTTGTTGTCGTTGTTGGCGATCAGGTAAGTCACGACGATTTTGCCGATGCCGTAGACGACTGAGAACACGAAGCCGATCAGGCCTAGCTGCTGGGTGGTGATTCCCAGCTGCTGCTTCATCAAAGGCTGCGCCGCCTTAAAGTTGTTGCGCACCAGATACATGGTTATGTAGAGGACAATGATCACCAGGAAGGGTTTCATGAACTCTTTGAACCACTGCTTGCGCTGTTCCGATATGGGCATGTCCACCTTGGGCACGTGCTTATCGAACTTCAGGTTGAACGCACGTTCAGACATCTTTACCTCCTTGTACAGATGCAATGGGTGAATGGTATAACGTTTTAGCAACCTTTGGCAACCTGCCTTGCTTCGCCCCGGCCCGCCTGTGCGATGTTGTGCGTCGGTGCCGGGAGCGTGGCTAAGTTCAAGTCTCGACCTATAGTGATGGTTGGTCGCAGGCACATCGGACGAGATGAGGACCCATGCATGTGTTCAGGACGAAGACCGTCGAACAGACCCTCGCTGAGACGGGGGAGGAAGGGCGCAGGCTCAAACGGACCCTGTCCACCTGGGACCTGGCGGTAATGGGGGTGGCGGTCGCGGTCGGCGCCGGCATCTTCTCGGTTGGCGCCCAAGCGTCCGCCTTCCATGCCGGCCCAGCGGTCATCCTCAGTTTCATCATCGCGGGCATCGTCTGCGGCGCCGCCGTCATGTGCTACGCCGAATTCGCCTCCATGATCCCGGTGTCCGGTTCCGCTTACACCTTCACGTACACGACGATCGGCGAGCTCGTTGCCTGGGTGATCGGCTGGGACCTGATCCTGGAGATGCTCATGGCCGCCTCGGTCATCTCCAAGTACTGGGGTGTCTATCTGAATGATTTCGTCCACCTGATGGGGGGTGCAGGCTTCTCCACGACCTTCGCGATCGGTACCTTCCCCATAGATGTCGCACCGCTGATTGTGGTCGGGCTCTTTACGGTCCTGCTGGTTCTGGGCACCAAGATGTCCGCCCGCTTCGATGGCGCTCTGACGGTATTGAAAATAGGCATCGTCCTGTTTGTCATCATCGTCGGGTTCTTCTATATCAAGGCCGAAAACTACCACCCCTTCATCCCCCCATCCCAGCCTGCTTCCGCGATCAAGGGCCAGGAGGTCACTTCGACCATGGCCCAGCCCCTGTGGCAATGGGCCACAGGCAAGAGTCCCACCGTCTATGGCGTACCGGGCATTCTTTCGGGCGCGGCCCTTGTCTTCTTCGCCTTCATCGGCTTCGATGTGGTCGCCACCACCTCGGAGGAGGCGAAGGATCCCCATAGGACCGTCCCTCGGGGAATATTCCTCGGCATGGTCATGGTCGTCGTCCTCTATGTGCTCGTCGCCATCGTCACCACCGGCATGGTCTCATACAAGGACCTGGCCAAGTCGCCTTCGCCTTCCCTGGCAACAGGTTTCGAACTGGTGGGGGCGACTTGGGCCGCGAAGCTGATCTCCTTCGGCATCGTCATCGGACTCACCACTGTGGTCATGGTCCTTCTCTTGGGCCTGACCCGCATCGTGTTCGCGCTGAGCCGGGATGGTCTCCTGCCCCGTTCGCTCTCGCGGACCGGTCGCCATGGCACCCCCGCCCGCATTCAGGTCGTCGCCGGGGTGGTCGTGGCGATCGTGGCTTGCTGCTTCAACATCGATGTCCTGTCCGATATGGTCAATATCGGTACACTGTCAGCCTTCATGCTGGTGGCAGCATCCATCCCGATCATGCGCCGCAAGCGCCCCGACCTGGAGCGGTCCTTCAAGATGCCCGGCAATCCGGTCATTCCTATCCTGATCGCGCTGGCCTGCCTGTGGCTCATGCTCAACCTGACCGTGCTCACTTGGATCCGCTTCCTTGTCTGGCTGCTCATCGGCTTCGCTATCTACTTCGGTTACTCCTACCGGCACTCACGCTTGGGGGAGGACCTGCTGACCGACACCATCTCGGCTGAAGCCTTGCGGGACCTGGGCTGAGCCCCGGCGCTGGCATCCGGGGCGGGGCCGCTGCCGTTCCGGGAGCGTCCCAAGCCGAGGGTATTCTTGTCGGTATTGCCTGAGGAGGAGCCCATGACGTATGTGATTGCGCAGCCTTGTGTGGATGTCAAGGACAAAGCGTGCGTGGACGAGTGCCCGGTGGATTGCATCTACGAGGGGCCACGCGACCTGTACATCAACCCCAACGAGTGCGTGGACTGCGGTGCCTGTGAGCCGGTGTGCCCGGTCGAGGCGATCTTTTATGAGGATGACCTGCCGGAGGACTGGGCCTGGTACAAGGACGCCCAGGAGGAGTTCTTCGCACAGGTCGGAGATGCCGGTGGCGCCCAAGCCCAGGGACCCTACGACCATGATCACCCCAAGGTGGCGGCCCTGCCTCCGCAGGGGAGATGAGTGAGCTGCTTATTCGATGGCTTTCAGCCCGGTCCGGATCGTCCGGAGCCGGGCTGGCGTGCATTCGGGCACTGAATCCGTGTGCCGCGTTTGCATATGGTGATCTTGGCCATCCGGCTGCGGTGCCCCGCTCATAGTCCCAGTTTGACCGAGCCTTTGCCGAAACGGCCACGGATGGAGTCCAAGGCCTGTTCGGCCGTTTCCAACTGGGCCTTTCGCTGTTGGTCCGGCTCCTCCTCTTCCTCTTCAAGGAGCTCGTCCAGGGAAAGTTGCACCGGCGTCTCCCCGGCCTTGGTCAGTCCCGAGGCGGAGACGCCGGCCAGGCGCACCAGGCGCGGTAGCTCACCGGCATCCACCTGCCCCTCATCCATCCCCAGCATGTTCTCCAACAGGTGCAGGGTTTCCGGGAAAATCGCCGAAGCCGCATGGACGGGAACCCGTAGCGTATGGGACTTCGTCATGTAAGTGAGGTCTTCGAAACGCAGCTTGACGGTGATGGTGCGTGCCAGCAGCCCCCGCTTGCGCAGGGCCGATGCCACTTCGTCCGAACATCTGCGTAACAGGGCCGAGACCTCTTTGAGCGAGGTCGTGTCCTTCAGGAAAGTCCGCTCCGCCCCGATCGACTTTTCAGGTGTATACGGGGTGACCGCCCGCTCATCCAGCCCGTGCGAGGCCAGGAAGAGGCTGTGCGCGCTGATCCGGGATCCCGTGGCTTGCAGCAGCTCCGTTTCCGAGCACCTGCTCAGGGCCGCAACATCTTCGATGCCCCAGGATTTTAGCCGTTTTTCCAAGGCCTGACCGATGCCCGGTATGCCGCGCAAAGGCATCAGCTGAACGAATTCGGCCTGCCGTGTCCGGGGAATCAGCAGCATGCCGTCGGGTTTGGCGTTCGTCGAAGCCATTTTCGCTATCAGTTTGTTGGAAGCCACACCCACCGAACAGGTCACATGGAAACGTTCGGCCACCCTTTCCCGGATGGCCTGTGCGATTGCGGTTGGATGCCCCCACCGCCGCAAGGCCCCCGACACGTCCATGTAGCACTCGTCCACCGACACCTGTTCCACCTGGTCGGTCACCCGTGAGAACACCTCGGCGAATATTCGTGCGGAGATCGCCCGGTAATACCGCATGTCCACGGGAAGAAACGTGCCGTGCGGGCACAGGCGCCGGGCCGTTGCCACCGGCATGGCCGAGTTGATCCCATAGCGCCTGGCCTCGTAGGAGGCGGCGGAAACCACCGAGCGCGGCCCGGTGCCGATGATCAACGGCAGTCCCCTAAGCTCCGGGTGCCGGGCCACCTCGCAGGAGGCGTAGAAGGCATCCATATCGATATGCAGCACCGTGCAGCCGGCTTCATCGCCGCCCCAGTCGCGCTTGGCGGCCGCCAACCTCGGTGCAGTGCTCATGCCCCCATCCTAGCGGCGCTCGCCCCCTGCGACGGTCCGGCATTCGCTGGGGGAGAAGGGCTCTGCCACAAGCTGGTGCCCTGGGTCGCCGCAGGCCGCGGCGCGTCTGGGGAGCCTGAGTGATATGCTGGCTTATTGTAATCTTGAGCGGGTTTTATGCTCGTGCAGGATTCGGAGACGTGCCTGAGTGGCCGAAAGGGGCACCCTGCTAAGGTGTTGACTGCGCAAGCGGTCCAGGAGTTCGAATCTCCTCGTCTCCGCAGATAGGCCCGCAAACCGCTGTTAGTCACGGTTCGCGGGCCTCATGCTTGCAAGGCACCGTCCTCGTTGCACAGGCGGAAAGCTGTTGCCTGCAGGATAGTTGCCCCGAGCCAACTGTGGAACTTTCCCAAAGGCATGCTGCCGGCTGCTGCATGGATTCTTGGGCCTCATGCCCTGGTGCGGTGTCCTACAGCCGTTTACGGCTGAGGATCAGGGCGCTGAAGGTGAGACAGGCTGCAGCCGCAACCAGGGAGACCAGGAAGGCGGGTGCGAGCCGGCACAGGTCCTCGTCTCCTTTCAGTAGGGGCATGCTGCCGGACAGCAGTGAAACCGGATTGTAACGTTTCACCCGGTCCAGGGTGTTGAGGGCCATGAGTGCGACCTGGACGATGACGGCTGTGAGCAGGGCTGCATGGTTGGAACGCGCCAAGGCGGATCCAAGGACAAGGGCCGCCATGAAGAAGAAGCCGAAGGCCAGCAGGGGAGCCAAGGCTGTGAGCGGGTGGGGGCCGTGGCCGTCGGGGAAGTAGTAAAGGGTGTATCCCCAGGTGATGGAAAAAGCAAGGGTGATGGAGAGCGCCCATTGGACCAGGGCTGACAGGTATTTGGCCGCGATGACCGTAGGACGGGGAAGGCCTTTGGCCACCAGGTTGACCAGGGCACCGGAGCTCACGTCATGGCTGACCATGCCGCTCAGGATGATGGCCGGCATATAGATGCCCAGCTGGGTCATCGACTTGTAGAACTGGGCCCAGGAGTCCAGGGAGTCAGGCTCGGGTATGAGCCGTGCCAGCTGCGCTCCACCAGGTGCCGACTGGAGTATGGCGGGTGTCAGCTTGGCGGCCAGTGGCCCGGCGAAGCCCAGCAGCACGAATACGGCGGCCAGGATGAGCAGACGCTTGCTGCGCCAGGCGGTCTTTGCCTCCACGGCAAGAAGCGTCACAGTGGTCCGTGCTGTCTGTCTGATTGATGTGCTCATCCCACAACCTCCATGAAAACGTCATCCAAGTTCGGGCTCACCTGTTCGAAGCTTATGGGTGTCAGGCGGGCGCTGAGCAGGATTCGCAGGACCTCTCCGGCTGCTTGTTCATAGGGTCCTGAGTAAGGCAGGTTGATTTCGCTGCCTGTTCGTCCGGCTCCCGGCCGGGGATGAAGCGTCTCCGCGTCCCTTGCATATTGGCGCGCTTGCCTCTGAAGGGCTTCTGCCGCAAGTGGCAGCGCCATTTCGGCTTGGTCGGCGCCGGCGAAACCTATGCGCAGTCTGGGCTGGGCATATGCGCTTTCCAGCGTTTCCGGACTACCCTCCTCGACCAGTCGTCCCCTGTTCAGGAAGCCCACGCGGTCGCAGAGCCTTTCCATGTCGCTCAGAATATGCGTGGAGAGAAGGACGGTCATGCTGCCTCGCAGACCGTCCAAGAGGGTTAGGAAATCGTGCCGACCCTTCGGGTCGAGCGCGGATGTAGGTTCGTCGCAGATCAGCAGTTTTGGGCTTCCCAGCAACGCCTGGGCTATGCCAAGGCGTTGCCTCATGCCACGGGAGAAGCCACGGATCAGGCGTTTCCTTGCGGAGTGGAGGCCGACGATTCCGGTCACCTCCTGTACTTGGCCCGATATGGCGCTCGCTGGGGTGCCTGCAATGCTTCCGCATGCGCTCAGGTATTCTTCGGCGGTCAGGTAATCATAAAATGCCGGCACGTCGGACAGGAAACCGACATGCCGATTGGCTGCCGCCGATCCGAAGTGCACCTGTTGTCCGGCGATGAGCACGGAGCCGGAGTCCGCGTGGTCCAGACCTAGAATTATGCGCATGGTGGTTGTCTTTCCTGCACCGTTAGGACCTACGAGTCCGTAGATCTCACCCGGCTCCAGTTCCAGATTGAGCCCATGCAGGACCCGTTTGCCTTGATAGTGCTTTACCAAGTCATGTATTTCCAGGGCTTTCATTGTCCGCTCCAGGAATCATGGGGCGCGCAGTCCGGCGTCATCTGGGCGTCCTCCTCCTCGTTGCTTGTCTGGCCCCGCTCTTGCCCGAAGAGCAAGTAAGCCAGCGGACCAAGGAACCCCAGGCAGACGATGGCGATCACCCATAAGGTCCTGCTGCCGAAGCGATAATGGTGGTGACGGAATACGTGGACCAAAGCGATGATCATGAGCGCCAGCTGCACGAGTGCCAGGGGGATCAGAATGGGGGTCAGCTGATCGACCGGCACCATCCGAGGATCGTTTTGAGCGCCCATGGCGACAGTGCAGACGGATGTGCAGGGAAAGGTGGCGGCGTTCAGCCCCAATTGTGTGATGAATTCCATGGTTTTACCTTTTCATTGTCTTAAGTTGTGCCGCCAGCGGGGCGAATGGTTCGGTCTGCAGGAGACCGCCCAACTGGGGGTGCCGGAAGGGTAACAGGCTCATGTTCTGCTCATAGAGACCGCTCAGGCGGGGAGCGGGCGCATCAACACCGATGGTCTCGAGCCAATGGTCGATGCGGCTGAAGTATTCGTCGCCATGCCTGGTGATTGGGAATGCCGCCGTAGCCAGCAGGTCGGCATAGGCTTGCAGCGCCTGACGAGCTCCATCGGTCACGCCTAAGTCGGCATAGGCACAGGCAAGGGAGAGCCGGAAATTGAGGACGATCACCGGGCTCAGGTCCTCCAGGCGGAATGTCGTGATGAGGGCTTCCCCTCGTTCTGCGGTGGCGATGACCGCAGTCGACGAGGACCGTATGAGCGGCAGGTAGGAGGCCAATTGGCTGACCAGAACCGTGGCGTATTGGAATATCGATGCTTGTGTGGTTTCCAACGCGTCCTCCGTCCGCCCCAGCTGTTGCTGGGCGCTGGCTATCAGTGTCTCGCCGGGGAAGAGCTCATCCATGTGTTCGCCAAGCAGCTTGAGCACATCTTGGGGGCGGCGCAAGAGCAGCAGGCAGTAGGCCTCGTTCTTATTGGCCCTGTCGATCAGTTTGGCGTCGCTGCTCAGTTCGCGTACCCGCGCGAAGAGCTCGCGGGCCCTCTCCAGGTAGATTCGGTCATGGTCCATCGTGTGTGGGCCTGGTAGCAGGTCGTAGTGGTTGAGCACAAAGATTCCCATGCTCAACAGGAGGATGGGGCTGGAGTAATAACGTTTGATCAGTGCCTGGACCGAGGTCCACACTTTCCGCGCGCTCTCGGGGGTAGGGGCGGCTGATTGTTCTTGCCGGCTGTCGGCTTTGCCGCCCGCCTGGTCGACCCGGTCATTGCTTGCCCCGCCAAGGGTCCGCGCCAGATTGGCGTAGATGGAGTGTGCTTGCTCTTCGCTCAGCTGGGCTTCATAGCCCAGGAGCTGGTCGATGCTCACGTTGAAGTAGGAGGCCAGTAAGGGCAGCGAGGAGATGTCCGGCAGGTTCAAGCCGTTCTCCCACTTGGAGATGGCTACTTTGCTTACGCCGACGAATTCGCCGACCTCCTGCTGGGTGCTGCCGCGCTCCTTGCGCAAGCGGAACAGGGTTTGTCCGAGGTTCAATGGTTTGTCATATGAGGTTTTCATACGGCTTATGCTAAGAGCGACCAGTGTGCCCGGCCTGCGTGTCGCGGTTTATTCTCGGGTGGTTCTGTAAACCTCTTGGAAACCTGGCGAGGTGAGGATGCCCGCCGCCAGGACGGGCCGCGGCCGGTTGTGTGCTGGGTCGGATGCTAGAGGGGTTGGTACAAGGCGGTCAGACCTTGGTCCTGGGCACTTAGCCGTCCATTGAACGAGTTTCTGAGACTGGCCTTGAAGGTCGCCACCTCCGGTGCTGGCAGAGCGATGGTGAGCGAAACGCGGTCGGTGAAGGTTTCGTCGTCCACGCGTCCCTGGCAACGCTCGACCAGTCGTCTGAGGCGCTCGTAGCGGGGGTAATCCGCTTGCACGAGCAGGCGGCAGGCCGGTACGATCCGCGCTTTCGTGGCCCTGCTGAGCGCAGCCGAAGCGGCCGATGAGTAGGCACGTATAAGCCCGCCGGAGCCCAGAAGGGTCCCTCCGAAGTAGCGGGTCACCGTCACGATGCAGTCGGTCATGTCGTTGCGCCGCAGGACTTCCAATATCGGCTTGCCTGCTGTTCCCGATGGCTCACCGTCATCGCTCATGTGCTCGGACAGGGTACCTGCACCTATGCCGGCGGGGGAGCCTTCGCCCACGCCGGTCACGGCTTTGCCTTTGCCGGTCAAGGCTGCCGCATCACCGCCCCAGATCGCACAGTGGCATACGTGCCGGGCCTTGGGGTCGTGCTCGCGTCGTGCAGCGATGAATTCGAGTGCTTCGGCCTCCCCGCTCACATGGCAGGCCGCCCCGATGAAAACCGACTTACGGTCCTCGATCTCACCGACCGCGGGTTTCCCGGGCGGGTCCAGCACTGTTTGCATCCCGTCTCCTGCCGGTTTGAGAACGTTCGCACCAATCCTATCCAGTGTAGGACTTCTCAGGAAAGGCGGGGGCTGGAAGATCCCGCCGACACGTCAATGGTCGTTCCCGCCCCGGCAGGGGGGGGTGCTATCGGGCCCAGGGCACCCGTCTGGTGGAGTTGGGCCGGGAAATCGAATGGTTTGCTTATGCTGGTTGCCATGAGCGATTCGGAGAACGGGCAGCGGGGTCAAGGCCATCCTGGGGAGGTTCTGACCGTCTCCTACGAACGGTTGCGTCACTCCGAGGATGCAGCGGAACTGAGTAGGTTGGCGCGTCAACCCCTGCCTGACCGGGCGGACCAGGCTGCCTTCTCGCGCGCCACGGCACTGCTTGAGGCTGTGGCCGGCAACCTGCACACGCCGGTCGAGGACCGGGTGTTCCTGGCTGAGACCATGCCCTTCCCGAACATTCTGGTCAAACTCTCCCAGGACCCGGACCCACAGGTGCGCCGGGCCGTGGCCGCCAACAAAGACGACAAGAACTGGCTGGCCGGTCTCCTGACCAAGGATTCGGACGGCGGCGTGCGTGCGGCGGCCCTGACCAATCCCATGACCTCCTGGAAAATGCGGCTGGAAGGGGCCCAGAACGGGGATACGGATCCGGAGACCCTGGATTTCCTGGCGCAGCTGGGGATAAGCGTGGAGCCCGATGCGCCCGGTGTGCTGGCCACGATGGTGCGCCGTGCGGTGGCTGTGAATCCGTCGACCGCTGCCGGGACTATCGAGCGGCTCAAGTCGGATCCGGAGGCCCATGTGGCCAAGGCGGCCGCTTCCCGCGGGTAGGGGGCATCAGGTGGGGTGCGGCGTTTGGGGGAAGTCGACGCGCTGTTCCCCTGGGGTTTGTGCCAAGTCTAGGCCCGGGCTACAATGGGGTTTTGTTGTGTTTCCCTCAGGGGTCCTCAAAGCGCTTTTCCCACTCGCCGTCTAGGACTTGCAGGGAGCCCACGGATAATGCGGTTTGCCGCACGTTGCCTTAACAGCGTGTCGGGGAGCCCGAAACACAATGCAAGGAAAAGGTTGAAACTGTGAAAACGTTCACCCCAAAGCCGGCTGACTTGAGTCATGACTGGTACGTCGTCGATGCCACCGATATGGTGCTCGGCCGCTTGGCCGCCCAGGTCGCGATCCTGCTGCGCGGTAAGAACAAGCCCACGTTCGCGCCCCATGCCGACTCCGGCAACCACGTGATCGTCATCAACGCGTCCAAGGTGGCCCTGACCGGCAACAAGGACAGCAAGGTCCTGTACACACACTCCGGCCGCCCCGGCGGCCTGCGTCGCGACTCCTACGGCGAGCTCATGCAGCACAACCCCGAGCGGATCATCACGACCGCCGTCAAGGGGATGCTGCCCAAGAACAAGCTGGCCCGGGTCCAGATGACCCGCCTGCACGTCTATGCGGGCGAGGACCACAAGCACCAGAGCCAGAAGCCTACCGAGTTCAAGATCGCTCGGGTCTCGCAGCAGGCTAAGTAGAACCGAAGGGAACGATAACTATGGCTGATAACAACAACAGCTCCGCGGTTCTTGAGGCTGAGCAGACCGCGTACACCTCCGAGACCAACTCCGGTGCAGGTACCGGCACCTCCGCGATAGCTCCGGGCTACGGCACCGGTCGTCGCAAGGAGGCAGTCGCCCGGGTCCGTCTGGTTCCCGGCGAGGGCAAGTGGTCCATCAACGGCCACAGCCTGGAGGAGTACTTCCCCTCCAAGCTGCATCAGCGTGAGGTCAATTCGCCGATCGTGCTCCTTAAGCTCGAGGGCAAGTTCGATGTCAAGGTCCTGGTGGACGGCGGCGGTGTGACCGGCCAGGCCGGTGCGGTGCGTCTGGGTGTGGCCCGCGCGCTGAACGCCATCGACCGTGATGCCAATCGCGCAGCGCTCAAGAAGGCCGGCTTCCTGACCCGTGACGCCCGCGTCGTCGAGCGCAAGAAGGCCGGTCTGCACAAGGCCCGCCGCGCTCCCCAGTTCTCGAAGCGTTAACGCCAAGGGCTCTTCGGCTTCAAGCAACACCCCCGCTCGTCCGGTTACCCGGACCCGTGGGGGCTTTTGCTATTCCAAAGCGTCCAAGCCGTGGCCCTGTGGGCAAAGGTGCATGCCGGTCGAGCATGGACGGGCATGCATGCGGGTGGTAGGCAGGACCTATCGGCCCTTGGTCCAGTTACCATGTTTGCAGGAACTCAAGTGGACGAGAAAACTCACATTCTGTGTTTGAAACCGAACATGATCCGCCGGATTTCAAGCAGTGACACGCCGCAAACCGCACGAAACCCGTTCGAGTGGCCCAGGGCGGTCGTATCCGCTACATTGTGATTCTGGTCACAATACGTTGGCCAAGTTGTGTACAGGACAGACAAGGGCGCCGCATCCTTAGGGGAATGTGCCCTTGGATGAGGTGCCGGGCCAGACCGTCATAAGGAGGGGCTGTGGTTTCGGCACGTAAGTCATCGACGAAGATCCGGGAGAAGACGGAGGCGCCTGGCGCCCAAAACGAGGTGGACGCCTTGGTGTCCAGGGCCCAGGTCGCTTTGAAGGAGTTCGAGAAGCTCGATCAGGAGCAGGTGGATCGGATTGTAGCCAAGGCCTCGATCGCAGCGCTCAACAAGCACCTGGAGCTGGCGCGGATGGCCGTCGAGGAGACGGGCCGCGGGTTGGTGGAGGACAAGGCGACCAAGAACATCTTCGCCTGTGAACATGTGACCAATCACCTGGCCCATCAGCGCACGGTCGGTGTCATCAGTGAATCGGACGTGGATGGAATCGTCGAGGTGGCCGAGCCCGTGGGTGTGGTGGCCGGCGTGACTCCGGTGACCAATCCCACCTCGACCGCGATATTCAAGTCGCTGATTGCCTTGAAGACACGCTGCCCGATTGTGTTCGGCTTTCACCCCTTCGCCCAGCGGTGCTCGGTTGCCGCCGCGAGGATCGTGCGTGACGCGGCGATCGAGGCGGGGGCCCCGGCAGACTGCATCCAGTGGATCGAGCACCCGTCCGTGGACGCCACCGGTGCGTTGATGAAGCACCCTGGGGTGGCCACCATCCTGGCCACGGGCGGCCCCGGCATGGTCAAAGCCGCATATTCCTCCGGTAAGCCGGCCCTGGGTGTCGGAGCCGGCAATGCGCCCGCGTATGTGGACAAGGCGGTGAGTGTGCCCCGCGCCGTCAATGATCTGATCCTGTCCAAGCACTTCGACTATGGCATGATCTGTGCCACCGAGCAGGCCATCATCGCCCATCAGGACATATACGACCGCCTCGTGGCGGAGATGAAGCGCCGGAAGGCATACTTCGTCAACGAACGCGAAAAGGCCCTGCTCGAGCGGTACATGTTCGGAGTGACCTCATACCCGGGCAAGGATGCCCCCGCCCCCAGGCTCAACTCGATGGTGCCGGGAAAATCACCCCAGTACATCGCCAAGGAGGCCGGCTTCGAGATTCCCGAAGACGCCACCATCATCGCGGCCGAATGCAAGGAAGTCGGCGAGATGGAGCCGCTGACCATGGAGAAGCTGGCGCCGGTCCAGGCGGTGCTCAAGGCCACAGGCAAGGATGAGGCCTTCGACATGTGCGAGAGGATGCTGGTGCACGGAGCCGGACATACCGCCGCCATCCATACCGACGATGAGACCCTGGTGCGTGAGTACGGCATCAGGATGCATGCCTGTCGCATCATCTGGAACCAGCCCTCGTCCCTGGGCGGCATCGGTGACATCTACAATTCGATCGCCCCTTCGCTGACCCTGGGCTGCGGCTCATACGGCGGCAACTCGGTCTCGGGCAACGTCCAGGCCGTCAACCTGATCAATGTCAAGCGGATCGCGCGGAGGAACAACAACATGCAGTGGTTCAAGCTGCCGCCCAAGACCTACTTCGAGCCGAATGCGGTCAAGTACCTGCGCGACATGTTCGGCATCCGTCGGGCGGTCATCGTGTGCGACAAGGTCATGGAGCAGCTGGGCATCGTTGACAAGATCATCGATCAGCTGCGGGCCCGCTCCGAGCCGGTCACTTTCCGCACAATCGATTACGTCGAGCCGGAGCCCTCCGTGGAGACGGTGGAGCGTGGCGCCTCAATGATGCGTGACGAATTCAAGCCCGACACCATCATCGCGGTGGGTGGGGGCTCGCCCATGGATGCAGCGAAGATCATGTGGCTCCTGTATGAGCACCCTGAGATTTCGTTCGCGGACGTCCGTGAGAAGTTCTTCGACATCCGCAAGCGCGCTTTCAAGATTCCCCCGCTGGGTTCAAAGGCCAAGCTGGTGTGCATTCCCACCTCCTCGGGCACCGGATCGGAGGTGACGCCCTTCGCGGTGATCACCGACCATAAGACCGGCTACAAATATCCTGTCACTGATTACGCCCTGACGCCATCGGTGGCGATTGTGGATCCGGTGCTGGCCCGGACTCAGCCTCGGGCGCTCGCCTGTGACTCCGGGTTCGATGCCCTGACCCATGCCACAGAGTCCTTCGTCTCCGTCTATGCGAATGATTACACCGATGCCATGGCGCTGCATGCGGCCAAGCTCATCTGGGACAACCTGTCGACTGCGGTCAACGCCCAGCCAGGTCGTGAGCGCACGAAGGCGCAGGAGAAGATGCACAACGCAGGCACCATGGCCGGCATGGCATTCGGCTCGGCCTTCCTGGGTATGTGCCACGGCATGGCTCATACGATCGGGGCCTTGTGCCGGCTTGCCCACGGCCGCACCAACTCGATCCTGCTGCCGTATGTGGTGCGTTACAACGGGCAGGTGCCGCAGGAGTCCACGTCATGGCCCAAGTACAGCCAGTATACGGCGGCTGAGCGCTACCAGGAGCTGGCGCATGAGCTGGGCATCGAGTCCTCCAGCCCGCAGGAGGGTGTGGAGAAGTACGCCCAGGCACTGGAGGATTACCGCGACAACAAGCTCGGTATGGAGTCCTCCTTCCAGGCCGCCGGAGTGGACGAGGACTATTTCTGGAGTGTGCTCGACCAAATCGGGATGCGCGCCTACGAGGACCAGTGCACCCCGGCCAACCCGCGTGTCCCGCAGATCGAGGATATGAAGGATATCGCCATCGCAGCCTACTACGGCGTTTCCCAGGAGGAGGGCCACGCCCGCCGTGTCGCCCGTGAAGGCAAGGCCGCCACCGAAGAGGCGTCGCAACGGGTGGATTGAGGGAGCGAACGTCGCGGTAGCGCCGGTGACGGACGCTGCCGCGACGGTCGTCGAGTCCAGTGTGCTTGCGTGTCGTGGCGGCCGGCTCGGCCCCGCGTGTAGGATGGCGAAGCCTGCTTCCAGGCCATAGGGGAGGGTCCTGCAGGTGTCCCGCTGCCCGTGGGTCAGCCTGGACCACGTATGGTCTGAATCGAACTGAGAGTCGTGTACTCGTGTTTGCCTGTGGGGCCGGCAAGGAAGCCGGTGAGGCAGCGGGAGCAAGGAGCGAATCGGGCCGGTTCGGTGCTGTTGATGCCCGCGATGATGGCGGAGGTTGCTGCCCACGTGGGAAGTGCCCGCTGCAGGGTTCGCTCAGGCCAGGTGTGGAGCGGGGTCCGGACGGTGAAGACGAGGCGACACGCCCGGATTATGCTAGGGTCCCCCTCGTGCTTTAATAAGAAAGTTGCCTCTTTTGGGGCTCGCACTTTGGTAAACAAAACAGCGAGCGTAGCGCAAGGGTTTCTCCCCAGTTGCCCGGGCGGCCACGCATTGATGTGGACCGGTTCCGCAGGTTTCCGCCTGCGAGGCCATAAGCGCCGATGCCCTCAGGAGCAGGTTGGTAAACAGTTAAATCATCGCTAGAAAGGGCGGACGGCAATGGCGGGACAGAAAATCCGCATCAGGCTTAAGTCCTATGACCATGAGGTCATCGACCAATCGGCGAAGAAAATCGTCGAGACGGTGACGAACGCGGGCGCAACGGTTGTTGGCCCCGTTCCGCTGCCGACTGAGAAGAACGTGTATGTCGTCATCCGTTCTCCTCATAAGTACAAGGACTCCCGCGAGCATTTCGAGATGCGGACGCACAAGCGCCTGATCGACATCGTGGACCCCACGCCCAAGGCGGTGGATTCCCTGATGCACATCGATCTGCCTGCGGACGTCAACATCGAGATCAAGCTGTAAGGGAGGAGGGAACCGCATGACTCGAGAGCAGAAGAACAGCACTGCCTTGCTGGGCCGCAAGCTCGGCATGTCGCAGGTGTGGGACGAGAACGGCTTCTTCGTCCCCGTGACTCTGGTAGATGTCTCCACCAACGTGGTGACCGCCGTCAAGACCCAGGAGTCCGACGGCTACGCCGCCGTGCAGATCGGCTACGGTCAGATCGACCCGACGAAGGTGACCAAGCCCCTGGCCGGTCACTTCGCCAAGGCCGGGGTCACGCCCCGTCGCCACCTGGTCGAAATCCGCACCGAGGACTCCGACAAGTACGAGCCCGGTCAGGAACTCGCCGTCGATTTGCTGCCTGAAGGCACCCGTGTGGATGTCACCGGCACCACCAAGGGCAAGGGCTTCGCCGGCACCATCAAGCGTTGGGGCTTCAAGTCCTACCGCCGCACCCACGGCTCTCACAAGAACGAGCGTCGCCCCGGCTCTGTCGGTGCATGCGCTACGCCGAGCCGAATCCTGAAGGGGAAGCGCATGGCCGGACGCATGGGCCATGACACGTCCACCGTGCAGAACCTCACCATCGTCTCCGCGGACATCGAGAACGGCATCATCGCCGTCAAGGGCGCCATTCCCGGGCCCCGCGGCTCGATCGTCGTGGTTCGCTCGTCCGTGAAGGGAGCTTGATACCTATGGCAAGCGTCACGTTGAACATCACCGATGCCAAAGGCAAGGCCGCTGGTTCCGTCGAAGCGCCCGCCGACATCTTCGGTATCCCTGAGGAAGACGTCCAGGCCCACATCCCGCTGATTCACCAGGTGGTCATCGCCCAGCTGGCTGCGGCCCGCCAGGGCACGCACGCGGTCAAGAACC
Organism: Bifidobacterium xylocopae; assembly: GCF_003315615.1. Classification (GTDB taxonomy): domain Bacteria; phylum Actinomycetota; class Actinomycetes; order Actinomycetales; family Bifidobacteriaceae; genus Bombiscardovia; species Bombiscardovia xylocopae. The sequence goes on from NZ_PDCH01000006.1 coordinate 78,012, forward strand.
GCGCCCGGATCTCCGGCGGCGGTAAGAAGCCCTGGAAGCAGAAGGGCACCGGTCGTGCCCGTCAGGGTTCGATTCGTTCCCCACAGTGGGCCGGCGGTGCAGTGGCCCATGGGCCAGTACCCCGCGACTACTCGCAGCGGACTCCCAAGAAGATGAAGGCTGCTGCCCTGCGTTACGTCCTGTCTGACCGGACCAATGCCGGCCGTACGCACGTAATCGACTTCGGCATCGGCGAACAGCCCTCCACCAAGGGCGCCAAGGCGGCCCTGCTGCCCGTTGTCAGTGCAAGGTTCACGACAATCGTCTTCTCCCGCGACGAGATCAACGAATGGCTGTCGGTGCGGAACCTGCCCACGGTGCATACGATCTTCGCCGATCAGCTGAACACCTACGATGTGGTCACCGCCGAGGACCTGGTCTTCACCAAGGCAGGCTTCGACGCCTTCCTTGAGTCCAAGAGCCAGACCAAGGCCGAGACCGCGAAGGAGGCCTGATTTCCATGGCAGCTATTCACAAGCCAGCGCACGATATCATTCTGAAGCCCATCGTCTCCGAGAAGAGCTACATGAACGCCGATCGCGGTCAGTACACCTTCCTGGTGGACCCTAGCGCGAACAAGGTGGCTATCAAGCAGGCCATCGAGCAGATCTTCAAGGTTAAGGTGACTTCGGTCAACACTCTCAACCGTCAGGGCAAGCGCGTCCGTACACGTTCCGGCTTCGGCCAGCGTATCGCGGAGAAGCGCGCCATCGTCACGGTGGCTGAGGGCCAGTCGATCGATGTCTTCGGTAACTGAAGGCTAGCCGAGAAAAGTTAAGGAAGAACTACATTATGGCTATCCGTACATACAAGCCGACGACCGCGGGCCGTCGCAACGCTTCGGTTTCGGACTTCTCCGAGATCACGCGCTCCAAGCCCGAGAAGTCGCTGGTACGCAAAAAGAGCAAGACCGGTGGACGCAATGCCTATGGTCGTGTCACGAGCAGGCACCGGGGTGGCGGTCACAAGCGCCAGTACCGTCTGATCGACTTCCGCCGTTGGGACAAGGATGGCGTGCCCGCCAAGGTTGCGCAGATCGAATACGATCCAAACCGTTCGGCCCGGATCGCCCTTCTGCACTTCGCCGATGGTGAGAAGCGTTATATCGTCGCGCCTGAAGGTGTGAAGCAGGGCGATGCCATCGAGACTGGACCGCAGGCGGACATCAAGCCCGGCAACAACCTGCCGTTGGCCAACATCCCCACCGGTACAATCGTCCACGCCATCGAGCTGAGGCCCCTGGGAGGCGCCAAGATCGCCCGTTCCGCAGGTGCCGGCGTCCAGCTGGTCGCCAAGGACGGTGCTTACGCCCAGCTGCGTATGCCCTCCGGCGAGATTCGTAACGTGGATGCGCGTTGCCGCGCCACGATTGGCGAAGTCGGCAACTCCGAGCACGCGAACGTCGAACTGGGCAAGGCGGGTCGAGCCCGCTGGCTCGGTCGTCGCCCGATCACCCGTGGCGAGTCCATGAACCCTGTCGACCACCCGCATGGCGGTCGTACCCGCGGCGGCAAGCCGCCTGTGTCCCCATGGGGCAAGGGCGAGGTCCGTACACGCCGTCCGAAGAAGGCTTCGAACAAGATGATCGTGCGTCGTCGGCCCAATGGCAAGAACCGCAAGTAAGGGAGTGTCGGAAAGATGACTCGTAGCATCAAGAAGGGCCCATTCGTCGACGCCCACTTGCAGAAGAAAGTCGACGCGCAGAATGAGAAGGGCACGCATGAGGTCATCAAGACCTGGTCGCGCCGTTCCATGATCACCCCCGACTTCATCGGCCACACGTTCGCCGTGCACGATGGTCGCAAGCATGTCCCGGTCTTCGTGACCGAGGCCATGGTGGGCCACAAGCTCGGGGAGTTCGCCCCCACGCGCACCTTCAAGGGGCACGTGAAGGATGACAAGAAAGCACGCCGCTGAGGCGGAGGAAGAGTACAGACATGGAAGCTAAAGCAATTGCCCGTCACGTTCGCGTGACGCCCCGCAAGGCTCGCCGCGTCGTCAACCTCATCCGAGGCAAGCGTGCGACGGAAGCCGTCACCATCCTGAAGTTCGCGCCGCAGGACGCAGCCACCCCGGTACGCAAGGTCCTGGAGTCCGCAATCGCCAACGCGCGCGTCAAGGCGGACAAGGCCAACGAGCCTTTCCGCGAGAACGATCTGATGATTCGCGAGACCTATGTGGATGAGGGTGTGACGATGAAGCGTTTCCGCCCGCGTGCCCAGGGTCGAGCGGCTCGCATCAACAAGCGCACCAGTCACATCACGGTTGTGGTGGCCGACAAGGAAGGAGCCCGATAATGGGGCAGAAGATCAACCCGTTTGGCTACCGGCTCGGCATCACCGAAGACCATCGCAGCAAGTGGTTCTCAGACTCCCATAAGCCTGGAGAGCGCTACAGCGACTTCGTGCTTGAGGATGACAAGATCCGCAAGGAGATGAACAAGGATCTGGAGCGCGCTGGCGTCTCCAAGATCGTCATCGAGCGCACTCGTGACCGGGTACGTGTCGACATCCACACCGCCCGGCCGGGCATTGTGATCGGCCGCCGTGGTGCAGAGGCCGAGCGTGTCCGCGCCAAGTTGGAGAAGATAACCGGCAAGCAGGTGCAGCTGAACATCTTCGAGGTAAAGAATGCCGCCATCGATGCACAGCTGGTCGCTCAGGGCATCGCCGAGCAGCTGACCAACCGCGTCACCTTCCGCCGTGCCATGCGCAAGGCGGAGCAGGATGCCATGCGCGCTGGCGCCAAGGGCATCAGGATCAAGCTCTCAGGGCGCCTGGGTGGCGCTGAGATGAGCCGTTCCGAGTTCTACCGTGAAGGTCGGGTGCCGCTGCAGACCCTGCGTGCGCTGATCGACTACGGCTTCTTTGAGGCCCGCACCACCTATGGCCGTATTGGCGTGAAGGTGTGGATCTACAAGGGCGACATGACCGAGCGCGAGTTTGACGAGCAGCAGGCCCAGCAGGGCAGCCGCGGCCGTCGTGGCTCCGATCGTCGTCCCCGTCGCGGTGGTGCCCGCTCCTCTGAGGGCCGTACGCGCCAGCGTCAGGCTGCGGAGCACGAGAACAGTGGTGTCGCCACGCCGCCCGCCGAGGTCGCACAGACCGAGGCCCAGGCGCCGGTCGCAACGGAAGCAAAGGAGTGAGCTGTGCTTATCCCAAAGAGGGTTAACTACCGCAAGCAGCATCGTCCCTCCCGTAGGGGCATGTCCAAGGGCGGCAACGAGATCGCTTTCGGCGACTACGGCATCCAGGCGTTGGCTCCGACCTATCTGACCAACCGTCAGATCGAGGCGGCACGTATCGCCATGACCCGTTACATCAAGCGTGGCGGTCGTGTGTGGATCACGGTCTTCCCCGATAGGCCCCTGACCAAGCACGCTCTTGGTTCCCGAATGGGTTCCGGAAAGGGTGCGCCTGAGTTCTGGGTGGCCAATGTCCATCCGGGACGCGTCCTGTTCGAAATCGGCGGCGTGAGTGAGGATGTCGCCCGTGAGGCCTTGCGCCGAGCGATTGACAAGCTCCCCATGAAGTGCAGGATTATCGCACGTGAAGGCGGTGACATCTGATGACAGTCGGAACAGCCGAATATTCCATCAAGAACCTGAACGAGAAGACCGACGCAGAAATTGAGGACTTCCTCAAGAAGTCCAAGGAGGAGCTGTTCAACCTGCGCTTCCAGTCTGCCACCGGTCAGCTTGAGAACACCTCCCGCCTCAAGGCTGTCAAGCACGACATCGCCAGGATGTACACCGTCCTGCGCGAGCGTGAGCTGGGCATCAGCCAGGCGCCAGCGGAGGGTGCTGACAGCAAGAGCGAAGCTGAGGAGAAGTAAGCATGGCTGACAAGCAGGAGCGCAACTTCCGCAAGGTTCGTCGCGGCTACGTAGTGTCCGATGGGATGGACAAGACCATTACGGTCTCGATCGAGCAGCGCTCGACCCATCCCCTCTACGGCAAGGTCGTCCGTTCGAACCGCAAGGTCAAGGCCCATGATGAGAAGAACGAGGCCCATATCGGCGATCTCGTCCAGATCATGGAGACCAGGCCACTGAGCAAGACCAAGCGTTGGCGTCTCCAGGAGATCGTGGAGCGCGCCAAGTAACAAGTTCGGCAAGGCTCCGCCGGTTACCGTCCCCCTGACGGGGTATGGTGCATGCGGAGAACCAGCGCGGCTAAGGAGAATCAATGATTCAGCAGGAATCGCGGCTTCGCGTCGCTGACAACACGGGTGCTAAGGAGATCTTAGCCATCCGCGTGCTCGGCGGGTCGAAGCGACGCTATGCCGGCATCGGCGATGTCATCGTCGCTTCCGTCAAGGACGCCATCCCCGGCGGGTCGGTCAAGAAGGGCGAGGTCGTCAAGGCCGTAGTCGTCCGCACTGTAAAGGAGCACCGTCGTCCTGACGGCTCCTACATCAAGTTCGACGAGAACGCAGCTGTCCTTTTGGGCAACGGGCAGGAGCCCCGCGGTACTCGTATCTTCGGACCGGTCGGTCGTGAGCTGCGCGACAAGCGCTTCATGAGGATCGTGTCCCTTGCACCGGAGGTGATTTGAGATGGTAGCCAAGATCAAGACCGGCGACCAGGTCAAGGTCATCCGCGGCAAGGATCGCGGCAAGGAGGGCAAGGTCACCAGGATTCTGCCCAACGACCGTCTGATCGTCGAAGGCGTGCAGATCGTCAAGAAGCACATGAAGGCCACCCAGCAGGGTCAGCAGTCCGGCATCGTGCCGGTTGAGGCGCCGATCCACCGCTCCAACGTGATGGTGATCGACCCGGAGACCAAGCAGCCGACGCGCGTCGGCGTGGTTGTCAAGGAAGAGGCCCGTGACGGCCGCATCAAGCGGGTACGCACGCGCGTGGCCAAGAAGTCAGGCAAGGAGCTGTCATGAGCGATACAACCGTCGAAGCACCGGCAGTCCCTCGTTTGAAGCAAAAGTACACCGAGCAGATCGTGCCCGAGCTGGTGAAGGAATTCAAGTTCGCCAACCCCATGCAGGTGCCGAAGATCGAGAAGGTCGTCGTCTCCATGGGTGTGGGTGCGGCCGCCCGCGATTCCAAGCTGATCGAGGGTGCCATCAAGGATCTGTCCGCCATCACCGGACAGAAGCCCAAGGTGACCAAGGCCAAGAAGTCGGTGGCGCAGTTCCACCTGCGTGAGGGCCAGGCCATTGGTGCATACGTCACCCTAAGGGGCGAGCGCATGTGGGAGTTCCTGGACCGTCTGCTGACCGTGGCCCTGCCCCGGATCCGCGATTTCCGCGGCATCTCCGGCAAACAGTTCGATGGACAGGGCAACTACAACTTCGGCCTGACCGAGCAGTCCGTCTTCCACGAGATTGACCCCGATCAGATCGACCACCAGCGTGGTATGGACATCACTGTGGTGACCACCACCAAGAACGACGAGGAGGCCAGCTCACTGCTCAAGCAGCTTGGTTTCCCCTTCAAGGAGAACTGAAATGGCAAAAACCGCTCTGAGGAACAAGGCGGCACGCAAGCCTAAGTTCAAGGTACGTGGCTATACACGCTGCCAGGTCTGCGGTCGTCCCCATTCCGTTTATCGCAAGTTCGGCCTGTGCCGCATCTGCCTTCGCAATAAGGCACATGCCGGCGAGCTGCCCGGAGTTACGAAGTCCAGTTGGTAAAGATCGACGCTGAAGGTCCGCTGTCCAGGCAGGAGACTGCCGGGCGGCGGAAACCACGGCGAGGAAGGGCATAAGCCCACATGACAATGACAGATCCAATCGCGGACATGCTGACGCGTCTGCGGAACGCGAGTGCGGCCAAGCATGAGACCGTGGACATGCCGTATTCGAAGTTCAAGGCGGCCATCGCTCAGATTCTCAAGCGCGAAGGCTACATCAAGGACTTCACCGCCAAGGAGGCCCGCGTGGGCCAGACCTTGGAGATCAAGCTCAAGTACGGTCCCCATGGTGAGCAGAGCATCGAAGGCATCAAGCGTGTGTCGAAGCCTGGTCTCAGGCGGTACGCCAAGTCCGACTCCCTGCCCATGCCGCTCGGCGGTCTGGGTGTGGCCATCATCTCGACCAGCTCTGGTCTGATGACGCAGAAGGAATGCCTCGACCGGGGCATCGGCGGCGAAATCGTCGCCTACGTGTGGTGAGAAAGGAGAGCTGAACATGGCATCGCATATTGGTAAGCTCCCCGTCGCCATCCCGGCGGGCGTGGAGGCTTCATTCAAGGGTCAGGACTTCATGGCCAAGGGACCTAAGGGCTCCGACTCCTTCACCCTGCCCGAGGGTATATCCGGCAAGGTCGATGGCTCGCAGATCATCCTAGAACCGGCGAATGAGGATCGTGGCACCAGGGCCAACCATGGCCTGTCGCGTGCAATCATCGCGTCGATTGTGGAGGGTGTCTCCAAGGGCTTCGAGAAGCACCTGCTGGTGGTCGGCACCGGTTACCGTGCAGCAGCCAAGGGCAAGGGCCTGGAGCTCTCCCTGGGTTACTCACACACCGTGAGCGTCGACGCGCCCGAGGGAATCACCTACGAACTGCCCAACGCGAACGAGATCATCGTGCGCGGCACCAACAAGCAGCAGGTCGGCCAGGCGGCAGCCAACATCCGTAAGCTGCGGGCCCCCGAACCCTACAAGGGCAAGGGCATCAAGTACGCGGATGAGCACATCCTACGCAAGGCAGGAAAGGCTGGTAAGTGATATGACAGTCGCAATTCGCGGAAAAGGCAAGAAGGTCGCCCGTCTGCGCCGTCACCTCCGCCTGCGCAAGCGCATAGAAGGCACGGCAGAGCGCCCACGTCTGGTGGTCACGCGTTCCAACAGGCACATGGTGGCACAGATTGTGGATGACACCAGGGGCATCACCCTGGTGAGCGCTTCCACCATGGCCGGAGACTTCCCCAAGGTCGATGGGGACAAGACCGCCGCGGCCCGCAAGGTCGGCGAGCAGATCGCCCAGAAGGCCAAGGACGCAGGCATCACCACCGTGGTATTCGATCGCGGTGGCAACAAGTACCATGGTCGCGTGGCGGCCGTGGCGGAAGGCGCCCGTGAGGGAGGTTTGGCACTGTGAGCGATAACGAGACGACAAAGGACACCCAGGTGGCCGGCGAGGCACAGGCCAGCCAGGCTTCCCAGTCCGCAGGCACCGGCGCACGGGGCGGCAATGACGACCGCAGGGGCCGTCGTGGCTCCCGTGGCGACGGCCGGCGTGGCGAAGGCCGGCGGGACGGCCGTCGTGGCCGTCGCGGCCGGGATGACCGCAACGACGACATGCTCGACAAGGTCGTGACCATCAACCGTGTATCCAAGGTACACAAGGGTGGCCGTACTTTCAGCTTCGCGGCCCTGGTGGTCGTAGGCGACGGCAAGGGCACGGTCGGCGTGGGCTATGGCAAGTCCCGCGAGGTCCCGGCGGCGATCGCCAAGGGCCAGCTGGATGCTAAGAAGCACATGTTCACGGTTCCTCGCATCCGTGGCACCATCACCCACCCGGTGATCGGCCACGATGCAGCCGGAACCGTCCTCCTGCGGCCTGCGGCTCCGGGTACCGGCGTAATTGCCGGCGGTCCCGTCCGCGCCGTCATGGAGTGCGCGGGCATCACCGACATCCTGACCAAGTCCATGGGGTCGGCGACGGCCGTAAACATGGTCCGGGCCACGGTTGCCGGGCTGAAGTCACTGGAGGAGCCCGAGGAGATCGCGGCACGCCGTGGTCTGACCTTGGAGGAAGTCGCTCCCGACTCCCTGCTCAAGGCGCGCGCAGCCGGCATCGCCGAGGCGCGCAAGGCCCGTGAGGAAGCCAAGGCGAAGGCCTCCGACCAGAAGGATGGTGAGTGATGAGCAAGCATCTGAAGGTCACCCTGGTCAAGGGTTTCGCCAACCAGACAGAGCGCCAGAAGGTGAACGCGCGTTCGCTGAATCTGCGCAAGATCGGTCAGAGCGTCGTCATAGACGACACGCCGGTCTACCGCGGCATGATCGACAAGGTTCGCCACCTGGTCACCGTTGAGGAGGCAGACTGATTATGGCTAGCAAGAACTCCACTCAGGCCGAGGAGCCGCAGATTCTGCGCATGCATGACCTGCACCCGGCCCCCGGTGCCAAGCGCGACCGCATCCGCGTCGGCCGCGGTGAAGGTTCAAAGGGCAAGACCTCGGGCCGCGGTATGAAGGGCACGAAGGCGAGGTACCAGGTGCGTCCGGGATTCGAAGGCGGACAGCTCCCTCTGTACATGCGCCTGCCCAAGCTGCGTGGCTTCAAGAGTCCGTTCAAGCAGCAGTTCCAGGTGGTGAACCTGAACCGGCTGTCCGAGCTGTTCCCAGATGGTGGCGAGATCACCGCTGAGGCTCTGGCGGAACATGGTGCGGTCCGCTCCGGCCGCCCGGTCAAGGTCCTGGGCGAGGGCGAAGCCAAGGCGGCTTTCACGCTCAAGGGTGTGAAGGTCTCCGCTTCGGCCAAGACCAAGATTGAAGCCGCGGGCGGTTCCGTCTCTCAGGACTGAACCGAGCCAGGCGGTTTCGGGAAAACGGTATGACGATCGGCTCCCCCCGCAGCAGCGGGTGGGGGCCGATGGTTTACCGGGCTTTAAGCATTGACCTGCCCATCATCTAAGCTAGGGCAGGAAGTTGTCAGCGCGGCATGGGGTAGCCGAAGCGCTTATAGGGAGGAATCCAGGTGAGGACGTTAATCCAGGCCTTCAAAACCAAGGAGTTGAGGAAGAAGATCCTCTTCGTCTTCGGTATCATCATCATCTACAGGATCGGTTCCTTCATACCCACGCCGGGCGTGGATTATCCGGCGGTGCAGAAGTGCGTCACGTCGGCGGGCAATGAGGACTTCATCGGTCTGGTCAACCTGTTCTCCGGTGGCGCCCTTCTCCAGCTGTCCATCTTTGCCTTGGGCATCATGCCCTACATCACCGCATCGATCGTGGTTCAGCTGCTGCGTGTGGTCATCCCCAGATTCGAGGCCCTCCACAAAGAGGGGCAGTCGGGTGAGGCCAAGCTCACGGAGTACACCCGTTATCTGACCATCGGTCTGGCTATCCTCCAGTCCACGACCATCCTGGTCACCGCACGTTCGGGTGCCCTGTTCAACAACGCCTGCACCGAGAAGGTCATCCCCGACGGATCAGTATGGAACTTCGTGGTCATGATCCTGGTCATGACCGGTGGCACCGGCCTGATCATGTGGATGGCTGAGCTGATCACCGACAAAGGCATCGGCAACGGCATGTCGGTACTGATTTTCACTTCCATCTGCTCCGGATTCCTGCCCCAGCTGTGGAACATTGGTTGGGGCACCAACGGCAAGAACGGCGATTGGAAGAAGTTCGGCATCGTCGTTGGCGTCCTCGTCCTCATCCTGATCTTCGTCAACTACGTTGAACTGGCGCAGCGACGCATCCCTGTGCAGTACACGCGCCGTATGATCGGTCGGAAGATGTATGGCGGATCCTCCACCTACCTGCCGCTCAAGGTGAACATGTCCGGTGTCATCCCGCCCATCTTCGCATCGTCGATCCTGGCCATTCCCACACTGGTATCGCAGTTCGGCAAGCCCGAGCAGTCCTGGGTCAAGTGGGTGAACACCAATCTGGCGAACACCACCAGTGTGTGGTACATCGCCATGTACTCGGTCATGATCGTCTTCTTCTGCTTCTTCTACACCTCCATCACCTTCAATCCGGATGAAACGGCCGACAACATGAAGGAATACGGCGGTTTCATCCCGGGCATCCGCGCCGGCAGGGCCACCTCCCGCTACCTGAACTATGTGATGAACCGCCTGAACACGGTCGGCGCCATCTACCTGCTCTTCGTGGCGCTGATTCCCACGGTCCTGATCATGCTGCTCAAGATCAACGGCAAGCTGCCGTTCGGAGGCACTACGATCCTGATTATCGCGGGCGTGGGCCTTGACACCCTGCGCCAGGCCAAGGCCCAGACCGAGCAGTTCCAATACACCGGCTTCCTGCTGGAGGGGGACCACAAGGAAGGTTGATCCTTCCCATGTGCTCGAAGAGATGAACGTATGATCCGGCCGTGGCGAGTGCTCGCCGGGCCGGATCACGCATAATGCGACGAATGCAAACCGCAATGATTGACAAACAAAGGAAAGAGACATGGCTCAACGACTGCTCATCATGGGACCCCAGGGAGTCGGTAAAGGTACGCAGGCTGCCCTGCTGAGCAAGCACTACGGTATTCCTGCCATTTCAACGGGCGACATCTTCCGCTACAACCTGAAGAACGGCACCGAGTTGGGCAGGCAGGCCCAGGCTTACATCGACAAGGGCGAGTTGGTGCCCGATGAGTTGACCAACAGGATCGTCGAGGATCGTCTGGGCATGGACGACGCTAAGGACGGTTGGATTCTGGACGGATATCCTCGTTCCGCGTCGCAGGTGGAGGCGTTGGATTCCATGCTGGACGAGCTGGGTACGCCACTGAGTGCTGTGGTCGCCCTTGACGCGGACCGTGATGTGCTGATGGAGCGCATGAAGAAACGGGCCGAAATAGAAGGCCGTGCCGATGATACCCCTGAGGTGATCGCCAAGCGTCTGGACGTGTACTCGAAGGAGACGGAACCGCTGCTTGCAACATATGAAGGGCGTGGGCTTCTGGTCAAGGTAGATGGGGTCGGCGATATCGATGCCATTTCCAAGGCAATCGTCAGCAATTTGGATCGTCGCGGCTGAGCAGACGTTTATGACATGGTGAAGGCGGCACCGACGCGAGTCGGCGCCGCCTTTTGTGTTTCCAGAGGGCGGGCCTACCTCCGAATGAAAACCTGAGTCATTAAGGCTCAAGTTTGGTTTCGCTGTGGGTTGAATCCGGGCATAGCACGGCGGTGAAGCGGTTGTTAGTAGTGAACGGCGGGGGAGGCCCCCGGGAATACCCGGTGGCCAGGATCCTGGCCCAATGATGTGAATGTGTATGCTACCTAAGGAGTGTGCATGATGACAATGCTTCCGGCTTTGATGAACAACTCGATTTTCGGTGATTTCTTCGATGACCCCTTCTTCAACAACTGGCGTGATTCCCGCCGTTCCGACGGTTCAGGCAGAATGGCGCAGGCCGCTCTTATGAACACGGATGTGCGCGAGAAGGACGGATCCTACGAACTCGACATCGATTTGCCCGGCTTTGCCAAGGATGATGTCAGCCTGCGGCTGGAGGACGGTTATCTGATCGTGTCCGCCCAGAAGAAGAGCGAGCAGGACGACAAGGGCAAGGGCGGCAAGTGGATTCGCCGCGAACGCTACACCGGTGCCTGCTCCCGCAGCTTCTATGTGGGCGAGGGGGTCAAGGAGGACGACATCCACGCCAAGTTCTCCGACGGCACCCTGCACGTCTCGGTTCCGAAGGAATCGGTGCAACCGGTCGAGAGCAGGAAGACCATCGCCATCGAAGGCTGAGATTCGCGATTCCTGAGAAGGATGATGAGCCGCCGGCGGCCCCAAGGCTGGCCGGCGGCTCATCCTGTTCAGGGGGAATGCAAGGCGACAGAGGCTCTGAGGTCGTATTGCGACTCGCCGGAGATTCGAGGATTGAATTATGCTATACTAGCAAGTTGGCGTGTCTTGAGACATGTCAAGTAATCAGCCAACGGACGGATTGAAGGCTCATGGCAAAAGATGGTGTGATCGAAGTCGAAGGTCGGGTAGTGGAGGCATTGCCGAATGCGATGTTCCGCGTCGAGCTCGAGAACAAGCACACCGTCCTGGCGACCATCTCCGGCAAGATGCGCAAGAATTACATACGTATTCTGCCTCAGGACAGGGTCGTGCTCGAGATGAGCCCCTACGACCTGAACCGTGGCCGCATTACGTACCGGTACAAGTAAAGGTACACAGAAGCAAAGGAAAACCATGAAGGTCAGCCCTAGTGTGAAGAGGATCTGCGAGAACTGCCGCGTGATCCGCCGTCACGGCCGTGTCATGGTGATCTGCACCAACCCGCGCCACAAGCAGCGGCAAGGCTGAGGTAGATTTCCAGCGGCATAACTGAAAAAGGCGTCAAGTCACAGCCCTACAGGCTGAACCCCGGGTGCGCAGGCCCGGGCCGGGAGACCGGGCGACTTGGTGCACGACCTGCGTGAACAGAAGGAATCGAGTATGGCACGTCTTGCCGGAGTCGACATCCCCAACGAGAAGCGCATCGAGATAGCCCTCACCTACATCTTCGGTGTCGGGCGCACTCGTGCGAAGGAAACACTTGCCGCCACTGGTGTGAATCCAGACACCCGCGTCAAGGATCTCACGGATGAGCAGCTGGTTACGCTGCGTGATTACCTCGAAGGCAACTACAAGATCGAGGGTGATCTGCGTCGTGAGGTTGACGCTGATATTCGCCGGAAGATCCAGATTAATTGCTATCAGGGCCAGCGCCACCGCAGGGGACTGCCCGTGCGTGGCCAGCGCACCAAGACCAATGCGCGCACCCGCAAGGGCCCGAAGCGCACGGTCGCCGGAAAGAAGAAGGCGACCAAGTAAGGTCGTGAAGGCTCGGAGCCAGGTCGCTCCCGCCCTCGAAAGCAAGTAATTCAATCGTTAGAAGGAAACGAGGATCAATGGCCGCCACAAAGCAAGCCACGCGCAAGCCTCGTCGCCGGGACCGCAAGTCGGTTCCCGTCGGGCAGGCGCACATCAAGTCCACATTCAACAACACCATCATTTCGATCACCGACCCCTCGGGCGCGGTGGTGGCGTGGGCCTCCGGCGGTGACGTCGGCTTCAAGGGCTCCCGCAAGTCCACCCCCTATGCCGCCGGTATGGCCGCCGAATCCGCCGCCCGCAAGGCGATGGAGCACGGCGTCAAGAAGGTGGATGTCTTCGTCAAGGGCCCCGGTTCGGGCCGCGAGACCGCCATCCGCTCCCTGCAGTCGGCGGGCCTGGAGGTCGGTTCCATCTCCGACGTCACCCCGCAGGCATTCAACGGTGTCCGTCCTCCCAAGCGCCGTCGCGTCTGAGCACTCGAAAACCAATAAGTCCACCCGCGAAGACCGGTGAGTGCACCACCGGTTGGAGCTGAAAGGATAAGAACAGTGCTTATTGCACAGCGTCCGACACTTACTGAAGAGGTCGTCAACGCCCAGCGCTCACGGTTCACTATCGAACCTCTGGAGCCTGGCTTCGGCTACACTCTGGGCAACTCACTGCGTCGTACCCTGCTGAGCTCGATTCCGGGGGCGGCCGTCACTTCGGTCCGTATCTCCGGTGCGCTGCACGAATTCACCACGCTGCCCGGCGTGGAGGAGGACGTGACGGAGATCCTGCTCAACATCAAGAACATCGTGCTCACCAGTGAGTATGACGAGCCGGTCGTCATGTACCTGCGCAAGTCGGGCAAGGGCGAGGCGAAGGCTGGCGATATCACGCCGCCGGCCGGCGTCACTGTGGCCAACCCCGACCTGCATATCGCGTCCCTGGCAGAGGATGGGGAACTCGAGATCGAGTTCACCGTCGAGCGTGGCCGTGGCTACGTGCAGGCCCAGCTCAACAAGCAGGATTCCGATGAGATCGGCCGCATCCCGGTCGATTCGATCTACTCGCCAGTCCTGAAGGTCTCATACAAGGTGGAGGCCACCCGCGTCGAGCAGCGCACCGACTTCGACAAGCTGGTGCTGGACGTGGAGACCAAGCCCGCCATCTCGCCCCGCGACGCGGTGGCGTCAGCCGGGTCCACACTCGTGGAGCTCTTCGGTCTTTGCCGCGACCTGAACAACCAGGCCGAGGGCGTGGAGATCGGCCCCGAGCCCGTCCAGGAGGAAGCGGACCCGGAGATGGCCGTTCCAATCGAGGACCTGAACCTGACGCAGCGGTCATACAACTGCCTCAAGCGTGAGGGCATCCACACGATTGGCGAGCTTGTCTCGCACACTGAGCAGGACTTGCTGGATATCCGCAACTTCGGGATGAAGTCAATCGACGAAGTCAAGGAGAAGCTGCAGGGCATGGGACTCGCCCTCAAGCCGTCGCCCCTGGGCTTCGACACCAACAACCTCGAAGGCGGGACGTTCTTCTCGCCGGAGGATCAATGACCTCGCTGTAGGTCGACCGTGGGGTGGACGGCAGCGGAGACGTGCGTCCACCCCCCGTAAGAGCCTCCCAGGCTCGGATGCTCGGGCGAATGCCCACCTGGACCCGGGAAGCAACACAAGGAGAATACAATGCCACAACCGAAAAAGGGCCCACGTCTGGCGTCCAGCCCGGCGCATGAGCGCCTCATGCTGGCCAACATGGCCACCAGCCTGTACGCACACGGCAGGATCACCACCACGCTGCCCAAGGCCAAGCGACTGCGGCCCCTGGCCGAGCGTCTGATCACCTTCGCCAAGCGGGGCGACCAGCCTTCCCGTCGGCGGGTCATGCGCGTCATCCGTGACAAGTCCGTGGTCCATAAGCTCTTCACCGAGATTGCCGAGCAGATGGAGCAGCGTGAGGGCGGATATACACGCATCACCCGAATCGCCCCTCGCAAGGGCGATAACGCCCCTCAGGCGGTAATCGAACTCGTGACCGAACCGCTGTCAGCCAAGAAGGCCACTGTGCGTGAGGCCGAGGCCGCCGCCAAGCAGGCTGCGAAGGCTGACGACAGCGAGATGGCCGAAGCCACCGAGGCGGCCATCACCGAGGGTCTCGCCAAGGACGCGACCGATCAGGCCGTCGACGCCAACGAGTCCGGGCAGGATGTCGCCGGAGCGGATGAGGCCGCCGTTGACCTGCAGAAGGAGTCCAGGAAGGACGAGGCCGCCGAGGCCGAAGCCGAAGAGGACGCCGATGTGGCAGAGGATGCCGCCAAGTCGGACGAGAAGTAGACTGACCACCAAGCAGCCGGATGTGAAACCGGGCTGGTAGGCGGCAATGGGCTGGGGCGCAAACCCCGGCCCATTCTTGTATCGTGGCACACCGGTATCCGGTGATGAGGAGGGACATGGCAGGCGACACCCGTAAGGGCCTGGCTGAGGGCATGCAGGAGGGACAGGCCGGCCGGGATACGGTCAGGCTGCGTATCGATCTGGCCTATGACGGGGGCGACTTCCATGGTTGGGCCCGGCAGCCGGGCTTGCGGACGGTCCAGGGCGAGATGGAGGCCGCCCTGGCCCGGGTGCTGGGAACGTCGGGGTCCGCAGGAGGCAGGCGGGCCGGGGGCAGGGGCGCCGGGGAGCCGGAGGGCTGGGTCCCCCGGCTGGTGGTGGCCGGCCGTACGGATACTGGTGTGCACGCCGCACACCAGGTCTGTCATCTGGACATTCCCTCGGGCGTACTGTCGGGCTGTGTGGGTCATATGGATGCGGCGCCGGAAAGTGCCTTGGAACACCGGTTGCAACGCCTCCTGCCCACGGATATAGCCATCCACAGGGTGCAGAGGGCACCTGGGGGGTTCGACGCCCGGTTCTCGGCTTTGGAACGGACCTACCTCTATCGTGTCAGCGAGGGCCGTGATCGCTTCGATCCGCGGCTGCGGGGTTTCGTACTCGGGTTGGAGGGCTCCCTCGACCTCGATGCCATGAACCGCGCGGCGGCAACGGCCGTAGGCCTGCATGACTTCGGTTCCTTCGCCACACCGAATCCAGGGGGAACCACCATACGGCAGGTCAAATACGCCCACTGGGACCGGGTGCCGGGTCGGCCGCTGCTGACTTATGGGATGGGGGCAGGACCGGCTTTCCGGACTCCGGCCGCGGAATCGGGATTGGTCGTGTTCACGATCGTGGCGGACGCCTTCGCCCACAACATGGTGCGATCACTGGTCAACGCCTGCCTGCGGGTGGGGCAGGGCAAGCGGGACGCGGACTGGTTCCGGGACAAGGTCATGCACCCCCTGCGGGAGGGCTCCACAGGCCCGGTCGCCGCACAGGGGTTGACCCTGGAGCATGTGGCCTATCCCTCGGACGACCGGTTGGCGGAGCGCGCCAGCGCGATCCGTGCCAAACGCACCCTCGACGGCTGATTCCGGCAGCGGTGACCGGGAGGGGCAACTGCTGGCCCCTCCGGCTCCGCGGGCAGGCCTGGTGGCTGATGATCGCCGTCCGATGTTCGACGCGCCGGCCATTTGGTCGCTCAGGTATGGCATAATGGAAAAGTTGCCGCCACAGCGCAGCTGATG
Organism: Bifidobacterium xylocopae; assembly: GCF_003315615.1. Classification (GTDB taxonomy): domain Bacteria; phylum Actinomycetota; class Actinomycetes; order Actinomycetales; family Bifidobacteriaceae; genus Bombiscardovia; species Bombiscardovia xylocopae. The sequence continues at coordinate 94,150 of NZ_PDCH01000006.1, forward strand.
GCAGCAAGGGATGAGTGTCCGAGCGGTCTAAGGAGCACGCCTCGAAAGCGTGTGAGGCTAACCCCTCCGCGAGTTCGAATCTCGCCTCATCCGCCTTTGACGGGGCCCCGGTAGCGATACCGGGGCCCCGTCGGTTTATGTGTATCGGATCTATGACACTGGATGGGACCGGTTGTGGACTGAATGTGCTGACGGTGGCTTGGCTGGACTGGGTGAGCGCAAAGCGGTGTTTTGTTTACGAGTTCGGGACTTCCTGCAGCAGCGCCTGAGGAAGGGCGGGGTAGCCCTCGTCCAGGGCCGTATAGGCGTGGGCGGTGGCCATGAGGGCAAGGGTGCCCAGGGCCTGCCGCTGTTCATGTACGGGGTTGCGGCTGCCGGGTTGTTTGCCGTCCGCGAGGCCTGGGGCCCCGGGCCGGCCTTGGGCGCCGCCCTCGTCTTCGGCCTCCATGCCTTCCTTCGCAGCGGTTGTGACGAATCCTTGGAAGGCCTGGATGAGACCTCGCGCGCAGTTCATCTCCACCACGGACTCGGTGGGCGCTTCCAGTCCATTGGAGGGATCGGTCATCGAATCAGGATGCTGCAGGAGATCCTTGCTGGAATAGACGGCCTGGCGTGGGTCGCCCGCAGGGTCGGCCGAAGCCAGGGACTGGGCCGCTGCATGATGGCGGTCGCCGACTGCCAGGAGGGTGGTGCCACCGGACTGACGCCGTCCGGCCAGTACGATAAGCGAGAATCCGGCCCTGTCCTCCGCCCTGGCCGCCTGTGCCAGCTGTGTGGGTCCGAGCAGGCGGGCGGCGGATGGAAGCTCCTGCAGGGCCTGCAGTGTGAGGGCCTGGGGGTCCGCCGGCATCAGCGCGGAAGCTCCTCCGGCCCGGGCGCGGCGGTTGGCCGTCATCCAGGCCAGGGCCGAACGGTTCACGGCTTCACCGAAACGGGCCGGGCATGCTATGGCCACTTCGTGCCAGGCCTGGGCTGCGGCCGCAGGCTCCTGGAGGCGGGCCCCGGCGGCGGATGCGAACCAGGGGTCGGCCGTGCGCCGGTCGTATGTCCGGGCATCGGCCACTGCCCGGTCGCAGGGGCTGAGCACGCTCTGGCCCCCTTGCGGGTCCATCCGCTGGATGGCGACAGGGGAGGAGCAGCCGGACAGGACGCTGGCCGCCGCGCACAGCAGGAGGATGCAGGAGCGGACGCGGGCCTTGCGCCTGGAGGGGAATCGGCCTCGCGCGTGCGCTCCTGAACCCGTACGTGTCTGCATGAAAGGCTAGGATAGTCTGAATTGCAGACCGTCGCCCGTTCAGCAGGCACGGCATAACTTCATAGGAGGCCTTGACATGGAATTGGACCTGACAGAGATCCATCAGCTGGCGGCGGAGCAGGGGATAGATGCCGAGACCTTGGATGAAGCACTGACCGAAGCCCTGCGTCTGGCCTATTCCAAAACACCCCATGCCGCCAAGCATGCCCGGGTCGAACTCGACGACCGCGCCGGCTCCTTCACGGTGTGGGCCCAGGACGAGATTCCCCAGGAACCCACCGAGGAGGACCCCCATCCCGTGCCCAGGCTCGGGGAGGAATACGACGACACGCCGGAGGACTTCGGCCGCGTGGCTGCTTCGACGGCACGGGGTGTCCTGAACGACCTCTTCCGTGAAGCCGAGGACAAGCGTATCTTCGGCGCATTCGCCGGACAGAAAGAACATCTGATCACCGGCGTGGTGCAGCAGGACGCGCTCGATCCCAACAACGTGCATGTCGCGGTCGGGGATGTGGAGGCCATCCTGCCCAGGCGCGAGCAGGTGCCGGGGGAGCGCTACCGGCATGGCCAGCGCATACGTGTCTACGTGGTCACGGTCTCACGGGGCTTCCGTGGACCGGAGATAGTGGTCTCGCGTTCGCACCCCGGCCTGGTTCGACGCCTGTTCGAGCTTGAGGTGCCGGAACTCAACGCAGGGGCCGTCTCCATCATGGCGATCGCCCGCGAGGCGGGGGCCCGCACCAAGATCGCGGTCAAGGCCAACGCCAAGGGGGTGAACCCCAAAGGCGCCCTCATCGGGCCGGGGGGTGCCCGCGTGCGCGCGGTCATGGAGAACCTGGGCGTGGAGAAGATCGACATCGTCGACTGGTCCAAGGACCCTGCCGAGTTCATCGCCTCGGCCCTGTCACCGGCCACGGTGCGTGAGGTCGCCATAGTCTCGCCGCGCAACCAGACCGCGATCGCATACATACGCGACTCGCAGCTCTCGCTGGCCATCGGCAAGGAGGGGCAGAACGCCCGTCTCGCCGCCAAACTGACCGGCTGGAAGATCGGCATCGAATCCCTGGAGAAGCATCAGGCCAAGCTCAAGGAGCAGGAGGCCGCCCGGGCCGCCGCCGACGCCGCCCGGCCCTCCGGCGGGCAGGGCGCGCAGACACCGCAGACCGTGGCATCCGCCGAAGCCTCAAACCCCGCGGCTGACCCTTCCCCCGAAGACGAAGAGGGCTGAGCGGAACATCCGTACGCACGAGTATGCTTAGAGCCGTATCCGAAGTGCGCGGCATTACGCTGCCCGGATGCGGTACAGAGACGAGGTAACACGATCATGGTCGCACGATGAGACAGGATATGTTCGCCGTCGAAATGGAATGATCGCGCCTTCATACGCGCGGTCGGTGATTAGGAGAGAAGTAAGTGCCCAAAGCGCGCGTGTATGAATTAGCCAAGGAGCTTGGCGTAGACAGCAAGACAGTCCTGAGCAAGCTCAAGGACATGGGGGAGTTCGTCAAGTCCGCCTCCTCAACGGTGGAGGCGCCCGTCGTCCGCCGCCTCAAGAACGCTTTCCCCCAGTCCGGTCAGCAGGACGGGGAGCAAAAGTCAGGCAAGGCCCGCGCGGCCTCGCCTTCGCCCGCCCGTCATCCGGGTGGCAGCCGACAGTCGTCCGCCAAGCCGGCGGCACCGCAGGGTGCATCCAAGGCCGCGGAGGCTGCCAAGCCCTCATCGGCCCAGGCTCCGTCGCAGCCCTCCGCCGCCGCGCGGCCCGGGGACCGTCGCATGCCCACACCGGGTTCGAGCCGCCGTTCCGGCGGTGGTAGCCCTGCGGCCCAGCGTCCAGGTGCCGGCCAGCAGCCCCAGCAGCCCCAGCGCCGCCAAGGACCGCGTCCCGGTGCGCCGGGAGCACATCCCGGCCCGCGCCCGCAGGGGCAGCAGGGCGGGCGAAAGGGCGCATCGGCGCCCCGGCCCGGCAACAATCCCTTCAGTCGCAAGCAGGGAATGAAATCCCCCATGCCCAGCGACATCCCGCGTCCGCATCCGATGGCGCGCCCGACAGTGAACGACAGCCGCCGTGGCGGGGGCCTGCGGGGCCGCTTCCGCAACGGCCGGCCGGGTCAGCAGGGCGGAGGCGCCAGGACCAACCAGTGGGGTCATAACAGGCCCGGCGCATCCGCAACGGGCGCACGTCCGGGGCAGGGCGGCAACCGCTTCGGCGGTGCCCCGCAGTCCTCGGGCCCCGGTGGCCGTGGCCGTGGTCGCGGTGGAGCGGCAGGCGCATTCGGCCGCCAAGGGGGCAAGTCCTCCAAGGCCCGCAAGAACCGGATGGCCAAGCGCCATGAGTTCGAGGAGATGAAGGCACCCGTCATCGGCGGGGTGCGCATACCCGCGGGCAATGGGCAGACCATCAAGCTGCGGCAGGGCGCCACCCTGTCCGACCTGGCCGAGAAGATCAACGTCAATCCGGCCGCCCTGGTCACCGTGCTCTTCCACCTGGGTGAGATGGCCACGGCCACCCAATCCCTGGACGAGACCACCTTCGAGGTGCTGGGCCAGGAGATCGGCTGGAACATCAAGATCGTCTCCGCCGAGGAGGAGGACCGCGAGCTCCTCCAGCAGTTCGACATCGACCTGGACTCCGAGAAGGAGGGGCAGGACGACGCGGATCTTAAGCCGAGGCCTCCGGTGGTAACCGTCATGGGCCACGTGGACCACGGTAAGACACGCCTGCTGGACACCATCCGCAAGACGAACACCTCGGCCCACGAGGCCGGCGGCATCACCCAGCGCATCGGCGCCTACCAGGTGACCGTCGATCTGGAGGGCGAGCCACGCAAGATCACCTTCCTGGACACCCCAGGCCACGAGGCCTTTACGGCCATGCGCGCCCGCGGTGCCGAATTGACCGATGTGGCCATCCTGGTGGTGGCCGCCGACGACGGTGTGATGCCGCAGACAGTGGAGGCCATCAACCACGCGAAGGCAGCCGACGTGCCGATCGTCGTGGCGGTCAACAAGATCGATGTGGAGGGCGCCAACCCGGAGAAGGTGCGGGGCCAGCTGACCGAGTTCGGCCTGGTCTCCGAGGAGTATGGCGGCGACACGATGTTCGTCGACATCTCCGCCAAGCTGGGCACCAATGTCGACAAGCTCCTGGAAGCCGTCCTGCTCACCGCTGACGCCGAACTGGACCTGCGCGCCAATCCCGACATGGACGCACGGGGCGCCACCGTCGAGGCCCGCCTGGACAAGGGCCGCGGCGCTGTCGCGACCGTGCTGGTCCAGCAGGGCACCCTCCATGTGGGCGACGCGATCGTGGCCGGATCGGCATACGGCCGTGTGCGCGCCATGCTGGATGAGAACGGTCAGGCCATGGACGCGGCCGTGCCCTCCACGCCTGTGCAGGTGCTGGGGCTCACATCCGTACCTTCGGCCGGCGACGTCTTCCTGGTGGCCCCCGACGACCGCACCGCCCGGCAGATCGCCGAGAAGCGCGAAGCCACGGCCCGCGCGGCCCAGTTGGCCAAGCGCCGCAAGATCGTCTCCCTGGAGAGCCTGAAGGAGCAGTTCGCCAAGTCCGAGGTCGACATGCTCAACATTGTCATCAAGGGCGACTCCTCCGGTTCCGTAGAGGCCTTGGAGGACTCCCTGATGAAGATCGAGGTCTCCGACGAGGTCGGCATCCAGGTGATCCACCGCGGTGTCGGTGCCATCACCCAGAACGACGTCAACCTGGCGACGGTCGACAAGGCCGTCATCATCGGCTTCAACGTCCGGCCCAACCGGCAGGTGGCCGAGCTCGCCGACCAGGAGGGTGTGGAGATCAAGTACTACTCGGTCATCTACCAGGCGACCGAGGACATCGAGGCCGCTCTCAAGGGCATGCTCAAGCCCGAGTACGAAGAGGCCACCACCTCCCACTCGGAGATCCGCGAGATCTTCCGCTCCTCCAAGTTCGGCAACATCGCCGGCGTCATGGTCCAGGACGGCACGGTCAAGCGCGGCACCAAGGCACGCATCTCCCGCAATGGGGTCGTCACCATCAACGACCTGGAGATCGCCTCCCTGCGTCGCTTCAAGGACGACGTCAACGAGGTGGCCGAAGGCTACGAGGCGGGCATCAACCTGGGTGACTTCAATGACATCCAGATCGGCGATGTCATCGAGACCTACGAGATGCGCGAGGTTGAGCGCAAGTAGTGGTCCGCGGCCCTGCGGGGCCGCTCGACGTGAACCGGCAGTACGAGTAAGGAGCATAAGGCGATGGCCACAGGCAGCAATCCAAGAGCCGTGCGGATAGCGGCCCTGATTCAAAGGGTCATCGCCTCCTCGCTCGAAGGGAAGATGCACGACAAGCGTCTGGACGGGGTGACGATCACCGAGGTGCGCGTCACCAACGACCTTCAGATCGCCAAGGTGTATTGGACCCAGATCGGCCGACCCGGCCACGAGCAGGGGGAGCGCAAGCGCGCACAACAGGCCCTGCGCCAAGCCACCGGCCGTCTGCGCTCACTGGTGGGTGCCAAGGCCGGGCTGCGGCTGACCCCCAACCTGCGCTTCATCTATGACGAAGTGCCCTCCCAGGCCACAGAGATAGAAGACGTCCTGACAGTCGCCCAACGGCGGGACCAGGAGCTCCAGGCGGCTCGGGCGAACGCCCAATATGCCGGCGACCCCGACCCCTACAGGCACGACGAAGACGAGGATGATTCCGAGTCCGACGCCGAAGCCGAGGCCGGCGCGGAGGAGACCGGAGACCACTTCGAGGGCCACGACCAGGACGGCTGGTCCGACCAGGCCGAGGGGCCCGAGGAAGCCTGAGCCTGAACGGGCTTCGGCCCGCCCTACGGCAGGGACACCGCCCGTCCTCCGTGGGCATGCGAAAGAGACGATTGCACCCATGCATAGCGGAATACTGATAGTCGACAAACCCCAGGGGATGACCAGCCACGACCTGGTGGCCGCCGTCCGCTCCCGCCTGGGCCTGCGCAGGGTGGGCCACGCCGGCACCCTGGACCCCATGGCCACCGGTGCCCTGATCATCGGCTTCGGCCAGGCCACCCGCCTTTTGAACGTGATCGTCGGTCACGACAAGACCTATGAGACCACCATCCGCCTGGGCCAGGCCACCGACACCGACGACGCCGACGGTGAGCTGCTTGCCGCCGGGCCGGGCGTGGCGGCCCGCGTGCGCGCCCTCAGCCGGCAGCAGGTGGAACAGGCCATTCGCGAACACTACACCGGTCCCATCCAGCAAGTCCCGAACGCCTATTCCGCCATCAAGGTGGAGGGACGGCGCGCCTACGACCTGGCCCGGCAGGGACAGGAGGTCAGGCTGAAAGCCCGGGGGGTGACCATCAGCGAATTCGCGCTCCTGGGCTACGAGCCCACGCAGGCGCGCGACGGCAGCCCCGTCGTGGACATCAGGGCCCGGGTCACCTGCTCGTCCGGCACATACATCCGCGCACTGGGCCGTGATCTGGGCCGGGAGCTCGGCGTGGGCGGCCACCTGACCGTCCTGCGCCGCACCCGGGTCGGACGGTTCGACCTGGCCGACCCCGGCCTGGCGCCGCGCGTCCTGACCGCCCGGGCGGTCGATCACACCTACACGGACCGGGAGGGGCGCACCGTCACCCGCCCCAAGGCAAGCCTTGACCAGGACCGCCGGGAGATACAGAGCCGGGCCCTGGACCTGGTGGAAGGCGCCAGGCTTACCATGCCCACCATCGCAGTGGACCGGGCGCAGACGCAGACCCTCCAGCATGGAGGGTTCCTGGATCTGCACCTGGATGGGCCCACGGCGGCCATCACGGGGGCGCAGACGGGCGTCCAGGAGCGCCTGGTGTCCATCCTGGTCCCGCGAAACAGCCGCCAGGCCAAGCCCAGCGCGGTCTTTGCCCTTGACGAAGCCTGAGGCGCCCGCATACGCTGGGGAAGCGGCGAGAAGAAAAGGAAACGAATGAACGTCAGCAGACTGGAACCGAACGCCAGCGGCATCGTGGACTGGCCGACCCTGAGCACCAGCAAGCAGAGCGTCGTCACCGTCGGGGTCTTCGACGGCATCCACCGGGGGCATCAGGCGGTCCTCCGGCGCGTGGTCGAGCTGGCCCATCAGCAGGACGACTATGCGGTGGTCATCATGTTCGACCCCAGTCCCAAGCGCGTCCACACCTACGCCAAGGCCCACGCCGGCGGTGAACTGCCGGATGATGAGCCGACAGCCGATCCCGACGAACTCATGCCCGCCGACGAGCGGATTCGGCTCATGCGCCAGCTGGGCGTGGACTGGGTGCTCAGCGTGCGCTACACCCTGGCCTTCGCCTCCAAATCCTACCGTTTCTTCCTGGGCTCGCTGGTAGGCAAAATCGGCATGCGCACCCTCGTGCTCGGCCAGGATGCCAGCATGGGTGCCGGCCGCAGCGGCGACGTCCACGCGATCGAGACCCTGGCCGAGGCCACAGGCGTCTTCCGGCTCGATGTGGTCGACGACTCCGGTCCCGGCAAGACCTGGATCCCCACCCGCGACATCCCCGTCCCCAGCGGCGCGGGCGAGCCCGCCGACCCGCTTGAGGGGCTGAGCAAGGCCCAACTGCGCGCCTGGACCAAGGCCCACTCCTGCAAGAACGTGCGCGTCTGGAGTTCCAGCAACGTGCGTTCCCTCCTGGCGCAGGGCCGCATACGAGCCGCGGACGAGATACTGGGACGGGCGCACGCGGTTGAAGGCGACGTCGTACACGGCGAACAGCGGGGCCGTGCCCTGGGCTACCCCACAGCGAACATCGGCGCCGACCACCGTGGCCGCATGCCTGCGGACGGGGTCTATGCAGGGTGGCTGGTCGACCTGGGGCCCGAAAAGGAAGCGGATGCCCAAGCCGGGCGTGGCGGCGCGGCCGACGGATACAGGCAGGGCGATGCTCGAACGGACACACAGCCTGGAGCCGTCAGCGCCCTGGAGGCCCGGCTGGCGCCCGGCTCGCCCTGGCGTTGGCCCGCCGCCATATCCATCGGTTCAAAGGAGACCTTCGCCGGGGAAGGGCGGCGGTATGAGCGTGTGCTGGAGGTGAACGCCATCGCCGGCGACGACTGGCTGGAACTGTATGGGCACCGGGTGCGTGTGGAGTTCCTGGCCTACCTGCGTCCCCAGGTCAAGTTCGCCGACGGCGGTGAGCTTGCGAACCGGCTGCGGCAGGATGCGGCCGAATCACTGCGCCTGACGCAGGAGGAAGACGGCCGGCGGCGGATATAGGCTCCGTATGGCTGGGGCTGGTTGGTGGATCGGGTCGGCGGATCAGGTCCGGCGGCTGCGGAGCAGGAGCCAGGCGGCGCCCATAGCGGAAGCGGTCAGCAGAAGAGCCAGGCCTGCCATGCGCCGGGCCGGCAGGCCCCCGGTGGGAGGTAGAGGCAGGGGGTCGAAGTACCGGTAGGGCGTGATGGTGAAATTCGTCTGTCCGACGCCGTTCAAGGTCCATTCGATGCTTACCGTCACAGGGCCGTCGGTGTGGGCCGGGACGGTCGCCGTCCATGTGCGCGGGTCACTACCGCTCACCGCCAGGCCTGTCGCCGGCAGTCCATCGAATCGTACACCGGTGACGGCTACCTTCCGGGGCATGTCTATCCCGATCGCCTGCTTGCTGATATCCCCGGAGCCCACGTTGGCTGTCGTACCAAGCTGTCCGTACTGGTTGCTGCCCCAGCCCCAGAGTGCGCCGGACTCGTCGAGTAGGGTGGTGTGCTTCCAACTGGCGGCTACCAGCTTAGGTACTATGTCTCTGTTTAGGGGCGGCCTGGCGATGGGGACAGGTCTGGTCACGTTCTGCTGGCTGTCGGCGGCGATTTGGTTGCAGGCGTTGAAACCCCAGCCGTAGAGTGTCCCGCCGGTTGTCAGCACGACGGTGTCGTCCGCGTTGATCATGAATGTTTCGACACGTTCGTTGGGTGGAAGGCCCACTTCATAAGGACTGGACCTTGGATTCATTGTGCCGTCTCCCAGCTCGTTGTCGCCGTTGTATCCCCACGTATAGACGCGGCCGTTGCCGCCGACGGCGATTGACCAGTCCTCGGGTGCGGCCACTTGCCTGAGCTCCACTCCGGCTGGAAGCCTCACCTGGACCGGCCTGAGGGCTATGGCGGCTGGATTGTATATGCCGGTGGGTATGGCTGTGGCGCCCAGCTGGCCGTACGCGTTCCAGCCCCAGCTGTAGGTCTTGCCATTGTCGGCGATGCCCAGGGAGTGTGAGGAGCCGGCGGCCATGGTGGTGAAGTGTCGTACGCCGGCAGGCAGGATAACCCGGACCGGTGTTAGTCTGTCGGTCCGGGTGCCGTCGCCGAGCTGGCCTTCAGGGTTCTGTCCCCACGCCCAGGCCACTTGGCTGTCATCCAATGCAAGCGTGAACTTGGGCCCAGGGAAAATCTGGGTTATGTGAATGGGCCGTCCGCTTGCCGGGTCGGTCGGCTGGATGCGTACAGGGGTGGTCCTGTCGGTGGTCATGCCGTCGCCGAGCTGGCCTTTGCCGTCGGCCCCCCAGCCATATAGGGAGCCGTCCTCGGCGAAAGCGAAGGAGTCGTTGGGGCCTGCGACGATTTTCGTGAACCGCATGCCCGTCGGCAATTCGACCTCGACTGGCTTGGAGGTATGGGCGGCATCGAAACCGGCGGGGACCGACGAGTTGCCAATCTGGCTGCCGTCATTGCGCCCCCAGGAGTATACCCGCCCGTCCGTGTCCAGTGCCAGCGCATGGAAGCGGCCTGCGGACAGCTGTTGGAAGTGTTTGCCGGGCATGGCCGGTGCCTGGACCGATACCTGGTTGCCTCCTGCAGTGGGGCCTGATTCCGGGCTCAGTGTGAAATCGGCCGGTGCCCAACGCGCTGTTAACGTCACATTGCTATTCACTTGACGGCTGAAGTCATACGGTGCTGAGCCGGCATACCAACCCACGAACACAGCCTGTGGCTTCGTGGGCACATTGGTCGGCATCGGCACCGGTTTACCGGCGGTTACAGTCTGTAGCCGGGGCGGGGAGCCATTGTCGGGGTCGAACTTGACCGTGTAGTTGCTGAATACAATCGGGGCGTTCTGATCCGCCGAGGCCGGTTGAAAATTCCTTGCCAGGAGGGCCGCAACCAGGCTGATCGGGAGAAGCATAAGCATAAGCACCGCGCCATACCAGACGCTCCATCTATGCCGTCTGCGCATATCCAATCAGACCCTCCTTGGTGCAGTGCTGATACTTTATTTCCCCATGCGCCTGTCATCTGGCGAACACGTCAGTAAACATCGCCCACTATGCATGTGCCGATTCCCCAAGCGGCGCATAAGCGATAATGAGCAGCTTACCAGTGGGGCTAAGACGTTGTGTGAAGATCATCATCATCGTTTCTTCAGGTAACCGGAAGGACAGGTGGAAGTGGCTGTCTCGTATACACATTTGACGCTGCGGACTAAGGCGTAGGTGTCGGATTCGGGTACGGCGTGGTTATTCACCCAAAAAGAGCGAGAAGTCATTCTTCGCATATCGTAATGTTGTAGCTGGTTACGATG
>NZ_PDCH01000060.1 GCF_003315615.1 Bifidobacterium xylocopae
CCACTTATAGAATTCGTAGGTGCTGGGGAACTTCCGGCGCAAACCCTCGACCTCCGGCGATTCCCGGCACATGGTCCGCTCCCAACCCATGGAGGCGGGCTTGGTCGAACCCCACTTGTCATAGCATAGGCCCCAGCTGGCGTAGGCGTCCAGCCCCTGGCCATGCAGCGCCTTGTAGCGGTCGAAACCGGCCTGGCGGGCCTGGCTGCGCGGGGCCTTGAAGAGGAGCCAGGGGGCGCGCATCTTGGCCCCCCACATGGCATCGCGGTTGAGGAGTTGGGGGGCCTCGTTCAGGCCCGCCACACTCTCGTGGAGCCTGGCTATCTCCTGACGGGTCTGTTCGTCCAAAGAGGCGTACTCCTCCACGGCTTCCGGCCTAATATAGCAGAAGTTGACGAAGGACCGGGAGGCGGGCAGATAGGGTGAGGGTGTCAGTGGCGGGACAGGCTCGGCC
>NZ_PDCH01000061.1 GCF_003315615.1 Bifidobacterium xylocopae
ATACGCGCACAGAGGTGAGCATCGTGTACTTGTGTCCAGAGCTCGTGACGTGGCTCGGAGGGTGTTCTCTGCTTACTTTGTAAGTGGCCCGGCGACATCCTAGATCTACACCTAGGCCTTCGGCGGCGGCGTCTGTTGTGTATACGAGGCAGTCGAGGAACTGGTAGGTGATACGGCGCCGCGCGTGGACGGGACCCATCCGTCCACGCGCGGCGCCGTATCACCTACCAGTTCCTCGACGATGTTGGATTCGGCGGTCACATGGGCCACCGGCTTGGCGTCGATATGGGCGATGCGCAGCCTGCCTCTTATACACATATCCGAGCCCACGAGACCGAGGCGGAGATCGGTTGCCGTCTGCTGCCTTGAAAAAAAAAATAGATACATCAAGACAACGTAATTTATCACACACTGCATGACACTCCTCATGAAGATATTCGTGTGTTGCATGCA
>NZ_PDCH01000062.1 GCF_003315615.1 Bifidobacterium xylocopae
ATCCTGGCCGGTATGACATCCTTCTTCTGCTGGCGCAGGACATCCTTCAAACGGGTCAGAATAAGGACTATGCGCTCGCAGCCGTCGTCGATGGCCTTCTGCACGGGAACGGGGTCGGCAATGCCCCCATCGAAGTATGGGACCCCGTCGATGATGTAGGGCTCACAGGCCACAGGAACCGCAGAGGATGCCTTCATGATGTCGTAGTTGTCATAGGCCACATCGGTCTTGTCGAAATACTTGGTGGAACCGTCCTGCGCATTGGCTGCCACGACCGTGACGGCGGTCGGGTCTTGGGAGAATGCATGGTAGTCAACCGGGTACTCGCCATCCTGGTTTGACAGGGTTCCGTAGATGTAGTCTAGATTGGCTTAGCTGCTGTCCCTCAACAAATTCCATTCCGCGTCTTCCTCCTTGTCGAACTCGTACTCCGTTCAAGACGTTAGGCTCGCG
>NZ_PDCH01000063.1 GCF_003315615.1 Bifidobacterium xylocopae
GTCTTGTACTGGTCGACCGGACCGCTGTCCAGGTCCACCCTCAGCATGACCATGGGATCGTTGCGCCGGTCCTGGGCATGCAACTGCCAGTCCATGATGGCGTACTCGTTCTTCAGCTTCTGCGCCCGTGCGAAGGCCATGTCGGCCTCATTCTGGCTTGCCGCCGGCTCCTCGGCGATGGCTAGCAGGCGATTGATCTTCAGCAGTATGCGATCTAGCTCATCGCTCATGAGTGTCCTCCAGGGGTTCGAATGCAGCGAGGGATGGATGCTGCAGCCTTGCGATGGTGAGGTTCACGTCCCCGTGCGTCTTGGTCACTACGCTGAATGCCAAAACCGCGGAGAGTGGGTCATCCACACCATGAAGGGCATCGTCCAACCGACTATCACATTGGGCGAGTAACACATCGGCACCAGTGCCCATGCCGGCCAGGAACGCCTGATAGCAGACC
>NZ_PDCH01000064.1 GCF_003315615.1 Bifidobacterium xylocopae
ATGCCGTAAGCTAGCCGGCAATAGATTAAGAAATAAGATACAGTGCTGGCATTGCACATCCAGTACGATATGTTTTTTTTTTCCAAGAAGAAGAAGGCATCCAGTGGCGGCGTGGGTCTCGTGGGCTCGGGTATGTGTATAAGAGACAGGGGACTGTACTGGTTGGCGGGCCTTCTGTATGCTCGACAGGGACTGTGCCTGTCGAGCATACAGAAGGCCCGCCAACCAGTACAGTCCCACTCCCCATATGACCGCTCCCAATGCAATCAGATGCATGAACTGGAAGAACGGTGTGTGACAGCTGTGTCTTCTACACATCTGACGCTGCCGACCAAGGCTTAAGTGTAGATATGGGTGGTAGCCAGCAGCTCATATCACACACCTAGAGTACGACGTCACATCACTTGCGAGCACTCAATTGTGCAAGCTGGTTCTATGAACGATCTAACG
>NZ_PDCH01000065.1 GCF_003315615.1 Bifidobacterium xylocopae
CTCGGAACGGACGAGAGAACAGGGGGAGCGGAGAAGAGGGAAGAGGGGGGGAAGACAGGTGGGGCCGGCTCGGCAAGGGCAAGGCAGCGACAGGGGGGAAAACCCGGAACACGCGGGGGGTGGGTAGTACAGCGGGCGACGTGCGCTTGAGCCGGGTCAGGGCAGGCCACTAGGACAGCGTGGGCGACGGCGGCGACGGACACGCATACAGCTGGGGACGAAACGGCGACGGCCAGCTCGGCGACAACAGCCGAGCCGACGAGAACACGCCCGGGCGCGTGACCGACCCGGACCCCTACACCAACTGGACCGCCGTCAGCGCAGGCGGGCAGCACAGCGGCCACGGCAGCAGCGACACCAACCCCCGCCCCACGCCCACGCGCGTGACCGGCCAGCTCGGCAACGGCAGCAGCGACACCAACCCCCACCCCACACCCGCGCGCGTGAC
>NZ_PDCH01000066.1 GCF_003315615.1 Bifidobacterium xylocopae
TCCATGAGGTCCTGACTGGCCGTGCGTCGCGTGCCGGCGGTGGATGGTCCTGATGCGCTCGTGCCGTCCGTCGCCGTCCGGTCTGTCGAATGTCCGACCTGGTAGTAGAGGGTCGTCGTGTTCGGCGCTTCCGGGAAGGGCGCGGCCTTGCCGTACTGGGTGGGCGTGTAAGGATCGTTGCCAATGCGGTCATCAGCCGGGCGGTCCTGGTACTTGCTGTTGTCGCGCTTGATCAGATAGGGGCGGTCCTGGTCCGGTTTGAAACCGGGCTTGCCGGCGCAGTAGCCGTGCGATTCCAGCTGGTGCAGTTTTGCACCCCCCGGCATGTAGACGAAGAAGGCCGTGGCCATGCACTTGATGCAGGAAGTTGTCAGGTGGGGGTAGCCAGACAGTTAGACGATGGTCCTATGTGTTATGTGGCGGGGGGCGACGGTGATTGCATGAACGG
>NZ_PDCH01000067.1 GCF_003315615.1 Bifidobacterium xylocopae
GCGCAGTAGCGCCGCAAGCCGCTTGACCCACGGAACAGTGTCATCGCGTACCAGCCAGGAGACGCCGAGGACACTGCCTGGGCGCAGGACGCGGGCGATTTCAGGTAAGGCGAGGCCGGGGGCCAATTCGTGAAAGCCCTGGTGCACCAAGACAGCATCGAAACTGGAGGAATTAAGAGGTAACGATTCGGGCGACCCGCAGACGGCCATGACGCCAGGAAGGCGGTTGAGTTTTTCCGCGGTATCGGGATCGCGGTGAACGGCCAGGACATCGGCCCCATGGGAGGCAACGGCTCGGCAATGGGCGACGGTCGGGCACAGCACGACGACTCGACTACCTGGGTCCACACGTCCGGCAGTCAGCCATTCGAATGAGCCGCTGGGAAGATGCGGTGCCGAAGAGACTGCCATGGCCCCGATTGTAGAGGGAATCGTGGTGGCCAGGGT
>NZ_PDCH01000068.1 GCF_003315615.1 Bifidobacterium xylocopae
GGCCCGGGCATAGGCGAGAAAACCATCCAGCTCCTTGTTAAATTTCATGCTTCCACTCCTTCCCTGCCCTCATTCACAGCTCACTGCCCTGGGCCCCAGACCCCCTTGACCGGCAGGGGCTAAGATGCCTGTCAGAAGCTTAATCGTCCACGCAACGAGCCAGACCACATGCCCATACCATTGCCTTCGACCATACCAAGCGGTGCCAGAGTGGTGGTGCGCACGGCCGAGGGCCGGGACCCGGCGGATGGCCGCATGAAGTACCGGGACTACGTGGGCCATGTGATCTCCTGGGATGGGCGGACACTCAAGCTCAACCGCGATGCCAGCGCCAACGGCGAGCGCCCCGCCCAATCCATCTGCCTGCAAGCGGCCAGCATAGGCGCCCTCAAGCACATCCCCGAACGCCCCGAGCCACCGAGACGCCACGACACCCCTCATACCGT
>NZ_PDCH01000069.1 GCF_003315615.1 Bifidobacterium xylocopae
CCCCAACCCCCGACCGGATCTCCGGCGAGATACGCTTCGACCATGTCAGCTTCGCCTTCCCGGACGACCCTGAGACCCCCATTCTCAAGGATCTGAACTTCTTCCTGCCGGCAGGCTCCAAGCTGGGCATTCTGGGCGAGACCGGGTCCGGCAAGTCAACCATGGTCAACCTCATAGCCCGCTTCTACGACCCGACCGTGGGGCATGTTCTGATTGATGGCATCGACGCGCGGGACTGGCCCCTGGCCACCCTTCGCAGCCAGGGCAACATCGTGGCCCAAGACACCTTCCTCGTCGCAGACACCATCGGCGGCAACATCGGTTTCGGTTCCCTCAGCGAACGGACCAGCGACCATACCTACATCCGCGCCCTGGCCGCCATAGCCGGGGCGGACGGCTGCCTCAAGTCCATGCCCGAAGGACAGGACACGCGGGAGGGTGAGCG
>NZ_PDCH01000007.1 GCF_003315615.1 Bifidobacterium xylocopae
CCCAAGCCGTGTCCGTCGTACTGTAATGATCCCTAGCATCCACACGTCAGCCTGACCTGATCCGTGCCTTCCCCCCATCCCCCGCCCCATTCCTCCTGCCATCCGCTCCCTTCCCCTCGCCCTCCGCCATCTCGGCCCCCCCTCCCTCGACCACCTCGTCCCCCGCCATCCTCTGCTCCCCGATCCCGCCCCCGCCCCGCCCGCCGCCCGCCCCCCCCCCCCCCCCCCCCGGGCGCCCGTTCAGCCTGACGGCGAATGAGCGCCCCCCGTGCTATTCTCTACTCTGTACGCCGAAATCCATCCTTCGAGCTGTCACGGGTGAGGAGGATTACTACAGCATTCATCCAACCAGGCGTATGAATTCGCGCCATGCCCGCGATGCCCTGTGTCGGTCGGCCCTACGAAGGGTTGCATGCAGGTGCGCATGGCCAGGCAAGAACCGACAGAAAGGCAATACCATGGCACAGATCACAATGAGCGAGATGCTCAAGGCCGGCGTCCATTTCGGACACCAGACCCGCCGTTGGAACCCCAAGATGAAGCAGTACATCCTAATGGAGCGCAACGGCATCCACATCATTGACCTCTTCAAGACCCTGGGCTTGATCGACCAGGCATATGAGTTCATCAAGCAGACAGTTGCCCACAATGGCACCATTCTTTTCGTAGGAACCAAGAAGCAGGCCCAGGAGGCGGTCAAGGGCGAGGCGACCCGCGTCGGCATGCCCTATGTGTCGGAGCGCTGGCTGGGCGGTATGCTGACCAATTTCCAGACCATCACCAAGCGGGTGGACCGCCTCAAGGAGCTGGAGGAGATGGACTTCTCCGATGTGCATGGCTCTGGTCTGACCAAGAAGGAGCTCCTCCTCCTGAGCCGTGAGAAGGACAAGCTGGAACGCCAGCTGGGCGGCATCCGCAACATGAACCGTACTCCCTCCGCCCTCTTCGTGGTCGACATCAACAAGGAGGCCTTGGCGGTCGAAGAGGCCCGTAAGCTTCAGATCCCGGTCGTCGCCTTGGTGGATACCAACACTGATCCCGAGAAGGTCACCTACCCGATTCCGGCCAATGACGATGCCATCAGAGGCGTCAACCTGTTGACGACCCTCATGGCCGACGCCGTTGCCGATGGCCTGCTGGAGCGTTCCAACAAGGCCGCCAAGGCGCAGGAGTCGACCGACCAACCCATGGCCGAATGGGAGAAGGACCTTCTCAAGCAGAAGGACGGGACCGAGCAGGCCAAGTCCGAGCAGGCCGCTGCCCCTGCGGCAGAGGCTGAGGCCCAGGCCAAGCAGGCTGAGGCCTAGGCCGAATAATTGCACCTAGCCGTAGGGCCGGGACAACACGGCCCTACGGAAACCAGAGGAGATAGCATGGCAACAATCACCGCTGCACTCATCAAGGAGCTGCGCGACCAGACCGGAGCCGGCATGATGGACGTCAAGAAGGCTCTCACTGAAGCCGATGGCGACGTAGATCGCGCCAAGGAAATCATCCGCGCCAAGGGCATCCAGGCCGCGGGCGCCCGGGAAGGCCGCAAGGCACAGGAGGGTTTGATCGCCTCTACGGTCGTGGACGGCGGCGCCGGACAGGTCGGTTACGCAATCGAGCTGAACTCCGAAACCGATTTTGTGGCCAAGACCCCGCAGTTCATCGAGTTCGGCGACGAGGTCATCGCAGATGTCGCGAAGGCCGGCGCTTCGACGGCTCAGGACGCCGAGTCCGCACCATCCAAGGACGGCACGGTACACGATACCGTCGAGCAGGCCGCCGCACTCTTCCATGAGCATGTCAAGGTCGGTCAATTCGCCAAGGTTGAGGGGCCGCATGTGGAGATCTATTCCCATCGCAAGTCGGTGGAGATGCCGCCGTCGATCGTGGCCGTCATCGCCACGGACGAGGCCGGTGCCTCCGTCGCCCACGAAGCGGCTCTGCAGATTTCCGCGATGAGCCCCAAGTGGCTGCGTCGTGAGGATGTGCCCCAGGATGTCGTCGAGTCCGAACGTCGGGTGGCCACGGAGAAGTCGCAGGCCGAAGGCAAGCCTGAGCAGATCATCCCCAAGATCGTCGAAGGGCGTCTGAACGCCTTCTTCAAGGAGAGCGTCCTGCTCGAGCAGCAGTACGTCAAGGATCCTTCCAAGACGGTCGGTGACCTGTTCAAGCAGGCTGGCGGCAAGGCCGTTGCGTTCGCCCGCCTTGAGGTCGGCAAGGACGATGAGTGATCCGAAAGCCTGATACGGGCCTTGGGGCCTGCATATGACTCGAGAGGGCCGTTCCCGACAAGGGTGCGGCCCTCTCGTTATATGTCCCTTGTCGCTCTTCGGCGATAAACTTCAATGCTAGATGGCTGCGCGCAGCAAGCCACCGATTACCAAGCGAGGAAGGCTTTACATGACCTGCTCTGAGGCACAAGTCGACCAGCATGAAGGAGTCCGCAGAGTCCTGCTGAAGCTCTCCGGAGAGGCTTTCGGAGGTGGGGCGGTCGGCGTGGACGTCAGGGTCGTCCAGCGGATCGCCAAGGAGATAGTCGAGGCGGTCGCTACGGGAGTACAGGTGGCCATCGTAGTTGGTGGTGGCAATTTCTTTCGCGGAGCCGAACTCAGTCAGGCCGGTATTGAGCGCTCCCGCGGTGACTACATGGGCATGCTGGGTACGGTGATGAACTGCCTGGCGCTCCAGGATTTCCTGGAGCAGGCAGGTCAGGCCACCAGGGTGCAGACCGCCATCACCATGGGCCAGGTGGCTGAACCATATATACCTCTAAAAGCCATACGGCACTTGGAAAAGGGCCGTGTTGTCATCTTCGGTGCCGGTGCCGGGCTGCCATACTTCTCAACGGATACGGTCTCAATCCAGCGGGCCCTTGAAATCCACTGCTCCGAAGTTTTGATGGGCAAGAACGGGGTTGATGGTGTCTACACCGCGGACCCCGGCAAGGATCCGGATGCCAATATGTTCACCAGACTCAGCTACAAGAGGGCATTGGTCGACAACCTGGCCGTCATGGATGCTTCCGCCCTTTCGATGGCCCGTGACAATGCCATGCCCATAAGGGTGTTCGGTCTGGAGGACGAGGGCAATGTGACCCGGACCCTTGAAGGTGAGACATTAGGCACACTGGTGTGCGATCAGGAGTCCGCCACCCGCTGAAACCGCAGGCTGCACAGAACGTAACGAATAGCTAGGAGCGCATAATGGCAACAGTCGTGGATCAGGCCAAGAGCCAGATGGACAAGACGATCGAATCGACGAAGGAGAACTTCTCGGACATACGCACGGGTCGGGCCAACCCCTCACTGCTCAACGGCATCATGGTGGACTACTATGGGGCTCCAACTCCAATCAAGTCACTTGCTTCGGTTTCCGTACCGGAACCACGTTCACTGGCGGTGACCCCATTCGATAGCTCTCAGGCGTCGGCTGTCGAGAAAGCCATCCGTGACTCCGATCTTGGGGTCAACCCCAACCGTGACGGCAAGGTCATACGGGTGACCTTGCCCGAGTTGACCGAGGACCGGCGCAAGGACTACGTCAAAATCGCCAAGACCAAGGCCGAGGACGGCAAAGTAGCCCTGCGCAACATTCGTCGTAAGGCCAAGGAGTCGATCGAAGCTTCGGTCAAGGATGGTGACCTTGGAGAGGATGAAGGGGAGCGCCTGCAGAAGGACCTTGACGCATTGACGAAGCGTATGAGTGGCGAAATCGACCAGCTGCTGGAGAGCAAGCAGCAGGAGATCCTCGAGGTCTGAGTCGTCCACTCAAGCCTATCGACCCTTGACTGGCGGAAAAGGAGACCATGAAGGATCCGCAGGGGCAGGACGGGCAGGCTGGCCTGACCTCCATCAACACACGTACAGGGCGCAACATGCCGCAGGCCATAGCGACGGGGGCCGCCCTGGTCATATTGATAGTGCTTTGCCTATTGGCCAGGCCGGACGCCTTCATGTTTCTTATCGTCGTTTTCATGACTCTGGGGCTGTGGGAGCTCAGAGTGGATTTCGCGACCGCAGGCCTGTACATCCCGGTCGTAGCCCTCTGGCTGGGTTCCGCAGGAACCATGCTTGCCATGTTCTACTGTAAGGACCATCTGGGAGCTATGACGGCCGGTGTCCTACTGACAGCGGTTATCGCATCACTCGCTTCCGGCTTCCAGGGGCAGGGGGGGCAGCGCCTGGAACGCGCCGTCCTGGGTAAGACCCGGCTGTTGCAGGATGGTCAACGTGCAGGCCAGTCACAGCGACATGCCTACAACGGCTATGCGAATATGACGGTAACCCTGCTCACTGTCCTGTACATCACCTTGTTGGCATGCATGATCGTGCTGCCTACCACATTCGGCGAACATCCGGTGGCGCATGGAGCCATGACGGTCTTCCTGCCGGCGGTGTCGGACATAGGCGGGCTGTTCTTCGGTGCTTTCCTGGGCAGACATAAGCTCTCCCCGCGCATATCACCCAAAAAATCGGTCGAAGGACTGGCGGGCTCCATGCTGTCGTGCGTCGTGGCCGCAGGTGTCATCTTCGTCTGCACCTATCCGGTACGGGACCTCGGCCGTACCTGGTGGGTGGCCATCCTGCTGGGGGCCATGGTGGGTGTGACAGGCACCTTCGGTGATCTGTCCGCCTCTTTGATCAAGCGCGATCTTGGCATCAAGGATATGGGGCACTTCCTCAAAGGCCACGGGGGGGTCCTGGACCGGGTCGATTCGATTCTGATGTCCGCACCTTTCATCACCCTCCTCCTGTGGTTCACAGGTCTTTGATGAACGCGTACAGCCGGTGTGGAGGCCATTTGACTGACGATGGGAAAGGATGCGAGTGAACGACGCGATGGCAGGTCAGCCAGACAGCGGGATAACTCCAGGGGGTGAGCATGGCGGATTCAGGGATGTGCTGGCTCCAGGCCATGCAAGGCGAGGTAAACCGCCACTGCATTTCACGGACATGGATGACCGGGCACGCCAGGAGGCTGCAGGTAAGCTTGGGTTACCGAGGTTTCGTGTCAGCCAGCTGGCCAACCATTATTTCAGCCACCTGAGCATCGATCCTGATACCTTCAGCGACTTTCCATCCGCAAGCCGGCAGGAGGCTGCGGAGAGGTTCTTCCCGGCCCTGATCACGCCGGTCACCAGCCAGGTGGCTGACCGGGGCATGACCGTCAAGACCCTATGGAAGCTCTTCGACGGTTCGCAAATTGAATCGGTTCTGATGCGCTACCCCAAGCGTGTCACCTTGTGCATATCGAGCCAGGTGGGTTGCGGCATGGGCTGCCCATTCTGCGCCACCGGACAGCTTGGTCTGACCCGTAACATGTCTACAGGTGAGATACTGGAGCAGGTCCGTGCGGCCGCTGTGGCTGTCCGGCAGGGCAGACTGGCGGGAGGTCCCGGGCGTCTGTCGAATGTGGTATTTATGGGCATGGGCGAGCCGATGGGCAATTACCGCTCCGTCCTGTCGGCTGTGCGCCAGATCAGTGCTTTGCCCCCGCATGGTTTCGGCATTTCGGCGCGCAACATCACGGTTTCCACGGTCGGTGTCGTTCCGGGAATTCGCAAGCTTGCAGGCGAAGGCATCCCGGTACGTCTCGCCGTCTCCCTCCACGCACCTTCGGATGCCCTCCGAGATGAGCTGGTCCCCATGAACCGGCGATTCGACACGGAACAGGTCCTTGATGCCGCCCATGACTATTATCTGGCCTCCAAACGACGGGTCAGCATCGAGTACGCGCTGATGAGGGGAATCAACGACCAGGCCGAGCATGCCCGCCTGTTGGCGAAGCGACTGAACCATTACGGCGATGACTGGGCCCATGTCAACCCCATCCCGCTCAATCCGATCGAAGGCTCCCGTTGGACTGCCTCCGAACCGGAGGATGAGCGTCGTTTCCTCGAGATACTGCATGCGGCAGGTATCGCGGCCACCTTACGCGATACCAGGGGTTCAGACATCGACGGCGCCTGCGGACAGCTGGCTGCCAAAACGGGGCAGGTCCACTGAGCGGCATGGATGCACAGGGAAACGTCAGGGCTAGGATGGGAACATGATGACCTTCGCCTACATACCTTCACCGCCGGTCTCCTCCTTCTCGATCGGTTCCTTCCCAATTCATTACTATGCATTGACCATGATTGTGGCGATAGTCGCAGCCGCCTGGTTAGGGGGAGCCCGTTGGAAGCGGTTGGGGGGCAACTACGACCAGATACTGGACATTGCCATCTGCGCGGTGCCTGCAGGCATCATCGGAGCCCGTCTGTACCACGTGATCACCACGCCTGAACGGTTTTTTGGTTCACACGGTCGTTGGGTCGATATCTTCAATCTGCGCCAGGGTGGTCTCGGCATATGGGGAGCTGTCCTACTAGGGGGTCTAGCCGCCTGGGCCTGGTGCCGGCACAAGCACTATCCCGCAGCCCTCCTATGCGATGCCATGGCGCCTGCGCTGTTGGTGGCCCAAGCGATAGGACGCATAGGCAACTGGTTCAACCAGGAACTCTACGGTGCTCCGACCGACCTCCCTTGGGGGCTGAAACTCAACGATGCGGGTACAGCCATGGGGTCACAGGAGCAGTGCTATGACGGTGCGACCTGTCCGACCGGAACACTATTCCACCCGACATTCCTTTATGAGATGATATGGGACCTGATAGGGGCGGCCCTGCTGGTATGGATCGGACGCCAATGGTCGGCCAGGCTCAAGGCCGGCTCTTTGTTCACCATCTATGTCATGTGGTACACGGCAGGCCGTACCTGGATAGAGGCCCTGCGCATCGATTTCGCGCACATGATCCTGGGACTGCGGGTAAACGTATGGGTTTCGATAGTCGTCTTCATCATGGGGGCGGTGGCCTTCGCCATGGTCAACCGACGTGGCAAGCCTGTGGCCCTCCTGTCCGAGAAGCTGCGGACCGTCACCGAGATGGAGGAACGTCGGCTGGTCTCTCGCCCCTCATAGAATGGTCAACATGAACATCCAGATAGCACCGAGCATCCTGTCAGCGGACTTTGCAAACCTCGAACGTGACCTGAAAGCCATCGGGACGGCGGACATGGTCCACGTGGACGTGATGGATCATCATTTCGTGCCCAATCTGACTTTGGGCGAGCCGGTGGTGGAGCGCATCTGCCAGGTGAGCGACCTGCCGGTCGACGTCCATCTGATGATTGAGGACCCCGATCGTTGGGCCCCGGAGTTCGCCCGACTGGGAGCGGCTTCTGTCACCTTCCATATGGGTGCCACCCATGCACCTGTCCGTCTTGCACGCCAGCTGCGCGACATGGGGGTCAAGGCATCATTTGCGGTCAGGCCGGCCGAGCCTGTAGAGCCGCTGTTTGATATCCTCGACGAATTCGACATGATTCTGATCATGACGGTGGAACCAGGCTTCGGTGGGCAAAGGTTCCTCTCGAACCAAATGGGCAAGGTCCGTCGTCTGCGCGACAGGATCAAGGAACTTGGCCTGGATACGCACATCCAGGTGGACGGCGGGGTCAGTGCCAAGACCGCCCCGATAGTCGCCGAAGCTGGCGCCGACGTCCTGGTGGCCGGTTCGGCAGTCTATGGGGCACCTGATCGCGCCCAGGCCATCGAGGCCATCCGTGGTGCCGCGCAAGCCGCCGTTCGCTCCTGAGCGTGCGCCTATGCACGGCAGTTCCCGAGACGGCAAGGAGCCGGTGGTGAGACATCGCATTATCGAGCGTTTGTCGAGAAGCGCTTACAGTCCGGATCCGAGGGATGTGATCTGGACAATGCCTAATGTCATTTCGTTTTTGCGCATCCTGTCGATACCAGTCATTGCCTATCTGGTCGCGAAAAGACATTTGATCATCGCCTTGGTCGTTCTCCTGTTCTCAGCCGTCTCAGACGGGGTGGACGGCATCATAGCCCGCCGCTACAACCAGGTGTCCAAACTTGGGCAGATCCTCGACCCGGTCGCCGACAGACTCCTGATCCTGTGCAGCGTGCTGGCGCTGAGCATCGCTGGTATCCTACCCTGGTGGCTGCTGTTACTGGTCGGCCTGCGTGATGTTCTGATGGGGCTGCTGGTTCTTGCCCTGGCACAGCATGACTACGGCCCGCTGCCGGTCCACTTCGCCGGCAAGACCGGTACAGCAGTACTGATGCTGGCCATACCGGCGCTGATATTCGCCGATGCCTGGCACACACCGTTCTTCCAGTTCATGCATCTGATTGCATTGGGAGCGGTCATATGGGGAGTGGGACTGTACTGGTTGGCGGGCCTTCTGTATGCTCGACAGGGACTGTGCCTGTTGAAGGCGGAGCGTCAGGCATGATTGACCAGAGCCCGCTACCCGCTTCGTTTCCAGTGCCTCCCGAGCGGGCTCTGATCCACCGAAGGGTGGTCTTCTCAGGCTTGGTCGGGGCCCTTGGCTCCCACAATGTCCGCGAGGAGGGGGGAAGCGGGATAGCTCCAGGCCGTCGCAGTGTACGAGACGAGTCCCTGCGCCTGATCGATGATCTGACGAACCGGCCCATGGATCCCTTATTCGAGGACGCCCGGCTTATGCCGCGCCCGACCCGCTCCGCCCTGTCTGTCTGGGCCAGCAGGATTGTCGTCTTCATCATCTGCGCAGCCGTTGGGATCGGTGTGACATCAGTTGTCCAGGTCCTTCATAAGGACCCGCGTCAGAAAGTACGGGAGAAGCTGATCTCCCAGATTCAGGAGGTTTCAAGCCGCTCTGACACCCTCTCCGGCCAGATCTCCGGTCTCCAAGGGCAGATAGACCATCTCTCAGCGCAGGTTGGGGCGGCCGATGCCAGGCGTTCAGGTTCCGTCGACGATATCCTAAACGGTTCTGCGGCCGTGAGAGGCCCGGGTGTGATTCTGGTGGTGTCTGACCCACTGAACGGCCAGGACAGCAGGGACAAGCCCGGGCAGGTCCGCGTCGTCACGGACACGGACCTCCAGTGGTTCGTGAGCAGGCTATGGTCGGCCGGTGCAGAGGCCATAGCCATAAATGGCAGACGGATAGGCACGCAGACTTCAATACGGTTGGCCGGGCAGACGGTCCTGGTTGGTACCGACTCAGTCCAGAGCCCCTATCGTATAGAGGCCATCGGTGATGCAGGGACCTTGTCCGACCAATTCAAGCGGGCTGACCAGCGCGACTATCTGAATGGACTGCGGAAGGCCAGCATCACATTGCAGGTTTCATCCTCACGGGATATTAGACTGAATGCGGTGGGGGTGCCGGAACTGAGGTATGCGAAGAAGGGCAGGTAAGCATGGCGGCAATTTTGGGTCTGATCGTCGGCATCATAGCCGGCGTCTTCCTACAGCCGGACATACCCGTGGCGCTTCAGCCCTACCTGCCCATCATGGTCGTGGCTGCCTTGGACGCCCTCCTGGGCGCCGCCCGCTCCTACTTCGAGCGTTCCTTCTCAGACCGCGTCTTCGTGGTGTCCTTTTTCTCAAATGTGGTCACGGCCACGCTCCTGGTCTTCCTCGGAAACCAGCTGGGAGTCGGATCCCAGCTGTCCACTGCGGTCATCGTGGTTCTGGGCATCCGCATATTCTCCAACGTCTCAGCCTTGCGGCGCTTCATCTTCAAGGGCTGACGGATGATAAAACGACTTTGGCCCCGGAGCAACGGACAGGTGAACCCTCCGAGCATACAGCCGAGAGGTGGACGCGTACGTGGGGGAGGGGACGACACCCGCACCGGTTCCTTTCCCATCGTGCGGCGCAAGCCACCACGTACATTTGGCTCCCGCGCTTCCCGTATCAAGGCGCTGACCAGCCTGCTGGTGGCCTTTCTGTGTGCACTTCTGGGTTTTGGTTATGTCATTCAGGTGCACAATACCAAGTCTTCATACGAGGGACTGAGCGAAGAGGAGCTGGTCCGTCTTCTGGATGAGACCAGTACACAGGTCGATAAGCTCGAGGAACGCAAGAGCCAGCTGGGCGAGCAGCTCCGATCCATCCAATCCTCGGCTGACAAGCAGCAGGAGGCCGCGCGGATCGCCAAGCAGAACCAAGTCTCCTCAGGCATCCTGTCCGGGGCCCTGCCTGCCCAGGGTAAGGGTGTGCAAATCACTATTGTCGAAGGCCAGGACCGGGTGGATGCAGCGACAATGTTCACACTGCTGGAAGAGCTGCGCAACGCCGGCGCGGAAGTCATCGCGATCAATGACACCCGGGTGGTGACCTCCACATATCTGAAAGATGACAATCATGGCCTGGTCTGCGACGGCCGCAAGCTGGTAAGCCCATACACGATAAAGGCGATCGGCGACCCTGACGCTCTCCAAAACGCAGTCCAGATAGCAGGGGGAGTGGGATCCAGGATCAAGGTGCAATTCCATGCCCAGGTAACTGTCGAGCAGTCGAACAGTGTCAGAATCGATGAAATTCGTCGGCCTCAGCGATACCAATACGCTCAGACTGTAGAATAGGACCTATGACTGAACCGATTCCAACCGCAGGCGAAACGACGATCATAGGAATGCCTGCTCTCCATGTACCGATCACCTCCACCGGGGACCGTCCGCTCACTCAAGAGGATCTGGAAACCATAACACGACTGTCTGCAGAGACCGCACTGCTTATTTCGACGCGGGGCGCGGTCTCAGGTTCGCGTTACTTGCTGGATGAGGACCAAGTGTGCGTGGGAAGGGACCCGAAGGCGGACATCCTACTGGACGATTCGACAGTATCCCGCTCTCACGCTGTTTTCAGCCGGAGCTCTGAAGGATACACCGTTCAGGATGCGGGAAGCCTCAACGGAACATATGTCAACCGACAGCGGGTGGACCAGGCCCTCTTGCATAATGGCGACGAGATCATGATCGGTAAATTCAGATTGGTCTACTTCACCAGGACGGCTTTGGGGGAGTCACACACTTCGCGCTCCTAGATTTTCTGCCCGTCCGAATGGTCAGTCGGATGTGGAGGTATGCGAAGGGGATGTCAGACAGACCTTGAGTCGTGTCATCCAGGACGTAGACTGGCGAACACAGCCAAATGACCAGTGGGACTCGTGGGGGAAAGAAGGGGAGCAGTGCCGAAGATGCGCAGCGAGGAATCGACGAGAGCGGGGGGTGGTGTCATCCGCCCTATACAGGGTGAGTTGTTTGCCCTGAGCGGGGATGAACCGGTGACACGCGGCTATCGTGGGTCTGTGGCCTCCAAGGTCGCGGGTATTACCTACCGTCAGTTGGATTATTGGGCGCGCAAGGGAATTCTGGAACCTTCAATCAACCAGTCCCATGGTTCAGGCTCACGTCGTCTGTACTCCTTCAAGGACATTGTCATCCTCTCGGTGCTGAAGCACCTGCTTGACATCGGTGTTGGATTGCCGAATGGCACCGCTGCCGTCGGTTTCCTCTCACGTTTGTCCGCGACACGCCTGGAGGCCGTCACCATCGTGTGTGATGGTGAGACGGTGGTGGACTGCGCCAGTTCGGAACAGCTTTTCGACATCATGACCTCCGGTAAGGCCGTCTTCGCCATGTCGGTCTCCAGTATTTGGAAGCAGGTCAAAGATGATCTGGAGGATCAGGATTACGTTGACCTGGACGAATCGTCCGCTTTCCGGGGCAAGCTTCGTAGGCCGGTCGAGGAGATGGCCATAGAGCGACTACGGGAGCGAATCGAGAGGCAGCAGGCGGAACGGCAGGAGTATGAAGCCGTGCGGTATGGCTGGAACCGATAAGGTCATCGTCAATCTCGCTGAAGCAAGTCTGATCCTCCCATTCACTCCTGCCGGATATCGCTAGCAATGTTCGATGTGATTAACGGCAGCCGCGACTTGTCTATGACATGGGGATGGGGAAGCGCAGTCTGCAAGGGCACGGGACTTCTACATGCGCGTAGTAGCTGGTTTGGGTCGCTAATATGACATAACGTACCTTATCGGCGTATGACTAGTGAGTCCTCGAATCAATCGCTTTCTTTGCTGATATGGCGATATGCGCATTGACCTCAGGTCGTTTCTACAAGCACTATGCGAGTTCTGCTTTCAAGCATGCAGGACGAGCCCTTAACGGCAGTCGAAAGAATGTACGACAACCGATTCACCGCTGTGTGGGATTAATTTCATGTCAATTCAACGACATGAAGTATTCGTTTACAGCTTGGGAAAGTTGATTGACGTGGTTGATGACCCGATAGCAACCGTGTGCCGACAACTCGTCGTCTTCCGCATACCCCCAGCCGCAGCCCAGGCAGTCCAGCCCCAAGGCCTGTGCCCCATCAGCGTCCGTCCAACGGTCACCGACCATCAGCGCACGGTCACCAGCGTCCGGATTGAAACCCAATTGCGCAAAACCATAGCTGATTACCTGGGCCTTCTCGACTCTGGAACCATCCCGCGAAGCCCCGAAGATATCGTCCAGCAGTGCATCCAACCTGAAGTGCTGGCAGATGGGCCGAGCTTGGTATTCCGGTTTGCAGGAGGCCACAGACAAGTGGAATCCACTGGATCTCAGGTCCTCAAGCTGGGCAGGGATCCCCGGAAAGACCGAGCTGCACAGACTACCGGGCAGCAAATGGCCGCTGCCGGCCGGATCCTCGAATGAGGCGTAATCATTATAATACTTTCGGTAAATTGCTATGCCCTCCGGAATCAGCGATTCCTCCACATGATTACGCCTGAGTGAGTCGGCGATGGATGGACCTATGAACCGTCTGAGTTCCTCCTCAGGCGGAACCGCCAGTCCTAGACCCTCGAACATTTTACGTACTGATGCAAGGATACCCGGGTGCGACGCTATTAGCGTTCCGTCAAGATCCAGCAGGACGATCTTACGTGCCTGTACGGGCGTGAAATCAGCCATGGGTTACTCGTAGTCCGGGAACCAGCCCTCGCGGCGCATCTTCAGGCGCTTGTCGAGCAGGACCTTGAGCTCGTCCTCGGATCGGCGCTCCATCAGCATATCCCAGTGCGTCCGGGTGGGCTTGCCGCTATGGTGTTCCTCTGTCTCTTCCCCGCCCTCGCGCTTGGCAATCTGCCCGCAGCGGCACTCCCATTCTTCCGGTACCTCCGCACCCTCCGCCAAAGGCAGGATCGTCCTGTGCCCCTTCGGGCATATATACGCGACCTCGCTTCTGGGTGCGAAGTCGACATTGTCGTCGGACTCCAGTGATTTGGCGCCAATGCTCATACCGCGCAGACTGCGTTCGGCCATGCTTCCTCCATGTCAGACGACTATTACCTTGCAACCAATACCCAAGTTATCGAACAGCTCGGACGGCGCTTGTATTCCCATACCTCAGCCAGCGGCTCAATCGACGCCGGTATAGGCCACGATACCGCGGTTGACGGATTGGGACGCCTGATAGGCTCGCCGTGCCAGGTCTTTGGACTGGGGATCCAGATACGGTCCAAGCTGGGACACCTGGGTCAACACGTCGGAAAGTCGTTTGGCGTTGCGTACGAAATCGCCGGCGGTGAGTTCAGAATCCTGCAGGATACGAGCTAGTCCCGCCCCGTCGGCCCACTCATGGATTACACCCGCAAGCCCAAAGTCAAGTTCAGGCAATTCGGCTGAAAGTCCCGCCTCGTCACATGCCTCATCCACTTGCTTCCAGATTCCCGCCATATCCGCCGCAGCGGTCGCCAATGCTCCATCTGTCCCTCCGGGCCAGCGTCCGGGGGCCCCCGTCGGCCCGCCTCTACGAGACTCATAGACAAGACTGGACAGGGCAGCCGCTAACTCCTGGTGGTTCAGATGGTCCAAAGCGCCGCTCAACAGGGTTTGTGCCAGGACGAGATCCTGCTCGCTGTAGATTCGACGAAGGAGCTGACCGCTCTGCGTGAGCCGGAAATCGTTGCTCCAGCCGGAATTCTCCGTGGTGTCGACCCGGTGTTCCGCCTGGCGCAGATAGCCCATTTTCTTCAGAATCTGACATATACGGTCGAACTGCCTGGCCACCGACCCGGTCCTTGAAGCGTATCGGTCCTTGGCCAAAGCCAATTCGTGTCGTTCACGCAGCCAGCGTCTGGTCCACTTCAGATGATCCTGCAGGTGGGGGCACTGTCTGCAGGGATGGTTGCGGTCCGTCTCCTCCAAGGCCCTTATCTGGCGGTCCAGAGCATCGAAGGCCGAGCGGCGTTCCGACTCAGACGTGAAGCTCTGCCGCTTCAGGGAACGCCGTCCCTTCTTCTGCATACACGAGAGGCCGGACCGTATCAGCGCCAGATCAGTGATGTCCCCATAGTCGCAATGGGCGGCCTGTTCATAGCCGTCCATGGCCTGCGTCAGCTTGCGTATCTGGTCCTCCAGCTCGGAAGCAGATTCGTTCGCCTCCCATTGGGCGAAGGAATGGGCAAGTGTATTTCGAGCCGTCTCATAGTCGCTGGAATTGAGCAGGTTGACTGCCATGTTGAAAGTTGGTTTGAATGACGAATGCAAGGGATAGACGCGCTTGCTGGATAAGGATGCCATGGTCTCCGGTTTGAAACCCTTGTGATCCACCACTATGGCGTGGCCGATGGAGTCGATGCCCCGCCGTCCGGCCCGTCCCGTCAGTTGGGTGAACTCCCCTGGCGTCAGCGGCACATGCCCGGTACCGTCGAACTTTTCCAGTTTCTCGACCACGACACAGCGCGCCGGCATGTTGATGCCCAACGCCAATGTTTCTGTGGCGAAGACGGCCTTGACCAGACCGAGTTCGAACAGGTGTTCCACAACCTGCCTAAACAGGGTGATGACACCCGCATGGTGGGCGGCGATGCCTTGCTCCAGGGCGAAGCGAAACTGTGAATATCCAAGGGCAGCCAGGTCCGAATGGCTGAGCTGGCCCTCTACCATCCCATCGACAATTCGACGGATTCTGCGGCTTTCATCATCGGTCGTCAGTTTGAGGCCGGCATCCATGCACTGTTCGACAGCATCATTGCAGCCGTTCCTGGAGAAGATGAAATAGATGCCGGGAAGCATGCCCATGTAGTCGAGTTCATCAATCACGGCCCAGCGTCGCGGCGTATAACGGTTGGGTTGCCGTACCGGGTCGCTCCCCCGTCTGCCATGGGAGGCCCGACGGCGGCCGGGTCGCGCGCTGTGTGTTTCCCTCATGGCCAAGGAATCAAGCTGAGACAGGCGCGCTACGAGCTGCGGATTGATTCTGCTCATTTGCTTGCCGTCCCGGCCGCTCCGGTAGAGGTCCAGGACTTCGGGTTCGGTCGCCGGGTCTTCCTGGAGGATGACATGGCGTTCCAGAGGGACTGGCCGCCGTTCTGATACCACCAGCTTGGTCCCACCCCTGACCGAAGCGATCCAGGAGGAAAAGTCCTCGACATTCGAGACCGTGGCCGATAGACCTACGACTTTCACAGTCCGGGGCAGGTGTATGATGACCTCCTCCCAGACTGGGCCGCGGAACCGGTCGGCCAGGTAATGGACCTCATCCAGTATGACATACCTTAGGGCGCCAAGTGTGGTGGAGCGCTCGTAGAGCATGTTGCGAAGAACTTCGGTGGTCATGACCACGATGTCGGCCTCTGAATTGATCGAGGTGTCACCAGTCAGCAGGCCGACCTTCTCCTCGCCGTACAGGTCGACGAGGTCATGGAATTTCTGGTTGCTCAGTGCCTTGATTGGGGTGGTGTAAAAGGCTTTGACATTCTGCTCCTGAGCCAGATGGACTGCAAAATCGGCGATGATTGTCTTGCCGGCTCCGGTTGGCGCGGCGACAAGGACGTTGTTGCCTTCTTCGAGAGCGTCGATGGCCTCCTGCTGGAAGGCATCCAGCTGGAAAGGCAGCCCCGCGGCGAAGCGTCCAGCCGCGCTTGCGGCACGGCGCTGTCCCGCTCTGAAACGTGCGTAGCGTTCGGACGGACCGGCGGAAACATTGCCTGGTTCCAGTGCTTTGGGCCGCCCGTGCTTCAAAACGGATTCGTCGTTCCTGCGCTTGGCATTCTCCACCACGGTCTTGGTGCGAATGTGACGTGACATTGGGCTCTCTCCCCACACCGTTCATTTCGGCCTGCAATCGGCCAGGACATTACTCTATTCGGTTTCTCCCACCGCCCTGAGTCCCTGTCATTGGTTGAAGGACCGCCAGGCTGCCCAGCGTTCTAAGTGGTTACGGTGCGCCGCATCCTTACGCTTAAGGAGCCGGGCATGGGCATCAGCGTACCTGCCAGCACTGACTGAAACCGAATCGGTGAATGATGGGTCCTGCGCCGGCCGGCCCTTTGCTTCCGTACGGGCCGGATCGAGACGCTGATTGACCGCCGAACCGAAGGAGCCCAGCAGCTTGAGCGCTGCGTTCGCCCGTCTGAAGGCGTAGACCACGCCCATGACGAGCACAGCAAGCATGAGCAAGGCCAAAAGCAACCAGATCCACCAGGGCATGACTACCTCCTATGACTCATCGATACAGGCCTTCAGTCGTTGCGGTCGGCTGTACCGACTGAGATGGAAAGCTCGCGCTGGGCCCGGGCGAGTATCATCTTGCGCAGGGTCTCGGGGGCGACAGCGGTGATGTGCCGTGCATGGGCGATGCAGAAGGCCACGAACCATGAATCCGAGGATACGGTCAGGTGGACCTTCTGCCCCGGGCCGCATGTTTCGACCGATGCGCCTGGCAAGGACTTGATGAAGGGCAGGTTAGGCGAATCAGTCACGAACACCGCCGCCGTGCCATTGTCGAAGCTCCACTTGCGCAGTTCAGAGACCGGTACGTCCGGAAAATGAACGGCGTGTTTGGGCTTGACCAATTCACCGTGCTCAATGCGCGACAGACGCAGCACCTGCCATTGGCGGTTCCGCCCGGTCCCCTGCTTGAGCTTGGGCCTGGGCTTGGTTGGCTTGCCCGCCTCGTTTGGGTATGCGTCCTGATCCGCGGCTGTCCCTTCCGCTGCATCGCCGATGTCAGTCCACACAGCCGCGTAATACAGGCCCTCATCCACGAAAATCTTAGCCGGGGCTACGACTTTGCGTCTGGTGCGACCTGCTCCGTCGGTGTACTCCATGGTGAGCAGGGACCCCGTCCGTATGGCCCGCTGGACCAGTGAGAAGCTTGCTGGTTCCGTCTCGTAGCCGGTTAAGGAAAGCCAGGGGGTATCCCCGGGCCCGACATGCTTGCGCAGGCGTCGATACAGGGCACCGGCCTGCTGGCGGGATTGCCCGGGCAGCAGGGGCGAATGCGCCAGGTAGTTCAGGGAAGCGGTCAGCATGCTCAGGTATTGGGGAGAAATGCCGGCCAATCGTTCCAGACCCAGGGAGTTAGTGGCGGAGACGATGCCTGACTCGTCCAGGAGTGTCCAGTCGATGTCGAAGAACTGGGAGCCAGCCATCTCACCATCGTCCGAGACCGTGGTAAGCGTGTTGATGTCCTTGTGGATCGTGTTGACCGATTTTTTGAGTTCTTCGGGAGTGCTGGCCTTGCCTATGAAACGTTCGGCGAGTTCGGCCAGCGAGAATTCCTCTCCTAGGTGGGCGGACAGGAAGAGCATGAGCCGCAGGCGGCGGTCGACTTCGGAACCGGTCTGGAAGGCCTGGGATGACTTGCGTGGCCTGGGCTCACTCTCGCTTTCCGATTCGCCTTCGCCTGCTTCCTCGGCTTGGCCGCCGCTGATGGCTGGGGTCACTACGGTGGCTGTTGCATCACCAATGGATTCATCCGCCAATCCGAAAGCGGCGGCGGCGTTCAAGCGACGGTGGAACGCGTCGACCGCCTCCTGTGGGCTGACGATCGCTGCCCCGGGATGCTCCAGGACAAACATGGCCAGATCGTCCGAGTCGGTATATGCCACATTGAGGTTTTCACCATCAACATCAATCGTGGCGGCGAACCGGCGCGAATCAATGACCTTTACCAGGGAATCTGGCAAGTGCTGGGTACCCAGACCCGGTGCGATCGAATCCAGGCCGAGGCCCGGGATGGGAACCTGGGGTACACGTGGTGTTGTGCGTGAGACGGGCTGGATCGGTTGTGAGGCTTCCTGGGACATGGCAATCGAGCGGGCCAGGTAGTTGGCGGCGGCCAGTATCGGCAGGTCCTCCTGGTCGAATTGCATGCGGATGCGAGGTTCATCGCCCAGTTGAAGACGGTAGGAGGCGAAATCCTGTCCCTCGGACTTGGATGAGTATTCAGGCTGACGCGACTCGATTGCGATGCCCATGGCCGCGAGTTTGGCTCTGTCGCGCTGGAACTGCTTGGCAAAGGCCGCCTTTGCAGCCTGATCGGCCAGTTCCCCGTAGGAGTCGGCATAGGCCTTGACTCGCTGCGCGATTTGCCTGGAAGTCAGCCACTGGGGGAAGGCCGATGACAAAACGGCGAGGACATCGAGCTCGTGCTTCCCCCACTTGTCTGAGAATCGCCGTCTGCCGTTCGTTCCCTCTGCCATCAGTCCTCGCGTATCACTAGCATATTATATTAGGTATGTGTGCTTTGAACGCACACCTTCTATCATAGGTTGTTTTGACGAGCGTGGGAACCGGAATGTCCAAATCCACTGTTCATTTCTTGCATGGCTGACTTGCATGTTCCTGCATCACTGGTTATCAGACTACGACATTTTTCTGTGGGCCTATATCCAATCGTCTGGCTCGACCCCTTGGGGTCCGACGAACTGTCCGTTCGGCACATAAGATGGCCTTCCTTGGTCCTCCAGCCTGGCATCAGCATAGAAGGTCACGTCCCGGCCGAATGTCCAATCGCCCTCGATCGTAACCGAGTTGGCGGCGGCGAGGGCGGGCACCCCGTAGGGGAAATGGTCGTTGAAGTCTGCGATGTTCTTGTAGTAGCGCGGATCCAGCTGAACGTTCGGGAAGACGTAGTTGCCGTCCTCCATCTCATAGGAGTCGGTCAGGTGGAAACGGTCCGAACGCATGATGAAGAGGTCGTCAGTGGTCTTGACCGGCAGGAACCGCATCCGATCCACCTGTACGCATGTCGCCCCATCAAACAGGGCTGCGGCCGCCCCCATGGCGGTTTCCAGTTGAATCACCTTGGGGCTTGAAGGGTCGGCGGGGTCCACGGTCTTCTCGTTGACAATGACCGGCAGCGGCAGGATGCCCCTGTACTCCTCTAGCTTCGCCTTCAGCGCGTCCACCCGCACCCAGATGCTGTTCGTGTTGAAATAGGGGTGCTTATGGATGCTCATGGCCGAAGCGAGGTCATGCGGATGCACTTGGCTCATCTCACGAAGGAGCAGATGGCCTGTAGCCTTGTCAACGACGATATGACCACCCTTGCGGTCGGCCTCCGTGCGTTGGGCCACTTCGATCATGAAGGGCGAGCCGGATTGGGCGAAATGCCCGGCAAGCGTCCTGGACGGACGTGCGCCCAAATTGTCCGAGTTGGAGATGAACAGGTACTCAATCCCGGCCGATTGCAGCTTGTCCAGGAGTCCGGTTTCCCAAATCGCGGAGAAGAGATCCCCATGGCCGGGTGGACACCATTCTAGTTCGGGATTATCCGGGAAGGATGCAGGCTGTCCTGTTTCAGGGTCGATTTTGGGCTCTTGATGTTGGAGGATCTCGACAGGCACGTCGCTCTGGATGAATGCCTTATGCCGGCGAACGACCGCCATGCTGTCGGCCGACGTGCGGAATGAATTCATCAGTGTCAGAGGCAGTGGGACGCCGAGGCGTTGCCTGGCCGTGAGCACCTGCCCCAGGATAATGTCCAGGAACCGCATCCGTCGGGCCTTGTGCCGTCGCACCGGCAGTAGGGACTTGGCCTTCTCCAGTCCCATGGACGTGCCCAATCCCCCATTGAGTTTGAGAAAGGCGGTCTTTGAGAAGGCCTCAAGGGCCAGGTCCATGTCCATGGAGGCCCGGACCTCCTGGAAACTCCGGATGCCTCGCAGAGGCTCTATATCCTTTTCACGCAAGGATCCGCCGGTATCGCCGTGAGCCCATGCCTGGTAGAGGCGATCAAACTGGGCTATGGCCAGCCGGCTCATGCCGGTGTTGGCCATCTTCGTGTGACAAAGGGTCACGGCTGCGGAATCCATCGGTCTCCTTACGGTGCGACTGCCCACCAGTCTAGTCTCATACTCCATCGGCGGCCAAGCCGGTGGTGATCCGGAAGGATGGATTGCAGATTCAGGTCCGAGGGACTCGCCAATGGATTGGCGATTGGGTGCATATATGCTAAAGTATCGACTCGGTGCTGATGCACCGTCGGGCCGTAGCGCAGTTTGGTAGCGCACTTGACTGGGGGTCAAGGGGTCGCGGGTTCAAATCCCGCCGGCCCGACGAAATCATTTCAAGGGCTGGGCCGCCCGATTTGTTATGGCTTTTATTGCGCAGGCTTATAACCAATTGCCAGGCTTATTTGGCGCTTTTGCTGACTCCCATGATTCTGAGGACTCTTTTGCAGCTAGTCTTGTACTGGTTTGCCTAGTGTTGCCTGATGGCTGGCCGGCCAAAATGAGTCTGATGGTCAAGGATGTCTTTCATATCCCCACCCCTGCAGGGTAATGTCCGCTATCCATATGTGCTGAGTGTCGAGGATCGAAAAGGTATGTACGGCTTGTACCGTTCGTTGATTTCCGATTTGCCTGGAATGCGGCCATCATCTTTTTCAGCCGGGCCCGGTCCTCCGACGCTGTCGCAGCCTGTAATCGGCCTTGTCTTTCGCAAGTTATGCCCACCGCTTCGGAAAGCGGTTGGCAGTAGCATGCTGAGAATCTCAAGCAGCCAGGTTACGGGCCGCTTCACTGGCTTCTGACGGCCTTGATGTTGCGTTTGATGATTGAGCTGTGTTGGTCGGCATAATCGCGCCAGTTCTTTGCTTTGTAGGTCATTTCCTGCAACTGGTCCCTGTTCATGCCCGACTTGCATTCCAGCACGATCGAGCCGCCTTTTACGTTATCAACACTGGTGGCCAGCGCTATCACCGCCCTCCGCTCCCCCGGCTTTCCTTGATGCTCCTCAACAGCCCTTTCCCCCTCGTCGAGCGAGCGCTGCAGGCGTTTAATAGCGGCATCCGCTTCGCTGGAGCTGGACCGACAATCATCCATAGCCTGATTGAGCATCACCCGCTGGGCCATCCCGTTCAGCAGGAAACCTCCGCCTACCAGGATGGTGACCGCCACGATTGCAGCCAGCACCAGCAGCGTGATCCGCCGCTTGATGCCGGTCCCTGATTCCGGCCTCCGTGCATCGGCCGACGGCTCGGTCCAGACCATGCCGTCTCTTTCGCCATCCGTTTGTTCGCCGACTGGCCTGACTTGCAGCTGGTCATCACTAGTTGCACCTGAGGTTTTGGTCATGAGCGGTTCTGGGGCTTCAACCGGAGTCATGGAACCGAGCCGGATCCCCGTCTGCTTGTCCTCACCGCTTTCCCCGGTTGCTGTTGCCGGTTCCGAATGCGCCATGGCATTCACCTGGCTTGACCCATGTTCGTCTGCGATCCCCATACCTTTTCCCATCTAGTCCTGCTCTCGTGGACCAGTCGTTCCCGGCATCAACAGTCTATCGGTCGGGCTTGTCGTTCGACGTGCTTGAGCTCTTGCTCGAACCCTAAGTCATTGAATTAGAGGCTGTTCGCAGGCGCTGCCACGATATACTCGGTGCAGTCTGTGGTTGTGACTGGCGGGGCCGCAAAACCGGCCAATAGCAGGGAAAGCAGGTAGGCATGACACATGCGGGCCAATTCATCGGTGTATGCGAGGGCATAGGACGGGACGGGCGCTTCTTGGACCGGTACACCGGTAGAGGCGAGGATATGTCACCGGCCTTTCACTTCCGGCACATCCCTGACGGCACCCAATCTTTTGCTCTGGTCCTGCGCGATGAGAGCCACCCGCTCTTCGGCTCGATGACCCACTGGCTGTCCTGGAACCTGCCCGTGGGCGACCGGATCGAAGCCGGCATCCCGCACGGTCGGCGGATAGGCGGTATTTGCCAAGGACGGGCGTATGGCTGGCACCGATACCGCGGACCCAAACCGCCCAAAGGGCATACCCACCGCTACGTGTTCACCGTTTATGCGGTCTCTGGCCTCCTGGACCTGGATCCCCGAGCAGACCGTAGGCTGCTGCTCAAATCGCTGCAAGGGTGCACTCTGGCGAGCATTGAAATGGAAGGCCTTTACCAGTAGCTTGGCCGTGACTGCCACTCACCAGACCAGATGAGCAGCGTACCCCCCAGGATATTGTCGGGGAACTTACGAGCGGCTCTTGCCTTTCCCTTTCTTGTTTTCTCGGATATGGACCGAAAGCTGGATAGGGGTGCCTTGGAAGCCGAATTCCTCGCGAAG
This sequence comes from Bifidobacterium xylocopae, assembly GCF_003315615.1. Classification (GTDB taxonomy): domain Bacteria; phylum Actinomycetota; class Actinomycetes; order Actinomycetales; family Bifidobacteriaceae; genus Bombiscardovia; species Bombiscardovia xylocopae. The sequence goes on from NZ_PDCH01000007.1 coordinate 22,181, forward strand.
CCGGCGTTCCAGGAATCGCCTGTAAGAGGCCTCGAGAAAGCCTGTGGTGAAAATCACGAATCGTGGCGGACGTGTGGAGGCCTGGGTGGCGAACAGGATTCGTGGCTGCTTGCCGCCACGCAGGGGGTGGGGGTGCGCAGCCTGGACGGTGCCCAGGAAGGCGTTGAGCTTGCCGGTGGGTATACGTTGGTCCCATGAATCCAGGGCGGTACGCATGGCCTTGGCCAAGCGGTTGGTGTGCCAGCCTGACCTTGCCGACAGGTTGACCCGCTCAGCCCAGGTGACCCGGTCGAACTCGGTCTGCCACAGGCGTTCCAGGCGCTGGCGACCGAAGTCGTCCAGGAGGTCCCACTTATTGAAGACAAGTACGATGGCACGACCGGCGTCCACTGCCTGGCTCATAACCTTGAGATCCTGATCGGCAATGGGCTGAGAGGCGTCGAAGAGCACCAGGGCGAGTTCCGAGCGCTCGATTGCAGCCTGGGTGCGCAGGGATGAGTAGTACTCGGCCCCTGAAATCTTGTGCAGGCGGCGCTTGATGCCGGCCGTGTCGATGAAGAGCCAGTCCTGACCGTCCATTTCAACCGTCTCATCAATCGGGTCTCGGGTGGTGCCTGCCAGATCGTTGACGACGGCGCGCTCCTGACCAGCCAGCTGGTTCAGCAGGGAGGACTTCCCCACATTGGGCCTTCCAACCAGTGCCACCCGGCGCAGGTCGCTGCGGGTCAGCAGGCCGGATGTGGTCTCGGCGCGTTCGAGCTCGGCAAGAGCCGCATCCAGAAGGTCCCCTACGCCGCGTCCGTGCATGGCGGATATGGGATGAGGCTCACCCATGCCGAGCTTCCAGAATTCCGAGGCTGAGTAGTCGGCGTTCGTGGTATCCAATTTGTTTACCGCCAGGACCACCGGTTTGCCGGCTTTGCGCAACATGGACACCAGACGGCTGTCCATATCGGTCAGACCAACCTGCCCGTCGACCACGAAGCAGACCGCGTCGGCCAGCGAGACCGCCAGCTGGGCCTGGTCGGCGATGGCTGAGCCGATACCATGTGCATCAGCCTCCCAACCGCCGGTATCCACTATCTTGAAGTAGGTTCCTGCCCATTCGGCATCGTAGGAGACCCTGTCCCGGGTGACACCTGGGGTGTCTTCGACGACCGCCGCCCTACGGCCCAGGATGCGGTTGACCAGGGTGGATTTCCCGACGTTCGGTCTTCCGACTACAGCCAGGACGCCCACTCCCTTGCTTACCTGCTCCTCGTTGTCCTTGCCGCTTTCTGCCTCGATGATGGCCCTGTCCTCATCGTCAAGTTCGTAGTCGTTCAGGTCCCGTCTGTCGGAACCAGGCTCCTGATCCATGGCATCCCGGACAAGTACTGTCGCGGCATCAAGTGTTTGCTTGAATGTCATCTCCGAGTTGTCGATCTCGCTGACACCCTCGGCCGGCTTGGTAAAGGATGTGACCTGCGAATCCTTCCGATCCCGCGCGATCACATCGTCACGACCCACCATGCCTGCTGCCTGTGAGGACTGGCCGGCCCGACGGGCCTCGCGGACCTCGGGACGTGCGGTCAGCAGGATGCGCACCTGTGCGTCAGGTGCCACGACCGTGGTGATGTCCCGCCCTTCCGCCACAACACCTTTCCCGCGTGAGTAGGAGTCTTCGTCGGACTCGCCGGCTATATAGGCCCGCTGCGCGGCAATAAGGACGCGACGCACCGGCTGAATCGACGAGACGACCGAGACACGGGATGAGACTTCAGCAGAGCGTATCCGTTCGCCGACATCCTGGCCGTCCAGTCGCACCCACTGGTCATCCGGATCCAAGCTGATTTCGAAATGCCCTTCGGTGAACAAAGCGCCGACCGCCTCCACAATCGCCCGCTCATCAGTGTTCGAGGCATCCAGATCGATTCCCTGATTCAGGCACCAGAGGGCAGCGGCCCGGTACATGGCACCGGTATCGAGATAAGCGAGTCCGAAGCGCCCTGCCAGCGCTCTTGCGGTTGAGGACTTTCCGACTCCAGCGGGACCGTCGATGGCTACGGTGATCACAGGCCAACCTCCTTGTCCAAAGCCATGATCTCAGCCCTGGAAAGGACCCGGTACGATCCTGGCTTGACCTCCCCAAGTCGAATGGGGCCTATCTGGGTGCGCACCAGGCGTGCCACCGGGAAACCGACTGCGTCGAAAATGCGACGCACTATCCGGTTCTTGCCCGAGTGAAGAACGACCTTGACCATCGTATGCTCACGTGAGCGGTCCACGATCGCGCAGCGGTCGAGCTTGATCAGCCCGTCGTTCAGCAACACGCCCTGGGTGACCAGCCGCCGGCAGATGCTGCCGCTCAGCTTGCCTCGTACCGTGGCGATGTAGGTCTTTTCCACTTCGTACTTGGGATGCATGACGTGCTGGGCCAGCTCCCCGTCATCGGTCATCAGGATAAGGCCCTCGGAGTCATAGTCCAGACGCCCCATGTGGAAGACCCGCTCATAGCCATCACCGATGATGTCCCGAAGGGTATAGCGACCCTTGGGATCGTCCATGGCGGACAGGACCTTGCGAGGCTTGTTCAATGCCAGGGTCACATGCCTGCCTGAGATGTGGATGCGTGACCCATCCACACGGATCTGCTGCTTGTCCGGGTCCACCCGGCTGCCCAACTCTGTGACCAGGGCCCCGTCCACTTCGACCCTGCCTTCGGTGATGATCTGCTCGCACTTTCGGCGCGATCCGAAGCCCGCCTGGGCCAGGACCTTCTGTAGACGAATCCCCTCATCGGAGGCTGTATGCGCCCTCAAGGCGCGGGAATAAGGATGTGGCATCGTTCTCCCAACGTGGCCTGATACCATGACATATGAATGGCGAAATCACCTCATAGCCTACCTTAAGGCTCCGATTTCAGCCGTCGCCGGAAGCGCGTTCACTCCCCTCCCCAGTAAGGGGCCTACGCGTGGTCCGTGTGGACAATAAACGCAAGCGAAGGATGGCAGATGGATCCGGATACACAGACAAGCGCGGTGCAGGTTCTCAGACCCGGGATGGTGACCGCCATGCAGGTGGCCGCGGAATTCGCAGGGACGTTCATGATCTGCTTCGCGGTGTACGCGGTCTCATCCTGGGGGCGTATACCGTCCGGCACGACACCTTTGGCCGCGGCGCTGACCTTCGCCTTGGCCTTCCTGGCGGCCGGTTCCATTTTCGGAACCGTTTCCGGTGCCCATTTCAATCCTGCTGTCACGTTCGCCGCCATGTTCACGGCTCAGACAGGTTGGATACAGGGCCTGCTATACATCTTCGGCCAGCTGTTGGGTGCAGTGGCCGCCGGAGCAGCGGTCGTCGCGGTTCTGCCTTTTACCAAGGAAAACGACGGCAAGGTCTGGCTGGCCGCTGCCGTCAACGGTTTCGACAAGGGCTCACCCTCCGCGCAGATGCTGGGGCAATATCATCTCTCCTTCGGAGTCGCACTGGCGATTGTCGCTGAATTGATAGCGAGTCTCATCGTCGTCGGTACCGCCGTCACCAGCCTCACGGAGGACGGGCGGTCCAAGGAAGGACATGTCCTGCGTTCCGCCGCCGCCTACGGTGTAGGTGTCATGATCACCTATCCGGTGACCGGCGCGGGCCTGAACCCGGCGCGATCCACCGGCATCGCCCTGTTCGCCCGCGGCAAGGGCTTGGCCGTGGATCCGCTCAGTCAGCTGCCGATCTTCTGGATCTGCCCGCTCATGGCCGGTGCCGTCGTCGGTCTTATCGTCATCCTGTGCCACATGATTGTGGATGGCGCCAGAGCCAAACTGGATACGGCACCGGAAAGCACGATCGATGTACCCGAGGTTCTCTTGGGCACCGAAGGTCGCACCCATGGCGACGTTGAAAGGGTGACGATGACCGAGACCGTGGAGACTTCCGAAGGGGAACCAGAGTTCTCCGGCATCAAGCAATCAGAGCCTGCCGCACCAGATGCCGATAAGGTAGCGGGCTCTGACGATTCAGCGCCCAGGCAGGAGAGTGGGGATCCGGACATGCTCGAGCCCGCCGCAGGTGATGCCTCAGAAGAGCAGAAGCACACTCAGGTAAGTGATCATAAGCCCAAGGCCAAGACCGATGCAGATGAAGACGTCAAATCCGACTGACCTGACCTTCCAAGGGCTGCGTTCTCGAAGGAACAGCCGTAGCAAGCCAAGAACAAGAGAAGTCAGAGCCATAAGGCAGGTCCCGGCCAAAGTGTGTCCCGTGGCGGCCAGCAGGGCCGAACAGATGACCAGGAGGCCTACGGCCCATTCAGCCTGAGGCTTACCCTCCCCTGCTTCGGAGACACGAGGCGCCTGGTCCGTCCGCCCCGTGGGTGGTCGCCTTACAGACTCAGCGGATGATCGACCGGGCTCGTGCTTGTGTCGGGCCACCAGATTCATCCGTCGCCTCAGTTCTCTAGTTGTGCAGGGCCAGGAACCAGCTTAGCGCATCAGCGCCCGCTCTCGTCCAGAATCAGATGTTCATTCGCAAAAGCATCGAAGCCATATGTGTAGAGCTCGCGGCCGAATCCGGAGTTCTTCACACCTCCGAAGGGCAGTCCGGGTGCCGTTGTCCATGGACCGTTGATGAAGCCCATTCCGGTTTCGATACCCTCTGCCACACGCTCGGCTCGTTCGGGGTCGCCGGACACGATCACCGAACCCAAGCCGTAGCTGGAGTCGTTTGCCAGGTCCAAGGCCTCCCTGACGGATTCCACCTTGTACACCGCGGCGACGGGGCCGAACATCTCCTGGTCGTAGACCGGGTTGTCCGGTGCTATATCCGTCAACACGGTCGGCTGGAAGAAGGCTCCCGGGGAGTCGAGCCGCTCATTGCCATAGGCCACATGGGCCCCCGCATCGACGGCCGCATCCACCTGCTTCTGGAGGTTGTCCCTGGCTCCTACGGAGGACATGGGACCCAAGGTCGTGGCAGGATCGGACGGGTCCCCTGGTTTCGGCTTGGCAAAAGCCTCGGTCATGATATCCATGAATTCGTCATACTTCGATTCCATCACGATGAAGCGTTTGGAGGCGCAGCAGACCTGGCCGGTGTTGCCCAGTCGGGCGTCCGGCGCCAACCTGGCGACCTCACTCATGTCGGCATCGTCCAGGACGATGAAGACATCGTTACCCCCCAATTCCATGGTGGATTTCTTAAGATGCTCACCGGCGGATCGTGCCACGGAAGAGCCCCCGCGCTCAGAGCCGGTCAAGGCCACGCCGGCGACGCGTCTGTCAGCTATGGCTTTGTCGACCTGGCCATAGTCCATCCGGAGGTTGGACAGGCTCCCTTTCGGGGCGCCGGCACGCTCCACGATGTCAGCAAAGGCCTGAGCGCAGGCGGGAATATTGGAAGCGTCCTTGAGGATCATCGGGTTGCCGAGTATGAAGTTCGGGGCAAACACCCTCATGATCTGGTAGTAGGGGAAGTTCCAGGGTTCGACCATGATCAGGACGCCGAGTGCCTGCTTGACCACATGACCGTGTCCAGTATCCGTCTCGAGCGTGGTCGGTTTGAGGAGCTCTTCTGCGTGATCCGCGAAATAGTCAGCGATAGAGATGCAGATGTCCACTTCCGCTTGTGACTCACTGATACGCTTGCCCATCTCCATGGTTATCAAGCCCGACAGCCGTGTCCTATCTTCCCCCATCAACCTGGCCACCCCGTGCAGGATTTTTGAACGGAGGTCAGCTTGCCCCCCGCGCCAGTGCTTGTATAAAGCGTGCCCCCTAGCCAAGGCATCCTCGAGGTCGCTGTTGCCGGCATCCGGATAGCTTCTCACCAGCGTATTCGTATAGGGGTTTATGGTCTGATATGTCATCTCATTCTCCTTTGAATGTGAACACCTTCTCAGTGTATCGCTCCGGCGTCGGCCTGCATAGACCCACTTCCCCATACAGGTTGGGCACATCTCAGGGGGGGGGGGGCTATGACCGGTCAGGATCTCGATGATTAGCTGTGGTAGAGCCGACTGATGCCGTGGTGCCGCTTTGCTTTGCAGGGGCAGAGTTGACCTTGGGACTGCTGCTGTCTCGTCCGATGTTGCCATGTTCAGGCTCTGCGGTTATCGTATCGGAGGACCTGAGCGGGCTGTTCCGCCAAGCCAGTACTACAGCCGCGGCAAGCAGGAACAGCAGCCAGGAAGTGGACAGCCCCACGAGCAGGGCACGGGCAACGACCGCTATGGCCTGTGTCGTGTCTACGCCCACTCGGGCCAGTCGGTGCTCGCCCAGCGCTCCGCCTGACCATAGGAAGCCAAGGCCCAAAGCCACACTTGATAAGGTGCATGCGACCACAAGGCCCAATAAGTTCCAGGCATAGGACTTTATCAGAGCCGTATCCAAGGTGCCCAATCCATGCTTGCGGAGCTTTTCCATCAGCCCCAGGCCCTTTCGACTGCAGAGAGTAGCCATGGACAGGATGAAGGCCAGCAAAGCCGGAAAAATCAGCAGGAAGGCGCGCATGGGTGTGTTGGCGACTGGATCCGGCAGCAGGCCGAATACCGGCAGCGCCGGTAAAGCGCGCGCATGCCCCGTCCATAAGGTGAATGTGGCCAGATCGCCGATCGAAAAACCCGCTCCGCATGCCCAGGACAGGGCCCAGATGATCAGGTTGGGCAGCCAGGCCAGAGCAGCCAGCGAGCTGACGATGCGCGATCCTGGCCCCATATGCGACAGGGTGAAGAGGCGCGCGACGGAATCGTGATAGAGGAAAATCCAGACCAGGACGATGATGAGGGCTTCCAGGAGCATTGTCGCCACTATCCAAAAGGCCAGTCGGGCTCCTGCCGCCACACTTGCCCTCAATGCTGCGGGCAGGCGTTCAACAATATGTGTCTTCACCCATTCCCGGACCCCCTGTTCCTGAGCCAAGGCCAGGGCATAGGCGCAAAGGAAGACGACTGCGCTTTTTGACTCTACGGCGACAACGCCATCGACTACGTACATGCCGTGTGGATCCTGGACGGCCAAGGTACAGACCAGCCATGTCAGCAGACCTGCGGCAAAAGCGGGCCATGAGGGACCGAAACGTCTGATCAAGGCGGCGGTAAGAGCCAGCAGGAGCGCCGTCAGCCCCAATGGCATGATGGTCAGTGTGAGCGCTCCTGCATGGAAGCCGGTCCCCTGGCTCAGCAGGAAAATCGCCTGGGTTAGGGGGAAGGCGTTGGCAGAGAGGTTCGGGCCTCCCTCTTCCATGGAAACTATGAGCAGCAGCAAAGCCATGCAGGACCCGATCGCCATGGCATAAATGGACACTGCCGCAAGCGAGGCATAAACCCCCCTTATCCCTGCCTTCAGCTTTGCTTTCATCGTTCAGGCGGGCATTGAGACCAGGGCCGTGATGGGGTGCGGCTCTAAGGTTCGGCGTCCTTGCAGACCTTCCAGCTCCATGACGAAGCTGAAGCCGGCTACCTGGCCACCCGCACGTTCGATCAGATCGGCCGCCGCTTTGGCTGAGCCTCCCGTGGCGATCAGATCATCGACCACAAGCACCCGCTCTCCAGGGTGCACCGCACCTTCCTCCGCCTCAATGCTCGCCGTACCGTATTCCAGGGAATAGTCCTGTGCCAGGGTGCGCGGTGGAAGCTTTCCTTTCTTCCGCAGTGCTATGAAACCTTTGCCTAAAGCAAGGGCAAGCTGGGGGCCGAGCAGGAACCCACGGGCCTCCAAGCCAGCAACGGCGTCGAAAGAGTCTGCATCAGCTGGCAGAGTCCTGACCAGCGCATCGGTCAGTATCCTGAGGCCACGGGGATCGGCCATGGCCGGCAGGAAGTCACGGAAAAGGATTCCGGGCTTCGGGAAATCGGGGATGGTTCTCATAAGGGATACCAGATACCGGGCATCCTCGGACCCCACTGCGCCAAGTTGGGCGATACTGATGTCGCTGGACTGAGCCATGGTCTTCTTTCTGTCGTTTCCTGTCCGCGGGTGTCCGCGCATGCCTGAACCGCCAAGCGGGCGGGTACCCGCTTCGAGCGTTATCAGTCCTGCACGGACCTGTCCCCTGAAGGCTCCTCTTTGCTGCCTTCGGCAACCTTGGGCTCCTGATGTTCCGTATCGGCCGCATGCCCATCCTGCGATGGCTCGGAATGCTCCCCGGAGGGATCCCCGCCGCTCTGGGCAGGCCCTTCCTGGCTACCGTCCAGCTCCTCTTCGGGCTCCGGCAGCGGGTTGCCCTCTTCGTCGACCTCATCATCATGCACATAAGCGGGGACGACCGGAGGCTTGGTGATGGCCTGGATACGCCACCGGGATAGGGAACCTTCGGAGTCGACCACGACCTGTTCCTTCTCAAGGTCCACCGAAACGACCTTACCCAGCAGTCCTGAAGCCGTCGCAACCTCGACGCCCGGCTTGAGCGTCTGCCGGAAGTCCTGAACCTGACCCTGCCGTTGCTTGTTCTTACGGGAGGACCACCAGGTCATGCCGAACATCAAAGCGATCAGCACGATGAGGAAGAACATGGACGACATGTTTGACTGCACGATAGGCTCCTTATGGGTCCGATATCAAGGCGGGCGTCAATCGACGCCCGACAGCGCCAGAGGCTTCATTCTAGAATAGCTTAGTGACATCCTCGCGAGGCTTGAGCCCGAGGTGCTCCCAGGCTTTGGCGGTGGCGACCCGGCCTTTGGGTGTGCGTACAAGGAAGCCTTCCCTCACGAGGTAGGGTTCACAAACCGTCTCCACGGTCTCTGCCTCCTCCCCTACCATGGCCGCAAGATTGTTCAGACCCACCGGCCCCCCTTCGAAGGAACGGACGATGGCGTCAAGCACAGCCAGATCCAGGCGGTCCAAGCCCTCCGAATCTATCTGGTAGAGAGCAAGGGCCTCCTTGACGTCCTCGGGGCCCACTTGCGAAAGGTCGTGGACCACGGCCCAGTCGCGCACCCTGCGCAACAGGCGGTTGGCGATGCGCGGCGTACCACGCGAGCGACGGGAGAGCTGGGTACAGGCAGCCCCGGTGACGTCAATCCCGAGTACCTTGGACGAGCGAGCCACGAGGCGTTCCAACTCCTGGGGCGGATAGAAGTCGAGATGGGCGGTGAAGCCGAAGCGCGCGCGCAGGGGGGAAGGCAGCATGCCCTCCCGAGTGGTTGCTCCTATGACCGTGAACCTTGGCAAGGTGAGGGGAATCGACGAGGCCCCGGGCCCTTTGCCGACCATCACATCGACTCGGAAGTCCTCCATCGCTATATAGAGCAGTTCTTCAGCGGCTCGTGGCAAACGGTGAATCTCGTCTATGAACAGTACCTCGCCGGCCTCAAGAGAACTGAGTATGGAGGCCAGGTCCCCTGCGTGCTGGACAGCAGGGCCGGAGGTGATACGGATGGGCACTTCAAGCTCATGGGCAACGATCATCGCCAGTGTGGTCTTGCCCAGCCCGGGCGGACCGGCCAGCAGGATGTGGTCCGGTGCCACGTCCCTTTTGCGGGCGGCCTTGAGGAACAAATCCAGCTGAGCCTTCAGCCGTGGCTGTCCGATGAAACCTTCCAAATCCTGAGGGCGCAGTTCCTCGTCGGATACGGGCTCACCCTCGATCGGCGCGGCCGAGACCATCCGCAGGGACTGCTCTGCGCTTTCGTCGTTACCAGCGCCGCCGTCTGTCTGCTTAACCATCAACGACCCCTGTCCATCGAAGTCAGGGCAGCCTTGAGCACAGCCGGGACATCCTTGCCGTCCAGCGGCAGTTGGTACCCGCCTTCCTCACAGGTCTTCTCCACGGCCCGCTGGGCATCACGCTCCTGCCAACCGAGGGATACTAACCCCTTGATGACCTGACTGAGGCTTTCATCGGCTGGCTGTCGGGAGTTCCGAGCCTCCAGGCCGGACACATCCACTTTGCCGGAGAGCTCCAGAATAATCTTCTGAGCGCCTTTTTTTCCCAGTCCGGGAGCCCTGGCCAGTGTGGTCGCATCACCTTGGGAGACGGCCTGGGCCAGCATGTCCGGGGTCAGGGTGGAAAGGATGGATAAAGCAACTCGCGGGCCTATGCCACTCACTTTTTGCAGCTGTACGAACAGGGATTTTGAAGTCCGTGACAGAAAACCGTACAGCGTGACGGAGTCCTGGGAGACAATCAGGCTGGTATGCACAGTCACCCGAGTGCCCGTGCGCAGACCCGTCAGATCCGACATGGGCATCCGTACTTCGTAACCGACTCCGCCGACATCAATGACGGCGAGGGCCTGTTCGATCTGAGCCACCGATCCGGTCAACATAGCCAGCATGCGCGCCTCGCTCCCCTTCAGCCGAATCCGGTCCGGCTCATGTTCGAACACCTGTTCGACTGAGATTACATGTCCCGCTGGACCGGACCCCGCCGCTTCGTTCGCTGTTGAGCCTGTGCCCACTGCCGCTGGGCCTGGGTCAGATGCTGCTCACGCTCACCGCCTTGAAGTGCGCCTGCAGGTCTCAATGCATGACAAATGGCCTGCGCCAAGGCGTCTGCCGCATCCGCGGGTTTCGGCAGACGGTCCAGGCGAAGAAGCCGGGCCACCATGCGTTCAACCTGAATCTTCTCGGCCTGTCCATTGCCCGTGACCGCAAGTTTGGCCTCGGTGGGCGTGTGCAAGGCCACAGGGATGCCGCGCTGAGCCGCGGCGAGCATAGCCAGCCCGGCAGCCTGAGCCGTGCCCAGAACCGTGTTGCGATTGGCCTGGGCGAAGACCCTCTCGATTGAGACCACATCCGGACTGAACTCGTCGATTTGGTCGGCCAGGCCATCATAGATCGCCAGTAGGCGTAGGTCCTGGGACAGTTCAGGTGCGGATCGGATTACGTCGACATGGACGAACGAGAGCTTGCGAGAGGCCTCCGCCTCGATGACGCCGACCCCACAACGTGTCAGGCCAGGATCGACGCCGAAGACGATCACTGGGCCTTATTCCTCGTCGAGTTGGGCCATGACCTCATCCGACGCGGTCCAATTGCTGTAAATGTCCTGCACATCATCAAGGTCATCCAGGCTGTCGATGAGCTTGGAGACCTTGCGAGCGGCATCCACATCCAGCGTCACCTCGGTCTTGGGATTCAGGACTAAATCGGCTGAGTCATAGTCCACGCCTGCGTCCTGCAGGGCCTTTCGGACCGTTACCAGGTCGGTCGGCGCGGTAATCACCGTGAAGCTCTCGCCATCGTCCTGTACGTCCTCGGCACCGGCTTCCGCGGCTTTTTCGAACACGTCATCATAGGAGGCGCCGTCAGCGGGGACCACTATCTGGCCCTTGCGCTCGAAGTTGAAGGAGACCGAACCGTTCTGGGCCAGAGAGCCACCATTCTTCGTCAGGGTGGAACGCACCTCGGCGGCCGCACGGTTGCGGTTGTCGGTAAGGCACTCGATGATCAGACCAACGCCAGCGGGTGCATACCCTTCGTATACGATTGACTCGTAGTTGGCAGCACCTGCCTCCTCGCCGGAGCCGCGCTTGACAGCTCGAGATATGTTGTCGGCAGGCACGGAGGATTTCTTGGCCTTGACGATAGCATCGTAGAGGGTGGGGTTGCCGTCGGGATCACCGCCACCCGTGCGGGCAGCGATCTCAATGTTCTTGATCAGCTTGGCGAAGAGCTTGCCGCGCTTGGCGTCGATGGCGGCCTTCTTGTGCTTCGTGGTCGCCCACTTTGAATGCCCTGACATATCGCTCCTGACAATTTGAGGATGCACTGAACTCGGATAATTCTATGTGTTCTCTTTGACAATCCTAGCGTCGTCCTGGCTGTCGTGTGCGTCTTACGCCAAGGACGTCGGAGACGTAGGGGGTTCTGGTCAATCCCGGCGGGCGGACCGCAGCGCCTTGGCGTAGACGGCCAGGACCTGCGAGGTCACCTTCCCCCAGTCGTAGGTGAGCGCGCGCTCGCGACCAGCCTGTGCCAGGGCCTCACGCTTGGACCGGTCCGCCAGCAGATTTCCGATTAGACGGGCGCAGGCGGCCCCGTCGCCTGCGGGGAAATGCATGGCGGAACGGCCATGTTGGGAAACTGCCTGGAAGGCTTCCAAATCCGAAGCTACGATGGGACATCCTGCCGCCATGGCTTCGGCCAGGACGATTCCGAATGATTCACCGCCGGTCTGGGGCGCGACGTACACATCCAGGCTCCGGTAGAATCGCGCCTTGCCTTCGTCCGAAACCCGACCGAGGAACTCCATGTGTTCCTCCAATCCGGGATCCGCGGCATGGACTATTTTGCGGGCCTCCTCCTGCCCGTCGCCGGCACAAAGAAAACGGGCACCGGGCCATTTGTCCAGCAGGTTGAGGGCTGCCCTCACGAAGACCGCGAAGCCCTTGCGCTCCTCACCCATGCGGCCAAGGAAACCGATTGTCGGGGCCTGGACGCTTCCTTGCCATTTCGCGCACGGGTCGGCCTGGTCGAAGAAGGATGCTCTGATCCCGTTTGGGATGATCTGCACTTGCGTGGATGGATGCAGATAGCGGATGGCGGTGTCCATGGCCGCCTCACTTACACAGACCGCCTGTCTGATCCCACCCAGATGGGAACGCAGGTAGGGTTGGGCTATTTTCAAGGCCAGTGGGTAAGAGTCGAAGGAGGCGTGGAAGGTGGCCACATATGGGCAGGGCGCGAAGCCCCTGAGCAGGGGCTTATGGCTCAGGCTGGGCACTTCGGGCTCGTGCAGGTGCAGGATGTCGAAACGACCTTGTCGCACCCATTGACGGGTGGTGCGACCTGCCGCACCGAAATAGCTCAGATTCGCGACGGAACCGTTATAGGGCACCGCAAAGGAGGAACCTGTCGTATGCACCCAAAGAGGCATATCGGCGGTCCGCCGACCCGGGGCCAGGACCTGTACCTGGTGCCCCCGCTCGATCAGCTGCTGGGCGAAATCCCGGATATGCAGCTGGACACCGCCTGGGGTTTCGAAGGAATAGGGAGAGATGATGCCGACCCTGAGCTTGCGGCCGTTAAGGGGATCTTCGCCGCCGGTCCCCCGCTCCCAAGCCGGTGCCTCAACGATCACGACCATCCTCCTGTTCCCTGCGCCGATTCCCATGGCTCTGCATAACTTCACGCAATTGAGGTGGCACATTGTGCAGGCGGCTGGAGTCCAGGTCCTCGACGAAAATCGGTTGCATCATATGCCAATCCTGAGGGTGGGACCTGATGTTGACCGCCCACTGGTCCACCCAGGCCTGGGTGAGACGCTGGACTGCCTGCCCGCGGGGCAGGTCCCGGTATGGGGTGATGTCAATCGGCCCGTCAATGCGGCAGACATATCCATAAGGGTTTTTGGCCCGCCGTCGACGTGCCCCATGCAGACGCTCCCTATGCATATTGACCGTATAGAGCGGCAGATCCGTGTCCAAGGCTAGGACAGCCGGTCCGGCGGCCACCCGTATGACCGAATCGAAGGCATGGACGAAGACCCCGTTGCGGCTGAGATCACGGTCCGCCAGCAGCGGGACAACCTGCCCGGCGTCATGCAGCCGATCGGTCAGGCGTTGGATCAGACCTTCCTGCCCGGTCAGCAGGATGGTCATCCCCAATCCCGTGCGTATACGCACGAAGGCCTCCAGAAGCTCCTGGTCAGCCAGGCGTTCCGCAACCGTCGTCACATGACCCAGCTCGTGACCAGCCCAGAAACCGGCGTAGTCCCAATTGCCTTGGTGGCCCATGGCGATGGGCACGGAACGAAAGGGAATATCCGAGCGGGCCGGATCGGGGTAGCCGCTGCCTTCTGTGCGCACCCTCGCCATGAGCTCATCGGGGGTGCGGGCACCGACGGTGAGCGCTTCGCAGAAGTAGGCGAAGTAGGAGCGAAGGGATTCCCTGCTCATCTGCCGCAAGCGCACCCGTGGGAGTGGTCCCATGACATGGCGCAGATTGCGTTCAAGCTGGGGTACGCCCCCCATGTGCAGCGCCCAGGCCAGGTCGGCCGCCAGATTCGACAGGGTCCGCAAGACACCTTCCGGAACATGACCCACATGATGCATCAGCACCAGCAACAGCTTGGTGACCATACGGCCTCACTCGTGGCTGGGATCAGCGGGGCTGGGGGTACGGTTCATCTCCTGGCGGACCAGGCCGATTCGCTGGCAGACCGTGACCAGCCCCAGCAGGTCGAGCAGGAGCAGGAAACAGACGAGCCAAGCCAGTGGCAGGCCGGCGCCTGTCAGGGCCATGCCAGCGAGGATGATGACCAGGCGGTCCGAACGGGTGGCGATGCCGTTCTTGGCTTCGAATCCCTCAGCCTCGGCGCGTGCCCGGGCATAAGAGGTGACGAAGGAGGTCATGATCGCGAATAAGGCGGCTGCCATGCCGACCTGGGCCCAGATGTCCCCTCCGGACGCACCATGGGCGATCCATGCCAGCTCATGCTTGCGCAGGTAGATCATAACCGCCGCCAGGACCGCCCAATCCGCCACCCGGTCCAGTGTCGAATCCAGGAAGGCACCGAACTGGGTGCCACCCCCGGTCAGTGAGGCCACTGAACCGTCCAGGGAGTCGAACGCGACCAGGATGGCCAGCAAAACGGCCCCAGGCAGGAGCCAACCGGTCAGACCGGTGATGAAGGCGACCACGACCGTGCCGGCCGCCCCTATTACGGTGACCCCGTTGGCTGTGATGCCCAGGTGCACGATGCCCCGGGCTATAGGCTCAATGGCCCGCTTCCAGGGCCCACGTAAATGTTCGAACATCCTTCACCTTATCGTCGACCGGTTGTCGCCTTGTTATAGGTCATCCACCCATCGTCGGCGACCTTCCCCCCTGACCGCCTCAGACCTTGACCGCGTCCGTGTGCTCGACGAAATCGTCGGCTGTATTGACCTGCACACGTCGTGCGAGGGCCTGGCCTATCCAGGCGATGGCATCATCCACCGGCACTCCGTTCAGCTGGGAACCGTCCCGGAAACGGAATGAGACGGCGCCATTGGAAGCATCCTCCTCACCGGCGATAAGAATGAAAGGAGCCTTTGACTTAGCCGCGTTGCGTATCTTCTTGCCGAATCGGTCGTCCGACCGGTCGAGCTCGCAGCGGACCATATTCTCCCGCAAGCGGTCGATGACGCTTTGCAGGTGAGGGGCCACATCGTCTGCGACCGGAACGGCCTGCACCTGGACCGGCGCCAGCCAAGCCGGGAAAGCTCCGGCATAGTGCTCGAGGAGGATGGCGAAGAAACGCTCGATCGAACCGAACAAGGCACGGTGAATCATGACCGGCCGCTGGTGGGACCCGTCGGCGGCGATGTACTCCAAGCCGAAACGCTCGGGCAGGTTGAAATCAAGCTGAATTGTAGACACCTGCCAGGTACGGCCGATTGCGTCCCTCGCCTGGACCGAGATCTTGGGGCCGTAGAAGGCGGCGCCGCCCGGGTCATCCACCAGCTCAAGTCCTGATTCAGAACCTACCTGTGCCAGCGTGGAGGTTGCCTCCTCCCAGACTTCGTCGGAGCCGACGAACTTGTCCGGGTCCTTGGTGGACAGCTCAAGGTAGAAGTCGTTCAACCCGAAGTCCTTCAGGACCTTGAGCACGAATCTGAGCAGGCTGGTCAGCTCGCCCTTCATCTGTTCCCGCGTGCAGTAGATATGGGAGTCGTCCTGTGTCAGGCCACGCACGCGTGTCAGGCCATGGACCTCGCCCGACTTCTCATAGCGGTAGACGGTGCCGAACTCGAACAGGCGCAGGGGCAGCTCCCTGTAGGACCGCTGTCGAGACTTGAAGATCAGGTTGTGCATGGGGCAGTTCATGGGCTTCAGATAGTAATCGAAACCCTGCTTGACGACATTGCCGTCGATGTCACGCTCCTCATCCAGATGCATCGGCGGGTACATGCCGTCCTTGTACCACTGGAGGTGGCCGGAGATCTCATAGAGATGCCCTTTGGTGATATGCGGGGTCTGCACGAAGGAGTAGCCGTGCTTGCGGTGCATCTCACGCGAGTAATCCTCCATGGCGTTGATCACCGCCGCCCCCTTGGGGTGGAAGACCGGCAGGCCGGGCCCTATTTCGTCCGGGAATGAGAAGAGATCCATTTCTGAACCCAGCTTGCGGTGGTCGCGCTTGGCTGCTTCTTCCAATCTGGTCTGGTAGGCCTTCAGGTCCTCCTTGGAGGCCCAGGCGGTTCCGTATACGCGTTGCAGCATGGGGTTCTTCTCGCTGCCGCGCCAGTATGCAGCGGCTGTACGCAGGAGCTTGAAAGCCTTGATATAGCGGGTGTTTGGTAGGTGAGGGCCCCGGCAAAGATCGGTGAAAGTCACCTGGCCTTGGCGATCCAGGTTGTCGTACATGCTCAGCTCACCGCCCGAGACTTCAATGGCCTCGTCGCCCTCGATCTGTGCTTCCTTCAAGCCGATAAGCTCCAGCTTGTAGGGCTGGTCGGCTTCCTGCGCACGGGCCTCTTGCTCTGAGACCACCCTCCGGCGGAAAGGCTGCGAAGTCTTGATGATGGCCTTCATTCTCTTTTCGACCTCCTTGAGGTCGTCGGGGGTGAAGGGCTTGTCAACGTCGAAATCGTAATAGAAGCCATCCTGGATCGCAGGGCCGATCCCCAGCTTGGCCTCCGGCCGGACCTGAAGTACCGCCTGAGCCATGACGTGGGCGGCCGAATGACGCATGATCGCCAGGCCCGCATCCGATGCGAGTGTGATGGGTTCGACCGAATCACCGTCTTGGAGCGGTGTGTCCAAATCGCGTGGGCTGCCATTGACCGTTACCGCGATGATGTCCTTGTCATCTGCGAAGAGCTGGGCGCCGGTCGAGTCGGCCGCCACCTCCTTCGCTTGGTCGTTCAGGGTTATGGAGATGTTCGACTGCGTCATATCGGTGCCGTCCTAGCTATCGGGGCCCGCGGTACAGGGTGCAGGCCTTGGACTTACATTACCGACGCAACGATAGGCCTTCACGCCGACAAACCCGCGCTTCAGTCTCCCTTTCCCGGGCCGTCCATGGACCGCAGGAACTCCTCGGCCTCGCGCACCAGCTCCCGGGCGGTCGGATCGTTAACATGGCTTGGGATGGATGAAGCAGCTTTCGAATCGCTCTCCACCTCCAAGCGCCGTACGTATTCGGCCAAATCGTCGTTGCAGCGAGTCAGGACCGATGCCTGGGCCCGCCAGTGGTCGGCCCGCTGGGGCAGGTCGCCCTCGTCCAGGGGCAAACCCAGCAGTCCTGATACCCGGCGGAGGAGTTGTAAAGTGCCCTGTGCACATTCGTCGGAACCGAGGTATTGCGGGACGGACACCCATACCGTCTCCGTCTCGAAGCCGGCTTCACGCGCCAGGGCTTCCAGGACGGTAGGTATTCCGACAGGACCGGAGTGCCCCTCGGTGTCAACGTCGGCTTCATCACTGGCCAGGTCATCGATCGGCAGGGCTCGGGTGTGCGGGCAATCGGCGAACATGGATCCAAGGGTCACGATTGCACCCACATCATAGTCCTCAGCCATGCGGATGCTCCGCTTGCAATACTCCTCCCAGCGGTAGTTCGGTTCGGGCCCGGTTTCCACCAGTAGGGAGACCTCAGGTGTCAGACGGACCTCATAGAACTTCGTCTCCGGCCAGCAGATCGAACGGCGCCCCTGCACATGGCAGAGCATGGGCCGTGCCACTTGATAATCGTAGAACCCCTCACAGCCGATGCCACCGACTTCCCGCGACTGGTAGGCATTGAGCAGGTGGCGGATCACATTCGTGGACGCGCTGCAGGCGTCGTTCCACCCGTCGAAAGCCGCCAGCAGCAGAGGGTACCGGCGGGGTTTGGCTTCTTCACTCATACTTATACCCTAGCCTGGCTGGGGTTGCCGGTGGTACGGTATGCCATCAGCGAGACCGTTCAAAGGTGGCCGAATCCCTGGCAGGCTGTCGCGTGTCCCCTGCACACCCGGCGATTCATGAAATCTGATATGCCGGACTCGACGATGGTGAATAAGTCCGACGAAATCATGGCAGGCATTCACGGTTCCCTAACCCATGCCAGACCAGTGCCGATGTCTTGCTCGATGAAAAGGCGATCGGTTGGCCAGTGTTGATTGCTTGCCCCCCCCCCTACTTTGTTCATTGCTGAGTTGCCGGAGAGGCACGGCATGGATGAGCCGGACAGTGGTGCCGAGAACTCACACCGTGATTGTTCGAACGACCATCCGTTCCGACGTGTTCAGGGATATGGCACATCACGTCGAGTGACGACACGACGGTCGCCGCGCCCCGCATCCAATCATGAGGCACAGCGAATCAGATGATGGCGCATGCCGGTATCGGACTGCAATGCCTGCTTGGCGGATTCGGAAAATCAGAGTGGGTGATGCAGGAATCGAACCTGCGACCCCTTCCGTGTGAAGGAAGTGCGCTAGCCGCTGCGCCAATCACCCAGTATAGAATCCAGCAGCCTTAGCCGGATGCAATCGACCGCGTACGTCGATTGAGTGGGCGATGCAAGATTCGAACTTGCGACCCCTTCCGTGTCAGGGAAGTGCGCTACCTCTGCGCCAACCGCCCGGGTCTTGCTGCGCACAAACGAAACCGCTCATGCACGAGAGGTGGGTACGAGAGTCGAACTCGTCTATACGGCTTTGCAGGCCGCTGCCTAACCGCTTGGCTAACCCACCGTAAGAGGTCGGACTACTCGAAGCCTCGAGCGGGCAACGGGACTCGGACCCGCGGTCTCGACCTTGGCAAGGTCGCGCTTTACCAACTAAGCTATGCCCGCATCTCATGCACTCCCCGAGGGGACCACCTGAGCACAAGATGTAACTATATCGGCTGCGGCCTGACAACGCAACAACCGCGTGTCGCCTAGTTTCCGCGTCCTCGGCGAATACAGGGAAACCGGCCATACGATGTGGCATGCCGGAAACCGGCCGCCCTGGTCTTCCATAGTTTCTTGGCGTCGCGATACGTAGTTTGAAGACCACATGCATGACAGATGACTGGGCTGCATATCGTTCCGGTCCACAACCAGCGGAACCGGAGGCTTTCACACTGCAGTGCAGCGAGAAGAGAGATCAACGGCGCCAGCAATGCTCGACCGGCTGTTTTCACTCCTCCGGTGTGGCAGGCTGTGAACGCTCATATATACACCGAGCACGGATCAGGGGGGGGGGGGCTTCGGCTCATGTGCCCGACTGACCTCAGGGCGCGGGTGCCGACCGCAAGATAGCCCTCTCCCCCGCGAGGGGCTGCGGCAAGTGCATTGATGGAAAATCCGGGGATGGTTGGATAATATCGTGAGCCTCCGCCTGCTGGCGCAGGCTGGGCAACGGTAAGAAGACATGGTTGATACAACGAAAGGGTTGCGGTGTAGGGTGAGCGAACGAGCGGCTAACGGGACAAGGGTCGGACCAGTGACGGCGGCTGTCTTCATGTCGACCTTCATGACGGCGGTGGAGGGAACGATAGTCT
This sequence comes from Bifidobacterium xylocopae, assembly GCF_003315615.1. Classification (GTDB taxonomy): domain Bacteria; phylum Actinomycetota; class Actinomycetes; order Actinomycetales; family Bifidobacteriaceae; genus Bombiscardovia; species Bombiscardovia xylocopae. The sequence continues at coordinate 41,554 of NZ_PDCH01000007.1, forward strand.
CCACGGCCATGCCCACAATCGTCTCCGACCTGCATGGCATGAGCATGATGAACTGGGTCTTCTCCATATACATGCTCATGTGCGCGGTCACGACTCCCATATACGGCAAACTCTCCGATCGCTTCGGCCGTAAGCCACTGATCAACATAGGCCTGGCCGTCTTCGTGATCGGCTCCCTTCTATGCGGCCTGTCGCAGAGCATGATCCAACTCATTCTCTCACGAGTGGTGCAGGGACTTGGCGCCGGGGCCATCCAACCATTGACCTTCACCATCCTGGCCGACATCTTCCCGATAGAGAAGCGGGCCAAGATGATCGGCTTCAACTCGTCGGCCTGGGGCGTGGCTTCGATTGTGGCCCCGCTCCTAGGCGGCTTCCTGGTCCAGCAGCTTTCCTGGCATTGGGTGTTTGCAGTGAATGTGCCGATCGGCCTGCTCGCCATCGTCCTGATCCAGCTCTTCCTCAAGGAGGACATCAAGGCCCAAGACCGGCCGGTCGACTATGCCGGCATAACCCTGCTCACCATCTGTCTCGTGGGGCTGATGCTGGGGCTGCAATACCTGGATGGAACGGCCGGCCCCTGGGCGTCCATCCTGCCGCTGGTCATCTGCGTCCTGGCATGCATCGGCCTGATCCGGATCGAGCGACGGCAGAGTGACCCCATTCTGCCCTTGCCCCTTTTCGGCAACCGCACCTTCATTGTCCAGAACATGGTTGTCCTGCTCATCTCGGGGTTCCTGATGGGCTTTGAGACCTACCTACCCATCCGCATGCAGTCCGTGCTGGGATTCAATCCCACACTCGGCGGGTTCGCGCTGACCCCCTCCTCGATCCTATGGTTGGTGGGCTCCTTCATGGCCGGAAAGCTGCTGACCAGACGCCCACCGCATTGGATCACCAACCAGGCCCTGGGCTTCCTGATTGTAGGCTGCATCGCCAGTATCGTGGTGCCCATCCATACTTCATATTTCGTGTTTTTGCTGATCTCCGCCGTATTCGGCTACGGCTTCGGTCTATCAATCACGATAGGCACGATGACCTCGCAATCAGTGGTGGGTTCGGATCAGGTGGGCATGGCCACGTCCTTCAACACCCTGGCCCGCAGCCTGGGGCAGACCCTGATGATCTCCGTGTTCGGCATCGTGATGAATGTGGTCATGGCGCGCGGAGTGGCAGGCACACCGGGACTGACCGCCACGATGATGGACCGGATGATCAACCCGGAGACCGCTGGCCAACTCCCGGCGCGGTTCCTGGAACCGGCCCGCGGCATTGTCTACGACGGTCTGAGGGCCATCTTCATCGTCGGCCTGGTCATTCTCCTGGCCGGCCTGGCATTCAACCTCACCGATCGCAGGTCCAATCGTCTGCTCACCCAGGCCACGCCTGAGCAAGTGGTCACGGACTAGGCCTGGGCTTCGTCCGCGGTGTCGTGCCCATCTCCGGCCTCGGCTGGTGGACCCGCCAGGGTCACTGGCGTCCGGCGTTCGGCCCGGTCCTTCCGGTAGGCAACCACGGACTGGTTGAAGCTCAGATCCCGGTGCTGCATGCGGAAAGCCTTGAGGGCCTTGGGGTCGATCGGATCGTCATAGGGACCGTCCCGGTAGAGCTGCCGCCCGATCCTGTACTCATGGATGCAATAGGCCAGCCCCAACAGGGTGACCAGGATAATGAGCAGCACGCCCAAGGGCCGTTGATCGAAACGCTTGGCCATGGGTACGATCAGGGCATCCACCAGCAGGCCGATCCACATGACCGTGACCCCTTTGACATTCGGCGACATGACCTGACCTCCCTTGGCGCTGGCCGCCCCCGGCCTCTTACCGGCAGGTTAGCAAGCTTGCCGGACGCAGGCCTGTGCCGTAGACTTTCGGTGACACTCCCTTACACGATATACAAGCACCCTCACGCTCCAGAAGCGTAGCGCCGTGGCGGAATCGAATGATTCGGCGGTGCTTGTTCTCGCTGCCTTATTTCCTTCCTTGTTCCGCCTCCTTCGCAGTCGGCTACCGCCTACCAACAGTGCCGGACGGTTCATTCGACCTTCCATGCAGTCCCTGCCGCGGCATCAGCCTTCCGGACGGGCACCTCCCGGCGTCACCTCAGAGAAAGCACGATATGACCATGCATGACCACGCCGCAAACCTCAACCACGACTTAGCCGAGAACCGGGCCAACTGGGACGACCGGGCCGAAGTACACGCTCAGGGCGGCTACGGCGACCTCGCCGTCTTCGCGGCAGACCCCACCGCCATAACACCGGTCGTACAGCGGGACCTGGCGGTGCTCCGACCCCACCTGCCCGCAAGCGGTGTCGCAGGCCTGAGTCTGCTCCACATGCAGTGCCACATCGGCACCGACACCCTGAGCTGGCAGCGCCTGGGCGCTCTCGATGTGCATGGGCTGGACTTTTCGCCCAGATCCCTGGACCACGCCCGGGCCCTGGCCGCACAGGCAGACGCTCCCATCACCTATGTGGAAGCCGACGCGCGTGCAGCCGACCAGGCACTACCGGGCAAGAGCTTCGACCTTATCGTCACTTCGGTAGGCACAATCACCTGGCTGCCGGACCTGGATGGCTGGGGCCGCTCTATCGCACACCTGCTGAATCCCGGCGGGGTCTTTATGATCAGGGACAACCACCCCCTGCTCTTCGCACTCGATGAGCAATCCCTGGCCATCAGCGGCGACTACCTCTCCGGCGGCGAGGACTCCTACGAGTCGGACGGCTCCTATACGCCGGGATCGGCCGGAAAAGTCCACCACACCAGCAATCACAACTGGTCGCACGACTTCCAGGAGATGACATCGGTCTTGCTGGCCGCCGGACTGAGCATAGAGGCGTTGGGCGAGCACCCGGAAGTGGACTGGCCGGCCCTGCCGGAGCTGGTGCACGACGAAAAGGAAGACGTGTGGAGGCTGCCTCAGGGCCGGCCACGCATACCGCTGACCTTCTCCATAGTGGCCCGCAAGCCGCGGTAGGCACGGATCACAGCATACAAAACCCCGCTTCCTCATAGTGGGAATGACGGGGTGTGCGCTTGCCGGAAGAGCTGTCAGGCCGCTGCGGCGGTGCCTACGGCGGGGATTACACCGGCCAGGAGGAGGATGGCGACCAGGATGGCCAGACCGATTCGGTAGACGACGAAAGCGCGGTAGGAGAACATGGAGACGATCTTGAGGAAGGCGATGATGACCAGGTAGCCAACGACGAAGGATACGATAGTGGCGCAGATGGTTGCCCCCCAACCGGGGAAGTTGGCATCGGCGTTAATGTCCTTAAGGGACTTGAGGGTCTCCAGGATGCCGGCCCCGAAGACCGCGGGGATGGCCATCAGGAATGAGACGCGGGCCGCAGCTTCCCGCGTATAGCCCAGGGCACGGCCGAAAGTCATGGTGCCGCCGGAGCGGGAAACGCCGGGAATCAAGGCGAGCATCTGCCCTATGCCGAATAGGGCAGCGTCCTTGGCCGTCATCTGTTCGATTGTCTTGTTCTGTTTGCTGTGACGATCGAAATAATCCAGGAGGAGGCCGAAGAGAATAAGGACCACCACCGTGATCCACAGGTTGCGTAGATTTGTCTCAATCGACTTCTGGAACAGCAGGCCGGCGATGACGATGGGAACGGTACCGATGATGATGTACCAGCCCATGGCGGCGTCACGGTCTTCCGAGCCCATACGCTCATGCCATCCCCGGCCATCCTTGCCTGTCAGACAGCCGAACCAGTGGGTCAGGATGCGTGCGATGTCGCGACGGAAGTAGAGCAGGACCGCGAATTCGGTGCCAAATTGGATGATGGCCGTGAACGCGGCCCCAGGATCGCGCCCCATAAGGGCTCCGACGATGCGGATGTGAGCGCTTGAGGATACCGGAAAGTACTCGGTCAGAGCCTGGACGAGGCCGAATAGTATCGCTTGGAAAAAGTTCATGGACCCCTCACATGCATGGCGGACGGAAGATGCGCCGAAGGCCAAGCATAGCCAACCGTATGGTCAACCCGGGTCCAATGCCGACGATGTCTCGCAGAATGCCCACAATGGGGGTGTCACCATGGAACTGGAGGAGGCGCTCATGGCGGTTGCATACAGGAAGTCACGGGGCGGGAGTCCGGATGGGTTCTTCGAATGCGAAGGCAGGGGGCTTGAATGGCTCGGGAAGGCCCAGACCCAAGGTGGACCGCGCGTGGTTGAAGTAATTGACTGGGGGGCGGATTACCTGGACATCGAACGGGTCGAGAGCACGGCTCCCACCCCTGGTGCGGCCTACCGCTTCGGCGCCCAACTCGCCCATATGCACGAAGCAGGAGCCGGCCACTTCGGTTCCGGGCCGGACGGCTATGACGGCACCTGCTACTTTGGCCCACTGCAGGACCCTGTACCCATGGATACCGGCGATTGGAGTGATCCCGCCACATACTTGGCCGAAGGCAGGCTCAGGCCGATGGTGCGGATGGGAATCGCGCGAGGGAGTCTCAACCGCTCGGACATGGACCTGACCGAGCGAGTGATCGAGGCCCTCCCGCAGTTGCTGGGCCCGGCGGCGGACGACCATCCGGCCCGCCTGCACGGTGATCTGTGGTCGGGTAATGTGATGTGGTCCGCCGACCGTGGTCGGACCGAGGCCGTCCTCATCGACCCCGCTGCCCATGGCGGCCACCGGGAGGAGGACCTGGCCATGCTCCACTTGTTCGGCATGCCCTACCTCAGCCAGATAGAGGACGGCTACCAGTCCGTCCATCCACTTGCACAGGGCTGGCGGGATCGTTACACACTCTGGCAGCTGTACCCGATCGCAGGGCACTGCGTCTTCTTCGGCGGCGGCTACGTCAGCGAGTACCGGTCCATGTGCCGATCACTGCTGGAGTGATAGGTCTAGGGAGATTGGGAAGGGGTCTTGGATCCGGTTTGCGATGACCGGATCCAAGACCCCTTCCCTCCAGAGGGCAGACTCAGCTGAACATGCCTTTGAGTTTGCCGAAAAGTCCCTTTCTGCCCCCACTGACGAGGGGTTTGGACGACTGAGCCAGCTCCTGACGACCGGAGTCATGGCTGTCGGCGAACCGGCGGATCAGTTCGTCCTCCTGCTCGCTCAGCTTGGTGGGAATAGAAACCAGGACATGAACAAGGATGTCACCGCGTTCCTGGGTACCCATACGTGTGACTCCCAGGCCCTTCAGGTCAACGACGTCCCCAGGCTGGCAACCGGCCGGCACTTCCACCTGCTGCGGTCCATCGAAGGTCTCCAGCTGGGCTTCATGCCCAAGGACAGCCCAGGTCATGGGTATGTTGATCCAGCAGTGGAGGTCGTCGCCGTCCCTGGTATAGAGTTCGTCGGGTTTGATGCTCACGTCTATATACAGGTCGCCGGCGGCACCGCCGCCTTCGCCGACCTCGCCCTGGGAACCGAGGCGCAGACGGGCTCCGTCTCCTATGCCTGCGGGAATGGTGACCCCCACGTCCCTGCGGACCCGGACACGACCGTGCCCCTGGCATTCGGGGCATGGGTGCTCGATGATGCTGCCATGGCCCTCACAGCGCTCGCAGGGGGCCGTCGTCATCATCTGCCCAAGAAGCGTACGCGCCACCTTCTGCACGAACCCACGGCCTTGGCAGACCGGGCAGGTGACAGGCTGCTCACCGTGCTCGGCCCCTGAACCGCCACAGGTCTGACACAGGCCGAAGGTGCTGATCCGGGCGTGGGCGGTGCCGCCGAAGACCGCCGTCTTGAGGTCGATGGAGACGTCCGCCAGAGCGTCCCTTCCGGGTTGGGTCCGGGGTATGGGCCCCTGGGATGCGCCGCCGAAGCCGGAACCGAAGAACTGCCCGAAGATGTCCCCCATGTCGAAGCCCGATCCGCCGGCTGAGGCCGCCGGGTCGTTGGGGTCCACACCCGCGTCGTACATCCGTTTCTTCTCGGGGTCCGAGAGCACCTCGTAGGCGGAATTGACCTCCTTGAACTTGTCTTCGAACTCGGGGCCGGCGATGTCCGGGTGGTACTTGCGGCTCATCTTGCGGTAGGCCTTCTTGATCTCCGCTTCGCTTGCACCGCGGCTGACGCCCAATACCTCGTAATAATCTGCCAACGATCATTCCTTTTGCTGTCCTGGGATAACCCTGCCATTGTGCCATGGGGACCGGTCAGTCGGGGCTGTGCCCAACCGGTCCGGGACACGTATCAGCCGTCCTCGTCCCCCTCTGGGGCCAGAAAGGTGGTCAGGTAGGCGGCCACTGCTTTGACCGCGCTCATAGTGGTCTGGTAATCCATATGGGTAGGGCCGATGGACCCCACGAAGGCGATTGGGCCATCGTCATCCCCTCCCCCGTCGCGGCCCGCCTCCCCTTGGGCATGGCCGTAGCCGCTGGTCACCACCGAGGCATGCAAGAGACCGGGCGTCCCCGTCTCCTTGCCGATGGCCACCGATACTCCGCCATTGGTCTGTGACAATTCACTTTGTGCGCTCATCAGGCGCATGAGGATGACCTGCTCCTCCAGAGCGTCCAGCAAGGGGGCCAGCTCGGCAACGGTGAGGGCCTTACGATGGGTCAGTTGCGAACGGCCGGCCATGTGGAGCGCGGAGGATTCCTCCTCGTCCGCCATGTCGGCGAATACCTGCGACAGTCCGCGCAGCAAACGGGAACCTGCCGACGGGCCGGATTGCCCTGATTCGGCCTGCAGCCGATCGGCCGCTTTCGATAGGGACAGCCCCTGACATTGCCGGTTCAGGGTTTCCGACAGCCCACCCAGTTGGCTTTCGTCGCACTCCTGCTCCGGACCTAGTGGCAGGGTGTGCTGCGCCACCCGTCCGGTGTCGGTGATCACAACAACCAAAAGGGCATGACCGGACAGCCCAATCAGTTCCAAGCGACGCAGACGTGACTTGGCCAGCGAAGGCGAGGCGACCACGGCGACCTGTCCGGTAATCTGCGCCAGCAGGCGTGCGGCCCTCTGGAGGGTCTCATCCAAATCGGCCGATCCTGAAAGAAAGGTGTCGATGGCTTTGCGCTGGGTGGGGCTCAGCGGCACCAACCTGGCCAGCCTGTCCACGAAATAGCGGTAGCCCTTCTGCGTGGGCACACGACCGGCCGAGGTGTGCGGCTGTATCAGATAACCTTCGTCCTCCAGCGCCGCCATGTCGTTGCGGACGGTGGCCGAGCTCACACCCAACCGGTGGTCCTTGGCCACAGCGCCGGACCCGACAGGTTCCTGCGAACGTATATAGTCCTCCACCACCGCCCTCAGCACCAGCATCCGTCTGTTCGTAGCCATCGCTCCTCCTCACCATCCCCTGCGCCGCCTGGCGAGGAGAGGACTCCGGTCCCATTCTATTGGTGGTCGGGCCATAGGAGCGATGCACCTTCGCGCGGGGCTGAGAACCGCCCTGACCACCCTCCTGGAGCACCTTACAGTGTCGGCTCAGGAGGATAGCATGTAAACTGTAATGCCAAGGTAAACGAACATTTTCGGCACAAGTCGGAACATGTCGACCTACCAATTGGAAGGAAAGTTGATCATATATGACCGATTTTACGTGGACTGACCTGGACAAGCGTGCCGTCGACATGGCCAAGGTCCTGTCAGCCGATGCGGTGGAGAAGGCGGGCTCCGGTCACCCTGGTTCACCCATCTCGCTGGCGCCGATCGCCTACACCCTTTACCAGCACTTCATCAAGCACGATCCCAACGACCCCGACTGGGCAGGTCGTGATCGCTTCATCCTCTCCGGCGGGCATGCCTCGCTCACCCAATATGTTCAGCTCTTCTTCTCCGGCTATGGCCTGACCTTGGACGACCTGAAGCGCTTCCGCACGGCCGGCACCCGCACCCCCGGACACCCGGAGTACGGCCTGACCCCCGGCATTGAGATGACCACCGGCCCCCTGGGTCAGGGTCTGGCCTCCGCCGTCGGGTTCGCCTATGGACAACGTTTCGAACGTGGGCTGCTTGACCCGCAGGCACCGGCCGGGCAGTCACCCTTCGACCACAAGGTCTGGGTCATCTGCGGGGAAGGGGACCTGGAGGAGGGCGTCTCCTCCGAGGCGAGCTCACTGGCCGGCGGGCAAAGGCTCGGAAACCTGACCGTCATCTTCGACGCCAACCACATTCAGATTGAAGGTGACACCAGGATCGCCTTCGGCGAAGACATACTCAAACGCTATGAATCCTATGGCTGGTACACCGACGAGTTCTCCTTCATCCAGCCTGACGGCTCCTACAAGGAGGACGTCGAAGGCTTCGCAGCTGTCCTGGAGAAGGCGGAGCAGGTCACCGACCGCCCCAAGTTCATCAAGGTGGACACACTGATGGCTTGGCCCACCCCCGGCAAGACAAACGACCCCTCGGCCCATGGCTCCGCCCTCGGCGCCGAAGCCGTCGCAGGTCTCAAGAAGGAGCTGGGGTACGACCCGGACGAGACCTTCCACATCGATGAAGAGGCGCTGGCACACGCGCGAGAGGTCGCCCAGCGCGGTCTGGCCGCCCACAAGGACTGGGATGAGCGTTTCCAGGCCTGGCGCAAGGCCAACCCCGACAAGGCGGCCCTTTATGACCGCATCCATGCCGGTAAGCTGCCCGAAGGCTTCGACAAGGCCATCGACCAGGCCATCGCCTCATTCGAGACCGGCTCCAAGCTGGCCACGCGAAAGGCATCCGGTGCCGTGCTGAACGCCATCGCCGAGGTCATGCCCGAGCTCTGGGGCGGTTCGGCCGACCTGGGCGGGTCCAACAACACCAACATCAAGGGCGCCGCCTCCTTCGATCCAGCTGATATGGCGACCAAGCAATGGCCGCAGGCCAACCCCTATGGCCGCCAGCTCCACTTCGGTGTGCGCGAGTTCGCCATGGGGGCCATAACCAACGGCATCCTGCTGGGCAGTGATACCCGCCCCTTCAATGGCACTTTCTTCCAGTTCTCTGATTATGAGCGCCCGGCTGTGCGTTTGGCGGCGCTGATGGACATCCCCAACCTCTACGTCTGGACCCACGATTCCGTGGCTTTGGGTGAGGACGGACCGACCCACCAGCCGATCGAGCACCTGGCCGCCATTCGTGCGATACCGCAGATGGAGGTCGTGCGCCCCGCCGATGCCTTCGAGACCGCAGAGGCCTACCGCGCCTTCTTTGAGAAGGGCAACTCGCATCCCACTGCCATGATCCTGACCCGCCAAGGTGTCCCGACCCTGGCCGAGACCCAGGCGAAGGCGGCAGAAGGTGTGCGCAAGGGTGCTTATGTGCTCCTGGACACCGATGGCCAACCCGATGTGCTGATCATGGCCACCGGCTCCGAGGTACAGCATGCCGTCAGCGCAGCCAGGACCCTGGCCGGCGAGGGGATCAAAGCCCGCGTCATCTCCGTACCGTCCCTGGACTGGTTCGAGGAGCAGGACCCGGAGTATCGGGAAGCCATCCTGCCTGCATCGGTCAAGGCACGAGTTTCCGTCGAAGCCGGCCTGGCCCTGCCCTGGTACAAGTACCTCGGTTCCTACGGCAGGCCTGTCTCCATCGAGCAGTTCGGCCTTCAGGGTTCGGGCGACGAAAATATGCGTGACCTCGGCATCACACCCGAGCATGTCATAGAAGCCGCCAAAGCTTCCATCGAAGCGGTCGAGGCCGCTCGCTGAGCCAACTGAAAAGCCGCATCAACCGTTCCCCACCGGTACTTCGGTGGGGGCGCAATAAGGAGAAACACAATATGGTACAAAACGCAAACACCAAGCGGACATCCGATTCCGGTGTCTCGATCTGGCTGGACGACCTGAGCCGCACCCGCATCGAATCGGGCAACCTGCAGCAGCTGATCGCCGAGAAGAATGTGGTCGGTGTGACCACCAATCCCTCGATCTTCCAGAAGGCGCTTCATCAGGTGGGTCCCTACGACGCACAGCTCAAGGAGCTCGGCCGCGTCGATGTCGAGCAGGCGGTGCAGGAACTGACCACCACTGACGTACGCAACGCCACCGATATCTTCCACGATGTCGCCGAGCGTTCGGACTACGTAGATGGCCGTGTCTCAATCGAGGTGGACCCCCGACTGGCGCACAATACCGAAGAGACCGAGAAGCAGGCGGAGATCCTGTGGAAGAAGGTCAACCGCCCCAACGCGATGATCAAGATCCCGGCCACCTTGGAGGGACTGCCTGCCATCACCGCAACCCTGGCCAAGGGCATTTCGGTCAATGTGACCCTGATTTTCTCCCTGGAGCGCTATGAGCAGGTCATGGACGCCTTCATCGAGGGCATGGTCCAGGCCGATCAGAACGGCCACGACCTGAACCACATGGGTTCGGTCGCCTCCTTCTTCGTGTCCCGTGTGGACACCGCAGTGGACAAGCTCCTTGAAGCCAACGGATCCGACGAAGCCAAGGCCCTGGAAGGGAAGGCCGCAGTGGCCAACGCCCGCCTTGCCTATGAGCTCTTCGAGAAGAAGTTCGCCGGTGACGCCCGCTGGGCAGCCCTGGAAGCCAAGGGTGCCAAGAAGCAGCGTCCGCTCTGGGCATCGACCGGCACCAAGAACGCCGCATACTCCGACTGCAAGTATGTCGATGAGCTTGTCGCTGCGCATGTGGTCAACACCATGCCGGAGAAGACACTGAATGCACTGGCCGACCATGGCGCCGGCGCACCCTCGATCGAAGGAACGTATGAGGAGAGCCATCGGATCATGGACCGGCTGGCGGACCTGGGCATCTCGATCAAGGAAGTCACCGACAAGCTCGAAGCTGACGGTGTGGCCGCCTTCATCGATTCCTGGTCCTCGGTCCTGGCCGATGTTCAGGCCGGCATCGACCGCGTCAACGGCTGAGGGTTGACCTCCTGATTCCGGTTTGCCAGTGTACGGCCGGCAACCGATTGATACGGACGGCCCCGATGGAATGTTCTTCCATCGGGGCCGTCCGTCATGACGAGGAGATGCGATGACACGGCCCTGCCATGTCCCCGGACCTGCCCGAATATGACAATCCCCGGCGTGGTATATGAACGCCGGGGATCGGGAAAGGGAATCTCAGCCGATGTGGTACTTGGCCATCAGGCTCAGTGCGATGATGATGGCCACCCAGATCAGAGCCACGATGATGGTGAGCCTGTTCAGATTCTTCTCGGCCACCCCTGAGGTGCCCGCGTTCGAGCTGATGCCGCCGCCGAACATGTCGGACAGGCCACCGCCCTTGCCCCTGTGCATCAGAATGAGCAGGGTCAGCAGGATGCTGGCGATGACGACAATTACCTCTAGGGCGATCTTGACAATGGTCACAGGGCTACCTCCACGTGTGTATTGCTACAAGTCTAGCGTAAGGCCCGGAGAAGACCATGCTTGCAGCCTCGAACCTCGCTCAGCCCCTGGTTGTGGCCTTGAGCGTGAGTCTTGCGATGCGCGCTAGCTCTTCGACATCCAGGGCTGCACCACCGATCAGAAAACCGTCCACATCAGGTTGCCCTATCAGTTCCTGGGCATTCTTCGAACTCACCGAACCACCGTAGAGGATTCGCAGGTCCTCCGCGGTGCGGTCGCTGAAGGCCGATCTGATATGGGCCCTGATCGCAGAAGCCGCGTCCTGGGCCACGTCCGGCGTAGCCACCATACCGGTGCCGACGGCCCAGACCGGTTCATAGGCTACAATCAGCTTGGCCGCTTCCTCCTCGGAAAGATCCCGGGTGACATCCTTCACTTGCCCTACAGCGAATTCCAATTCTATGCCCTGCCGTCGCTCCTCGTAGCTCTCCCCCACGCAGAGTATGGGTTGCATGCCCGCGGCCAGGACAGCGCGCACCTGGTCGACTATATTGGCATCGTCCTCCGGGTGGTACTTACGCCGCTCCGAATGCCCCACAATCACGTAGGTACAACCCAGTTGCGCCAGCATGTCAGCGGACACATCGCCGGTGAAAGCACCTTGGGAGGTGACCGAGACAGTCTGCGCCCCATAGCGAATCTTCAGGTTGTCGGCCTCCACCAGCACCTGGATGGATCGCAGGGAGGTGAAGGTGGGCATGAGAGCCAGCTCGCACCTACTGTAGTCGAACTTGGCATCCCGGAGCAGCCAGGCCAGCTTCTGCACGAAATACGTGGCCTCCAGATGGTCGAAATTCATCTTCCAATTGCCGGCTACCAGCGGCATCCGTGTCATGGCATCCTTCTCTCGTATTTCATCGAACCGGGAAGCGACGAGTGCCGGACGGCGTTTCAACCGTCCGGCACTCGCCATGGCAGGAAATCAACTACAGACTACTCCAGGACCTTCAGACCCGGAAGCTCCTTGCCCTCCAGGAACTCCAGGGAGGCCCCGCCGCCCGTGGAGATGTGGGAGAAGCCGTCCTCCGGGAAGCCAAGGTTGCGCACTGCCGAAGCGGAGTCTCCGCCACCGACGATCGTGAAAGCCCCGGAACGGGTCGCATCGATCAGGCCCTGGGCCACAGCCTTGGTGCCTTCCGCGAACTGGGCGACCTCGAAGACGCCCATAGGGCCGTTCCATACTACCGTCTTCGAATCGACGATCTTGTCGTGGAAGAGCTTGCAGGAATCCGGGCCGATGTCAAGACCCATCATGTCCGACGGAATGGCGTCTGCCGGGACCACCTTGGGATCAACCGGGGTGTCACCCGCGGGGAAGCCCTTGTTGACGACGACATCGGTCGGGAAGACCAGTTCGACATTGTTCCGCCTGGCGGTCTCGATGTACCCCTTGACCTTGCCGACCTGGTCCTCCTCCAGCAAGGAGGAACCCACCTCGTAGCCCTGGGCCTTCAGGAAGGTGAAGACCATACCACCGCCGATGACCAGACGATCGGCCTTGTCGAGCAGGTTCTCGATGACGCCGAGCTTGTCGGAGACTTTGGAACCGCCCAGGACCACCGTGTAGGGCCGCTCAGGGTTCTCCGTGCCCTTGGACAGGGCATCGACTTCCTTCTGCACCAGGAGCCCGGCGGCGGAGGGCAGGTCGGCCGCCACGTCATAGTCGGAGCCCTGGGCACGGTGGACCACACCGAAGCCGTCTGAGACGAACACCTCGCCCAGGGCGGCGATCTTCTTCGCATAGGCCGCGCGCTCGGCCCCGTCCTTGCTGGTCTCCTCAGGATTGAAACGGACATTCTCCAGCAGGATCACGTCGCCGTCCGACATGGCCTTCACCTTGGCCTGCGCATCCTCGCCATAGGTGTCCTTCGCCAGAGGCACATCCATACCCAGGAGCTCACCCAGGCGCTTGGCGACCGGTGCCAGGCTCAGCTCCGGTACGACCTTGCCCTTGGGACGTCCCAGGTGGGCCATGACGATGACCTTGGCCCCCTGCTCCTTAAGATCCTTGATAGTTGGCAGCGCGGCACGGATACGGCCGTCGTCGGTGATGGTCGTACCATCCAGCGGCACATTGAAATCAGCGCGGACCAATACGCGCTTGCCTTTGAGATTGCCGAGATCATGAAGCGTCTTCATGGATTTCCTTTCCAGACCGCAGGCGCGCTAACGATGCATCGGCGCGGAAACGGCCAAACTTACCATTATGCGAATCCACCAACCCATGATAGTTGCCCGAAAGGATAAAGGTGGAAGTGATGTTCGGTTCCCGCTCAGGATTCGTCGCCGCGCTGCTTGCGCACCTTCTGGGCCAGCTGGAGCAGACGGCGGATGCGGCCGGCGATCGCGTCCTTTGTGACCGGCGGGTCGGCCAGTCGACCCAGCTCCTCCAGACTGGCGTCCCGGTGGTCCAGACGGAGCTGGCCAGCGGCACGCAGGTTCTCCGGAATGTCGTCGCCCAGGATCCTGAACGCCTCGGTCACCTTGGCCGAGGCCTCTACTGCCGCCTTTGCCGACCGGCGCATATTGGCGTCGTCGAAGTTCGCCAGACGGTTCGCCTTGCCCCGTGATTCGCCATCCGAACGCTTGCCGGTCCACTCGCGTGCCGCCTTCGGTGCGCCGATCAGGTTGAGCATGCGTTCGATGGCATCCGGATCGCGCAGGGTCACACGTTCGGAGGAACGCACTTGCCGGGCCTTGGCCTTGATACCCAGCCGGCGGGCCGCCTGAACCAAGGCCAGGGCGGCTTCGGATCCAGGGCAGACAATCTCGAGGTAGGATGCCTTGCCAGGGTCGGACAATTCGCCGTGAGCCAGGAAGGCACCCCTCCAAGCGGCTTTTATCTGTGAGATGTTTCCCGATACGATGTCCTCGGGCAGGCCCCTGACAGGGCGTTTGCGACGGTCGAGAAGCCCTGTCTGGAGAGCAAGGGCGCCCCCTGCGCGTAGGACACGGACCGAGTAGCGGCGGGCTTGACCGGTCGGGGTCTGCCGGGCCACCTCGATGAGGTCTGAATCGTGGCCATAGATGTCACGGATGGTGTTCTGCAGCCATTGGGCGGCGGGTAGTGAGTCGAACTGGGCTTCGACGACGATGTGGCGCTGGATGATATGCAAGCCGCCGCCGAAACGGATCATCGCCGCGGACTGGGCTTTCTTGGCTTGCGGCAACTCCCCGTCGATGCCGGCGAGTTCGCTTTTGACGTCATCCAGTAGGGCCAAGACCCGTCCTCCTACGATTCTCATGCGATTTACCAGGGCCCGCCCCATGCATGGGGATGCGACCACCGGACTACTGTGTTACCGAATCTCTTGGACAAATGACAGCATTCACGAATGCCTGAACCAGTCCAAGGCAAGATAAGGTTACCCGTCACTCGGGACTGGCGTCGTATCACCTATACCTTGCTCTTTCGGGGCAGCTCTCGGGCCGAAACGGTTACATCCAGCCCCTGTTCGCGCAGGCGGCCCGCCAATTCCTCGCTCATGGCCACTGACCGGTGCTGTCCGCCGGTGCAGCCGATGGCGATATTCACATAATGCTTGTCCTCCTGGGCGTAGCCCCGGATCGCAATCGAAATGGCTGCACTGTACGCATCCAAAAATTCCCGGGCCCCTTGACTTCCCATGACATAGTCACGCACCGGCTTGTCCCTGCCAGTCATCTCGCGCAGATTGGATACCCAATATGGATTGGGGAGGAAACGGACGTCGGCGACAAAATCCGCATCGATCGGAACGCCGTATTTGAATCCGAAACTGAAGATATGCACGGCAACCGTGGAAGGCCCTTTACCCAGTAGCGAGTCATAGAGACGGGTCGAAAGCTGGTGGATGGTCAGCGAGGAGGTGTCGATGACGACATCCGCCCGTTCCTTGAGCCCTTCCATGAGCCGTCGCTCCTTCCTGACCCCGTCGATCAGGCGGCCGGAGCCTTGGAGGGGGTGGGGGCGGCGGACCGATTCGAAACGGGCGATCAGCACCTGGTCGCTGGCATCCAGGAAGAGGATGCGGCATTTTACACCCAAGTCGTCCAAATGCCCAAGGACCGTGTTCAGATCATCGAAGTAGGCGCGGGATCGCACGTCAATCACGGCAGCCAGCCGGTGGATTTTGCTGCCGGCTGTGGTCATCAGATCGACCATGGGGACCAGCAGCTTGGGAGGCAGGTTATCGACCACATACCAGCCCATATCCTCCAGGCTGTCGGCGGCCTGGGATCGCCCCGCCCCGGACATGCCGGTGATCAGCATGACCTCGAAGCCTTCCAGGGGGGAAGGCATGGATGATTTCCGGGTAGCATCAGGTCGTGTCCGTGTATCCTCGTTCATCCGATGACCCCCCTCATGGCTTCGTTCATATCCCTGATCGGAATGCGGTCCACCGGGGTACCCGTCATCAGGGCAACCTGGCGGACGGCCTGGTAGAGCAGCATCCGTTCACCGCCCAAGGCTACCCCTCCCCTTCGTGCCCGCCAAACCCGCACCAGTCGACTGGGTCTTGGGTCGTAGGCCACATCCAGAAGCACACGCCTTGGGCCGGTTGACGTCTCCACAGGCTGTAGAGCGGCGATGGAATCAGCCAACGAATCCGCTGCATAGGCCGGCAGGGTGGAGACCACCAGACCGGCATCTTCCATGATGTCTGCCCCATGCTCCATGTCGACCGCTTCCACCCGCTCGAAATCCAGCGATCGTGCCAGATCGACCGCCTTGGCCGCTCTTGCCGTATCCCTTGCGACGATTGTGACGCCATGGATTCCCATACAGTGGTATGCGGCCAATGCCGAACAGGCGGTGGCTCCGCTGCCGATAACGACCGCGGCGGTTCCGGCTCCCGGGAAACCGCTGAAATGCCGGGTCATGGTCGATCCGGCGGCGAATCCATCGATCAGGGGTCTAGGATCGAAAGCGGACGAATCCCCATGGGCGGACAGTCCCTCCGCCAGTGCGCAGACGATGCCCTCGACATCGGTGTTGTATAGAGCCAGGCGTGGTCGCTTCCGGCCACCACCGCAGGTGGAGGGCCCGGGACCGTGCCAGTCCAGGATCGCGGTGTTCGCGATACCCAGACGGACCGACCATGGGTCGCAGGCGCAGCCCATCCCCATGACCTCCCGTTTCAAGGGCATGGTCAGACTTAGCCCCACCCATGAGGCGTCCAGTGAGGAAAGGAAAGCCGGCAAACCACCCGCCCCAACTTCGGCCCGCCGGTATGTCCAAGCGGCAAGGCCGAGGGCCCTGTATGCGGCCTGGTGCAGCAGCGGGGAAAGAGAATGGGTTATCGGCGAACCGAGTACCGCGCAGTGCATGGACCCGTCAGCGGCAATCCCGCCGACCTCTTCGTGAGATGGAGCTTCGGTCGGATAGTCAGGCCTCATCGTTCTTCCCTTCCCCGTCGTCTCCGGTGTGCAACGCCTGGTAGATGGACTCGGCCTTCTTGTGCCCTATGCCCTTGACGGTCTCCAGTTCCTCGACCGAAGCCTGGCGCATCCGCCGCACCGATCCGAAGGCACGCAGGAGACGCTTCTGATAGGCCTGTCCCACCCCCGGTATGTCGTCCAAGGCGGACCGGAGGGACCCCTTGCGCCGGGTCTGCCGGTGGTAGGTAATCGCGAAGCGGTGGGATTCGTCACGCACCCGCTGCAGGAGGTACATCCCCTGGGATTGCCGCTTGAGGATGATCGGATAGTCATCGTCCGGTGTCCAGACCTCCTCAAGGCGCTTGGCCAGGCCGCACAGGGCCACATCACCGACCCCGGAGTCGACCAGGGCCCGGGCTGCGGCCTGGACCTGCGGCTTGCCGCCATCCACGACGATCAGATTGGGCTTGTAAGCGAAGTGCCGTGGCTGGGTATTCTGTTGGACGATCTCGGAACGGTCCACCGTGTCCTTGCGGTCCACGGCGTCGCTGCTATCCGCGATCGCCTTGCCGGCCTGACGCTCATTCTCGATGCTTTCACCCGAGTCACCCGCGACATTGCCGTGCCGGAAACGCCGGGTCAGTGTCTCATAGATGGCCGAAGTGTCGTCCAGGGCGCCTCTGCCGTCCTCACCTCTGATGGCGAAACGCCGGTATTCGGATTTCTTGGCCACCGCGTCCTCGAAGACCACCATCGAGGCGACCTGGAAGGCTCCTCCGACCGTGTTCGATATGTCATAGCATTCGATACGCAGTGGAGCCTGTTTGAGGCCAAGGGCCTTGGCCACGTCGTTCATAGCCGCGGTCCTGGCGCCCAGATCGGAGATCCGGCTCATCTTGGAACGTTGAAGGGATTGGCGCGCGTTGGCGCCGGCCCTGTCCATCAGCGCCTTCTTTTCCCCTCGGCTGGCCACGCGGATGGTCACCGCCCCCCCACGCAGGCCCGACAGCCAAGCCTCCAGTTCCTCGGTGCGGTCCGGCTGGACCGGTACCAGAACCTCCCGAGGCACAGGCGATATGGGCTCCAAAAGATCGGCCCGTCCGGTCTGCTCCTGGTGTTCGTGGCGGGCCTTCGTCGCCTTGGCCCGCTTGGCTGCGTCCAACGCTGTGACCCGCTGGGTAGACCCCAGTGCATCCCGGCGCTGGCTCACCTCGATCGAGGCGTCGTCACCGGCGGGCAGTTCCAGGGGCGGCAGTGACGGATCCTCCTCCCGCCGGTGTTCGGAGACCAGATCTGAGTAGACTTGGATGATCAAGTCGCCCATCAGCTCCCCGTCACTGACATCCTCCACGCGCTCCACCGACCAGGACCGCTCACCACGTATGGAGCCTGCCCGTACGAAGAAGGCGTGGACCGAAGCCTCAAGCTCATCCGAGGCCATGCCGAATACGTCGGCATCGACATCGGAATTGAATACGACCGAATTCTGCTCGATGACGGTTTCCAGCATGGCGATCTGGTCACGGATACGCGCGGCTTGTTCGAAGTCGAGATCGGCACTGGCCGCTTTCATGGCACGGTTCAGGCCCGCCTTGTATGACTTGCCCAGGCGGCCGGTCATGACTCCGACCAGCTCGGCGACGAGCTTGCGATGCTCCTGGGGGGTGATCCTGTCCACACAGGGTGCCGAGCATTTGCCAATCGATGCCAGTAGGCATGGCCGCCCTGATAAGCGGGCCTTGTGGAAGACCCCTGGGGTGCATGTGCGGACCGGGTAGGTTTTGAGCAGGGCGTCGAGGGTGTGGCGCACATCCCAGACCTTGGCATAGGGGCCGAAGTATCGGGTGTCGCGCCGCTTGCGCACCCGGGTCATCCATACGCGCGGCACTTCCTCCCCCACCGAGACCGCCAGGTACGGGTAGGTCTTGTCATCGCGGAAGACCACGTTGAAACGTGGGTCGAACTCCTTGATCCAGGTGTACTCCAGTGTCAGGGACTCCAGCTCAGTGCCTACCACGGTCCACTCCAGGCTGCGGGCCGTCAGCACCATGGTCTGGGTCCGGGGGTGCAGGTTCGACAGTGGCTGGAAGTAGTTGCTCAGACGGTTACGCAGGTTCTTGGCCTTGCCCACGTAGATGACGCGGCCTTCCCCATCCCGCCACTTGTATACGCCAGGCTGTGCAGGTATGTCACTGGCTTGGGGGCGGAAAAGGTCACGGCTGTCACCCAGGAGCGGGGCTCCGTTCCCGTTGACCGATTGCACCCGGGGGTCGGAGCCTGCCGTTGACGACTCGATCAGGGTCTGGGCCGTCTTGCGCCAGACCCCTGACGAGTGCCGTTCGAAGCAGCTTCTGGACATTTACGCTTTCGCCTTACGATTGCCATTGTTGCGAGCCTTGCCGGTCTTCCCGGCCTTGGCCACCTTGCCGGCGTCCAGCATGGGCTTGAGGAAACGACCGGTCCAGCTGGCCGGGTCCGCGGCCACCTGCTCGGGCGTGCCTTCGGCAACGACCGTGCCGCCCCCGTCGCCTCCCTCTGGACCCATGTCGATGATCCAATCGGCGGTCTTGATGACATCCAGGTTGTGTTCGATGACGATGACCGAGTTGCCTTTGTCCACCAAGCCCTGCAGGACCCCCAGGAGTTTGCGCACATCCTCGAAGTGGAGGCCGGTCGTGGGTTCATCCAGGATGTAGACCGTCCTGCCGTCCGACCGTTTCTGCAGCTCAGTGGCCAACTTCACCCGCTGTGACTCGCCGCCGGACAGGGTGGGGGCCGGCTGACCGAGGCGTATATAGCCCAGGCCCACATCCACCAGTGTCTTCAGATAGCGGGCGATCGAAGGGTAGGCGGCGAAGAAGTCGGCGGCCTCCTCAATCGGCATGTCCAGCACATCCGAGACCGTCTTGCCCTTGTAGGTGACCTCCAGCGTCTCCCGGTTGTATCGTTTGCCATGGCAGGTCTCACACTGCACATAGACATCCGGCAGGAAGTTCATTTCGATCTTGATCGTGCCGTCCCCATGGCACGCCTCGCAGCGCCCGCCTTTGACGTTGAACGAGAATCGGCCGGGCCCGTAGCCGCGTACCTGCGCCTCGGGCGTCTTGGCGAAGAGCTGGCGGATCTTGTCCCAGACACCGGTATACGTGGCCGGGTTGGAGCGGGGGGTGCGCCCGATCGGATTCTGATCCACATGGATTACCTTCCGCAGGAGGTCGACACCTTCCACCCTGGTGTGCTTGCCGGGCACGATGCGTGCGTTGTTGAGCTTGTCGGCCAGTACCGGATACAGGATCGAGTTGACCAGGGTGGACTTGCCCGAACCGGACACTCCGGTGACCAGGGTCATGACCCCCAAGGGGAATTTGACGGTCAGGTTCTTCAGGTTGTTCTCCCGGGCGCCCACCACGGTCAGCTGCTTGGTTCGGCTGGTCCTGCGCCGCTTTGCGGGCAGTTCGATCCGCCTACGACCCGCGATGTAGTCACCGGTAATCGAGCGGCTGGCGTTGGTCAGACCGGCCGAAGGGCCTGAATAGATGACCTCGCCACCATGTTCGCCGGCGCCCGG
The DNA here is from genome assembly GCF_003315615.1 of Bifidobacterium xylocopae. Classification (GTDB taxonomy): domain Bacteria; phylum Actinomycetota; class Actinomycetes; order Actinomycetales; family Bifidobacteriaceae; genus Bombiscardovia; species Bombiscardovia xylocopae. Next base: position 61,773 of record NZ_PDCH01000007.1, read on the forward strand.
TCCGATATCGACCAGCCAATCGGCCTCCCGAATCGTGTCCTCGTCGTGTTCGACCACAATCAGCGTGTTGCCCAGGTCGCGCAGGTGCTTGAGGGTCTTGATCAGACGCTCGTTGTCCCGCTGGTGCAGGCCAATCGAGGGCTCATCAAGCACATACATGACGCCAACAAGGCCCGACCCTATCTGCGTGGCCAGCCTGATGCGCTGGGCCTCGCCACCCGAGAGCGTGGCCGCGGCACGTGAGAGTGTCAGATAATTGAGACCGACATCATTCAGGAAGCGCAAGCGGGCGCGAATCTCCTTGAGCACCTCACCGGCGATCCTGGCCTGGGCACCATCCATATGGAGGCCCTCCACCCAGTCACAGGAGCGGGAGATGGGCATGTCGCACACCTGGGCGATCGAGAGGCCATCCACGGTCACGGCCAGGACCTCGGGCTTGAGCCTCTTGCCATGGCAGACCTGGCAGGGGACCTCGCGCATATAGGACTCATAGTACTGTTTCATTGAGTCGGAGTCGGTCTCGTCCCGGCGGCGCATGAGAGTACGCACAACGCCCTCGAAGCCGGTTGAATATTCGCGCAGCCTCCCCCAACGATTCCGGTAGGAGACGTCGACCTTGAAGTCATGCCCGTACATGACGGCATGCCTGACCTCCTCAGGCAGGTCCTTCCATGGGGATGTGATGTCGAAGCCCATCTCCTTGGCCAGACCATCGAGCATGTGACCATAGAAACGCTGCTGGGTCTTGGTGGATGACCATGGCTCTACAGCACCGTCCTTCAGTGACTTGTCGGGGTCCGGAACGACCAGCTCTGGATCGATCTCCAATTTGAATCCCAGCCCTGTGCATGCCGGGCAGGCACCGTAGGGTGCGTTGAAGGAGAAGGTACGCGGCTCGATTTCATCCAATTCCAGCTCGTGACCGTTGGGGCATGAGCGTTTTTCGGAGAAAGGCTGCCTGCGTGCCTTGTCCTTGTCGTCCAGGTCCACGAAATCCGCCACTATCAGGCCCTTGGCCAGTTTGAGGGCGGTCTCGACGGAATCGGTGAGTCTCTGGCGAACCGAGGGCTTGATGACCAGACGGTCCACGACCACCTCGATGGTGTGCTTCTTGCGCTTGGCCAGCTTGATGTCATCGGAGAGCTGGTGCATATGACCGTCGATGATGGCACGTGCATAGCCGTCCGAGCGCAGCAGGCCAAGGGTCTCCACGAACTCGCCCTTGCGGCCACGGGCTATGGGCGCCAGAATCTGGAAGCGTGTGCCCTCGGGTCTGTCCATCAAAGTGTCGACGATCTGCTGAGGGGTCTGGGCACTGACCTCAGCTCCACAGACAGGGCAGTGGGCGATGCCTGTCCGCGCGAAGAGGAGGCGGAAGTAGTCATAGACCTCGGTGATGGTGCCCACTGTCGAACGAGGGTTGCGGTTGGTGGTCTTCTGATCGATCGAGACCGCCGGGCTCAGTCCCTCGATAAAGTCCACATCCGGTTTGTCCATCTGTCCCAGGAACTGGCGTGCGTAAGACGACAGCGACTCCACATAGCGCCGCTGCCCCTCAGCGAAGAGGGTGTCGAAGGCCAAGGAGGACTTGCCTGAACCCGACAGACCGGTGAAGACGACCATCCGGTTGCGCGGTATGGCGAGATCGATGTTCTTCAGATTATGCGCCCTGGCCCCTTGCACCACGATCTTACGGTCATTCGGCAGATCACCCAAATCGGCGACTAGGGTCCCCCGCCCCTCGACCATCCGCGGCGCGCCGAGCGCCTGGAACCGGTCCTTGACCCCGCTTTGCTGCTGCACTTGCTTCATGCGCTCCCTCGATGCCAGATTGTCCGGAGCCACCATACTATCGCAGAGGCACCACAATTTCGAACATGTGTTCGACTTGGGCGAACCGGGGATTCACCCTGAGTCGATCGCCCCCGCCAGACCCACATGGAGCCGGTCCGCCCTAGAATGGTACGGGTAGCGGCGCCGGGCCAGAACACATCCACCGGCAGAAGGAGCATCAATGGACCCGCAGGATAAGAGCGAACTACAGACATCATCACCGATGCGGGAGGGCGAGGAAGAAGCCAGAACCCCATCCACCACACAAGCGGAGCTTACCGCCGAGGAATCGGCGACGCGTTCGGACCGGACCGCGTTAAGGAAAGGCCGGCTGGTCGAAGATGTCATCCTCTGGATCGCCTGGGTGGCCATGGTCGCCTTCAACGGTTACGCCGAGATCTTCCGATTCAATGGAACCACAACCGGCGGCATCGCTCACGAAGCCGATGTCTGGTTCATGCCCGCCGGCTGGGCCTTCGCCATCTGGGGGCTCATATACATCGGCCTGGCCGTTTGGCTGATCCGCTATTGCATCGCCGGACCGGACCGGAAAGGTGAAGGGATGAGGGTCATGAGCCTCAAGGGCTTCCTGTTCGTTCTCACGTGCATATTCAACATCGCCTGGCTGGCTCTCTGGCACTCAAAGAACTTCACGGTCTCGCTGATCGTCATACTCGTCCTGACCGCGCTCACCTGGTACCTGTACGCCCTCACCCGGCGGACCGACGACAGGATGGACACACCGAAGGTCCTGAGCACACTCGACTGGGCACCTCTGTCCCTCTATGCTGCATGGCTGTCAGTCGCTTCGGTCCTCAACGCCTTCTATGACGCGGAAATCGTTTCTGGCGGCATCTCCCATGTGCTTCAGGCCTTCGCGGTCGTCATTCTCCTGGGCCTGCTCCTCCTCCTGGCCTTCCTGATGGAGCAGAAGGCAAAGGACTGGGTCTTTGGCCTGGTCATCTTCTGGTCGGCCCTCGCCATCGGCATCCAGCTGCTTGAACGCTCGACCGCCATGGGCGTCCTGGTGATCGCCCTGGCAGCCATCGGAGATCTTCTCGTCTACTTCCCCTGGGACCGTTTCAAGCTGGTTCACCGCTGAGGGCCTAATGCGGTTATCGTCCCCTTCGCTATGATGGTCCGCGGGGCCCTGAGCCGATCCGTCCTTAAGCAGGCGGCGGCGGGACCCGTTTATCCACGGTAGAGAAAGCGTCGGGCAGGGCATGGCTATAGAGGCACAGGGACTTGAGATACGCATTGGAGCCCGCCTCCTGTTGGAGCCGACCGACTTCCATGTCTCCAAGGGCGACCGGATCGGCCTGGTGGGCCGTAACGGTGCCGGCAAGACGACGCTGACCCGTGTCATCACGGGTGATATGCTGCCTTCTTCGGGCTCGGTAAGGGTGACCGGTGAGATGGGCTACCTTCCCCAGGACACGCATGTCGGGGATCCCGCACAGACCGCTCTCGATCGCGTCATGTCCGCTCGTGCCATCGCCAGCATCATCAAGCGCTTGCGCAAGGCCGAGACCGACATGGCCAGCCCCGATCCCAAAATCATGGAAAAGGGTATGAAACGCTATGACAAGGCCCAGCAGGACTTCGATGCGGCCGGCGGATACGCCGCCCAGTCCCAGGCCATCGTCATGGGTGAGAGCCTGGGATTGGACCAGGATACCCTCAGGCAGACCCTCGGCACCCTATCGGGTGGGCAACGCCGGCGGGTAGAACTGGCCCGCATCCTCTTCTCCGATGCCGACACGCTGATCCTGGACGAGCCCACCAACCACTTGGATGCAGACTCCATCGAATGGCTGAAGGACTATCTGCGCAAGTTCGAGGGCGGGTTTCTGGTCATCTCCCACTCCACCGAACTCTTGGATGAGACCGTGAACAAGGTCTGGCACCTGGATGCCCAGCGCTCCCGCATCGACACGTATTCAATGGGTTGGAAGGCCTATCTCAGACAGCGCGTCGTGGATGAGGAACGCCGGCGGCGGGAGCGGGAAGTTGCGGAGAAGAAGGCCGACCGTCTGATGAAGCAGGGCATCCGTCTGCACGCCAAGGCCACCAAGGCAGTCGCCGCCCAGAACATGATGCGGCGGGCCGAACGCCTGCTGGAGGGCACCCAGGAGGCCGAGCGTTCCGAGAAGGTGGCCGACCTACGCTTTCCCGAGCCCGCTCCATGCGGCCGCACACCGATCATGGCCAAGGCGATTTCCAAGGCCTATGGCTCCAACATCGTCTTCGCGGGGATCGACCTGGCCATCGACAAGGGGTCGCGTGTGGTGATCCTGGGCTACAACGGCGCAGGAAAGACCACTACCCTGCGCATCCTCGCCGGCATCGAGCTGCCCGACACCGGAAAGGTCGATCTGGGCCACGGCGCGAAGATCGGCTACTTCGCTCAGGAACACGACACCCTGGAGGACGACCTGTCGGTTCTGGAGAATCTCCAGCATGTGGCCCCCGACCTGGACGACACCCAGGCACGTACGATCCTGGGTTCCTTCCTCTTCTCCGGCGACGACGCCATGAAACCGGCCTCGGTGCTTTCCGGCGGCGAGAAGACACGCCTGGCCCTGGCCACCCTGGTTACCTCACGGGCGAATGTCCTCCTGCTCGACGAACCCACCAACAACCTTGATCCTGCCTCTCGGGACGAGATCCTCAAAGCCATCGCCAAGTATGAGGGAGCCATCGTTCTGGTCACCCACGACGAGGGTGCCGTACAGGCCCTCAACCCCGAACGCGTGCTGCTGATGCCGGACGGTGACGAGGACCTGTGGAACGACAGCTACCTGGATCTGGTCGCCGAGGAGTAAACCGACCGGGACGCGTTCGCCATTTTCATACGGGAATGGGCCACAGCCGACGGGTCCGGCCTACCCAGACCCAGCGACGCTCAGTCCTCCCCGCCTAGTACCTCCACACCTTTGACCCCATCGGTCCTCCCGACCTGCTCGACGAGGTCGGAGATATCCCCCTTGCCCAGCAGGTTGACGGTGACCGAGGCGCCGTGCCAGCCGTCGCGTCGGAGTTCCCGGATGGTCATGACCCTGGATTCGAACCCCATCCTGGTCGCCTCCAACAGGGTGGCCCTCAAGGAGCCGTGGCCGTCCTCATACACGATGCGTAGACCGGTGTTCTGGCGATTGCGTAGGAGCCATTTTACAATCGGCGAGATAACCAGTACGGAAAAGAAATAGAGGACGACCGCGGCGATGGCGACCGCGAACATGCTGGCGCCGCAGGTCACGCCGACCGCTGAAGCGACCCAGATTGCCGAGGACGTCGTCAACCCCCGCACTGCGTCGTGGTTGAAGAAGATGACACCAGCACCTATGAAACCGATGCCCGATGCCACGCCGGCCGCGATACGCGAAGCGTCCCAACTGTATTTGCCCACCGCGGCGTTGATGCCGTAGATGGAGACCAGGGTGAACAGGCACGATCCCAACCCGACCAGGATATGGGTGCGGATGCCGGCGTCATGCTTCAGATATTCCCGCTCGAAGCCGATCAGGCCGCACAGAAGCACAGTCAACGCAAGAGCGACCAGCTGCTGGGCCGCCGGCAGATCAAACCCCTGCATGAAGATGGCCTCCTTTTCGCCCACTTCGTCAGTCCCCGTCCTTCGCCCTGTTCAGTACGTTCAATGACGAAGAGCATATACCCGCTCACTGACATGGGCGCCGGCAAGGACGATACAGCCGCCAGCCCGCGCCACAATGGGGCCGAAGCCGCGAAAACGGTTAGAGTGGGGTCTAGGAGGAGGCCAAGGACTGGCCGCCTCGCACGGAAGATGAGGGGAAGGATACAGCCATGAACGATGATGAGACATGGACATCTGACCAACTGGCGGAGGCGGCCTACCGGTCACAGACCATCCGGACCCTGGAACGGCCCCTGTTGGATGACGGTGTGCCCCTGATGCGGATGGCCGCCAAGGCCGTTGCCCTGAACGCCCGGCTCATGCTCTCCCTCACCGGAGTGGAGCTGGATCAGGCGAGGGTGGTGCTGCTGGCCGGCGGCGGCGATAACGGTGGGGACGGCCTGTATGCGGGTGCTTTGCTGGCCAGGGCCGGTGCGGATGTGACCGCGGTGGCCGTTGGATCAGAGCTGCACGATGAAGGGTGCGAGGCTTTCCGGACGGCCGGGGGCCTGATCACGGCGCTGGACCCACAGGCAGACATCCCCGACGTCGACGTCCCCTCATCTCCAGGCGAGGATGATGAGCACTTGGGGCAGGCGGTGGAACTGGCCAAGTCCGCAGACCTGGTGATTGACGCCATGACAGGCATAGGCTTGAACGGGGCCCTGCACGGCCTACCTGAAGCGCTCGCCGAAGGGCTGGGCCTTCCGGGGGGCGATATACCCGAGGATGCCGGTGCGCTCATGCGTTGGCGGGGTAAAAGGCCGCTGGTGCTAGCGGTGGATGTGCCATCCGGCATCGGCGTCGACGACGGGAGCCTGCCTGGGGCCTACATCCCCGCTGACGTGACCGTCACTTTCGGAGCCATGAAACCCTGCGCCCTCCTGCCTCCGGCCGCATATGCCTGCGGACGCACAGTGCTGGTGGACTTCGGCTTCGACATCGCCGGCCTACGGCCCGACGTCGAGGCGATGAGCGCCGAGCGGGTGGGCGGTCTCATACGCCGCCCCCGTCTGAACGACAGCAAGTACAGTCGTGGGGTCGTCGGTCTGGTCACCGGTTCCGAACAGTTCCCGGGAGCAGCCGTTCTTTCGACCCGTGCCGCGGCGGCTGGGGGCGCCGGCATGGTTCGCTACACCGGCCCTAATCGGGCGGTGGACTCGGTCCTGGTATCCCTGCCGGAGGCCGTCATCGGAGAAGGCAGGGTCGAAGCCCTTGTCCTGGGTTCCGGGGTGCCGGCACGCGGTGGGGCCGAGTCGGACGATGATGGGCAGCGTGGCATCATCGCAACGATCCTTGAGGATCGGGCTGGGGACACTGAAACGCTTGAGGATGGCCAGGACGACACACCCGTTCCCGTCGTCGTGGATGCCGGCGCGCTCGACATGCTGCCTCCGGGCCAGCACATGGACAACCTGCTGCTCACCCCCCATTATGGCGAACTTGCCCGACTGCTCCAGGACTACGGCGAGACCATCGACGCCGATGGCATTGCGGCTGAACCCCTCCGCTGGGCTCTGAGGGCATGGCGGATGACGGGTGCCAACGTTCTGCTCAAGGGGGCCATCACGCTCGTCGTCTCCGATGATGGTAACGGCCGGCCCAGGATCCGTACGAGTGGCTTCGGCCCGGCCTGGCTGGCGACGGCCGGTTCCGGTGATGTCCTTGCCGGTGTCGAGGGAGCATTCCTGGCCAGCCGTACCGACCTCCTGTCCCAGGATTATGGGAGCATCGGCGAGCTAGCGGCCGCCGGCGCCTTCCTGCATGGTTTGGCCGCCTCCCTGGCTTCCGGCAGCAGGCAGCGTTCCTGGCGCATGCCCCTCCTGTACGATCCGGAAGAGGCTGGCGACTTCCTGGAGCGTGCCCGGACGGCCTGGCTTGAAGGTTCACAGACCGACGGCGACTCCGGACCCTTGGGCCACCCTATACACGCCGGCGACCTGATCGATTCCCTTGAGGAAGCCCAGGGGCTGCTGCTGGCATTGCCCTTCGCCGCAGCCGAGGATGACGGCGAGGACAGCGAAGACGATGAGGAAAACCATGACACCTCCTCCCTGTCCCCAAAGCCGTCCGGGAACCCTGACAATACAGGAGTTGCCTCACCCCGGCCATCTGGACTCAATCCGGCGGCCATCTTCGAGATGGAGTCGCTATGGTTCTGAATGAGACAGGAGTTCCCATGACGGGACAGCTGATCATCATGCGCCACGGGCAGAGTGAATGGACACTGCCCGACGTCAACCGGTTCGCCGGCTGGGCGGATGTCCCTCTGAGCGCCCAGGGCCGTGAACAGGCCAGACAGGCGGGTAGGCTGGTCCGAGAGGCTGGACTGCGACCCGATTTGGTCTTCACTTCCCTCCTGAGCCGTTCGATCATCAGCGCCAACCTCCTCCTGGATGAAATCGACCGTCTGTGGATCCCCGTGGAGCGTAGCTGGAGGTTGAACGAACGCCACTACGGAGCATTCCAGGGGCAGACCAGACCAGCCATGCTGGACCGGTATGGCCCGGAACGCTTCGCCACCTACCGGCGCTCCTACGACGTCGCACCGCCGCCGATCGATTCCTCCTCCCCATACTGGCAGGGTTCCGATCCACGCTATGCCGCCTGTCGTTCCGATGGTCTGGATGACAGGAATCCGGCGACGATCACTTCGGAATCGCTCAGGGACCTGGGCGAACGCCTGCTGCCTCTGTGGCGTGCACGTATCACGCCCCCGCTGGCCCAGGGCCGCACCGTCCTGGTCGTCACCCACGGTTCGGTCGTGCGCTCGGTGGTCAAGTGCCTGGAAGGGGTGTCCGACCAGGACATCCGTTCGATCAACGTACCGACCGGCGTGCCAATGGTCTATGACTTCCAGACAGGTGATGCATCTGCGCCCCATCCCAACGGCCCGGGCCGTTACCTCGACCCGGACGCGGCGCGGGCAGGCATGGAGCAGGTGGCTGCCCTGGGCAAGGGCTGACCTCATCCGCACCGGCTTCAGCCAGTGGACCCCGGCCCTAGGACGGCCTGTCGGGTCGCTATACTGGGGCCATGACCCTACTCCAGCTCAAATACATCGTCAAGATCGTGGAGTGCGGATCCATGAATGAAGCCTCCCACGAACTATATGTCTCCCAACCGGCCCTGTCCTCATCTGTCAAGGAGTTGGAGCGCGAGCTGGGCATAGAAATCTTCACCCGCCACTCACAGGGCATCTCACTGACAGTGGACGGTACGGAATTCCTGACATACGCCCGTCAGGTGCTCGACCAGGTTGGGCTTCTGGAGCAGCGCTACCGGCAGACCAAGCCTCGCAAGCAGCTGTGCCGGGTCACCACCCAGCATTACATGTTCGCGGTCGAAGCCTTTGTGGAGATGATCAACTCAATTGAAGCGGATGAGTACGAGTTCACCCTCCGCGAGACCCGTACCAGGGACATCATCGACCAGGTGGCCACGCTTCGCTCCGAGATCGGCATCATCTACCAGTCGGGGTTCAACGGGAAAATCATATCCAAGCTCCTTAGGGAGAAGCACCTGGTCTTTCACCCGCTCTTCAGCTGCCGACCGCATGTGTTCATCTCCCGCGGCAACCCGCTTGCCGGGCGGGCCGAGCTGACCATGGACGACCTGGAGCCCTACCCCTTCCTTCAGTACGAGCAGGGTGACGAGGGCTCCTTCTACTTCGCCGAGGAGCCAGTATGGCCTGACTACTCCCCGCAGCAGATCACCGTCTCGGACCGGGCCACCATGCTCAATTTCATTGTCGGGCTCAACGCCTATACGGTCTGCACGGGCATCGACAACGAAGATCTGAACACTGAAAAAATCACGACCATACCGCTGGTCAGCGATGAGACCATGCTGCTGGGCTGGATCAACAACGAGCGTTCCAAGCCATCACAGGCGGCCCACCTCTATCTGGGCAAGCTGCGCGAGGTCATCGCCCATCACGGTTTCGACCTGATCGACTGAGATCAATCAGTAGGAAACTGCCACTGGAGGCGTCTGTCCGGCCGGCAGCTTCGGACTCAGATGTCGAAGGGCTTCCCCCCGCCTCCGATGGACGGCAGTTCGTCGGCCTTACCCACCTGGCCAGGATCCAGGCCGATCGCCCGGCAAAGGGCTGTCCGGGCGGCATCCGGCCCGGGCTTGATGTGGCTGATTCGCAGGAAATGGCCATTCACAGTCACCGTTGGTGTGGTCATCCTCCCCTTGTTGTCGCCATCTGGATTGCGCAGTTCCGACCGGGTCAACGTGTAGGCATTGACCTTCCTGACCCATTCCTTGTATTCTCCGCCGGCCGCGCGTCTGGCGACAGTCTGGGGCACGCCCAGGCTCACCATCCGTTCAGCGAGCCGGCTGTCACTCACTTCGCCGTCCCTTTTTTCCTCGGGTTGGAAATCGCTCTGATAGAACGAGGCCACTACTTCCAGGAAATGGTCGGGGTCCTCCTGGGCTACCGTCGTGGCGGCCGAAGCTGCCCTGGTTGAATATTCATCGCTCCTGACCCTGTCGAGGAAGTCCATGAAATGTATGCCCAAGTTGATCTGTCCCGCCTTCACCATGGAGAACAGGCTTGTATCCAGGGTCCGATGGAGGTTTCCACAGGGCGGACACAGGAAATCCATGTAGATGTCGATGGTGGGGACCGTGCCCCGGAGCTTGCCCACGCCCTGCTGTCCAACGACGATGCCTCCCTGGGCATCGGCCTTGGAGGGTTTGACGGGCACGGCCTGCAGGGCAACACGGGCCTCGTTGCCGACGGGCACCGCTGAACCCTGCCGACCGGCATTCGTATCCGGGCCTCTGTGGAAGCCGGACATGTGCGCGGCCACCACGCCGACAACAACCAAGGTCAGCACGACAAGTGCACCGACCATGACCTGCAGCAAGGAACGTCCGGAATGCGCCTTCGTGACCTTAGTCCCCTTCCCGCACCGGTCTTCCGCCTTTTCGGTCCCACTCGTCCCGGTCATACCCGATCCCATCTGACGGCCAGGCGGCCGTCGGTCGTCGAATCACAAACCCCTACGGACGATGATAGCCGCAGTAAGCCTTCCGGCCGATCTTGGCACCGGGGCCGATCCCTAGGCGCCGTACCGTTGCAAGTAGGCATCGGCCCGATCCTTGAGCGAATCGTCCATGACCGGCCTCCCCTGCTCGTCGCGCAGCGATTCGGCCGCTCGGAAGACCTGACCGATGTCGGCGATCGACAACACAGGGAAGCCGAACTCGGCCATGACGGCTTCGACGGCGGAACGGCCCGTACCATCGGCCACCTCCATCCGGTCCACACTCAGCACAAGGCCGACGATCCGCACATCGGCCGCAGCCTTGAGCTTGGGCACACACTCGCGCACGGCAGTGCCCGCAGTCATCACGTCGTCCACCAACAGGACCTTCATGCCGTCCTTGAGCTGGCTGCCCACAAAGAGGCCGCCGTCGCCATGGTCCTTGACCTCCTTGCGGTCGAAGGTGTAGCCCAGGTCCCTGCCATGGGCCGAGCTCAGGGCGATGGCAGTGGAAACAGCCAGGGGAATACCCTTGTAGGCTGGGCCGAAGACCGTGTCCACGTCCTCGGGAAGCTGCCCCTCCCGCATGCCCTGCAGGATTCGACGGGCGTAGAATTCGCCCAGCAGGGCGATCTGCCTGCCGTCCTTGAAGGCGCCGGCATTGATGAAATAGGGCGAGCGCCGGCCTGATTTAAGGGTGAAATCCCCAAAACGCAAGGCCCCCGAAGCCAGGAGGAAGCGGGTGAAGGCCCGGGCCAGCCCCCCGCTCATGTTCCCCATGTCCCCTAGCTTGTCTTCTGTGTTCCCTACTGCTGCCATGCCTGTCCTTTCTCCAATGCGTCGGCCAATCGGGGCCGCCGGTCCAATAACTCCTCCAGTTCGTGCGCAACCCTGACCGGTGCTTGCGGATCGACCAGCGCCGCGGCACCCACCTCGACAGCGTTGGCGCCCGCATAGAGGAACTCCAGCGCGTCGCGTCCGCTGGAAATGCCTCCGATGCCGATGATCGGCATGTCCGGCAGCGCCCGCCTCACCTTCCATACGCAGGCCAAGGCGATGGGCAGGATGGCCGGGCCAGAGACGCCGCCGGTCACGTTCGCGATGATGGGTCGGCCTGTCCTGGTGTCAAGCCTCATGCCGACCAGGGTGTTGATCAGACTCAGGGCGTCGGCGCCGCCGTCCGCCGCGGCCCGGGCGGTCTCCGCTATGTCGGTCACGTTTGGGGTGAGCTTGACGATCATGGGTTTGTCCGTCATGCCGCGCAGACGGCGGACGAGCCGTTCCAGGGCGATCGGGTCGGTGCCCACGGACATGCCCCCGTGGGTCACGTTGGGGCAGGACACGTTGATCTCCAGCATGTCCGCTTCCGATTGCGCCAGCTTGGCGACCACCTGGGCGTAGTCCTCGTCGCTGTGACCGGCGACGTTGGTCACGACCAAGGCATCCAGTGCCTTGAGCTTGGGCAGTTCGTCAAGCAGGTAGTGATCGACCCCCGGGTTCTGTAAGCCTACGGCGTTGACCATGCCCGAAGGCGATTCGGCGGTACGCGGTGTAGGGTTGCCCTCCCAGGGGACGGGCGAGACGCCCTTGGTGGAGATTGCGCCGAGTTGGCTTACGTCATAGTATTCACCGCAGGCATCCAGCTTGAAGGTGCCGGAGGCAGTGCCCACCGGATTCTTCCACCGCAGTCCGGCCACCACGCTGCCGTGCCGGTAATCGTATGGTTCGAAGGGGTCGAATGTTTGAGCATTCATCGGGCCGTCTCCCATTCCAGTCGCCCGCCGGCAAAGACCGGTCCGTCCTTGCAGACCCTGAGTCTGCCGTCCGTGGTGTCCACCACGCATGCCAGGCAAGCCCCATAGCCGCACCCCATCCGTTCCTCCAGACTGAACTGGGATCGTATGGACCGTCGACCGGCCCAGGCTGCCACGGCCCGCATCATCGGTATAGGACCGCAGGAGAGGATGGTGGTGGCCTCGACTTCCAGCTCGGGCTCGATCCGATCGAGGAGGGTTATGACGTTGCCCTCGCAAGCCGACACACTCAGCGTACGATCGGCGAAGCGACCCACCAGCCCGTCCGCGAAGCGGGCATCCCGATAACCGAACAAGGCGATTGCACGCACGTCCCCCCGGCCGGCCAAGCCTTGGGCGGCTGATATCAGGGGCGGCACCCCCAGTCCTCCCCCGATCAGCAGGTAGTCGCCTGCAGCGGTCAGATCGTAAGGCCTGCCGAGTGGTCCCACCAGGTCGATGGGGTCGCCGGCGGACAGACGCGCGAAAGCCCTAGTCCCGGCACCAACACGCTGGTAGATGAGGTCGAATTCATCGCCATGTACTCCTGCGATGCCGAAGGGGCGCGGTAGCATGGCCGTTCGATCGTTCGGGTAAAGGTTGACGAACTGACCTGGGCGTGCGTTCCGGGCCACTGGGGCATCCCGGATGGTCAGCATGTAGACGCCCTGGGCCAGACTGCGCTGGGCACTCACATGGCCTGTACGGCGACCTGGCAGATGACGGACCCCGACCTCTGGTGCCGGCGTTCGCTGTATAGGCCTGAATTCACTTTCGATGTGACTCACCGATCCTCCTTCAAGACATCGAGCAGTTGCTGCTTCATGAGTACCGCCGACCGTCGGGCTCCGGTGGAGACCACACCGAGCGTGGCATTCACGCTCAGGTCGGGTCGGTAACCGGACTCCTTCCTCCAGGCGGCGATGATACCGCGGGAAGAGTTGACGATCGCCCCGCAACCATGGGCATCGAACATGGGTGCCACATCTTTCGCATTACCTCCCTGGGCACCGAAACCGGGGACAAGGAAGAAGGTGTGGGGCATTCTTTGGTGTAGCTCCGCGCCGGCGCGGGGATGTGTGGCGCCGGCGACGGCACCGACCCGTGAGTAACCGGAAGTACCGATTTCCCCGCTTCCCCAATCCTGTACCAGGTCGCCGATCCTCTGATAGAGCCGCTCACCCTGACCGGGGCCATGGACCACTGGCAACTCCTGGATCTGATCGGACGAAGGGTTGGAGGTGCGCACCAGGACGAACAGGTCCTTCTTGCTGGCTCCGGCGGCCCGGACGAAGGGCTCTATGCCGTCCGAACCCAGGTATGGGTTGACGGTGATGGCATCCTCCATCCAGGGGGAACCGACGGCCGCCCCGGACGCCCCAGGCGGTTCCGCGTCCCCATGACCGTCCAGACCTTGGACCGCCTGCCGGTAGGTCAGGGGCGGCCCGGATAGGTGGGAGGCATAGGCATCCGCGGTCGAACCGATGTCGCCACGTTTGACATCGCCGATCACGAAGAGGCCACGCTCGCCTGCCGCCCGGCAGGTGGCCATGTAGGCCCGGATGCCTGGCAGCCCCAGGGCTTCGTACATGGCTATCTGCGGTTTGACCGCCGGGACCACGTCGGCCACCCCATCCAGCACGGCCAGGTTGAAACGCAGGTATGCTTGCGCCAACCTGTCGAGCCAGATGTCGTCCCGTCCGTTCGCGCCTGCCTTCGCGCAAGCCTCGCTCTGGCCTTCCACGAGCCGGTCGGTCTCCTCGACAGCCTGCCGGATCAACTGCGTCGGCAGGAGGGCCGGTTTGGGGTCCAGGCCCACCAAGCTGGGATTGCCGCCCTTTTCCGCTATAGCCTCCACCAAACGATCCATCACCGCCTCCCTTCCATGTCGGACCTATCCATCTTCCTTGCGGGCCTGAACGATCGGGGGGCTATGGCCGAATGGACGGGTCGGCCGTCAACGACCGTCATCAGTGGCCTACCGGTCAATTCCATGCCGTCGAAAGGTGAGTTGCGGGCCTTCGACACAAAGCGGTCCGCATCCACCCGCCAGGTCGCGTCCGGCGCCAGGACGACCAGGTCGGTTCCGGCCTGATCCCCTGCCGTCAGGTCGATCAGCGGCCTGCGGCTGGTGCCCGCCGTCCATCCATCCGCCTCGTCCATCAGGGCGTCCAGGTCCGTGACCTCCAGGCCCATCAGACGGGCTGGTGCCGCACTCATCAGCTCAATCAGCCGACTGTCGTCTATCCATCCACCACCGACCAGGGACGTGCGGCAGACCCCATAGGCGGTTTCCAGACCGATGACCCCGTTCGGGGCCTGACCGAGACCCCGGGCCTTCTCTGCCTTGGTATGGGGGGCGTGGTCGGTGGCGATCATGTCGACGGTTCCGTCGGCCACCGCCTCCAGGCAGGAACGCCTATCAGCCCGAGAGCGCAAGGGCGGGTTCATCTTGCCCATGGCACCGAGCCGGGGCAGATCATCATCAGAGAGGGCCAGGTAGTGTGGCGCGGTCTCGCAGGTGATCGGCAGCCCCTGTGCCTTGGCTCGGCGTATGGCGGCGAAAGCTGCGGCTGTGGACACATGCTGCAGATGGATGTGCGCACCGGTGTCGCGGGCGAGGTCGATGTCGCGTTCCACGATCCGTGCTTCGGTCGATGCCGGCACCCCCGGCAGTCCCAGCCGCGCGGCGACAGGCCCCTGGTTGATGACACCGGAATCATGATGCTCGCAGTGGTCCAGCAGTGGGATTCCGTACTCCTTGGCCCATCCCGCCACAGTATGCGCTATGCCATCGGTCACCGCGGCACCGTCATCGCTCAAGGCCACGACCGGGTGGCTGGCTGCAGCCTCGTCGAGGCGTGTTCTCGATCCGCCGGGGAGGTAGGGCCGCCAGGATCCTGGCGGATTGGGATACCGCCCCGACCGCCCCTTCGACGCGGCCACGCACAGCCGGTAATGCACCGGGAGGGGACGTCCGAGGGTTCGTTCATAGCCTTGGAGACGGTCGACGACCGCAGGGCCGTCCATGGCGGGCTGCGTGTTGGGCATGATGAGGACGGTCCCATAGCCGCCGGCCGCGGCCGCGGAGCTTCCGGAGATCATATCCTCCTTGTCGGTGTGCCCAGGGTCACGGAAGTGGACATGGGGGTCGGTCAAAGCCGGTGCCAGAACGGCGCCGGCCATGTCTGCCTCCAGGATTCCCCCCGCCACGGAAGCGGCCAGGTGCAACCAGACGCCGAGGTCATCGGAGCGGCCGACAAGACACCGCGGGTCCGGCCAGGGCAGTAGGAGGTCGAGGGTACGACCATCGTTCCACGCGGTCAGACCGCGCAGGAGGATGCAGGGGCCTGGGCCCGGCTCTTCGACGTGCATTCAGACCTCGGCTTTCTCATCGCAGTAGTCGCAGCGGTAGACCCCGTCCGCTCCGGTATGATCCAGGTGGAAGGATTGGGGCAGTCCGCGCTCGACCGTAGTGACGCAGCGGGGGTTTGTACATGCAATGACACCGGTAAGGCTTTCCGGTCTGACCGGGCGCCGCTTGTCGACGATCCGTCCCCCCTCGACGCGGTTGATGCTGGCCTGTGGGGCTACGAAGCCCAGGGCATCGAGCCGTAGTTCAGGTTCCCCCTCGATCTTGATGATGTCCTTGGCTCCGAAACGCCGGCTGGGGGCGTTCATGATGAGGGCCAGCCGGGTACGGGAGGGGTCCAGACCCAGGTAGTGCAGGACAGTCAGGGCGCGGCCGGCGGGCACATGGTCGATGATGACGCCTTGGTTGATGCTGGTGACCTCCATCAGGCCGCCACCTCCTCACCGGGTTCGTATCCTGGCAGTTCGTCGCCCAAGAGGGCGGCTTCCAGTGCCATGCGCATGAGCATCCCCTCCTTGACCTGCTGGAAGTAGGCGGCGCGCGGATCGCGGTCGACTTCAACGGCGATTTCATTGACCCTGGGCAGCGGGTGCAGAACGGCCATGTCCCGCTTGGCGAGGCGCAGCTTGTCCTCGGTGAGGATGTAGCTGTCTCGCAGGCGCAGATAGTCGTCCTCGTTGAAGAAACGCTCCTTCTGCACCCGGGTCATATAGAGGGCGTCCAGGTCGCCGATGACGGCCTCAAGGTCACCGGTTTCCTGGAATGAACACGTGCGCGAGGCGTCGATCCGGTCAAGCACGTACCTGGGGCAGGTCAGCTCGGGGGGCGAGACGAGTACGAACCGCACATTGCCGAAGCGGGTCAGCGTCTCTATCAGGGAATGCACCGTACGCCCGAAGGTCAGGTCGCCGCACAGGCCGATCGTCAAATGGTCGATCCTTCCGAGGCGCGCCTGGAGGGTGGCCAGATCGGCCAGGGTCTGTGTCGGGTGGAGATGTCCGCCGTCACCAGCGTTGATGACCGGCACGTCGGCTGACCGTGCTGCGACCAGCGCGGCACCCTCCTTGGGGTGGCGGATGGCGATGATGTCCGCATAAGATGACACGACACACAAGGTATCGGCTATCGACTCCCCCTTGGAGACCGAGGACAGCTGGGAACCGGCGAATCCGACCACTTGCCCGCCAAGGCGGAGCATGGCTGTCTCGAAACTCAGACGGGTTCGGGTCGAAGGCTCATAAAAAAGCGTGGCCAGGACCTTTCCCTTGCAGGTCCCGGCCACGCGAGCACGGTGGGCGTCGATGTACGCCGCTCGGTGGATCAATTCCCGGATCCACCAGGTGTCCAGTTCGTCCAGCGTCACCAGGCTGGAACCCCGGATGTCCTGCCTGTGACCCGACAGACTGGTATTCGAAGAGGAAGATGAGAATGATGGGGAATCATGCCGCCCGTAAATCGGGCCTTGCTGTTGCTCAGACAACGGCGCACCTTTCCATGGAAGGTGGTCACCCTGCGTGACCTGTATAACGATACGCCGCCTGCGCGACCAATGCCGAACGCGTGGGAATGAGTATTCACAATCCATAGAAGAGACGGGCCATGACTTCGCGCGAACGGCGCATGGCGCCCAGCAGTTCGTTGGCGAAGTCGGAGCCTCGATGGGCCGGATAACCCTGGTATACGGCCATCGCACCCAGGGTATAGGTGTCGTCTGGCAGGATGTCGGCCTGGTTGGCCCGCCCGGACCACAGGTAGGAGCCGTTACGGGCGCCGGTGCACAGGCGCCAGCCCGTCTCAAGCGCCTTGGCGTCCTTTGAGGAGATCAGATCCAGGTCCTTGAGCGCATGCAGAGCCCCTAGCGTGGAGGTGGTGCGCAGTTGTGGGCAGTGTCCGGCGTACTCCAGCTGGAGGAGCTGTACCGTCCACTCCACATCCGACAGACCACCCGCACCCAGCTTCAGATGACGGTCACGGCGTACCCCCCTCGGTAGGCGTTCGGCCTCCATCCGTGCCTTGAGCTTGCGAACCTGCGCCAGCTGCCCCGAGTCTGGGGGCACCGCCGGATAGCGCAGGGAGTCGGCGACCTCATTCAGGAAGCGCCGTCCCAACCCCGGGTCGCCGGCCGCCAGGCGGGCGCGCAACAAGGCCTGATGCTCCCAGACACCGGACCACTGTCGGTAGTATCGGCGGCACGATTCGAGCGAGCGCACGAGCGGTCCGTTCTTGCCTTCGGGACGCAAGGCGAGGTCAAGGTCTACCTTGGGCTCCACACTTAGGCTCATCGATCCCAGGATCGTTCTCAACTTGTCCGTTGCCCCACGGGCGAAGGAGGCGGCGTCGGCGTCATCGACCCCGGCCGCCGGCTCGTAGATCAGGATCGCATCAGCGTCTGAACTGAAATTGACCTCACGACCACCATATCTGCCCATGGCGATCACGCACATGCTTGCGAGCGCCCGGCCCCCGCCTTGCTGCCTGGTCTGGGCCGCCAGTGACCAGTCGAGGGCAGACTGGATCATCGCGTCGTGGACGTCGCTCATGCCGCGCAGGCAGGCATCCTCGTCGCTCACCCAGTTGAGGCGACCCAGCCCGATCCGTTCGATCTCTCGGCGTCGCATGGCGCGAATGGCATCGGCGAATCCCGACATATCGTCGACGTGTCGCTGCCGGTAGGAGTCGCACGAGACTGTCAGGGATGCCATGCCGCGGGGCTTCAGGAGCCGGTCGTCGCCAAGCCAGGTGACCGACTCGACGGACTTGCACAGGGCCGCCGACAGATAGCGGGAGTTCGCCAACACATGGCACAGGCGCCGGGCAGCTGACGAGGAATCGCGCAGGAAACCCAGGTAGGCGCTCTTGGTGCCGAACCGCTCCTCCAGCGTGCGCCAACCCAGGAGCCCCATGTCCGGGTCCTGCCCGTTGCCCAGCCAGGCGAAGACAGCGGGCAGGAGTATGCGGTTGATCTTGGCGGACCGTGTCAGCCCCTTGGTCAGTGCCTGTACGTGACGCACCGCTGCGTCCGGATCGGCGAACCCTATCGAGGCGAATCGCTCCCGTGCGGCATCGGGTTTCAGACTCACCTCATCGTCTTCCAGCTGGGCTTCGATCGGCAGCATGGGACGGAAATAGATGGCCAGATGGAGGCGGCGCACCTCCCGTCGTGCGCGGTCGTAGCGGTCGACCAGCTCTTCCGGATGGAGGCGGAAGGCCCGGGCCAGCCTGTAGAGGTCGTCATTGGATTCCAGGTCCTCCAGAGTGAGCTTGCGCCGTGATTGCAGCCCGCCTTCGTTGTGGGCGCCCAGATCGGGGAACAGGTGGGTGCGCTTGAGCATCCACATCTGCTGACGGTGTTCGATGACCCGTTCGAACCGGTAGTCCGCTGCCAGGCGACGGGCGTGGTCCGAGGAGATGTACCCGCCGAGGGCCAAGGCCTTAAGGGCATCCAGGGTCGGGCGGACGCGCAGTGCAGGGTCGGTACGTCCGTGGACCAGCTGGAGCATCTGGACCGTGAACTCCACATCGCGCAGGCCGCCGGCCCCCAGCTTGATCTCGCGGTCACGGAGCTTGGCTGGGATGAAGGTCTCCACCCGCTCTCGCATCTGCTGACAGTCGTAGACGAAGTTGGGGCGCTGGGAGGCGGACCAGACGAACCCGTCGCACATGGCCTGGTAGCGGTGGCCCAGCTCTCGGTCACCGGCTACGGGTCGGGCCTTGAGCAGAGCCTGGAATTCCCAGTTCTGCGCCCAGGATTCATAGTATCCGCGGTATGAGGCGAGCGTACGCACCAAGGGGCCGTCCTTGCCTTCCGGACGCAGGGCGGTGTCCACCTTCCACAGCGGGGGTTCAGTGACGTCAGGGATGATGGACTGGCAGATACGCTGGAGGTTGGCCGCTATCGCGCTGCCCACCTCCACCAGGTCGCTGCCCTCCCCCGTGCTCCTCTCATCGGCGGGTTCGACCACGTAGACCAGGTCCACATCCGAGACATAGTTGAGTTCACGGGCTCCGAGTTTGCCCATGCCGATCACCGCGAACCGACAGTCCTGGGAGCCGGGGACCTTCCGGCAGGCGATCGCCAGTGCCGCTTCAAGGGCCTGGGACGCCAGGTCGGACAAGGCAAGGCTGATGGCGGGCTGATCCTGGACCGGGTCGGAGGAGGTCAGGTCCCTTGCCATGATGGCGGCCAACCGGCGGTAGTAGCCCGCCCTCAGGGCGGCCACAGCCTGGGCGTAGCCCACTTTCCTGCCTTCGCCGACCGCGGCCTTCACCGCATCCAGCAGTGTCTGGCTACCCCCAGCCTGGCCCCGACCGTCCGGTTCCGGACCGCCGAGCGCAGCCGCAAGCAGGCCGGGACGATTCTGCATCATGCGTCCCATGACCCGCGATGATCCGAGGATACGGACCAACCCATCGAGAGCGTGGGGCTGGTGGATCCACTGCGGGGCATCGTCATCCGGCGCTTCATCCGCCGATCCTGGGATCATTCCCTTCGCCGCGCTTCTTGCCTTGCCGCCCTTGGCGCCCATGCCGGCAACCAAGCCACGCCCCCCCGGCTCAGCCTGATTGTTGACATCACCCGCATGCCCCGCTGTAGTGCCTCCCGCATCGCCTTCGACAGCCGGTGCCTGGGGGGCTCCCGTACACTCTTGGCAGACGTGGACAAGGGATTCCAATGCTTGGTCCGGGTCGCATGCGTGCGCCAGACAGCTCAGTATCCGTTCGATGTCCTCCCGCGCCAGCCCCATCCCCGCCAAAAGACCGAGCTCCCGGCGTGCCCGGCCCAAGCGTCGCAGCCCGACCCGGATCAGCCGCACGGACTCTATACCCCGTTCGGCCCCATCAGGACCATCAGAGCCTACCTCGGTCACCATGCACGCTCCCTCTGGCCGCCCCTCGACACCCGGATTCACGGCCGGCCGCTCATCCACACCATCAAATATATCCGCCACTTACCCCACCCAACGACCATATCGCACACCGCCACATGCTTTTTTGGGCGTAATCTCACGCCTGCCGCAGCTGCCAACCGATTGCCGTGTGCGAATCCGCCCAAAACGCGTGAACGACTCGGATACGCTCGCCCGGGAAGAGGAGGGGTGGGGTTCCGGACCAGGTGATTGATCAGGCGGCAGCCCCACCTACGAACAATGGTGCGATGTTGCGCCAGATACGTCGGATGACGACAGGCTGGTTCATCGAGTACAGGTGGATGCCGTCGACGCCTTCCGCCAGTAAACCGGCGATTTGTTCGGAGGCGTAGATGATTCCGGCCTCGCGAAGGGCTTCCGCGTCGTTCCCCCATTTGTCGAGGATTCGCTCCACTGCCGGCGGTATGCGCGAGCCGCAGGTGTCACTCATACGCCGTACTTGCCCGACCCGCGTGATGGGCATGATTCCAGCCTCTATCGGCACATTGATCCCCGCCGCCCGTGCATGGTCGAGGAAGGTCAGGAACTGGGCGTTGTCATAAAAAAGTTGGGAGATCAGGTGCCCTGCACCTGCATCGACCTTCGCTTTCAGATAGCGCACATCCGACTCGGGCGAAACCGCCTCGGGGTGGGTCTCGGGATAGCAGGCGGCGAAAATGGCCATGTCGGGCTTGGCGGCGTGCACGTATGCGATCAGGTCGCTGGCATGCTTGAATACGCCTGCGGGCCGCCTTCCTTCGATGGCATCCCCCCGCAGGGGCAGGACGGCTGTGACACCGGCCCGCTCGAACATGTCAAGGGCAGCATCGACCACCTGCCGGTCCGCGTACTGGGCGGTCAGGTGGGCTACTGCGGGGATGCCGTATTCCTGGAGGATCGTCCGGCAGATGCGGGCCGTCGCCGTCCGATCAGCCTGCCGGCCTGTACCGTATGTGACCGAGATGAAATCGGGCTTCAGCCCCTCCATACCATCCAAGGTGTCGTAGATCGTGCCCACTGCGGCATTGCGCTTGGGCGGGAACACCTCCAACGAGAAAATCGGTCGATGCATGACCACTTCCTCCCTTCATGCCCGTGGACGCCCCGACGCCCGGCCTTTCCCCATATGCACGAACATGGGCATCAGAACGTCCGGCCCCGCATCCACCTCCCGGCTGCCAGTGGTATGCATCGCCCGAGCGGCGCCGGAAGCCTTCCGACGAAGCGGCTAACATGCGCCCTCAAGCCGTGCTCGCACATACCGGGCTGCTGCCACCATGTGTTCCAGACTGGGCCAGGTCTCGGCCTCGCCGCGTGTCTTGAGCCCGCAATCCGGGTTGATCCACACCTTGGCGGCATCCATCTTGTGCAGTATCTGCCCTATCCTCTCCTCGATCTCCTCCTGGGATGGGATACGCGGTGAGTGGATGTCGTAGACCCCCGGTCCTGCCTCGGTCTCGAAATGCGCCGCCTGGATCGCGTCAAGGACGGTCAGGTCGGACCGTGAGGCTTCGAACGAGATCACATCGGCATCCATCGCATCGATGTCGCGGATGATGTCGTTGAACTCCGAGTAACACATGTGCGTATGAATCTGCGTGCCGGGCCTGACCCCGGAATGAACCAGCCGGAAAGCGGGAACAGCCCAATCCAAGTATGCCCGATGCCAGTCGGAGCGGCGCAATGGCAGTTTCTCACGCAATGCCGCCTCGTCGATCTGAATGATCCGGATGCCGGCGGCCTCCAGGTCCTCGACCTCGTCACGGATGGCAAGGGCGAGCTGTTCGGTCTGTTCCTTGCGGCCGATGTCCTCCCTGGGCCATGACCAGTTGAGGATTGTGACCGGCCCCGTCAGCATTCCTTTGACCATCCGATCGGTCTTCGACTGTGCGTAGGAGGACCACCGCACCGTCATCGGCCCAGGCCGGGACACATCCCCCCAGATGATCGGGGGCTTGACGCAGCGAGTCCCATAGGATTGCACCCAAGCGTTTCTGGTGAACAGGAAACCCTTTAGGCGCTGACCGAAATATTCAACCATATCGTTGCGTTCGAATTCGCCGTGTACCAGCACATCCAGCCCGATCCGCTCCTGCTCGGCGATGACACTGTCGATTCTTCCCGCGATGAACCGGTCGTAATCCTCCTGTCCGATCTCGCGCTTGCGCAAACGCGCCCGCTCGGCACGGACCCGGGCTGTCTGGGGGAAGGAACCGATCGTGGTTGTCGGCAGCAGGGGTAGCCCCAGCTCCTCCCGCTGTATCGTCCGGCGCTCCGCCCGGGCCGGATGACGGGTGAAATCAGACGGCCTGAGGGCGGCAAGTCGCTCGACGACCGCCTGATCACGTCGGACCCTCGACCCGTCGAACAGGGATTGGTTGGCGGCCAGCGCCTTGTCAGCTCGCAGCCCCGCTTCATCCTGGTCGGCCAACTCGGCAATCCGACGCAATTCCCCCAGTTTTTCGACAGCGAAGGCGAAGTGACGGCGGACTGGTTCCCCCAATCCGTCCTCGCCCTCCAGGCTGAAGGGTACGTGCAGGAGGGAGCAACTGGTCGATACGGCCACATCAGGTGTGATCCGACCGACCGCATCGACCA
This sequence comes from Bifidobacterium xylocopae, assembly GCF_003315615.1. GTDB lineage: Bacteria > Actinomycetota > Actinomycetes > Actinomycetales > Bifidobacteriaceae > Bombiscardovia > Bombiscardovia xylocopae. The sequence goes on from NZ_PDCH01000007.1 coordinate 84,935, forward strand.
AGCCAAGGCTGGCGGCGTAATCGTTGCGCCAGATGTTGCGTCCGTTGACGACCCCGGCGAAGATCGTCGTACCTTCGGACACCCCGTATCGCTCCAGGGCGGACAGGTTCCCCTCACGGCCTTCGACCAGGTCCAGCCCGATCCCATCGAACCCCAGCAGTGCCAAGGTCTCGTAACAATCGCCCACATGCCCGAAATAGGTCTGCAGAAGCACTTTGAGCGATCCGTGTGCGCTGGTCCTGGCCGGCAGTATCCGGCTGTACAGGCTCCTGAACAGGGCCATGTCGCCCTCATCCTTGTCCAACACCAGATAGGGCTCATCCAATTGCAACCACTGTGCACCCAATCCGATGAAGCGTCTGAGGACCTCGACATATACCGAGGCGACGGCGTCAATCAGCCCTGCATCATAGTCCAGCGCCCCTCCCTGCGGGCCCCGTGCCAGCTTGAGGAAGGTATACGGGCCGATCAGTACCGGCTTGCTGACCAGACCCAGGGCCTTTGCCTCGGTGAACTCCTCGAAAGGCTTTTCGGAATTCAGGCGGATCTGCGCGGGCTCTTCGATTTCGGGAACCAGATAATGGTAGTTGGTGGTGAACCACTTCTTCATAGGCAGCGCCGTCACATCACCCCTGGGCCCCTGGTAGCCCCGTCCCATGGCGAACAGGGTGTCCTCGGCGTCCAGACCGAGCCGCCGGTAGCGTTCGGGGATCGCACCAAGCAGGATGGCGGTGTCCAGCATCCGATCGTAATAGGAGAAGTCGTTGCTGGCGATCAGGTCGATGTCATGACCGACCTGAATCCTCCAATGACGCTCCCGAAGCTCCCTGGCGGTCGAGCGGACCTCATCCAGTTCGCGCCGGCCTTTCCAGTAGCCTTCGATGGCTTTCTTAAGCTCCCGGTCGGCGCCGATCCGGGGAAATCCGATGACGGATGCGATACGTGGCATGAATCCTCCAAGCCTGCTGGGCTGACTGGTCTTCAGCCTATCAGTGGCCTGCCGCCGCGGGTAATCAGTGGAATGTGGGTGTCGATATCAATACGATTGATAACAACCCCGTAAGCAATATATGTAAGTTATTACGCAGGTCAGGCGGACTCCGCGATGCGGCGGAAGGCATCCAAGACTCCCGCGCTTCCGAGGACTGACCTGGCTTCCCCGCCACTGTCAGCCTTCCAGCATTGATTCACCGATCCCGTCGCACAGGAAGCGATTCCATCATCCGTCGCTTCCCTGCCGCCCACCATCCGCTTCACCAAGGCGGTTCCGCTTCACCGCCAATCGCGCCATCCGAACACCCCGCACAGGCGGGCCGAGTGCAGCCCCCAGTGGGAGAACGGGCGCTCGCTGATAAGACAGGCGACAGCTGCGGGCGGCATACCCAGACCAAGCCGTCCCGGTCCATCCCCGTCGCTGCCAGTAGTCGCCAGTAGGCGCGAACAATAGGAAACGGTAGGCTCATGGGCGACCACCAAGAGGATCCCGTCCTCGGACCTGGAGGCCGACAGCTCATCCAACAGCGCTTGGGTGCCATCCGAGTACAGACCCTCCCTGTAGTCCACCCTCGGTCCATCGCCGAACGAGTCCAACATCTGATCGAGGGTCTGTCTGGTGCGTGTAGCCCCGGAGCACACGATTCGGTCCGGTGTCCACCCATGTCGCGCCAGACCGCGGCCCACATGCTCAGCCTGATGGCGCCCCTGCAGGCTCAACGGACGCATGCGGTCTCCACCGGCAACCCCTGGCTCGGCTTGCGCGTGTCGCATGATCAGCAGGAGGTGGCCACCTGCCGGCATGCCGTCCCCTTCCCCATGCCCGACCTCGCTCATAAAGCACCATCCCTTTCCGGCCGGTCATTCCCGGTGGCCGCCACCTGTGCCTCCTGGCTCTCAAGGTCACGCAGGACCTTGCGCAGCTTTCGGTCGGAGATGTCGCGCAACTCCAGTGCAGCCAAGCCGTCACTGCCACTAGCGCCCGCCACTTGGGTGTCGATGTCGGCGTGCGTGTCCTTGGTCCCATGCTCCCGTCGGCGTAGGGCCGCGAAACCTGGCGCCATGGCTCTGCTGACAACAAGAAATCCGGTGTGTCCAATCATCTGGTGCTGGGGGCGGACCGCCAGACCGTCCGCTTTCCAGCCGCGTTCCATCGTTTCGCTGATCTCCGGCTCTGTCCATGATCCACTTTCGCGCAAGGCCTCAGCCAGCCGACTCAGCTGTGTCGTGGTCGTCACATAAGCAGTCAGGATACCGCCCGGTGTGAGGGCACGCCGTACACCGGACAATCGATTCCATGGGTCCAGCTGGTCCAGGACCGCACGGTCGTAGGAACCTTCCGCCAACTGTGGTGCCAGGCTGTCGAAGTCGCCGGTGCGCAAGTCCCACCATGCAGGGGGACCGCCGAAGTACACCGTTGCGTTGCCCTGCGCCACACGTGCGAATTCAGGCCGCAGTTCGATGGTGGTCACTGACCCCGCCGGTCCAACCGCATCCAACAAGGACAGGCTCATGGCGCCCGAACCTGCACCTGACTCCAGGACCCGCATTCCCGTGCTAATGTCACCGACAGAGAGCACCTGGGCTATGTCCTTGGGATACATGATCTGTGCACCGCGTGGCATGGAAAGCACGAAGTCGGCCATGCGGGGGCGCATTACGACGTACGCCCACCCGCCGACGGCCCGCGACTCCTTCCAAGGTTTGCGCGGATCGCGGACACTGGTGGTCCCATTGGTCATCGAAGCCCTAGGGACAACAGGACCGTCTGAAGACCCAGCCCCCTTGCGCTGCCCATCGGTTGCATGGGCAGCCGACTCGGAACCGACCGACCGATCGATGCCGGGTTGACACCCATCCGTCCGCTCTCCGCTTTTCCGCTCTGCAAGCCCCTGGGCCGAAAGTGTGGTCACCACGGAACCCTCGCTCAGCCCGATCAACCGGTCGTGCGCCAGGAAGCCACGGTCGGTCTGCGTCACCGCCCCTGCCTTGAGCATGATGGTGAGCTTCTTGCCTTTCCGGTCGGTCAACTGCACCTTTTCGCCCGCCCGTAAAGGCCCCCGTCTGACTGCGGTCACTCTTCCTCCCGATTCACGTCGCACCGGTCATCCATCCTCGCCGGTCGCAATGCACAAGCCCCGGTATCGCGACTCCACCCCCACCGTACCCGAACACGCCTGGACTGTTTTGGGCAAGCCCTCACGCTTCTGGCCTCACCTGTGGAGCATAGCCGTGGGTTGCTGCCCAAAACCGTGAATACAGGGAAGGCGACGTAGCCGTTGCCTATGCGTTGTATGGTTATATGCTCATGCCCGTCATGTTCGGTCAGCACCAGTAAAACAGCGCAACCCCGCTGACCATGCCCAATGCCAAGAATCCAGGATATGGCGAACGATCACACGGCGGTGCCGTAGGAGTCCAGCTTAGGATTCTCCTTGTAGGATCCCCCCACGAAGAAGAGGCTGACGACACCGACAGCAAAGACAGCACAAATCGCGGCAATCGCCCACATCGGCATGTTCGGTATCCACATGGCGACAAGGAAGGCGACGATCGATAGGACGATTAGACACCAGCTGAACATGCGGAACCATTGCCTGGCCGAGCGGGGCTTGCGCACCAATTGGGGATCACGCAAGCTTGGGTCAACGAGCCCTGCATCCGTCGCGGTACCGTTGTGGCCAGTCGGCTTCCATTCTCCGTCCTCGCCGTTGGCCAAGCGACGCGACTTCTCCTGCAAGGACATCTCGTCCAAAGCACCACGCCGGCTCTTCACCGCCCCACGCGAGTACCTGTTCTCCTGCCCCTTGCGCGCGCTTTTGGCACGCGCCCGCCGCTCAGCACGGTTCGACATCACACCGCCTCCAAGTCCGTTACGTCCTTATCCTTGCATGCTTTTGGACCTTCCCCCCACGAAGGTTGTGACCGTAAGAGGAATCATGCCCTACCTGTCCAATATTAGACTACGGATGATTGGGACAAGTGCCCCATCCCCCAACAGCCCTTTACAGCACCAGCAGCGATGAAAACCAGAGGGATCAAGCCCCTCATACCGGCAGGACGTATCTTCCATGACTGGCGTGAGATCGACTCGGCACTGCTCCTGGACCATCTCGCTGCCATGTTACTTCCCAGCCTTGCTTTTACGGGCCTGGTCCGTCACATCAAGCACTCTGGCGATGAGATCATCGTTGAGCAGGCGCCCACGCCGTGTGGGAATGAGCCGGTCCCCCTCCAAACAGGCCAGTCCATCACGGATAATTCCATCCATGCTTCCATATCCTATGGCTGCCCCGATGCTGCGTTCCAATCCGCTGATCGAAAGGCCTTCATGAAGTCGCAGCCCAAGCATCACCAGCTCTTCCACTCGCTCGTCGGGTCCGATGCACTCGCCCCCCGCCCAGGGCACACGGCCCTCGTTGAGGGCATGTGCCCACTGACGCGGATGGCTGATGTCCCACGACCGCACTGGAGTACGCATCCAAGCATTATCGGATACCGAATGCTCAAGGCTGGCGATTGACAATTCCGGTCCACCAGTACTATTGCCGGTCCGCCGCCATCCGTTTCCCTCCTCCGACTCCGGTTGTTGCGCCCGATTGACATTCTTCGTCACGCCGTATCCGTCTTCCTCCCCGGCCTGTCCAGACCGAACGCATCCACCTGGATCGCCGATCGCGCCTAGGGCTGTGACAGCATAGTGGGAGTGCGCCCCGGGCCCGATACCAGCCCAGTCCACATTCCGCCAGTAACCCAAGTTATGTCGGGATTCATGCCCAAGCCTGGCCCAATTGGAGATCTCATACCAATGCAGCCCAGCTTGTCTGAACAGGTCGTCGGCCAGTTCGTATTTCGCTGCCTCATCATCGTCGTCCGGACTGGGCAGACGCCCCTCAGCGACCCGACGGCCCATCTTCGTGGTCGGTTCCAGGGCAAGCCCATAAGCGGAGATATGGTCAACACCGAGATCAAGGGCCGTTTCAACGCTCCTTCGCCAATCGTCCAGGCTTTCACCAGGCGTGCCGTAAATGAGGTCCACGCTGCATTCCAATCCGAGTGAACGTGCAGCTTCCACGCCTGCTGCCACATTCGCCGGAGTGTGCGTTCGGTCCAGGGTGGCGAGCACGTCCGGCACCGCCGACTGCATGCCGAAGGAGACCCTGTTGAATCCGCCTTGCGCCAGTCGTTCCAAGTAAGCCGCATCCACGGTGTCGGGATTCGCTTCGGTCGTTATCTCGGCACCTGGGCTTATGCCCCAGATTTCATCGGCCGCTCGGATCAGGCGGTTCAGCTCGTCAGCCTGCAGGACCGTCGGGGTTCCCCCTCCCAGGAAGATGGTCGACAGTGCGGGCTCCACGATTCCATGGACTTCCTGCCACAGGCGGACCAGCTTCATCTCCTGTATGGCCAGGTTGACGTAGTTGCCGCGGCTGGCGCCTTCGCCCATATCCACCGCCGTATAGGTGTTGAAATCACAGTACCCACACCGGCGAAGGCAGAAAGGAACGTGTATGTACAATTCGAAAGGCGTGCGCGCGATGGCGCCGGACCATGCCGCAATGTTGTGTTCCGCCATCATCCCCCGAATCCTCCGACCCTTGCATTCGTCCCAACGCCCCTCGAAGCCGTCAAGCCCCAAGACCACCCATCCTTCTTCAATCCTTCTCCTTTACACCGTCCCAGCTCTCATTTTGGGCAACTCCTCACGGCATTTGCAGTACTGTCAGTGGCTCATCGTGCGCATTCGCCCAAAACCGGAAGGTCGGAAGGGGCGTGCGTAGCCGGATCTATGACCTTCGGGGCGAATGCCCTCATTCCCGAAGAGCGAAGGACGAACGAATGCCCATCTCCATCAGGATGGTGCGTGATCAGTGTGAGGCCATTTGAGTGTAATCCGCTAAACCACCAACGCTGGAATCGCTCTCCTGCGCCGCCACAAACCGATGGAAGCCTACCCTTCCTTTTGGGCGGCACGGATTTTATCCTTGCTGTCCCGGTCTTCGGCATCGCCGGTGCTCAGGGCGGCTATGAACGCCTCCTGGGGCACTTCGACGTGGCCCAGCATCTTCATCCTCTTCTTGCCGGCCTTCTGCTTCTCCAGTAGCTTGCGCTTACGCGTGATGTCACCGCCGTAGCACTTGGCCAGCACATCCTTGCGTAGGGCGCGGATCGTCTCACGAGCGATGATGCGCGATCCGATCGCTGCCTGGATTGGAATCTCGAACTGCTGCCTGGGAATGAGTTCCCGCAGCTTCTTGGTCATCATCACGCCGTAGGTGTAGGCCTTGTCGCGGTGGACGATGGCGGAGAACGCGTCGATTTTCTCGCCCTGAATCAGGATGTCGACTTTGACCAGATCAGCGGATTGCTCCCCTGCCTCATGGTAGTCCAGACTGGCATACCCTTTGGTCCGACTCTTGAGCTGGTCGAAGAAGTCGAATACGATTTCAGCCAACGGGATCTTGTAGTGCATCTCCACCCGCTCAGGACTCAGGTACTCCATGGTTCCCATCTGCCCTCGGTGGTCCTGGCACAGCTCCATGACCGAACCGATGAATTCCTTGGGGGTGATGATATCGGCTGCGACTAGCGGTTCGACTATGCGCTTGACCTTGCCGTCGGGGAACTCACTGGGGTTCTTGACCAGATGCCGCGAGCCGTCTTCCATGGTCACTTGGTAGGTCACATTCGGGGCGGTCGAGATAAGGTCCAGACCGAACTCACGGCTGAGTCGCTCGGAGACGATCTCCATGTGGAGCAGTCCCAGGAAACCGCACCGGAAACCAAAGCCCAAGGCGACCGAGGTCTCGGGTTCGTAGACCAGGGCGGCATCGTTGAGTTTGAGCTTGTCAAGCGCCTCGCGCAGCTCGGGAAATTGCGCGTTGTCAATCGGGAAAAGCCCTGAGTAGACCATGGGTTGCGGGTCGCGGTAGCCCGGCAGAGGTTCGCTGGCAGGCCGGTTTTCAAGCGTGACTGTGTCGCCTACCTTGGACTGGGCCACGTCTTTGACTCCTGTGATGACATAACCCACTTCGCCCGCGCCAAGTGCTTTCGTAGCGGTCATGTCAGGGCTGATAACGCCCAGCTCGATGGGGTCGTGGACCGTACCCAGACTCATCATCCGTATCTTCTGCCGCGACTTGATCTCACCGTCGACCATGCGGATATAGGTGACGATGCCACGGTATGAGTCGTAGACCGAGTCGAAGATCAGCGCCCGTGGGGGTGCTTGCGGGTCGCCGCTGGGGGCCGGAACCTCGTCGACGATCCTGTCAAGGAGTTCGCGGACCCCTACGCCCGTTTTGCCGGAGACGCGCATCACGTCACCGGTATCGCAACCCAGGAGGTTGGCGATCTCCTCGGCATGCCGGTCCGGTTCGGCTGAGGGGAGGTCGATTTTGTTCAGCACCGGGATGATGGCCAGGTCGTGCTCCATAGCCATGTAAAGGTTGGAGAGGGTCTGCGCTTCGATTCCCTGGGTAGCGTCAACCAGGAGCACGGCCCCCTCGCATGCTTCGAGGGCGCGCGAGACCTCATAGGTGAAATCCACGTGTCCCGGTGTGTCAATCATACCCAGTGTGTATTCGGTGCCGTTCTTTGCCCATGGCACACGAACAGCCTGAGATTTGATGGTGATCCCACGCTCCTGCTCGATGTCCATCCGGTCTAGGAAACGCTCGTGCATCTCCCTCTTGGGCACCACTCCGCTCAGCTGCAGAATCCTGTCGGCCACCGTGGACTTGCCGTGATCGATGTGCGCGATGATGCAAAAGTTGCGGATCAGCCGCTGGTCGGTGAATCCTGGCTGGTTGGTGAAGGTGACCACCGGGCTCCTCCCTTATCAATGCTCGAATACCTGATTCTATCCCCTGCCCTGGGCTTTCCGCCGTCCTCCCCTTCTCCGCGGCCCAACCTTCCTCGGAACGCCGACGATTCCGTCCCGAATCCACCCACACAGATCACGGTCGCAACATTTTCCTCCACCCCACCCTGTTTCATTCGAACCGCCCTCGTCCCCACCGCCGTTCCATGATTTTGGGCATTTTCTCACTTGTACAACGATTTATGCGGGGATGGTGCGTGAGGATTCGCCCAAAACCCCGCAAGACGGCTTTCTGACCCGAGCACTGCTTCCCCCATGGAAAACGCATCACCGTGTCGGAACAAGCACGTTAGCAGCGCTATCGGTGCACAAGGCAATGTCGGTAAACCTCCGCAGACGCTCACCAAGTATGTTTAGAATGGGCTGAGCTAGTGGAAGGAGCGCGCTTATGAGACTGAGGCCATATCGCAGACATGACGATGATGCCCGCCTGCTCGAACTGTCGCAATTGCAGGCCGACCAAGGCGCACCTTGGGGTCTGAGCCGTTTCGATCAAGGTCTGTTCGAGCGTAAACGACTGGCGGACGAATTGCAGCGGGAGCAGGGCGTGAACGGGAATGCGGTCGTAGTCGCGATTGCGGATACACCTGACGAGCTTGCCATGCTCACGACGGCCCCCAACTCCACGTCCGACCCTGTAAGCGGGCCGAACGATGGTGGCGGGGCTGTTTCAGCAGCATCCGGCATGAGCCGGATCATAGGGTTCGTTTATCTTGCCATCCGTCCCGACACTTCGTCGGGCCGACCGGAGGGCCACATCAGCCACGTATGCGTGGACCGGCGTTTCCGTCACCGAGGGGTTGGGCGTTCCCTGCTGACGGAAGCCAAGCATTGGGCCAGGCAAAACGGTCTGTTCAAATTGTCATTCGATGTCATGGCCCAGGATGAGTCGGCGATCGCCTTCGGCGAGGCATTGGACTTCCGCATCGCCTCCGTCCGCATGGAAATCCCTTGTGCCAGTGTGGATGCGTGACCTATGCCCCCGGCGGGTTCTCCACCGCACATGATAGTATTGGTTTTCGTCTGTATTGGTAGCACATGTCGTTTGGAGTTACATTGGCAAACATTAAATCGCAGAAAAAGCGGATCCGCACGAACGAGAAGGCGCACCTGCGCAACAAGGAAGTCAAGAGCGCAATCAAGACCTCCGTTCGTGGCGTACGCAAGGCCATCAACGCCGGTGACAAGGAAGGCGCACAGTCCGCCTTCGCAGTCGCCGCTCGTCGTCTGGACAAGGCCGCAGGCAAAGGGGTAATCCACCGCAATCAGGCCGCCAACCGTAAGTCCGGCCTGGCTACCGCCATCAATGCCATGTGATTGCCTGCTTTCAATTCGCTGAGCCCCCCATTTCCACTGTGAAGATGGGGGGCTCAGTCATCTCCTTCCCCAGTCTTCAGTTGCACAAGACAATTCAATCATTCAAGCTGAGCCTGCCACCCCTCCCCCCGTGTTCCATTTTGGGCGGACGCTCACAACTATCGTCCATATTGGCGTTAATAGCGTGATTGCTTGCCCAAAACAAGGCATGACTGGCTGCTCGGTCGGTCAGCTGCGCCTCCAAGCCGGGACTTGCCCCGGCCACCGGCAGTTATCCACATTCGACCACATCCACAGTCTGAATTTGGGCTCCCGATCATACCGTCCATAGACTCGAATCCATGGAAACAACAAACCGGGGCATCGAGTCTCCACCCAGCCGGAAGTTCAGCCGAAGCGCGTGCATTTTCCCGACTTCCAACAGCGAAAGGATGTGGTACCTCCGTGCATTCCGGCGTTCAGTCCTGAAACGTCCCAAACCACACTTGCACGCTTTGTCAAGCCAGTGGTCGACGCTGCCGGTGCGGGAGCGTGCGCTCCATCTCATTTACGCAACTTCGGCCAGAAGGCCGGAATGGACGTTCTGCTACCTCTCAGCCGCACTCATCCGGAAATTGACTGACACGGTCTTTGTGGACGCGCAGACGCATGTCGTCGCTCGAACACACACTCATACACGTGATGGCGGCAGCGTCAAGTTCCACTATTGCCTTGCGGACATCTCGAAGCAACGTTCGGGAATCCCGGTGACGCCACTTCTGCAAACCGTGTTCGACTGCGCCCGTCGGCTTGACTACAGCAACGCTCTGGCAATCTGCGACCGCGCGAAGCGCCGATACGGTCTGACGCGCCCGCAGCTCATCGCCTATGCGGATTCAAAAAGCAGGTGCTGGGGCGGAAAGCGCGCCAGATATGTATTCTCGCGGGCGTCGCCGCTGAACGAAAGCGGAGGTGAGCCCATCGCCAGAGCGCATTTCGATGCTTGGGGATACGAGGAACCATGTCAGCAAGTATCCCTTCCTAGCCCTTTGCATGCAGGCAGACACATCCGCTTGGATTTTCTTTGGGTATGCAAAAACGGGCGCAGAATCGCCGGCGAACTTGATGGCAGGGAGGAATATCTGAACCCCACGATGCGGCAGTCCGGCAATATGGTTGACGGCATTGTGAATGAAAAGACAGGGAGACGGAGATTCCAATCCTAGGATATGTGATCATCCGATTCCCCTACCCGCAAATACAGGAAAGGGATGGGCTTATTGTGCGCAGAATACTTGACCAGGCAGGGGTTCCGAGACCTATGGAAACTGAAGACACGGAGGTAGTTCGCCTATTCGGCCGCCACTGGGAGCAGACCAATACCTGCTGGGCGGGTATGGGCACGCATAGTCGGCCTACCTCGGTCAGGAGGTCACACGGCAGCCACAGGCCACCCAACCGTCCTACTGCACGGAGACAGCACAAACCGCCAAGACCGGAAAGATTCAACAGCGTATGAATCCCACACGCTTCCATCAAACCCGACCGTCCATGATTCAGCTGCGACTGCCCTTTCTCCATGTCATGACGGGCAGTCGCAGGTGCCCCCCTCCGCAGGCTCCAGGTATACGGGGCCCATTTACCGATGTTTACCGGGATTCAGCAGACCTTCCACATCCAATCATGGGGATCGTCCACTTCACCGAGTTGAATGCCGAGTAGCTTATCGCGCAGATGCATGGTGAAGGAACCTGATTCACCATCAGCAACCGTCACATCGGCTTCGTCTGATTTGAAGCGGCCGATGGGCGTGATAATGGCCGCCGTGCCGCAGGCGAAGACCTCAGTGACTTCTCCGGAACGGATGTCGGCAAGCAAATCATCCATCTTGATCATTCGTTCGCTTACTTCATGCCCCTCATCCTGAGCAAGCTCTATGATGGAGCGCCGTGTCACGCCCGGCAGAATCGTTCCTGTCAGGCTCGGCGTTTCGAGATGCCCGTCACGATGGACGGTGAAGATGTTCATTCCACCGAGTTCTTCAAGATACGTACCCGTGGCTGCATCCACGAAGCACACCTGCTCGCAGCCATGCTGGGCACCGCGCCCTTCCCCGACCATCGATGCGGCGTAATTGCCCCCGCATTTTGCGAAGCCAGTACCACCGGGACCGGTGCGGAACCATCGGTTCTCCACCCAAATACTGACCGGTTTGACCCCCCCGGGGAAATACGGACCGGATGGTGATGCGATGACGCAATAATCAACCTGCTGCGGGGCTCTGACCCCCAAATACGGCTCCGATGCATACATGAAAGGTCGAAGGTACAGTGTGTATTCACGACGCCTGGGAACCCAAGCGGCGTCTTGTCTCACCAGCGCTGCGACCGAGCCAAGGAAGTCCTCCGTGCCCAGCTCAGGCAACGACAGTCGCTTGGCTGAATTCTGGAAACGTTCCGCGTTCGCGTCGGGACGGAACAGCCAAATCGAACCATCATCATGATGATACGCTTTGAGCCCCTCGAAAACCTCCTGCGCATAGTGCAGCACAGCAGCGGCCGGGTCCAGGCTCAAAGGTCCATAAGCCTCCACGGAGCGGCCGGACCATCCTTGGTCCTTCCGCCAGCTCATGCGTACCATGCTGTCCGAAAACACTTGCCCGAAAGCAGGCTTGTCGATCATTGCCTCGCGTTGCTCATCCGAAGCCGGGTGCGCGTTCGGCGAGACGGTAAAAGCAGCTGCGAGCCTGTTCAATGCGTCTGGATCGTGATGTGATTGGCTAGTCATGTGACACTTCTTCTCAACAGATGGCTGGTTGGAATTACTGTCCTGGCCCCACGCTTGTGGCGATCCGCCGGTATAGGTGCATCATAGGCGTCCACCGGTATGTATCCCGTAAAGCTGTCCACATATTGACCAGTCACAGATTATCCCAATAGAACAGGCGAACTCCGTCGAAGCCCACGACAGCACGCGGGTCTATCCCTCCGGCGGTCAAGTCACAATAGGTGCGTCCACCTCCTGACCTCCGCCGCTCCCCGCCTTCCCCTGTCGCCACACAACACGCCGTTCACGGTTTTTTGGCAACTTCACAACAAATGGCGGCGCATCATCCCCATGCGTGAGGATTCGCCCACAAGCAGATGAGCGGACGGATTGGGGGGGGGGGGGGGGAAAGAGGGGGGTTGAATACCCCGGGGGGACTATCCCGAACGGGGACTGGGCCCAAAGGGGAACTGAGTAAAAGAACAAAAAGGGGCCTACTCCCTCCCTCACCGGCGCCAACAAAATAACCCATTCACTCACCTCGTGCTCTTTTCCACCTCCTCCCGCCTCCGAAACCGAGGACGACCATGGACTGCTCTTTCCGCGTTAACAAACCATATGATCCCGTGTACACTCGACCGACGCAGTGCAGAA
>NZ_PDCH01000070.1 GCF_003315615.1 Bifidobacterium xylocopae
AAGTTGTGACGACCCGTCGCAGACATTGTTTGGCGACACATAACGAGTGTTAGTCTGTTGTCTGCTGTTTGTGTTTTCGAGAGAAAACTGGTATACGCGTCAAGGCGGGGTCGGGGGGGGTCGGAGATGTGTATAAGGGCCCGGAATAAAGAGGAAGAGTAGGAACGCCAATGGTTGCACAGCAAGAGCGGCCGACCACAGGGCCCAGGATCCTGCGCTGGACACGGCCTCCGAGGGTCGGGTCACCCGTGTGCAGGGTTCGGTCATTGATGTGGAGTTCCCGGCGGGCCATCTGCCGGACCTGTCTCTTATACACATCTGACGCTGCCGACGCAGGCTTAGGTGTAGATACAGGTTGTCGCCGTATCATGTACAGACACAGTGATGCGATGGCAGCAGCAGGAGCAGGGGTCGGAGAGAAGTGGGATGGAGTAAAGGGCGAGG
>NZ_PDCH01000071.1 GCF_003315615.1 Bifidobacterium xylocopae
GGTTGGAGATGGGGCAGATCAGGGGGCGCTCCACATGGCTGGCCATGGTCTTGACGACTTCCTTGCTGAAGGCGCCGGCCCTGGTGGAGGTGCCGACCAGCACAGTGGGACGGAAGGCATCCACCGCCTGAACCAGGGAACCGGTGTCACTCACAGCTGGGAACTCACCAGGTTGACGAGCATACTTCCGCTGCCCTTCGGTCAGATCCTCCTGGTCGGAGATGACCATACCCTGACGGTCAAATAGCATCACCGACCTGCGGGCTGTCTCCTCAGCCCTGCCATGACGCAGCACCAGGCCATCAACGAGCTGGTCGGCAATACCCACGCCTGCCGTTCCGGCGCCGAACACGAGCGTCCTGGTCTCCTCAGGGGCTATGCCTGAGATCTTTCGGGCTGCCAGGAGGGCCGCCAGAATGGTGACGCCCGTGCCCTGTATATCGT
>NZ_PDCH01000072.1 GCF_003315615.1 Bifidobacterium xylocopae
CTTCGTGCCGTTCGTTCTCTTCGTCGTACTTCGCTCTTCCCTCGCATCCCTCTTCCGTGTTGCTTTTTTTTTTTTTCCTGCTGATGCCTGCCTCCTACCTCCGTGTCTGTGTGGTGGGATCGTAGATGTGTATAAGATACATCCTGCGGAGTTCGGCAATCCCATCGATCGTCGGGCCCAGAAGGTACTGAAGGAGCGGGGCTATCAGGTTCCTCAGGACCATTTCGCGCATCGGATCAGTAAAGAGGAAGCGGCACTTCCTCTTTACTGATCCGATGCGCGAAATGGTCCTGAGGAACCTCGGGCGCTTATACACATGTGACGCGGCCGAGGAAGGCGAGGGGGAGGGTCGGGGTGGTGGCAGGAGAAGTGAGGAAGAGAGGGGGAGGGAAAGGATGAGAGAGGGCGGAGAGGAAGAGAAGGACAGGAGAGGAGGGTGGGCA
>NZ_PDCH01000073.1 GCF_003315615.1 Bifidobacterium xylocopae
CCGACCCCGGACGCCGGGAGGGACAAGTGCGGCGCCACCCGCGCAGGCATGGCGACGGGGGGGTGGGCGCCGTCATGGAGGGCACGGACCGCGCCGAATAGGGAGAGAGCGACGACGTCATCAGCGAGGTCAAGGGCGGTCCGGGTCAGGCCGGGGCCTGCCGCACCGAAGAGCATGAGGCAGCGCTCGGGAAAGGAGTAGGTCTCGATCGGGACAGCGCCGGGGATGATGTCCAAGGCGAGGACACGGGCGGCGGCGGCCGCTTGTGCGGCGGACTCCAGGCGGACTCGTTCGGCGGCCGCACCCGCGTTCCAAGCGTGCGCCTGCAGGCTTTCAGCCTCCTGTGCCCGTGCCCGCTGCCCGGCGCAGACCAGCTCTCTGACCCCGGGCGGGGGGTCGCGCGGCGGGGTGAGCATGGGCACGGAGCGCCCGGACGGTGGCCC
>NZ_PDCH01000074.1 GCF_003315615.1 Bifidobacterium xylocopae
AAGCGACGGACCGGTACCCACGCTGCCAGTCGACGGCCCGCCCGGGCTGGAAACGGCCTGAGGCCAGACGGACCGCTAGTCCAACCCTTAAGCGGGGACACCCCGCTTGGAGGACGGAACAGCCTTGTGCCTCCAAATGCACCGTACGGTGCACCTGCCCATACAGGGCCTGGCCGACCTAGCCCGAATAGACGATGGACCCATCAGACAAAACCAAGGGAGTCGAGAAATCGAAGGAGAACATCACTTCAAGATTCAGGCCATACAACACCGAAGGAATCCACACCATCCTGCCTCGGACCGCGTTCACATGCCGAACGACCAAGCGTGCGAACCAATCAAGGCAAGATGCCAACGACTCCGGTGTGGACCAGCTGGGATTGACCCTGGGCATACTCGATGGGCAGGGCGGCATCGGGGTTGAGGGGGGTGGACCGACCGG
>NZ_PDCH01000075.1 GCF_003315615.1 Bifidobacterium xylocopae
CGGACAGAGGGGAACGGGTGGCCGTGCGCAGGTTCTGCAGCGTGAGAGAGTCCATAAGGGTAGGGTCACCTGCCAAGATTGTTCGGTCGGGGGGCCACAATGGAGGGATGGCTAGGGTGGTTGCGCTGAATCTGCAGACCGGTGATGAGGTGGGCGGCTATACGCTGATCGCCCCCCTGGGCGGGGGTTCCATGGGATCGTTCTGGCGGGCACGGGACGACGGCGGTGTGGAGTATGCCATGAAGATCCTACGCGACTCCCTGGCCGAGGATGCGACCGGAGCGACGGACGGGCAGGCACTGGCGGCGAGGACTTCCGCTCGCGAGCGCCTGCGCCGGGAGGCCATGGCCCTGCGCAGGAACACCCCCCCTGGTGTGTGCGTGCTAGTGGATATCGATCTGGCCGCCTCCCTGCCCTTCTTCGTCACCTACCTCGTTCTGTG
>NZ_PDCH01000076.1 GCF_003315615.1 Bifidobacterium xylocopae
CCGAGGAGACGTAGGTCGGCTGCTCAGATGCCATGGCCGGTCCCCCTGCCGGTAAGCCAAGAGAGCCATGCGATCTGGCAGGCAGTCCTAGGCCGCCGCCGACCAGGAGCCCCAGTCCACCATGCTTGGCCAGAATACGGATGGCCGCTACATTCGCTATCGAGTGGTCGATCCTGCCCCCAAGGCCCCCGTAGATGACGACGCGTCGATAACCATGCTCCCAGCCCAGCTTCAGTGCCGCCTGCATGTCGGTGTCGTCCTTTTCGGCGGGAAGGCGGATGATTCGGCTCCCGCCCTGGGGCGGGGGGGATGAACTCGAGTCGAAGTCGCCCACTATCAGGTCCGGCTCCAATCCTACGCTCCTGGCATGGTCGGCGCCCCCGTCCGCCGTGATTACCAGTCTGTGCCTTGCCTTGTCTTGGCCGTTGCTGTCCTGGCAT
>NZ_PDCH01000077.1 GCF_003315615.1 Bifidobacterium xylocopae
AATCGTATGAGGTCACCGCCTAAGTCGTCATCTCGTACTAGTGTTTACTCGCCACACAGCATCTCTTTTTTTTCACACGCATCAAACGGCGTCCGAGTTCCGTCTCTGTCTCGTGGGCTCGGGGATGTGTATAAGACACAGCTCGAGTTTGACGCTCATTCCGTGACGGGAGACCAGGATGATGTCGTCCTGGGCGTTGCACAGGACGACATCATCCTGGTCTCCCGTCACGGAATGAGCGTCAAATTCGAGGCCAATGACGAGACCTTGCGCCCCATGGGCCGGCAGACCGCCGGTGTGCCTGGCCCTTATACACATCCCACGATGCCCCCGAACGCGTGGCGGTACATATCGGTGGGCGACGTCGCATAGTATAAACACACGTTGTTCCCGAGCACACGACTCTTCTGCTCATGTAGCCCTGCGCACACGCATCGTGC
>NZ_PDCH01000078.1 GCF_003315615.1 Bifidobacterium xylocopae
GTTTGTGTTGTCAGGCGGAGGGGGGGGGGGGGGGTGAGGCGCGGTCTCGTGGGCTCGGGGATGGGGATAAGAGACAGGACTCGGTGCGTGTCTCCGACGCCTTCATGGCCGCTGTTGAGCAGGGTAAGCCCTTCGGTCTGATGTCCCGCACCGAGCCTGACAAGGTGCTTGACACCGTTGACGCCAAGGAACTTTTTGGCAAGATTGCTCAGGCTGCTTGGGAGTGCGCCGATCCCGGCTTGCAATATGACGACACCATCAATGCCTGGCATACCACCCCGAATTCCGGACGAATCAAAGCGTCCACCCCGTGCTCGGACTACATGAGCCTAGACCTGTCTCTCATCCCCATCTGTCGCTGACGGCGCAGGCGGGGGTGGTGGTTTGTGGTGGGGGGTGGTTTGGGTGTGGTGTGGTGTGTGGTTGGTGGTGTGTGGTGG
>NZ_PDCH01000079.1 GCF_003315615.1 Bifidobacterium xylocopae
CCGCGCTGGCCCCGCCCAGCGCGCGAGCTACACCGCCAGCTCAATGCGGGAGGCAGGCAGTGGGTGTCCCGACACATGAAACCCCACGTACGGAGCCGAGCAGGGGCGGCATCACCGCAGAAAGGGCTGACATCGCGGGCCGCGACGCCATCGACGCCTGGAAGCACTCACTGGACCGGCGGTGCGGGCTGGACCGGCGGCAGCGGCTCCTCGTCCGCGAGACCATCAGCCGCGACCTGCCCTGCCGCGACGCCGTCGTGTGCGCCTGCATGGACCCGAGCCTGCCGCTGGAATCACTCGAACGCATAGCCTGCGACCCCCAGGACGACCGCGCCCTGCGCGACCTGGCCCGCACGCTCGACAGCGCTTTCACGCGGCGCCCCCCCCCTGTCCCCTATCCGCCTTCGCCTCCCCCGCCTGTGGCGTCCGATTCCCCACC
>NZ_PDCH01000008.1 GCF_003315615.1 Bifidobacterium xylocopae
CCACCCCCTTCTACCCCCCCCCCAGCCCCCCCCATTCCCGCCTCGCCACCGGCGACGCCGGAACCCCCTCCAGCTGGGGATTGAACCAGTACGGCCAGCTCGGCAACGGCAGCAGCGACCTCAACCCCCACCCCACGCCCGCGCGCATCATCGACCCGGCCCCCGACACCACCTGGAGGGCCATCAGCGCAGGCGACGACCACAGCCTCGGCATCGACAGCAACGGACACGCATACAGCTGGGGAAACAACGGCTACGGCCAGCTCGGCAACGGCAGCAGCGGCGGAGTCAACCCCACGCCCGGGCGCGTGACCGACCCGACCCCCAACACCACCTGGACAAGCATCAGCGCAGGCGGCGAGCACAGCCTCGCCATCGACAACCACGGACACGCATACAGCTGGGGAAACAACGACGCCGGCCAGCTCGGCAACGGCAGCATCGACAGCATCCCCCACCCCGCGCCCGCGCGCGTGACCGACCCAGCTGGCCAACCTAACACCACCTGGACCTCTATCAGCGCAGGGAGCTTCTACAGCCTCGCCCTCGACAACCACGGACACGCATACAGCTGGGGAGCCAACAGCTTCGGCGAGCTCGGCGACGGCACCACCACCGACCGCAACACGCCCGTGCGCGTCAAAGACCCGGCAGACCAACACGGCATCACCTGGACCGCCATCAGCGCAGGCTGGCAGCACAGCCTCGCCATCGACTACAACGGACACGCATACAGCTGGGGATACAACGAGTTCGGCCAGCTCGGCAACGGCAGCAACGACATGAACCGCCACCCCACGCCCGCGCGCGTGACCGACCCAGCTGGCCAACCTAACACCACCTGGACCTCTATCAGCGCAGGCTACGGGCACAGCCTCGCCCTCGACAACCACGGCCACGCCTACAGCTGGGGATACGGCGGCACGCTCGGTGATGGCACCGGCACCTACCAGAACACGCCCGTGCGGGTGGCAACGCCCCGGTACACCATCACCGGCGTCAGCGTGGGCGGCGCCGCCATCGGCGCCGGCGACCGGAGCGTGAACCCCAGGACCGGCGCCTGGGACATCACCCTGCCCTCCCACGCGCCCGGCAGGGTCGACGTGACCGTCACCTACCGGTACGAAGGACTGGACGCCAACAACAACGTGATCGCCAGCAACCTCACCACCACCGGCACCGTCACCCTGCACTACACGTACGCCACCCAATACACCGTGCGATTCAGCCTGGGCGACGCGGCCGGCCACACCAGCAGCCCCACACCCGCCGACCAGACCGTCTACTCCGACGACCCCAAGCCCATCACCTGGCCGCAGGACCCAGAATGGGAACACCACTGGCTGACCGGCTGGGCCAAGGCCGACGGCAGCAGCTGGGACTTCAACACACCCGTCACCTCCAACATGACCCTGACCGCCCAATGGCAGGCCTGGCAATTCACCCTCAACCCCGCCAGCGGACCCGACACCGGCGGCAACACCCTCCACATCACCCCACCCCCCAACCCCCCACTACCCCACTTCACCCAAATCAGCGCAGGCGCCTACCACACCCTGGCCATCGGCAGCGACGGCAGCACCTACGCATGGGGATACAACGACCACGGCGAGCTCGGCGACGGCACCACCACCTCCTGGCGCAACACGCCGGTGCGCGTGCACACGCCGGCCGGCGTGCGCTTCACCCAGGTCAGCGCAGGCAACAACTACAGCCTCGCCATCGGGGACGACGGACACGCATACAGCTGGGGAGGCAACGGCTGGGGCAATCTCGGCAACGGCAGCAGCGACGACAACATCTACACCCCCCACCCCACGCCCGCGCGCGTCACCGACCCGGCCGCCGACACCACCTGGACCACCCTCAGCGCAGGCGGCTACCACAGCCTCGCCATCGACAGCAACGGACACGCATACAGCTGGGGACGAAACGACTCCGGCCAGCTCGGCAACGGCAGCAGCGGCGGCATCAACCCCACGCCCGCGCGCATCATCGACCCGGCCGCCAACACCACCTGGACCACCATCAGCGCAGGCGACTACCACAGCCTCGCCATCGACAGCAACGGACACGCATACAGCTGGGGATGGAACAGCGGCGGCCAGCTCGGCAACGGCAGCAACGACCGCAACCCCCACCCCACGCCCGCGCGCGTGACCGACCCGGCCGCCGACACCAAATGGACCACCATCAGCGCAGGCACCGGGCACAGCCTCGCCATCGACAACCACGGACACGCATACAGCTGGGGATGGAACATAAACGGCCAGCTCGGCAACGGCAGCAACGGCACCAACCCACCCAACTATGACAACGCCGACAAGAACACCCCCGTACGCGTGACCGACCCGGCCGCCGACACCAAATGGACCACCATCAACGCAGGCTACAATTACAGCCTCGCCATCGACAACAACGGACACGCATACAGCTGGGGATGGAACCGGTCCGGCCAGCTCGGCGACAACAGCAACGGCACCAACCCACCCAACTATGACAACGCCGACAAACACACCCCCGTACGCGTCCACGACCCGGCCCCCAACACCACCTGGACCACCATCAGCGCAGGCTGGGGGCACAGCCTCGCCATGGACAGCAACGCACACGCATACAGCTGGGGATCGAACAACGCCGGCCAGCTCGGCGACAACAGCAACGGCACCAACCCACCCAACTATGACAACGCCGACAAGCACACGCCCGTCCCCGCCGGACTGCGCACCATCGCGGTCACCGGCATCACCCTCGACAGGAACGACGCCACACCCCCACCCGCCTGGAACACCGGCAGCCACACCTGGGACACCACAGCACCGGCCCACCCCGACGGACAGGTCACCGCCAACATCCACTGGACCCTAGGAGGCCAACCCCAACCCGACTACCCACTCACCTACACCTACACCCACCAATACACCCTGCCCAAAGCCGGCAGCATACCCATCCAACGACTCAGCGGAGGCACCCTCCTACTGCTCACCACCCTGGCCGCCCTCACCACCACAGCCCACCAACACGCCCGCAGACACCAGCCAGGCAGACACACCACCATCAGCGCCTAAACACCCAGGAGCGACACACACACCACGGCCCGGCGGCAACACACACCACCGGGCCGCTCCCATACCCACCGGCACACGAACACCAACCCCCACCCGCACCCTCCAGCCCGCCCGGCCCCACCGCCGGACCACCCTCCATTGTTTCGCACAAGGCCTTGCATACTTGCATAAGAGAAGCCACCAAAGTAAAACACCCAGCGCAATGCAGACACGCAGACAGGGACCGACCAATCACCACCCGGCAACCAGGATGGACCCCCACGACCGGACCCGTCCAGGCACAGACACGCGAACAGAAAGCAGGCCAGCTCACCCGCAAACCCGGGACCGCCCCGCACCGGACGCGGTACGGCCATACCGATCCCCGGCCGCACCGCCGGAGGCGAACCGCTATGCCGCCCTATGGTGCCCGTAGGGCAATCCGTCCCAGATGAGACGCCTGTGCGCCTGGTATCCGATGACGGCCATGATGGTCGTTCCGGCGAGCAGCATCAGTGCTATGCCGATCCCCCCGGTCAATGGCAGTGAGCCCACCCTCTCCGGGGCCGATTCGTCCGGCTTCCAGTTGACCACGCCCCGGGTCACGGGATCCCCGTTCAGGTCCTGGTAGCTGCCGGCCGGCGCATTCGACAGGTTGGCCTCGAATTCACCGAAGACCAGTCTGCCCATGTTCGCGGCCAGCCTGGTGCGGCCCTGCACGATCGCCTCCGGGGTGCGGCCCGCATACTCGCCGAGGTCCACGCTGGAGAAGGGCCGGCTGCTGAAACGGTAGACCGTGCCGTTCCTGTCCCTGGGCGCGGTCACCTCCACCAGGTCGTATCTCAGGTCTCCGGCCGGCTTGACCTTGCCGTCCGCCCCCAGGACCGGTATGCCGGTGAAAGTGACGATGCCCTGGCTCGTGGGACCGGATTGCAGGCCCGGCAGGCCGCTTGACTCATCACTGGTCTTGTTGGAGGTGGCCTGGATCCAGCTGACCCCGTTGGGCAGGGGCGAGCCCGCCGCGTGGAAGCGGCCGTCGGAGGCCAGGTGCAGGTTGCCGTCGCCGGGCTTCGCCAGGCGGAAGACCGCCCCGCTGAGTCCGGTGTCACCGTTGCGGCTGGTCTTGGCGAATTGGAAGCCGGCGGTGAGCACCCAGGCCTGGGCCCTGATGACGGGTCGGGCGGCAATGGCCCCGCCTGCGACGCTGGTGTTGTCCACATGATCCGCGGACACGGTGTTGAGCAGCTCACCGGTCGGGGCGGCCTCGGAGTCCCCCAGGCCGGTCACCACCGTATTGTATCTGATGGTCACCTTCATGTTCAGGTGCCTGCCCGGCAGGTCGGGGCGGAAGGCGGCGACCAGGTCATCGCGGACCCACCGGTACTGCAGGAAGGTCGTGCCTGCGGACCATGAATCGTACATGAGCAGGCTCTTGTGCGGCGCCTGGTTGTACATAGGCCAGCGCGGCGGGGATGCGGCCATGGGGCCATCGGTGGGCGAACCGGGGGCAAGCGGCAGGGGCAGGCCTCCGGAGCCGACCCAGGCGCCGGCCACGTTCTGCCAGTTCTGTTCGCACCGACCCAGATCGGTGGTATGCAGCTTGCCGTCCTCCTCCTCCCAGCTGGCGACCACGCTGGACGAACCCTGCGCATATGCCAGCGAGGAAGGCAGCCGGTCGGCGAGTTCGTAGCAGTCGGTGTGTCCACCGGAAATCGGGCAGGCGTCCAGCTCCTTCATGTCGAGTTTGCCGTCTCGGTTGAGCCCGCCGCCGGTGTTGCCGTCGTAAAAGCGTTGGTTTATCTCCCAGGTGACGGTGTCGCCCGCCTGGGCCACCAGGTCGGAGCGGACCCGGCCGCCCGCGTCCTTGACTTCGACGGCCCGCTTGGTCAGCTGGTTCTCCGTCATGTTCTTGGGGAAGAGGTGGAGGTTGTAGACGAACCCTTCCACCGAGGTGGTCGAGGTCACGCGGCCGCTCGCGTCGGTCGTCTTCGTGGTGTTCCTGGCGCTGTAGGGCAGGCCGAAGATACTGTCCTTGGCCGCCGCGTAGTCCGAGCCGGAATAGGGGGTGCCGCTCTCATGCAGCAGGTAGTAGTGCACGCCCGCCGGAAATTCGGCCGCCGCTCCGTCCTTGGTCCACACGCCCGGTCCGGTGCCCGTACCCACCTGGATGGCCCCCTTGCTGTCGGTCGTGCCCTTGTAGACCATGCCTGGCACCGTGCTGAAGCCGCTGGGCGGCGTGGCCTGCATGTCGGAGATCTTGCCGGTGGGTCGGATTTCGGTCAGGGTGAATTCGACGCCGATGCCGGGTGCCATGAGCGCCTTGAAGGAATCCTGGTGGGAGCCCGTGGCCTTGTGCCCATCCATTTGCGTCAGGCGCTTGAACAGCGAGAGATTCGGTTTCTTGCCGGGATCGGGGTTGATGCCTGCCACGAAGTCGTCCGCGCTGTCATAGGTCGAACTGGTCGTATCCGCCTGCGCCGGCCAGACCGTCAGCAGGGCCATGGCGGCGCAGACGACGACCGCCGACAGCCGGGCGACAACCTGCCTGACGCGCATGATGGCACCACCTTAGAAGCATGGGACACGGAACGCCCCGCCAAGAGCCTATGGGGGCACCCACGTTATGAACTCCGACCGTTGAAACCCGGACCAGGACGCCACCCCCGACGCCTGCCGGAACCGTCCCACTATACCCCGGCCATGCCTTCTGCGGACGGCCATCAGACCACGCCCACGCAAATTCAGCACAAGGCGCAGAGCGCCTCCCCGGCGGGCCTTTCGCCCCCGTCCGCCGAATCCGCCTCGGGCAGAGACCCACCCCTCCGGCTGGTTTGTTCCCCGGCGGCTACTGCACGATCTACTGCACGATGAGCGGTACGGGCTGTGAGGCTATCTTGCTGTTGGATTTCAGGACCAGCTGGGCCTTGTAGGAGCCGGCGTTGACGGTGGGCAGCTGGTCGTCGGGCTGGCATTGGCCGCCCGTTGAATTGGCGTTCCAACGCAGCTTCTGGTCGTCGTGGTCGCCTTGCGCCATGAGCAGAAGACGGCTGTCGGCCGGGCAGGAATCCGATCGCCAGATGGTCTGATCGCCGGAGGTGATGACCAGCACCCGGGAGGCGTTCGACCCATCCACCAGACAGGACCGCGTGCCCTTATGGCGCATGGTCGCAGTGAATTCCACGTAGCCGCCTACATTGGTGGTCGGCTCGGGCGCGCTCAGGGAAAGCTCCAGGTCCGAAGGCGTGCAGAAGGGGACGCTTGGCTTTGCGCCGGCCCTGCCTTTCGCGTCTTTCCCGGTCTTCTGCCTGCCTTCGCGCCCCACCGCGGCGGCCTGCCCGCCGGCCGTGGTCGCCTTGGCCTCGCGCGAAGCGCTGAGTGCCCGCACACCCGTGGCGATCCCCCACACCAGGGCGACAAGCAGGGCCAGGGCGATCAGAAGCGCGACGATGCGGCGCCGGCGATACACCCTGCGCTGTTGTTCACTGATCCTGCCCTTCATACGACCCATTCTACCGAATCAGGAAGGCAGCCGCGCACCCCCGCCCGGCTCGATCTCAATCAGCCCGTCCTCGTCCAGGGAAGCCAGGCAGGCGCCCAATTGTGAGGCATCGGGCCACAGGGCCTCCACCCGCCCCTTGGGCAGGACGCTCCCGGCGGGCAGCTCGCGCAAGGCTGCCAGTATCAGCCCCCGGACCTGCCTGTCGGTGCCCTGGAAGCGCTGACGGGGGCGGGTCCGCCCCTGGCCCAGGCCCGGCCGCCCGGCTGCCAGGAAGGCGCACAGCCCATTCACAGGGCAGTCCTGGCAGGCCGGCGACTTGGCGGTGCAGACCGTGGCCCCCAATTCCATCGTGGCCTGGTTCCACACCACGGACCGGTCGGCTTCCGGAGGCAGCACCCGCTCGGCCAGTTCCCTGTCCGCCGGCCTGGCCGCGCCGCCGTGCGATTCCACTCCCGCGAAGACCCGGCTCAGGACCCGGCGGATGTTGGTGTCGATGACGGCGATCCGCTGCCCGTAGGCGAAGGCGAGGACCGCGCTGGCCGTATAGTCGCCGATGCCGGGCAAGGAAAGCAGGGTCCCGTAGTCCCGGGGCAGCCGCCCCTGGTACTGCTCGGCCACCACCCTGGCGCATTCCTGCAGGCGCAGGGCCCTGCGGGGGTAGCCCAGCCTCCCCCATGCCGTGATCACCTCGGCGGTGGAGGCGGCGGCGAGCGCCTGCGGGGTGGGCCAGGCCTTCATCCATGCGGTCCAGTAGGGCACCACGCGGCTCATCTGAGTCTGCTGGCTCATCACCTCGGAGACCAGGATCCCCCAGGGTGTGGTTCGTCCGAACCGCCAGGGCAGGTCGCGCGCGTGCCCCTCCCACCAGGCCGCCAGCAGCCGCTGCGCCCGCCGTGCATCCGGTGACCCGGCCTGTTTCGTCTGTGCCATAAGCCCCCATTGTCCGGGCATCGCCTGACTTTCGGGACCGTGTTCGCCTGTCGCTTGAAGCGGTTAGGTTTAGGGGTTATGAGTCAGTCAGAGCATACGTCGGACGGCAACGCCCCAGGGCGGGTCGAGGCCATGTATGAGTACGGGTATCGCAAGGCGGGCTATGGGCCGGACGAGCTGGTCACGGACGCGCACGGGAACCCGATTTCGGTGACCGATGCCATGATGAAGGCGGCGGACGCGGCCAGGCAGGTCACCTCCACCCCCCACCTGTGCTACTACTCGCCGCGCATCCCCGGCAACACCGGCTCGGCCATCCGCCTGTGCGCGGTGACCGGCTCCATCCTGCACCTGGTCGAACCCCTGGGCTTCAACCTGCGCGATACCAAGCTGCGCCGGGCCGGGCTGGACTACCACGATATGGCGCATGTGGTCCTGCACCCCGACTTCGACGACCTGGTCCGCTCCATGCCCGACTCGCGCATCATCGCCTTCACCGCGCATGCGACCAAGCTCTACACCGAAGTGGAATACCGCCCCTCCGACATCCTCCTGTTCGGCCCGGAACCGGGCGACATCCCCGACCCGATGGACATCATGGCCGGCCCGCACGTTGCCGAGCAGGTGCGTCTGCCCATGCGCCCCTCCCTGCGCTCCCTCAACCTGACCAACTGCGCCTCGATCGCCATCTATGAGGCCTGGCGCCAGCTGGGCTTCGCCGGCGGTCGGTGAGCGTTCACCGAGCGCGCTGCGGGGGCCGCGCTGTCGAGCCGCGCAGCATCAGGATGGGGTCGGCCAGCGAGTGCCGCTCCTCGGGTTCCTCACCCCTCATCAGCGCCAAAGCCTTGTCCGCGGCTGATCGGGCCATCTCCTCCGGGTTCTGGTGGACCGTCGTCAGGTCCGCGGCGGCCGCCACGTCGGCGTCATCGAATCCGACGACGGACATGTCCTGGGGCACGCGGATTCCATACTTGCGCAGCCCACCGATCAGGGCGATCGCATATCCGTCCGATTCCACGCACAGGGCGGTCGGCATCGGGTCCAGGGCCAGGACCCTGGCGACGCCGGAACCGACCGCTTCGTCATAGGTGCGGTAGTCGGCCCTTCTGCCCACGTCGATCCGCAGGAGGTCGCGGGGCTGGAAGCCCATCGCCAGCGCGGACTCCATGAAGGCGTCGCCGCGTCGTTGGGAGCTGAATTCGAAATCGCCCGGTTCAGGCATGCCCACATACGCCATACGGCGGTGACCCAGCCGCTTGAGGAGGGCGACGGCGTCATGCATCCCCTTGCGGTCGTCCAATAGGACGGAGGCGTCGAAGCCTTCGATTGTCCTGGAGTCCAGGCCGACCGTGGGGATGGTCAGCCGTTTGAGGATGTCCGTTTCCCCGCTCCCCAGGTTGATTGAGGCCACGATGACCGCGTCGACGTTGCGGTCGGCGGGCAGGCGGGAGAAGAAGGCGCTCAGCTGCTCATAGGTGCTCACCGTACTGGGGATCAGGTCGTAGCGCTGGGGGTAGAGCACCTCGTAGGCCCCTTGCAGGACCGAGGCGTCGAACCAGGTGTTCAGCTTGTCGGAGAACAGCAGGGAGATTCGCATGGTCTTGCCGGAGGCCAGGGACGACGCGTTCCGGGAGAAGGAGAAATGCAGGCGGTCCGCCGCCTGGCGCACGCGCGCTCGGGTCCCCTCGTCCACCTTGTCCAGACCCCGCAAGGCGCGGGAGACGGTCGAGTCGGAGACCCCGGCCTCCACGGCCACCTCATGCAAGGTAACCCTTACCATCCTCCCCACCTTTCCGGTTCGTTCCCCGCCCGGACGCCACAGGCGGTGATCGGGCCGGAACAAGCCAGAACACCTTATCATGGACCACTGGCCCCAGTACCGGAATACAAGCGCTTGCAGCAAGGACGGCCCCGGTTCCCCCGAGCGCGACCGACCCGGCTTCCCCGACGGGCGCTGCGGCCACGGGGCCTGCAGTCCACCGGGCGGACCCTTGGGACGGCTCAGCCCTCGCGCTGCGCCGGGGACGAGGCCAGGGCCGCGAGCGCGCGGGGCCTGCCGAAACCACGGCGACCGAACTCGTCGGCCACTGCGGAGGCGACGTCGCGTGAGCGCCCCGCGTCCACCAGGGCTATGATCGAACCCCCGAAACCGCCGCCGGTCATGCGGGCGCCGTAGGCCCCCTCGGACCGGGCCACATCCACGGCCACGTCCAGCTCGGGCACGGTCACCTCGTAGTCGTCGCGCAGGGAATCATGCGAGGCGTTGAAGAGCTCACCGGCCCGTTTTACGTCACCGGCGCCGAAGGCCTCAACGAACCGCCCCACCCGACCGATCTCGGTGATCACATGCCGCACACGCCTGCGCTGGGTGGGGTCGTCGAGCCTGGTTAGCACCGCCTCCAAGGCCCGCCCCGGGTCGTCCGAAGCCGCGACCTGATCGGCCGGAACGCGCAGGCTCCCCACACCGAGCGCCTGCGCCGCCTGCTCGCATGAGCGCCTGCGCGCCGCATACTGGCCGTCGTTGAGCCGGTGGGGGGCCCGGGTGTCCAGGACCAGCAGCTCCAGGCCATGGGACTGCAGGTCGAAGGGCACCTGCCTGGCCGATTCCAAGGCCGACAATCCGGGCCGGAAGTCCAGCTCGATCGCATGCCCGGCCCGGCAGCGCATGGAGGCCGACTGGTCCATACCGCCGGTCGAGGCGCCGGCCATGTCGTTCTCGGACCTGATCGCCGCGTCGATGAGGGTCAACCGTCCCTGGTCGGAACCACCGAAACCCAGTCCGTACACCTCGTCCAAGGCCAGGGCCGTCGAGCATGTCATGGCCGCCGATGAGGACAGCCCCGATCCCACCGGCACACAGGAGACGAAAGCCGCATCGAAACCCCGCACCTGGTCGAACCCGGCCTGGCGCAAAGCCCATGCCACACCGACCGGGTAAGCGGCCCAGCCCTTGACGCCACCCGGCTTGAGCCCGTCCAGGCTCGCCTCCTCAGGACTGTCCGGGGACAAGGAGGAGACCAGACGCACCCTCCCGTCCCGGCGCGCACCCAAGGCCAGGAAAGTCCGGTGGGGCAGGGCGATCGGCAGGCACAGGCCGGCGTTGTAGTCGGTATGCTCCCCAATCAGGTTCACCCGGCCCGGCGCCGACCATACGCCGTCGGGCGCCTTGCCGAAGGTCCTGCTGAAGAGCGCGGCCGCCTGGCCGGCCCCCTCACCATCGGCCCCGGTGGACAAGGCCTCCACGAATTCCACAGTCTTCATCGTCCTCGCTCCTTTGCGTGCTCCATCGTGTACGACTTCCGCCACGGCCCGCGCCGCGACCGCAATGCACGGCCTTGCCTGACGGGTGCCTCAGCCCCGGTCGGCCAGGTCCACCGGACCCAGCTCGTGGAAGCGGCCGGCGATCCGCTCGGGTGTGGTGTCGGATATCCAGGCTCCCATGCCGGACTCGGATCCCGCCAGGTACTTGATCTTGTTCGCGGCCCGCCGGAAGGAGAAGAACTGCAGGTTCAGCCGGTAGTTCACCCGGCGCGCGTCCCGCACCGGGGCCTGATGCCAGGCCGCTATGTAAGGCAGGTCCATCCCCCGGCCGTCCCCCTTGTCGAAGAAGGCGTTGCCGCGCCTGAGCAGGGTCGAGTACATCTGTGCCAGGTCCCACCGCTCCTGGTCATCCAGCTGGTCGATCGACAGCACACCGTCACGCACCGGGGCCACATGCACCTCCAGGGGCCAGCGGGCAGCCGCCGGCACGTATGCCACCCAGGAGTGGTTGCGCATGATCACGCGTTCGCCGGCCTCCAGTTCGGCGGCCAGGATGTCCTTCAGAAGATTCCCTCCGGTGCGCTCGTGATAGGCCTCGCTCTGCCGGAGCTCGGCCTCCAGGCGCGGCGCGATGAAGGGGTATGAGTAGATCTGGCCATGCGGATGGGCCAGGGAGACGCCGATCTCCTGCCCGTGGTTCTCAAAGGGGAAGACCTGCTCGATGCCGTCCAAAGCGCTCAGCTCAGCGGTGCGGAAGGCCCAGGCCTCCACGACCGTGCGGAGCCGCCTTACCGGCAGCTCGGCGGGCAGCGAGGATTCATCCGGGTCGAAGCAGACCACTTCACAGCGGCCGTTGGCCTCGCGCCGCGGCCACAGGGGGTTGCCATCCACATAGGAGGTCGCGGTGCCGGCCCCGGGGACCTGCATCATGGAGGGGAAACGGTTCTCGAACACGACGACGTCATAGTCGGTGTCCGGCACTTCGCCGTCCTGATAGGGGTCGCCCGGCTTGCGGGCCGCCAACGGGTTCCCGCTGGCCGTCGCGCCGGGGCCTGCGGTGATCGGGCGGTTCATGCGGGCCGTGGCCATCGGTATCCAGTCGCCGGTCAAGGGGTCCCGCCTCATCTGCGGGGCCTGGACGGGGGCGGGGTTGCCGTCGGCGTCCACACCGGGGGCGAACCGGTCGGCCAGCGGACGGGGGTCCTTCAACTCGCGGGTCCTGGCCCCCGAGACGTACGCGGGGTCATCGTCCAAGTAGAAGAACTGCCGCCCATCGGACAGAATGGTCGGGGTGATGCGGATATGCGCGCGCGCATAGGCCCCGGGATGGTACCGCTCGAACTCGTAAGCCCCGGACCCTGCCTCTTCCTTGCGGCTCATGGAAACCTGCCTTCCTGCTCTTTTGTTCACGCTCGTAGGCCCACGACGGTGGCGCCTGCGGGTACAAGCCTGTGCGACCCTGCCGGCCTTATTCCCCGCCTTCGGCGGCGACCGCACCGCCCTCCTGGTCCGTGGGGGCCAGGACCAGTTCGCGCACCAAGGCGCGGGTCTCGTCCGCCGAAGCCTGGTCCAGGCCGTCGTCGGTGACCACCGTGTCCACCTGGTCGAAGGAGGCGAACAGGGACAGGGACGTGCAGGACCATTTGGTGTGGTCGGTCAGGATGATGGTGCGGTCGGCGATGTCCATCAGGGCCATGTCGGTGGCGGCCTCCAAGGAGTTGGGCATCAGGAACCCCCTCGGAATCGAGACCGAGTGGGTGCCGAGGAAGACGGTGTTGACGCGCAGGGAGGCCACGACTTTGTCGGCGATCGGACCGACCAGGGAGTTGGAACGGGTGATGACGCCCCCGGTGACGATCACCTCCACCTCCTTGCTTTCCATGGCCTGGACCAGTTCAGCAACCGGTATGGAGTTGGTGAGTATGGTGATGCCCTCGCACCGGCGCGATTCGAGCAGGTGCTGGGCGAAGACATAAGCCGTGGTGCCGCCGCCGATGGCTATCACGTCGCCGGGCGAGACGTAGGAGATCGCACGGCGGGCGATGGAGTCCTTCAAACCCATGTCCATCTGCGACTTGACGGAGAACAGGGGCTCGGCCAGCAGCGAGGAGGTGGTCACGGCACCGCCATGCACCCGCTTGAGGAGGCCTTTGTCGGCCAAGTCGGCGATGTCGCGCCGGATGGTCATCGCCGAGACCCCAAGCTCCTTGGATAGGGCCGTGATTCTGACAGCGCCACGGGTTCGAAGCCGGTTCAGGATGAGATGCTGCCGCTGTGAAGAAATCATATGAACATTATCGCACACATTCAACCATCTGAGCAAGCCGCTGTCATGCAGGCCTGGAAAACGGCACGAAACCCCGCCAAACCGCTGCTATCACCGCATGGTCCGCCCATTCGGCGACTATTCGCCCGCTCCGCGAACCGCACAGCCAGGACCGCATGTGTGTGATTCGGCAGGGAAACGCACACGCCGTCAGCGGCCTGCGGGGCCTCGGCCGAAGCATCCACGGACCCGCTCAAGCCCCCATCCGGTGACCCTGACCATGGCCTCCAGGACGATGGACGGCCCCATCTTGGACACACCCTGCGTGCGCTCGACGAACACTATGGGCAGCTCCACCACTATGCCGCCTGCTGCGAGGATGCGACGGAGCATGTCGATCTGGAAGACATAGCCGGAGGATTCCACGCTCCCCAGGTCCACCCGGCGCAAGGCCCAGGACCGGTAGGCCCGGAAACCGGCGGTCGCATCCCGCACCCGGATCCCCAAGGCGTGCCTGGCGTACCAGGACCCCAGTCGCGAGATCAGGTCACGGTACCAGGGCCAGCCCGCAGTGGCACCGCCGCTGACCCGACGGGAGCCTAAGACCAGGGCCACCTGGGGGCGCCGGTCCAGCAGGGCCAGCAGCCGGGGCAGGTCCTGCGGGCGATGGGAGCCGTCCATGTCCATCTCGCAGATGACGGCGAACCCCCGCTCCAGACCCCAGGCGAACCCTGCGAGGTAGGCCGGGCCCAACCCCCTGGGTCCCTCCCGGTGCATCACGTGCACACGCCGATCACCGGCGGCGATGGAATCGGCCAGGCGGCCGGTGCCGTCGGGCGAACCGTCATCGACCACCACGATCGAGATGTCCGGACAGGCTTCGAGCACCTGGCCGACGGTCCGCCCGATGGTACCCGCCTCGTTGTATGTGGGCATGACCACAAGGACGCCATCGCCACTGCCCAGGCCGGCGGTCCGGTCGGACCGGTCCGTCGGGGATGCGTAGGCGGGGGCGCGGGAGGACGTGTGTGTCATCGCTTGGTGCCGAAAGCCGCCCGTACGTATTGCTCGGGATAGGGGGCGCGATCGGTGGGCAGCCCCAGCTTATAGGCCGCCCGCAGGGGCCAATAGGGGTCGCGCAGGCCGGCGCGCCCGATTTCGACCGCATCCGCCTGCTCATGCTTGACGATCCGCTGGGCCTGCTTGGGCTTGGTGATCAGCCCGACGGCGGTAGTGGGCACCAGGGCCTTGGACCGTATCCGCTCGGAGAAGGGCACCTGATAGTTCGGCTTGGCCGGCGTATGGACCCCGTGCACGATCTGGCCGGTCGACACATCGATCAGGTCCACGCCGCGCGCCTTCAACGCCCGCGCCAGCTCGATGGTCTGGGCCAGGTCCCAGCCGCCATCTCCGGCCCAGTCCGTCGCCGAGACCCGCACCAGCAGGGGCATGCCCCTGGGGATGACGGCACGCACCGCTTCGCTTACCTCCAAGGTCAGCCGCATGCGGTTGTCCAGGCTGCCGCCGTAGTCGTCCGTACGCTGGTTGCTAATCGGATCCAGGAATTCGGAGAGCAGGTAGCCGTGGGCGGCATGGATCTCGATACCGCCGAATCCGGCCTGCACCGCCCTCTGGGCTGCGGAGGCGAAATCACGGACCACGCCCCGTATGTCTTCGACGCTCAGCTGCGTGGGCTCCTCCATCCTCCCATAGGCCAGGGGGCTGGGCGCTTCAGGCCGCCAGCCGCCTTCGCCCTCCGGCACGGTCCGCCCGATGTATCCCAAGGGGGTGCAGCCCGAGGAGCCCTTGCGGCCCGAGTGGTTGAGCTGGACCACCGGTAGGGCGCCGGCCGCTCGGACATCCGCCGCGATCCGCCGGAACGCCTCGGCTTGGGTGTCGTTCCACAGTCCCAGGTCGCAGGGGGAGATCCGCCCCTTCGGGCTTACCGCGGTTGACTCCACAATCACCATCCCGAACCCTCCCAGGGCCCTTGAGACGTAATGCTGGTAGTGGAAGTCCGTGGGCACGCCGTCCTGGCGGGCCACCGAGTACATGCACATGGGCGGCAGCCATATGCGGTTGCGAATCCGTTCATGGCCCAGGTCGATCGGGTCGAAGAGCCCGGGCGCGTGGGCTCCGGACCGTTGGGCGGCTGCTGCCTGCTCCCGCTCGGCATGCCTGACCCGTGCGGCTTGTTCCTTTTCGCGCCCCTTGCTGTCTGCAGCTACCGGATTGTCCACCGCCGCGCCGGCCCCTTCGCCCGACGAGGCATGGCGTCCACCCCTGCGGGTCCCGGCTGCCATCCCCCTCGTCACTGCATCATCATTCGTCATCATCCACCCTCGGCTCTGATTGCGCGATACCGCCTTGTTTCAGCGTCAGCTGAACCGTGCGCCCCGGACCCCTTGGCATTCCGGTCCCGGTACGGTCGGGCGCAGCCTTGCCACCATTCTATGCGTGCGACGACGCGGATTCCAGAAGCCGGAGCCGTCCACTTACCGCCGGCGGGGTTGCTGCTGCCCGGGGAGGGGCTGGCTGTTCTGGGCCTGTGGCTGCGCACCGCCGGTGTACTTGGGGTCGGGGTTGCCATAGCCGTTGTCCGCGGGGATGCCGGCGGCGTTCAGGTAGTTGTTCATGAACATCTTCCAGGCAGGTGTCGCAATGTACATGCCGTACCAGGCCCCACGGGTGATGCCGTTGATGGTCATGCCATTGAAGGACACCGATCCCTCGGCGTTGCCGACCGCCACATAGGAGGCCACCTGGGGCACGAAACCGCCCGTGAGCATGTAGGTGTCCTCGTTCGTGCCAGTCTTGGCGAAGGTCTTGCGACCCCCGTCGAGCTGGGTCATCGAAGCCTCGCCGCCAGGCTGGACGACGCCCTGGTTCAGGGCGTAGGCGGTCGTCTCCGCGATGTTCGGGTCGATTGCCTGGTGGCAGTTGGCCGATGGCACCTGTATCTGCTTGCCGCCCTTGTTGACCACTTTCTTGATGGCGATGGGCGAGCACTCCACCCCCTTGGCCGCGATCGTGGCATACATGTTCGCCATGGTCAGCGGAGAGGCCGAGGAGGAGCCGATCGTCATGGTCGGCTGGAAGGAGTTGGTCGAATGGACGTCCATCTGGTCCTTGGCTGAATTGTGATACCCCATCTCCTGGGCGGTGTCCGCTATCGAGCACAGACCGATCTGTTGGGCCATGGAGGCCTGGGTCGTGTTATGGGAGCGGATCAGGCCCTGCAGGGGGGATTCGGGTGAAGTGGTGCCGCCGCCCGAGTTCTCCACATGCCAGGAGTCTGTGCCGAAGGCGTACTGCTGGCCGTCCGAGCCTGTGCAGTTGAAGGAGCTCTTAGGATAGGAGGTCGAGGTGCGCAGGGCTTGGTTGATCGACTTGCCCGCCTTCATCCAAGCCACCATGTTGATCGGTTTCCAGGTTGACCCCACCTGGAAGCCCCAACCACCGCCGTCCACCTGGTCGACCGCATAGTTGATGGCCGTACGGGTTCCACCGCCCGAATTCTCGGTCGCGTCGTAGACGCGGTTCAGGCCGAAGCCAAGCACCTCGCCGGTACCGGGCTTTATCGCCGCTATGGCCACTTCGAAGCCGGACCGGTCCTCCACCGGGATGGTGGCCCTGGCGGCGTTCATGGCCGCGTTGTTGGCATTCACGTCCATGGTGGTGTAGATATCCAGCCCGCCCTCTTTCAGCAGCTTGTTGCGGTCCTCCTGGGTCTTGCCGAACTCCTTGGAGTTCAGGATCTGCTTGGACACGTAGTCACAGAAGAATGCCGCGTCACCGGCGGTCTGGCAGCCGGCGTTCACATCCTGCACATGCAGCATGGCCTCCAACGGCTTGGCCTTGGCCTTATCGCGCTGTGCTGGGGTGATGTAGTTCTCCTGGGCCATCAGGTCCAGGACGATGTCTCGCTGCTCCTGGGAGGCCTTGGGGTCCACCGTCGGATCGAACTTGGAGGGATTCTTGGTCACGGCCGCGATCGTGGCCGCCTCCCCGGGATCCAGGTCCTTGGCCGACTTGTTGAAGTAGCGGCGGGCCGCCGTCTCCACTCCATAGGTGTTGGTGCCGAACTGGGCTATGTTCAGATAGCCCTGGAGAATCTCCGCCTTGGTGTAACGCTTCTCCATCTGCACCGCGATCAGCATCTCGCGCATCTTGCGTGCGATGGTCTCCTCGCGTGCGTGGTATTCGGCGATCGGGTCGTTGTTCTCCTCCGCCTGGTTCATCAGCACGTTCTTGACATACTGCTGGGTCAGCGAGGAACCACCCTGCGTGTCGCCCTGCTTGACATAGGTCTGGATGAAGGCACGCAGCACGCCTTGGGTGTCGACGCCTGCATGTTCGAAGAAACGCCGGTCCTCACGGGCCACCACAGCCTTCTGCATGGGGTCCGAGACATCCTTGAGGGGCACCACCACCCTGTTCTGGGCGTAGAAGGTGGCCAGCACGGTGTGGCCGTCCGAGGCGTAGAGCCTGGACTGCTGGGGCAGGTCGTTGACGTTGAAGTCGACGTTCTCGACGGTCAGGGAGGGCAGCATGCGCTTCGCCGCGGCATTCGCCCCGTAGACGCCGGGAAGAAGGAAACCGGAGACAACCACACCACCGGCCACGCAGAACAGCAGGTAGGCGAGCAGGAGGATGAGAAAGCGGTGGACCGTCATCGACTTCTTGTTTTCTGGCATGGCTTCCATTCTATGACTGTGGCTCTACCTGCCGCCGCGCCGCTTCCGCGGCCGTACGACCCTGTTTCACATGCGCGAGCGACGAATCAGCGCACCCGGATGGTAGATGATGATGGTACGACCTTTACGAGAAATCCACTTGCGGTTGGAAAAGTCCATCAGCGCCTTGTTCACGGTCTCCCGGGAGGCGCCCACCAGCTGGGCCAGCTCCTCCTGGGTCAGGTCGTGGGGGACCATCAGCCCCTGCTCGAACGGTTCTCCGAAGCGCCTTGCCAGGTCTATCAGCGTCTTGGCCAGGCGGGCCGGCACGTCCATGAAGACCAGGTCGGAGATGCGCTCGTTGTTGGCGCGCATGCGGCCTGCGAGGACCTGGAGCATGTCAACGGCCACACGCGGGTGCTGGTCCAGCCAGGAGAACAGGTCGTCCCGCTCCAGGGCGGCCACCTTGGAGTCATTGACCATGACGACCGCAGACGCCGTCCTGGTCCCGCCGGCCGGGTCGAAGACCGGAATCTCGCCCAGGATCTCGCCCCGGCCGTGGATGCTCAGCAATTGGATGCGGCGGTCGGGCGACTGGCGCACCAGCTTCACCCTGCCGCGCTCCAACAGGTACATGCGCCGGTCCGTATCGCCTTGACGGAAGATCGTCGCACCCTTCGGCAAGGTGTATTCCTTCAACGCCCCGATGAGCTGGTCCGCTTCGCTGCGTGCCGCCTGATTGAACAGCGGGGTCTGTAAGAGCGCGTTGTCCTCTTTGGGAATCTCGTTGACCTTTCTCACCACCGCCGACCAGCTTTCTGTCTCGTCTGACCTGTCGTCCATACCGGTGCGTGTGCAGCCCTGGCACGGCGGCATCCGGTCGAACGAGCCCGGCCCCACACGGGTGCCGGAAGGCACACGCGGGTGACCAAACCCCAATCCATCATACGATATAAGCCGTCCAAGCCGCCTGGGAGAAGCGTTCGGCGGCCAGTCGCCTGGCGGCGCAGACCACATGTCCTCCCACGGGTGCCAGCCGGGCCCTGGGAGCCAGATCCGGCAAGCCCTCCAGAAGTGCGGTCACCAGCTGCCGGCGGCCGAGGGCGGTCTGCGCCGAAAGGGGGTCCACACGCGAACGTGCCGAGCGTACGGCCTTGTCCCGCATCTTCTCATCGGAGACCTTGAGCACCTGGAGCATCAGATCGGCATCCATCCGGTACGAGAGCATGTCGTGGTGGAGGATGCCGCCATCCTCGCCGGGGCCGCCCGGCAGCCGCCGCTGGGCGGCCCCTCCGATCTTGCCCCGTCTGGAGGCTATGTCGTTCATGCCCGACCAGCCTACGTCGAAGCCCAGCCTGCCCAGCCCTTCGAGGAGCCACAGGTCATTCAGCCGGTAGGTGGAGGCCGTGTCCAGGCCGTCGGCGAAGGAGGCGGGCACGGTCAGGGAATAGGTGATGACGTCATCGGGCTGGGCGAACATGGCCCCTCCCCCGGTCACCCGCCGTACGACGGTGAACCCCAGCTCCCGCGCACGCTCCTGGTCCACCTCGGCCCCCAGGGATTGGAAACGGCCGATCACAACGGTCGGAGCGGTCAGATTCCAGATGCGCAGGGTCGGCGGTTGCGACCCCTCCCGCACGGCTCGGACCATGGCCAAGTCCAGGGCCACCTGCTCGGCCGGCGGCCTGGGTTCGTCCACGCTGACCCGCAAGGGCAGGTGCCCCCAGCGCCGCCGCCACTCGGACAGGTCTGCCACGTCAAGGTCAGCCACCCGCAACAGGTCCCCGCTGCCACCGACGGCGGGCCCCGGCCTGTCATCGGTCTCGGGGGGCTGTACACCCCCCTGGCTCAGGGCGCGCAGGAAGGCCCGGGTCATGGTAGCGGCATCCGCGCCGATCAGCCTGCCCTCGTGCGCGCTGATGACCTGGCCCAGCTCGCGCTCGACCAGGCCTGGCTCGATCGGTGGGGCGAAACCCTCCATCCGCCGTTCGAGCCGGTCGATGACCGTGGCAGCGGCGGCGCCCCCCTCCAGAAAGAAGTCGCCATCAATCCTGCAGGACACGATCCGAACCGGCTGCGACGGTACGGTAGGTGCGGAGGGGTCGGCCGCCAGGCAGACTGTTATGGCTGCCAGCTTGCCGCCGGAGAGTTTGGCTTCACCCCTGAAGCAAGCGCAGGTTTGCTCAGGCATGGCATCCTCCCCCGTCCGCTCGACTCACTCGGCCAGTTCCACCCCATAGGCGTCCTGGTGCCGACGCGTCCCCGGCTTGGAGCACAGGATCAGTACGCCTTCCAGGATGCCCCAGACCCAGGAGACGATGGGGCCGATGAAGAAGAAGAATGCACCCACACAGGTGATCATCAGCTGCGCCAGACCCCGGCCCGTATTGCCCAGGTAGAAGTTCTGCAGGCCAAAAGCCCCAAGGAAGATGCCCAGCAGGGCGGCGACAAGCTTGCTGTGCGCCTTCACCTGTCCGCCGGCCGGAGCAGGGTTCCCCTGGTTCATCGGCGGCGCCGGCTGCTGATAGGCCGGCTGGCCGTTCCGTCCCATCACCGGCTGGGTGCCAGGAGTCTGGGCCATGCCGGGGCCCGGGTAGGGCATCTGGGGTTGCGGCCGCCAACCAGCGTCGGCGGGATTCTGATCCGGATAACCCTGTGCCGGGCCGGCGGGCGCCGACGGCTGCCAGCCGGGTCCGGCCGATCCGGTCGAATCAGGGCCCGGGACACCGGGTCCCGTCGGTGCGGCGGGATTGGCCCAGGACTGTGGACCGGTCGAATAGCCGGTCTGCGGAGCCGGCATGGGGGCGGCGAACGACTCGCCCTGTGGAGGCGCATAGGACTGTGCCTGAGCCGGATAGGCCCCGTAACCACCTGCCGGACCGGACGAGGGCGAGGAGCCGAGCGGACCTGACGATGCACCCGGACCCATGTCCGGAATCGGGCCGGCGGACGAACCCGCAAGGTATGGATCAGGCGTGTAGGTGCCTGACACGGGGACAGGGCCCGACCCTGCGCCTGTCGCCCCCGCTGCCGATGGCAGCCAGGACTGGGCCGCAGGCTCGGGTTCAGGCCGCCAAGCGGACTGTCCAGGTTGGGTGCCCTGCGCCGCCGCACCGGACTGCCCCGGCTGAGGTGACTGAATTGGTTGTATCGACTGGCCGGCGTGCGAATCATCGGACCAGGCCGAAGCGGATGAACCCACGGCCGGCTGGTAGGCCTGGCGATCAGCGGAGCCCATTGGGCCCACCGGTGCGGACGATGCCGCGGCTGGCCGCATGGAGGGATAGGGGGCGCTGTGATAGCCGCCGGAATCGACGACCGAGGACGCATCCCCCGTGTCGAATTGGCCGCCATGAGTTGTTGGCAGGCCGAATGAGGGCGAAGGGTTTCCGGTCCTGCCGGGCTGGCCTTCGGCAGGAGCCGTGCCGGGCGCCCGCCAGTCCTGGGAGCCCGTGCCATACCCCGCGTAACCGCTGGTTCCCGGATTACCCGAAGCGTAGGGGTAAGCCGCCTTCGGATTGGCCCGTGGCTGATACC
The DNA here is from genome assembly GCF_003315615.1 of Bifidobacterium xylocopae. Classification (GTDB taxonomy): domain Bacteria; phylum Actinomycetota; class Actinomycetes; order Actinomycetales; family Bifidobacteriaceae; genus Bombiscardovia; species Bombiscardovia xylocopae. The sequence continues at coordinate 21,217 of NZ_PDCH01000008.1, forward strand.
GCCCGGAACTTTCAATCCCGTTTGCGGGGCCGGAATCCCCATCCTGCCGGGCCTGCCCGCCCGTCAATGGCCCGGGTCCGGACCCTCCCGGCCCCGAGGAGACCAGCCGGCCCTCGTGCGTGCCCTTGCCGCCAGTGTGCTTCCCGCTCATCGCTCACCTTCACCTCTGCACCGCGTCGTCCAACATCGAACCGCCGCGGATACGGCCTGAGAGCCTTGCGGCCCCGGACCTTCCCATTCTCTTCCTATGCCTCACCACTATAGCCTTCGACCTGCCGGAAATCGGCCGCTGAGCGGACCTCAGACCTCCTGCGGCGTCAGGATCGACAGGCAGAAGGCGTTCTCCTCCGCCAATTCCTCCCATTGCCTGTAGCGGCCCGAGACGCCGCCGTGCCCGGCTTCGGTCTCGATTCTGACGATCGCATCCGCGCCCACCGTAGGCTCCTGCAGGCGGGCCACCCACTTCAGGGGTTCCACGTAGAGCACCCTGGTGTCGTTCAGGGAGGTGGTGGCCAGGATCCGCGGGAAGTGGCGACTGCCGAAGCGCGCCTGGCGCTCGTCCGCGTCGGCCACGTTCTCATATGGGCTGTATGACTTCATGTACCGGTAGACCTGAGGGTCGTGCAGGGGGTCTCCCCACTCATCCCACTCGGTCACGGTCAGGGGCAGGGAGGGGTCCAGGATCGAGGTGAGCGCATCCACGAACGGCACATCCGCTTCGATGCCCGCATAGAGCCCCGGGGCCATGTTCGCCACGGCCCCCATCAGCAGGCCGCCGGCCGAACCGCCGTTGGCGACGGTGCGGCCCGGATCGGCCCAACCAGCCGCCTGCAAAGCCGCAGTGGCATCGATGAAGTCCTCGAACGTGTGCCTCTTGCTCAGACGACGCCCCTGCTCATACCAGGCGCGGCCCATCTCACCGCCGCCGCGTGTATGGACGCAGGCGTAGAGCACCCCCCGGTCCAGCATGCTCAGCCGACCGATAGAGAAACCCGGGTCCGAAGCGATCTCATAGGCCCCATAGCCGGTGATGAACAAGGGTGCTCCGGCACCCGCCCGTCCACCCGCCGGTCCGCAGGGAACCGGAGCTTCCTCCGGCGCGGAGAGCACCTCGTGGGTCAGCCCTTCGGCGGCGGCCCCATCCATGGCTGGCACCAGCCCCCTCCGCCAGACCAGGGAGACCGGGACTTTCGCACCATCCCGCGCCCGCACCCAGACCCGGCGCTCCCCATAGGCCGCCCGGTCGAAGCCTCCCAGGACCTTGGCCCGTTTGAGCAGGCGGTCACGCCCGCTGGCCGGGTCCAGTTCGCGCAATTCAGCGGGGCTGGTGTAGGAGCCCAGGGAGTAGCGCATGGTCGGTGCCTCATAGGAGGGGTTGTCGGCCGCCGCGATCGAGTACAGCCGCCCGGCTCCCCCGCCTTCCGGCAACACTTCGGTGAAACGCCAGGGCCGGCCCGCCCGATAGTCCTCCAGGGCGCGGTCAATGGGTATGACGGCGAGGCGGAGCAGGCTGTCGGCCCGGTAACCCAGCATGGCGAAGTGCCGGTAGATCGCCACACCCTCGATGCTCAGCCCCCTGGCGCCCTGCAGAATCCCCGGATTGCACGGGTCCCGGTAGGGCCTGTCCACCGGTCCATCGAATCCGGCCGGCGCCTGCTCGCAGCCGTAGGGGCTTCCCTGTGCCAGCAAGACCCCTTCCGACAGGCTGTAAGGCGGCTGGTGGGCCGTCATGTCGATCAGCCGGACGCTGAAGTTCGGATTGTCCGCATTCCCATAGACCACGGCCAGGGGCAGGTCCCCGCCACCGCTACCGGCTCCCGCCAGGGAGGCGAAGGACACATCGTACTCGACTCCCTCCCGGCGCGGAATGAAGGGCCTGAAGTCGCCGGTGGGATTGTCCAGGGACAGGAGCAGGACCTCGCTGGTGGTCTTGGAACTGGTCCCGATCACCACCCTGGTCTCGTCAAAGCTCAGGCCCACGCCCACCCAGAAACGCTCGTCGGTCTCCTCGAACACACGAACGTCCTGCGCCGGATCGCTGCCCACCCTGTGTCGGCACACCGCGAAAGGCCGCCATGTCTCATCCACTTCGGTATAGAACACCCAGCGCCCGTCCGGCGTAAGGCACGGCCCGGAGGATACCTGGTCCACGCGATCGGGCAGGTCACGCCCGTCAGCCAGGTCGCGGATGCGCAGGTCGTAGCGTTCATCGCCCCGGGTATCGACACAGTACAGGAGCCATCGTCCATCCGCGGACAGGTCCAGGCCACCCAAACGGAAGAACTCATGGCCCCTCGCCTCCCGGTTGGGGTCGAAGATGACTTCCTCCCCCGGCAGGGAGCCCGGTTCGCCCTTGGGATCGACGGCCGGCGGGTCCCAGTCGTCAGGCCCTGCGACAGGCAGCCTGCATTGGATCGCGTACTGGGAGCCTTCGCGGGTGCGCGAGAAGTACCAGTACCCGTGCAAGCGTGTCGGCACCGACATGTCGGTCTCCTCCACCCTGGCCCGGAACTCATCGAAAAGGCGCTGCTTGAGCCCTTGGAGGGACTGGGTCCGCCACCGGTAGTAAGTATTCTGGGCATCCACATAGGCACGAAGGTCGGGGTCGTCCTTGCGGCGCATCCACTCGTACGGATCGGTGAAGACATCGCCGTGGACCTTGCGGTCCTTGGGCTCACGTCGCGCGGACGGCGGCTGTGCTTGCGGATCTGGTGTAGCTGTCTGGCTCGTGCTCATGAGCCGATTATAGGCGTCGCGCCCTGCGCAGGTGCTCCAGATAGGGCAGCATGGTCTTCATCAGGTTGGCACCCGTGGTCCCATAGAAGACCGGCGCATCCATCTCCGGGGCCGGCTGCGTGCTGGTCCTCCGCCGGGAGGGCAGGCCTGACTCGCGCGGGCTCAGCTGCCGGATGCCGATGGCCAGCACCCGGCCGGGGTAGCGACGGGTCACCTCCGCGTATGTTGACGGGTCGCGCTGTCCGTCGTCGCCGAAGAGGATGAAACGCATACGGGGGAAGTCGGCCATCAGCTGCTGGATGAACTCATGCTTGTGCTGCACTGTGGTGGGCACGAAGGTCTTGGGCCTGGGGTCCAGATCGCGCAGGAGCAAGGGGCCGCTAGGGAATCCGTGGTCCTCGAGGAAATGGCGGATGGTCCGTTCCACATTCCAAGGCGATGCGGACAGGTAGAAGAAAGGCATGCCTGGGGCGAGGTCGGCGATGCGCGAGTAGAGCACGCTCATGCCCGGTACCGACGCCCGCTTGGCAGGGTTGGCCAGCAGGAGGTTGTAGGCGGCCTTGAACATACTGGGCGCCTGGGTCACCATGATGGTGTCGTCCACGTCCGAGATCACACCGATCCGTGCCGAGGATGCGAGTGTATACAGGGGTCCGGGGACAAGGGGACGGCCGGGCACATGGTAAGTGACCAGGTGGGGGCCGGGTTCCAGGCGGTGCTCGGCCACAAGGTCCAAGTAGCCGGATCGATCCGAGCGGGCGTATTTACTGCTGAGGTTGCGGCTTGGATCGGGTGCGTCGTAGAGCTCCGAATCGCCCAGCTGCACGGTCTCAATGGGCTCGCCGTCGATGGCTATCGTTACCCGGGTCCTGGGGGCGGGTACGGTCAGCGCGGTCCTGATTCCTCGGCCGATGGAACCGGCCGCCGCCTTGGGGGAAGCAAGGACGGTGCGGCAGATCAGACGGGAATAGCCCTCGGTGCCGTACCCCACGTAGGGGTCCACCCGCGGATACCAACCCAGATGCCGGCAGAGAACGGCCGATAACCTGGCCCAGACGTCGAATCCGGTGGTGACACCCATGCGAACCGCTTGCACCGGCAGGGGCTGTCGTTCGAAACGCTCCCTTGGGGCGGCGGCATCGAAGGAGGTGGAGACCCGCCGGGCCCGGATCGGCTTGGGCGTTCCTGCCATATGCGTGGCCCTCTGCCGCCGGCCGCCCGCCTGCCCGCTAACCTCGCTCGTCATGGCCGCCCCACGTTACTGGGCTGCGTCGATCAACTTGGCGTATTCGTCGGCGTCCAACAGGTCGGGCTGGTCGTCATCCAGTTCGATCTTCAATATCCAACCCTCCCCGTACGGGTCGGAGTTGATCACGGCCGGATCGTCCGCGGCGGCCCTGTTCACATAGACGACCGTGCCGGCCACCGGGCAGACCAAGGGTTCCACGGCCTTGGAGGATTCCAGCTCGAGGATTTCGTCGCCGACCTGGACATGGCCGCCCGCTTCCGGCAGATCCAGGAATACGAGGTCGCCGAGCTGCTCGGCCGCGTACTCGGTCACCCCGAGCACGGCCGGGGAACCGGAGGCGTCCAGCCAGACATGGTCCTGCGAATATTGCAACTGCTCAGGCACACTCAGGCGCTCCGAGTTCTTCTGTGATGCTGTCATGGCTCCAGCCTACATGGACCGGTCCGGTGGCGCCAGCCACCGACCCAGGTGCATCATCGACGTCCCGAGTTTCAGCGCACCGGTGCGGTCGGCTGCGCGCCGATAACCTTTACCATGGTGCCCTTGGGGCAGTTGTCATAAATCCACTTGGCGTCCTGCTCGTACATGTTGATGCAGCCATGGGAGCCGCGGTTGGCCGCATCCCCATGGGCGATCGCGTCATAGTTCCACAGGGCCGTATGGAAGCCCTCGGAGCCGTTGTAGTAGGAAACCCAGCGCACGTTTGGGGAGACATAGCCCGGACCGCGCATGGTCTGCACATCATAGCGGATGTTGATGAAGAAGGTGCCCGGATCGGACTCATCCCCGTTGCGTGGCAGTCCGGAGCAGATCGGGAATGACTTGACCATGGTCGTGCCCTTGTAGGCCGTGGCGGTCTGGGTGGACAGGTTGACCTCCACCCACATATCACCGTCCGGCACGTCATAACGGGCTGTCCTGGTCTCCTCCTTGTGCTGCTCCACGTCGGCGGCGGCCTTGATCGGCGCTATCCGACCGGACTGGAGCAGGCCGAGGATCTGTGCCGCCGTGGCATCGGTATCCTTGAGCTTTACGCCGTCCTGGCCCTTCTCTGTCACAGCCACCACTTCGCCCTTGGTGTTCTTTACGTTCTTCTCGGTCACCATGTCCTTGTTGAGCTTGGCCGGCAATTCCTTGGCCGCATAGGCCTTGATCGCATCCTGGTCATACTCCAGCTCCAGCGTCCCCCGGCGCAGATCGGCCGTCGGCTTGATCCATTGAGCCACCTGCTCGGTGGGTACGGTGAACTTGTCGCCCGCCCCGTTGTCGACCACCATGGGCGTGGACAGACGCTGGTTGGCCTCGTCGGCGGCCTTGGCGGCCACATCCTGCGTAACCGGGGTTTTCACGTCCCGGTAGCCTGTGGTCACCGTCTCCTTGCCGCCGGGTTCCTGGGCGGTCCGTTCGAGGGCCCGCTTGACGGGGGCGAGGTCGGGGGCCCTGCCGTCCCTGCCGCCCTGGACGGCGAAGGTCTTCGAACCTCCGTCGAATACGATGATCGAAGGTTGCGCCCGCTGGTCCTTGTCCACGAAGTTCCTGGTCAGGAAGTCGTTCATCTTCACTTCATCGACCCTGTACGCCAGGGGCACCGTCTGACGCTGGAAGGGGTTCACCCTGGCCAGCTGGTTGCTGGACTTGGCGGAAAGAATCGCTTCCACGGTCTTGTCCACGTTTGATGTGACACCCAGCTCCTTCAGATTGGCATGGGCATGACCACCCTTGCCATCGGTGACGACGAGCTGTGAACCGGAAGCCTTGGCGGCCACCAGGTCCTTGAGCTGGCCTGCGTCCTTACCGGCGACGCTTTCACCGCCGAAGCGCACACCGGGAGCAGCCCGGTGCGCATAGTAGGAACGGGCACCGAAGAAGCCAGCGACCATGGCCACGATCAGTGCGGCAAGCACACATAGGACCACAATCAGCCAGAAACGCGGCCGCTTGGACCCGGCGTCCGCATGGGAACCGATTCCGTCGACTGGCGGCATATCCGAACCGTCCATGGTCACCTGGGAAGGAACAGTCGACTGGGCGGAGGGGCCAAAGGCCGGCAGGGCCATGGTGGCGTCCGCGCCAGGCACCCCGATGACCTGAGTCTGGTCTGCGCCCGTCAGGCTCTGCGGATAGGCACCCACTGGAATCGCCGGCGCAGGGAAGGCCGCTCCGGTCAGCGGCGGCATCGACATGGTCCGCTCGCCCAGGTTCTCGGCACCTGCATATGCGTCCGCACCCCTATGGGCATCGGTGGCATCGTAGGATGGAATCCGCGCGTTACCATGCACATCGTTGACCATAGTTCACCTTTCCGTAATCTTCCCCAATTATTCAACTATAAACCAAGGACCCTGCCCCCCCCCCCCCCGAAGTAGGGGAACAGGCCTGTGCCACCTTCAGATCCCGTGCCCCAGCCACTCCTCGATCAGGCAGCGCGCCACCGATATCCTGCCTGGTGGGGTCATCCGCCCTTCGTCCAGCGCCCTCGTGTATTCCTCGCGGGTCATCCAGCGGGCATCGGCCGTCTCCACCCCGTCGACATGTATGTCAGTGTCCAGGGCCCGGGCCTTGAAGGCCATCATCAACGAAGCCGGGAACGGCCAGGGTTGCGAGCCCATGTACCGCACTTCCCCAAGGGGCAGCCCCAGTTCCTCCCGGGCCTCCCTCCTGACCGCATGTTCCAGGTTCTCGCCCGCTTCGACGAACCCGGCGCATACGGCGTAGCGGGTGGGCTCCCAGGCGGCGTTGCGTTCCAGCAGCAGACGGTCCCTGGAGTCCACTATCGCGGTAATGACCGCCGGCTCGATTCGCGGGAAGAACGGCCCGTGCCGTGGTTCACGTACGCATTCCTGGGTCCAGCCATTCTGTCCTGGTGCTGTGGCCGCGCCGCAACGGGGGCAGTGACGCTGCCTACCGTGCCAGGCCGAAAGGGCGAGGGCGCACGTGGCCATCCCCACATCACGCGCCGACGCTTTCGTTGCGAACAGATCCAACCCAACCCAGTCGAAGCGGTCGGCCGTCTTGTCCAGCAGGGTGGAGCCCTCCTGGGAACCCTGACCTTCGTCGGCCAAGCGACGGGCCAGGCCTACGTCCAAAGCGAACCAGTGTTCATCGCTCGCCGAACCAAGGAAATACAATGCGCCCGGCCTATCCTGGCTCGGTGTCAGTCCACCGGGCAGGTACTCGCCGGGCAGGGAGGCCGGACGCAGGCCCGCCGTTCCCAGCCGGGCGCGCTCCTGGCTATGCAATGGCAGGGCGAGCCTGCCGTCATGGACCAGCATGACGTGCACATCGCCGGGTTCGTCATCCTCGCCCAGGCGGCGGAACAGGCCCGGATCGGTCCGCAGCTCCGTACGGTAGTCGGCACCGCCACGGGCCAGCGGCAGGAAGGGCAGGGCGCGGGTGAGTGAAAGCGGGGAAAAGTAGATCTGCCGGTCTTGCACGTGTGGGCCTCCCAATCGGCTATCGGCGTGCGCTCAGTGACGGCCGGCATCGGCGGCCGCCACCCGGCGGACCAGGTCGAGCAGGGCGGCGGCCACACGGTCGGGCTGTTCGGCGGCGCTGAAATGGCCGCAGTCGGAAATGGCGGTGAAGGAGGGGTGGGACATCCGCATGGCATCGACCATGGCCTGCATGGCGGCGGGCGGGCTGGAGGGGTCCAGCTCCCCGGAGACGACCGCGGAAGGCACACGCACCGATGCCAAAATTTCACGCTGGTCGGGTCTGCCGGCGGCCATGCGCTGCCGCCAGGCGATTCCCTCCGGACTCTGGTCCCGGATCCAGCCGGTGAACCGCTCGATGTATTCAGGCGAACGCTTGACCGTCGAGTCAGACGGCCCCGCCTGGGCGAACCCCATGACCGGCTCGACGCTATCTTCGCGCTCGGCCTGGGCCGCCACCCGCAGACGGTTGTCACGAGCCCCGGGCTTGTCGGCATCGGCTGTGGTATCGCAGAAAGCCAGCCCAGCCACCATGTCGGGATGGAGTCTCACCATGCCGGCGGCCGGGTAGCCGCCCATCGACAGCCCCACCCAGATGGCCCGCCTGTGGCCCAATCCCTTGAGCAGGTCCGCATACCCCTGGGTCATCCGGTCCAAGGCCTGGGGATAGGAGCCGTCCTCGGCGACCGGCCCGCTCTCTTCGGGGGCCGGGACCGGACTCAGGCCGGAGCCGGGCATGTCCGGCGCATACACCGCGAAAGGCTGCACCCCCGCCCTATCGGCCTGCTGGATCAGACTGCGCGCGCATTCGTCCCACATCCGGTGATCAACGGGGAAGGCATGCATGAGCACGACCGGAATTCCCTCCCCTTCGCGATATGCGTGGTTGACGATCTTCATGCTCAATCCTTCCTGCTCATCAATGGACTCATACACGTTTCACCAGGACCGTCGCGGCCGCCGGACCCCTTCCCCACCTGATATAGGGCGCTAGGGCGACTTCCCCGGCTAGGGAAAGGCTCAGCTGCGGCCCCTATAGCACCCCGGCCCAGGCCAGCGCCTGCTTCAGGATCCTGCCGTGGCCGCCCGGCATCTGACCGGCGAACACATCGAGCATGTCCGAATGGGGCTCCACCCATTCCACGTCCAGGGTCTCGTCCTGGCTCTTGCAGTCGCCGGCCACGGGCACCAGGTAGCACAGGGCTATGGCATGCTGGCGGGGGTCATGGAATTCCGAAACACCTGGCGTGGGGAAGAACTCGGCCACGGTGAAAGGCTGGACCGAAGGCGGCAGTTCAGGCAGGGCCAGCTCGCCAAGATCCTTGGAGATGTTGCGCGCCAGGGCTTCGCGGATGGACTCGTGATAGAGCACGCGTCCCGTGATCAGGGTGCGCTGGATGTCCCCGGCCTCATCCACGCACAGGAGGGTTCCCACCTGGGCAACCCGCCCGGTCGCATCGGTGCGGGCCGGAACCACTTCCACATAGGGCATGGGGAGCCTGCGCCGGGCCCAGTCGATCTCATCCGGGCCCAGCCAGCCCGGAGGGTTGCCATGGCCCGAACCGCGTATGAAGTCCTCGGGGGTGATGTTCGAGAACTCACCCCTATCCTTCCCCGCGTCGTAGTCGGAGTCATCGGGTATCTCGTCATGTAGCACTGGCATGGCTCCCATTATCGTGCCCGGGGCCACCGGTTTCAAGCCCGGGGACAGGCAAGCGCGGAATGCGCCAAGAGCATACTTCCAAGCCTGGTGGAATGCTGGAGGCAACAGAGTGGTTGGCCCTGTAAGAAGCAGGGCGGGACAGCAAGAAGGAGCGATCATGGCTACGGTAACGTTGACTTCACAGAACTTCCAGGAGACCATCGAGAAGAACGACCTGGTATTCGTCGACTTCTGGGCTACCTGGTGCGGACCTTGCAAGGCCTTCGGACCCATCTACGACAAGGCCTCCGGCAGCAACAAGGACATCGTCTTCGGCAAGGTCGACATCGACCAGAACCAGGAGCTCGCGGCGGCGGCCGACATTCAGGCCGTGCCCACGTTGATGATCGCCAAGCAGGGTCAGATCATCTTCAAGCAGGCCGGCGCCCTGCGCGCCTCGGACCTGGACGACGTGATCCGCCAGGCCCGCGAGGTCAAGCTGGATGAGGGCGCCAAGGAGCCCGTCAACCAGTAAGGTCTCCGGCAGGCTATCCGCGACACCGCCCTCCGGTGAACTGTACAAGCAGCCGCCGGGGGGCTAAAATGTGTCAGGAGTGTGCATTCCGACGGCGCTTCGGCCGGTTCTCTTCGGAGGTCGAAGCCGCATGCCACCCGGGGTCAAGCCCCGGATACGAGAAAGTCCGTCGAGGACGAACAGGCAGAGCAAGAGGAGCGTAATGGCGTCCCATCGCAAGGACCGTACAGCCGGGTTCAAGGCTTTGACCCGGCGGCAGTGGATGCGTATCGCGGCGGGCTGCGCGGCAGCCGTCATGGTGATCGGGGCCGGCGTGGCCGCAGGCGGTTACCACCACTTCCAGAGCACGTCCTCCGACCCTTCCGCCATGGCCTTCTCCGCAACCCAGTCCAAGAGCGCCGAGGTCTCCCGCGACAACGTACGCAGGTCCCTCAATCAGGGTGCGGGCGGGTCCAGCTCCGGCACCTCGTATGTCAATGTGGAGATCAATGGGGCCAAGCGAGTCGTCCTGGGCAACCATTTCACCACCGTCAAGTCCGTGCTCGACGCGGGTGACATCACCCTCGAGCCCGGCGACCAGGTCTCACCCTCCCTCAGGACCAAGGTGAGCGAGGCCACCACCATCAAGGTTGAACGTACCGATGCTTCGGTGAAGACCGAGGAATCCGCCATCCCCTTCAACACCATCGAGGAAAGGACCGACTCGTTGCCGGCCGGCAGCACCAAGGTCAAGACCGAGGGGCGGAACGGCGTGATGGAGACCACTTCACTGATCACCAAGGCGGGCGGCAAGAGCCTGTCCTCAAACATCTTCGCATCCTTTGTAAAGCAGGCCCCTGTAGCCAAGGTCGTGCTGGTAGGCACCGGTTCAGCCGGCTCGTCCCCCTCCGCCCCCGGTTCGTCCACGACCGCCCCGATCGGCGATTCGCAATCCATCGCCCATGAGCTTGTGCTCTCCAAGGGCTTGGGCGAAGGGGAGTTCACCTGCCTGGTCCAGCTGTGGAACAAGGAGTCCGGCTGGCGCACCAATGCAGCCAACCCCTCGGGTGCCTACGGCATCCCGCAGGCCCTGCCCGGTTCCAAGATGGCTGAGGCTGGCCCCGACTGGCAGAACAATGCCCGCACCCAGATAACCTGGGGCTTGGGATACATCGCCGGACGGTACGGCACCCCCTGTGGTGCCTGGTCACACTCCCAGTCCTCCGGCTGGTATTAAATTCCCGAAAGGGGGCCCCGAGAGGCCCCCCTTTTTTTTTTAGCCTAATCCTGCTTCCGCAATGCAGCCTCGTATTGCAGTGGCATCCATGGTACGGTCACGCGACCGGGACTTGCACAACTCCCACGCTGACCCCTATTTCGGGGGAATACACCCGAAGGCATTGAACCCAAGCCGAAACCGCCGCTGCTCAGGATGCTGCCGGCAACGAGGCATATCGACGGCCTTGGCCAGGCGGCAGGCCTAGCCTTTCAGCATGGCCACGGAATTCCGCACAGATCAACAGCGGACATCACCTGCCCACCTTCCATCCCGGCAGCCCGGGCGATGCGAACCACCTGCTTTCACCCTGAAGCCACCGCCGACCAGCCTACACAGAACGGCCCACCCAGGTGGAACCCGGGTGGGCCGTTCCTTTGTCGCGCGTCTCCTGACCTAGAAGATGGCTTGAAGGACGAAGTCCAGGATGAAGAGGGCGCCGACCCCCCAGATGATCGGGTGGACCTCCTTCGCCCGGCCCTTGCAGGTCATGGTCAGGCAGTAGGTGATGAAGCCCGCGGCCACACCATAGGAGATGGAGTAGGAGAAGCCCATGAAAATGGCCGCGAAGAAAGCGGGGATCGCCTCGGTCAGATCCGACCACTTGATCTCACCGAAGGAGGACATCATCATGCATCCCACGATGACCAGGACAGGAGCGGTTGCGGCTCCGGGCACGGCAGACACCAAGGGTGCGAACAAAGCGGAGAGGGCGAAGCAGGCGGCGATGACCACGGATGTCAGTCCGGTGCGACCGCCCGCCGCAATACCGGAGGCGGACTCGACGAAGGTCGTGGTGTTGGAGGTGCCGAAGAGGGCGCCGAAGGAGGTGGCGGTGGCATCGGCGAACAGGGCCCGGTCCATCTTGGAGGAGAAACCGGCACCGGTCTCCAGGGCCTGCTCGTCGGCATCGGAGAAGATGCCCGAGCGGCGGCCTGTGCCTACGAAGGTGCCGATCGTGTCGAAGGTGTCCGACAGGGAGAAGGCGAAGATGGTCACCAGCACCATGGGCAGTTTGGCCGGGTCGGAGAAGAGGGCGGGGAAGCCGGCCGGGGTGAAGATGGCCAGGAAGGTCTGCGGCAGCTGGGAGAAGGCCTGCCCCAGGTCGACGGACTTGGCGGCGGTGGTGACACCCATGGGGATGCCGATCAGTGTGACCGCAATGATGGCGATCACGAACGCGGCCTTGTTCAGGATGGCCCAGCGGCCCCGGAACTTGCAGAGCAGGAGGACGACCGTGATGACCAGACCGATCACGAACAGGATCGTCGAGGGCGTATCGAAGGTGGTCAGCGAGGGGTTGGCGCCGGCGGCCGAGGACTTGTCGGGGCTGAACTTGATGATGCCGACGTTGAGCAGCCCCACGTAGGCGATGAAGACGCCGATGCCGCCGCCGATCGCATGCTGAAGGATGGGCGGGATGGCGCGGATGATCATCTTGCGCAGCTTGGTGGCCGTTACGATGATGTTGATCACGCCGCAGATGAAGACCATGGACAGGGTCTCCTGCCAGGTGAAGCCCAGGCCTTTGACCACGGTGAAGGTGAAGAAGGCGTTGAGCCCGACGCCCGGTGCGACGCCGTAGGGCACGTTCGCCACGAACGCCATGATCAGGGTGCCGATGATGGCGGCGATGATGGTGGCAATGAAAACTGCCCCCCATGGCATGCCTGCCGTGGAGAGGACCGAGGGGTTGACCGCGATGATGTAGGCCATCGCGAAGAAGGTCGTCAGGCCAGCGACGACCTCTGTTGAAACTGTGGTATGATTCTCTGTAAGCCTGAACAGCCCGTGCATAGTTCTCCTATGTGAGTCATGATTTGGCGATCCGACAAACAGCAGGATAGCACGGGCTCCAGGCTTTTCCTTTTTCCGGTCTCAAAACGTGTCGCGCCGCCGCTGGTGTGATACCCCGACCACGAACTCAAACCGGTTCCAGGCATGGTACCGGCCCGCCTCATATGTCAGTCCGGCCTGCCAGGTTCACAGGGCCGCGATCAGCAGGTGGCCGCCGATCATCATCACCGTGCCCATCACCGCGGTAAGGGCGAGGGTGAATCCGGCCAGGCGGGCGTTGCCCAAGACCTTGTCGGTGAACATGGTGGCGAACACCGCCGTGGGCGACAGGCAGCACAGTGCCACGGCCTCGCGCACGGTCGGGTCGAAGGGCAGCAGGAACCAGGCGGCCGCCGCGAAGATCAGCCCGAAGGGCAATCTCCAAGCCAGCACCTGGGCCACGTCCTTGATGTCCCGCGACCCGGAGGGCAGTTCCATCAGCATGCCCACCATGATCATCGCGCAGAAGGAGTTGGCCCCTGAGAAGGGCTGCGTGACCTGTGCCACCCAATGGGGCAGGTTCCAACCAAGGAGCATCATGATCGCCATGACCAGGTATACATCGAAGCAGACCGAACCCAGGAAACCCTTGATCACCCCCTGGGCGAGGGCCTTGCGTCGCAAGCGCCTGGCGTCGGGGTCGTCGGTGCGCGGGGAGGGCATGACCGGCGCATCCACCGCCCCCTGTTCGGACAGGGGTCTGCCAGGCTGAATATGCAGGAGATTCTGGGTCATGACGGACGTGCCGGCCGCCACCATCACGTCGTTGCCCAGATCGAACATGGCCGCCGGCACCAGTGCAGCCGGACCGATCAGCAGCTGGAGCATGGGGAAGCTGAAACAGCCGATGTTGAAACCGGACGTGTTGAGCATCAGGAAGGCACGACGGCCCACCGGCGTGCGCCTGGTGGTCAGGTAGACGCCCAGGGGCGGCAGCAGGGCGGCCAGCACCGCGAACGCCGACAGCAGCAAAAAGCTCACCTGGTGGGGGTTGGTAGCGAAGGAATAGATGATGGCCCCGGGCAGGACCAGGTCGAACTCAAGTGTCTGCACGACCCGGTAGTCACGCTCCCCCAGGAGTCCGAAGCGTTTGAAAAGGTATCCCGCAAGGATGATCGCCAACAGCGTCGCCGGCTGTATCAGCATCCCCATCGGCCCCTCCTCGCGCGCTCGGCAGTGCCCTCCCATACTAGCGCCGGCAACCCCTCCCCCGCCAACCCCCGCCCGCGCTCAGCCTGCGGACCCGCCCTGCTGCTTCTGGACGTTCTGGACGAAGCGGTCGAAGTCGGAGATATTGCGCTTGTCGAACTTGGCGAACTCCTCTCGCGCGCGCCGGTCGGCCTGGCTCTTGTTCATCCTGCCCCGGCCTTCCAACAGTTGCCCGCCGGTCAGCCCGATGTACTGGTCGCACAGGGCGACGCACTCGCTCATGGTGGTGATCGTATGGTTGCGCACCCGCAACTCCGCCGCATCCAGGAAACCCGACACCAGCTGGTTGAGATGCCCGATCTCCTCCTCACTCAGGTAATTTTGACCACAGTCACATCCGAGGAGTGGATACGGCCATCCGGCGACCCCTTCCAGGAAGCAAGCCCCATGTTCGGCTTCGCTGCATCCGCCCGTTCGGCGATGATCTCAGCCGCGGTATGACCGCTGATGACGTAGTGGAACTTGTTCTGAATGCCGACGAAGAGGTCGCGCGCGGTCTGCGAGTGGGGGTCGTAGTCCACGCTGATGTCCTGGAACAGGTCGGTCACCTTCTGGTAAAAGCGCCGCTCGGAGGCCCGGATGTCGCGGATGCGGCCCAGCAGCTCGTCGAAGTAGTCCAGACCGAAGGGCGTCCGTTCTTGAGCATGTCGTCGTTGAGGGCGAAGCCTTTGATGATGTACTGCCTGAGCGTACCGGTCGCCCACTGGCGGAACTTGGTGGCCTGCCTGCTGTTCACCCGGTAAACCCACTGCAATGATCGCGTCCAGGTTATAGTAGGCCACACGCCTCGAAACCCTTCTGCCGCCTTCGTTGCGAACTATTTCCATTTTGGAAACAGTTGCCTCTTCCTGCAGCTCTCCTTCCGCAAAAATGTTGTCCAAATGCTTCGATATTGCCGGCGTCTTCACTCCGAACAGTTGAGCAATGCCCTTTTGTGGCAGCCAGAAGGTCTCATCCCGGTAGGTCACCTCCACCGGCACATTGAGCCCGTCCTGCTGGTAGAGCACAATCTCCGCCTTGGGCCCGGCCTCACCGCCCGTCCCATCCGTCATCTCCGCCATATTGGTCACCTTTACCCTTCGTGTTGCCTTGCTGTAAGCGCCTGTTTCCACCGAGGCTGGCAGGCCGCCGAGCCGAGCCCGGAAAGGCAGGGGAGGAATGTGGTCGAGTGTGACAAAACCCCCGCTGGGCGCAGGCAATTGTCCGCCAGAGGGGCCCAGAGCAGTCAAGGTCGCGGCGGCGATAATAGAGTGGATGGCAATGTTGGCGGTGGATTGCGGCCGGCCCGGTTGGGGAATCGGGGGCAGCGGTCGCGCACTCCCCCGCCCCGGCAGTGTGTTCCGTAAGGCCCGGCAGCCCCGTCCGCTCCGGACCGACCGCAGTCACAAGGGGATTTTGCTCATGTGCAGTTTCCGTACCGCCAGCGCCACTTGCGTGGCCCTGTCACTGATTGTCGTGGGGGGGGGGGGGCTTCAATTCGTAAGCACGGCCAACGCACCCTGTCCACCAAGCCTCCCCAAGCCACCTGACACGCGGCCGCACCCCCGGTACGGAAACCGTAGACGAATTCACCCCCTCCCCCAACAAAGGCCCAGCCAACACCACGGGCAGCCACGCCACCATCACCCCACCCACTCCACCGGCCAGCGGCATCACCTTCACCCAAATCAGCACAGGCTACGGGCACAACCTGGCTATCGGATCAGACGGACATGCCTATAGCTAGGGTTACGGCTACTACGGCCAACTCGGCGACGGCACCGAAGATGACTAGAACACGCCCGTGCGCATCAACGACCCTGCCGGCAAACCCAACACCACATGGACCGCCATCAGCTCAGGCTGGTACCACAGCCTCGCCATCGACAGCGGCCACCACGCCCACAGCTGGGGACAAAACACCTACGGCCAACTCGGCAACGGCACCACCTCCAACCGGAAAACGTCAACACCCGTCAACGACCCTGCAGGCAAATCGGGCACAACCTGGACCGCCATCAGCACAGGCGGCGCAACCAGCCTCGCCATCGACAGCGACAGCCACGCCTACAGCTGGGGAGCAACGATAAAGGACAACTCGGCGACAACACCACCACCGACCGCGCCAGGCCCATCCCCGCGGGCGCCCCGCCGATCGTGGTCACCGGCGTCCAATTCGATCAGACCGAAGCCAGCCCGGCCCCTACCTGCGACACCACCAGCAAGGTGTGGAAGCTGAAGGCCCGGCCCACATCCCAGGCCCCATCACTAGCAACATCCACTGGGCACTCGGCGGTGTGCCCAAGACGGCTACCCCCCTCCCCTACACCTACGTGTATACCCTCCCCAAAGCCGGCAGCCTACCCCTGCAACGCCTAGGCGGCGGCACCCTCTTGTTACTTCAACCTACTGACCGCGCTCACGCTATACGGCCACCAAACGGCCCGGCACCGCCAACGCCCCGGAAAGCACACCCAGGTCAGCGCCTGAGCCGATCGGAGCGGAGCGCATATCAATACCCAGCCCGGCAGTCCCCTTGCTGCCGGGCCGTTCCATACCAACCGGTCCAGCCAGGCCAATCAACCAACCTGCGTTATGGACGGCCAGACCAACTGACCGCCTATCTCGTTTATATCCCCATACCCGGCTCAGGCCGCTACTTGGGCGGGGGCCCGCCGGTGGGCGGCCCGGTAGAAGAGCGTGAAACCGGCGGAGGACATCGTACCCAGCCCGCCGCCAGCAAGCACAGCGCTGGCATACATGAACGACAGTAACGAGAACAGGAGCGGCAAGATTTGCTGATACCCGCCCAAAGGCACCGACATGGACTACCTCGCCGACACCGAGCTACAGAACATCGTCGGACCCCCCCCCCATCCTGCACTGAGAGACATAGGCCCAGACCCGGCAAAAGGAAACTGACCACCCACTGGAATCAAACCCAAACCAATGCCGCACTTGTAATCGGACAACGGCCCGGGCGCACACGGCGAGGCTGTGTGATATACTCGTGTCACAAAACGTGGGCGATGATCGTGTGCCTTGGATTGGGGAATCCGGGATTGGCGCGGGCGGCCCTTTGGTTGGAATTTTGAGCTTTTCTTGGGTCCGGTGCCGGTGGGCGCTTGGTGACCCGTTGTGGAGGGATTATGCGCTGCTCTCGTGTGGTGAGTGCCTTTACGGCCCTCATGTCCTTGACTGTCCTGGGGGGGGGGGGCTTAGTCTAACGGCACCCGCACCGGCTTACTCCCAGCCGACACAGCCACAGTCCAGACCCCTTCCGCAGACGTACAGCAGCACCCACACCGACCTCGTCAAGAACCTACCCCCGGCAGCGCAGCCGGCCGGTTCCATCCACACCGATATACATACCCAAACGGCCCCGCTGGCACGATTCGCGGTCCACACCCAGCCCAGGCCACACGCCCAGGCAGCGGGCCTGACCCCGCGCATAGAAAACTACTCCTGCACCCCAAACGTCAGCACCATAGCCCAATGCTTCCCCGACCCCGACCTCGCCAGATCAGTTATCAGAGATATTTTCGACCGTAGAGGCAAAAGGCCAAACGATATATTTAAACCATCGGAAAAACAATGTAACTATAGCTATACCGGTCGGTTCTGTACCTTCTCCGTCGACTTTTCGTCTGGCAGCAACCATAGTCTGCAAGGTGTGGAACAACTTTCTCAACTCATCGAGAGTTTCCAATTTACGGGCAGCGGTATGACCGACTCTGCGCTGTCAGGTGTCCGCTGGTCTGATCTGTACAACGTAACATCCATCGAAGTCAACAGCACATCACTAACGACGTTAGCTCCACTAACCAACATGTCAGGCCTCACAAGCATCAGAGCCCAGTACAACAGCCAGCTTAGTTCGCTAGGCACACTGAATAACCCAAATTTGACTGTAATCAATATGGGAGGATACGGCGAATATGGAGATGAAGCTGGAAACAGTCTCACCAGCGCCGGCATAGCCTCAGTGAATTGGAGTCGCCTAACCATGCTCAAGGAGCTATACCTGGCACACAACAAACTCACCGATATCAGCCCCCTGACCGACATGCCCAGCTTGTCCATTCTAGACGTGACCAGCAATCAAATCGAGACACTCGGACGGCTCAACAACCCTTCACTGACCAAACTATGGATAGGCTTCATGGCCACCGTCTACGATTACAACCAAAAACGTGGAAACAGACTGACCAGCGCGGGTATTGCGACAGTGAACTGGGCCAATCTCACCAAACTCGAAATGCTGTTCATGGATGATAACCGAATCACTGACATCAGCCCCATAACCAATCTACCCAGTCTCCGGGTGCTATACGCGGCCGGCAATCAAATCGATACTCTAGGCAGACTCAACAATCCCAAACTTGAAACGCTTTATCTCGGATATGCGTCTGGAACAGACGGTTATGGCAACAAACTGACCAGCAGCAGTCTTTCGACAGTCACGTGGTCTTCCCTAACCCACCTGACTACTGTGGACTTGGCCCGTAATCAAATCGGCGACATCAGCCCCATGACCAACATGCCCGTGTTGAGGGACCTAGACGCCCGATACAATAAAATTACCAACCTCGGCTCCTTGAACAATCCTAATATTGTTACCCTCAACCTACTTAACAACGAGCTGCCGGCGAACTCGCTCTTCACTGTCACCTGGTCGAACCTGACAAAACTAGTAAAACTCACCCTGGATAGCAACTACATCGCCGACATCAGCCCACTTACCAATATGTCCAGCCTAAGCGAGCTATCCGTCGAGAATAACAACGTCAGCACACTCGGCAGCCTCAATAATCCAAACCTCACAACGCTCGGCTTAGGAAGGGGTTACCAATACAAGCCCCGCGAAATACTGGGCAACCGTTTGACCAGTCCAAGTTTGGCAAGCGTCAACTGGAGCGCCTTGACCAAACTCTCTGCTCTGTTTCTGGACTCGAACCAAATAACGGATATCAGTCTGATAAGCAATCTACCGGCACTGGCGAGGCTCAATGCCGCGGACAACCAAATCAGTGTCATAGGAGCCCTAGCCAATCCTAAACTCACCGACCTAAGTCTAGAAAACAATAAACTTACCGGAAATTGTTTATCTACAGTAAGCTGGACGATTTTACAGCAGTCACTAAAACTACTAGTTCTCACCCACAATCGAATCACCGATATCTCCCCTATAACCGGCATGACAAAACTTACCCGACTGGATGCATCTGACAACAACATCAGTAAACTTGGGGCACTCGAAAACCCTGCACTTACCGAGGTGCATTTGACTGGTAACAATTTGACCGGTGAGAGTCTGGCTGGTGTGAACTGGGCCATATTGGGCACTTCACTGACACTCTTAAATATGAATCAGAACCACATCATTGACATCTCCAAAGTAGACTGGAGCAAACTCACCAAAATAGTCTACAGCGGATACCTCGGCATCAACAGCCAGACGCTGGTTTTGCCTACCATGCACAACTACTCCGACAACCCCATGGTGCTGGGGCCGGCCATCGTCAAACACTCGCCCGACACGTTTGCCACACCCACCCAGTGCACCAACTGGCAAAACAACCAGACGATAGATTGCTCAACACCGACCGGCGGATCTTACAACACCGGCAATGGCGAGTACTCCTGGGCCCACTCCTACCCCGGGACCTATAAATACCCGTTCACCGCCACAGTCGCATTGCCCTCTGGCGTCACGACGCCGTTCGAAGGAATCATCACGCGCGGGGTGGATGGGTTCACCGTCACCTTCGACCCCAACGGCGGCATCCTGCACACGCCGGCCGTGGTGCCGGTGAGCGGAGGCGGCCCGGTGGCCGAACCCAACCCCGCACCGACCATGAGCGGCGGGAAGTTCCTGGGCTGGTACACCCAGAGCTGGCTCAACACCAAATGGGACTTCAGCCAGAACGTCAGCAGCAACATGACCCTCTACGCCCGCTGGGCCCCTGACTTCTCCCTACCCAAGGCGGGCGCTATACCCCTACAACGGTTGGGCGGAGGCACCCTACTGGTCCTCTCTTTGCTGACCGCGCTCACACTGGCGGCCCACCAAATGGCCAGCCGACGCTCCCATCCCGGAAAGCACACCCAGATCAGCGCCTGAGCCGATCGGAGCGGAGCGCATATCAATACCTGGCCCGGCAGTCTCCTTGCTGCCGGGCCGCCTCATACTCGCAAGCGCCCACCCGCACGCGCGTGGAAGGCCCTTAAAATGAGTGGTGAGGGCCCGGCATGGGGCTGGGCCGGTCGATTGGAGGGATCATGACTGAGCAGGGTGGTCGTCGGATGAGGTCCAACGATTATTGGTCGGACAAGGACCAGAAGCAGTTCCAGCATATTGAGACCAGCGAGCAGGAGCGCGGACAGGATGAGAAGACCGCCGAGCGCATCGCCGCCGCAACGGTCAACAAGGAACGCAGCCGGCAGGGACGGACCAAGGCCCAGCAGGAGGGCAAGGCCAAGGCCTGAGCCGGCTGTCCGGCCGGGCACGATATCGGTTCGCCGGTCGGAAACGAACCATCAATACAGCAGAGAGGCCATCAGCGGGGGCGGGACCCCGCCGGTGGCCTTTCGCGTATGCGCGAATCCGCTGGACCGGCGCGGGCTCAGCCGAAGCGGCCGGAGATGTAGCGCTCGGTGTCCTCCTCGTGGGGGTTGGAGAAGATGGTGGAGGTGTCGTCCATCTCCACCAGGTGGCCGGGCTGGCCCACGGCCTTCAGGTTGAAGAAGGCCGTGTAGTCGGAGACGCGGGCGGCCTGCTGCATGTTGTGGGTGACGATCACGATGGTGTAGTCGCGCTTGAGTTCGTTGATCAGGTCCTCCACCGCCAGCGTGGAGATGGGGTCGAGGGCGGAGCAGGGCTCGTCCATCAGGAGCACCTGGGGGTGGACGGCCACGGCCCGGGCGATGCACAGGCGCTGCTGCTGGCCGCCGGACAGGCCGATGCCGGGCCTGTCCAGCCGATCCTTGACCTCGTTCCAGAGGTTGGCGCCCTTCAGGGCCCACTCCACCAAGTCGTCGGCGTCGGACTTGGAGATGCGCTTGTTGTTGAGCCGGATGCCGGCCAGCACGTTCTCCCGGATCGACATGGTCGGGAAGGGGTTGGCCCTCTGGAAGACCATGCCCACATCACGACGCACCGCCACCGGATCCACGTCCGGTGCGTAGAGATCCTGGCCCTCCAGCAGGACCTGTCCGGTCACGTGGGCACCGGGCGTGATCTCATGCATCCGGTCCAGGGTGCGCAGCACGGTCGATTTGCCACAGCCGGATGGTCCGATGAAAGCCGTGACCTTGTTTGGCTTGATGACCATGTTCACGTCCTGCACGGCCAGGAAGTCACCGTAGTAGACATTCAGGTGGTTGATGTCGATCCTTTGTCCCATTAGTGCGCCGCCTCCCCTGCCTGGCAGGAACCGATTCGTATGACTCTATCCATGGTTACTTGTCCGCTTTCACTGCAAAGACCCTTGCCACGAGGCGTCCCAGCAGGTTGAGGATCAGGACAATGATAATCAACGCGAGCGCTGCGGCCCAGGCCCGCTCCATGCGGATGCCGGCCACGCAGCCCTCGGCCGAGCCCGGCCCGCAGACCGCCAGACCCTGGGAGAACTCGTTGTAGACGTAGACCGGCAAGGTGGTCATGCGCCCCGAGAAAAGGTTGGGATTGGTGGAGGCGATGAAGCCGGATGCGATGAGCAGGGGCGCCGTCTCGCCGATCACACGGGCGATGGCCAGGATAACGCCCGACACGATGCCGGGCAGGGCCGTGCGTAGGACGATCCTGGTGATCGTGCGCTGTTGGGTCACCCCCAGGGCATAGGCCGCCTCGCGCAGGTCGGTGGGCACCACCCTGAGCATGTCCTCGCTGGTTTTGACGACCGTGGGGATCATAAGCAGGGAAAGGGCCACCGAGCCGGAGAAGCCGTTCACCGTGCCGGGCCCGGCGATGGCGGCGAACATGGAGAAGGCGAACAGGCCCGCCACGATCGATGGAATGCCGCTCATGACGTCCACCAGCAGGGAGATGGCGCCGGCCAGGCGGGAGCCCGAGGCGTACTCGACCAGGAAGACCGCGCACATCACGCCGATCGGAACCGAAATGACCATGGCACCGGCGGTGACCTCCAGGGTGCCGACGACCGCGTGCAGGATGCCGCCGTGACCGCCGGTGGCCGTGGGGCTGCCACCCACGACACCGGACATGTTATGGGTCAGGAAATCCCAGTTGAGGCGCCTGGCGCCGCGCGAAAGGCTGGCCCACAGGACGGATGCCAGCGGGATGAGCGCCAGGAGGAAGGACAGGGCGATCAGCCCGGTCATGAACAGGTTGTGGCGCTTTCGGGCGCGAATCGAGGAACGCGTTGGACGGAAGCGGTCGAAGTCGATGACCGGTTTGGCGGCCCTTTCCGCTTCCGAACGGGGTCCTGCTGGGGGGATGCCCCGCGCCGCAGGTTGCCGTTGGCTCACCGGATTCATTGGTCGCCCCCCTTCGCCGTGATGCGCCGTGCCGCATAGTTGACCAGGAAGGTGATGGCGAACAGCACCAGACCGGTGGCGACCAGGGTGGCCACACCCATGGAGTCGGCCTCGGGGAACTGGGCGGCGATGTTCGCTGCGATGGTCTGGTTGGCGGAGGCCCTGAGCAGGCGTACCGAGTATGTCAGTCCGGGCGAGAGGATCATCAGTACGGCCATGGTCTCACCCAGGGCGCGGCCCAGGCCCAGCATGGACGCGGAGATCAGGCCGGCCCGCCCGAAGGGCAGGACGGCCAGGCGGATCGTCTCCCATTTGGTGGCGCCCAGGGCCAGGGCGGCCTCGCGTTGCAGGCGTGGCGCCTGGGCGAAGATGTCCCGGCCCACCGATGTGATGATCGGCACGATCATGACCGCCAGGACCAGGGCGACCGTGGCCGCCGACCGTGCGGGGGCGGCTACGGGTCCGGCGAAAAGTGGAATCCAGCCCAGCCATCGGGAGAGCCAGGACCAGAAGCCGGTGATGGCCGGCACGAGCAGCAGCGCCCCCCACAGGCCGTATATGACGGACGGAATGGCTGCCAGGAGGTCGATCACGGCAGACAGCGCCGAAGCCAGGCGTCGGGGAGCATAATAAGTGATGAACAGAGCGATGCCCACCGAGACCGGAAAGGCCAGCAAAAGGGCCAGGCCGGCGATCAGGACCGTGCCGAACAGCAAGGGCCCTACATACGTCAGGAAGGAGGACGAACGGCCTCCGGAGAGGGATTCGAGCGCGGAGCTGCGCTCGGAGGGGTCACCGGTGAAGGCCGGCAGGGCGCGCAGGACCAGGAAGAGCGTTACGGCCGCGAGGGCCGCGAAAATCAGGAGGCCCGCCCCCCAGGCCAAGGCTTTGAAGATCCTGTCGGCCCTCTGTCCCGAACGGTCGGCGCCTTCATGGCCATCGGCCCCGCCGACCGGGACTGCTGAGCCATCCATGCCTGCCGCCACTCCGTGCTCATCCACCATCGGCTCCTCCCCCTGTCTCATGACGCCTCGATGGCTTCCACCGAGGACATGACACGTTGGCGCACGGCCGGACTCAAGGGGGCCGACCCGGCGTTGGTCTCGGATGCCCGCTGCCCCTCCTGTGAAAGGAGATAGGTCAACCAGGACTTGGCGAAGGCGGCCTTGCGTCCATTCGGATCGCGCTCGTAGGCCCTGCAGACGACATCATAGGAGACCAGGAGCAGCGGGTAGGCGTCCGGCTCCCGGGTGGCGTAATCCACGTCCAGGACCTGGCGCAGGGAGCCCTCGGACCGGTCCCTGAAGCGGGATTGGTCCATGGCCTTGGCCGCCCCCTCGGCCGAAGCCGTGACGAACCCGCCGCCCACTTTGAGCGCCACGGTTCCCAGACCAACCGCCTGGGCCGCGTCCGCATACCCGAAGGTGCCTTCCGCCTGCGACAGGGTCATGACGAGGCCGGCCGTACCCTTGGCGCCTTGTCCAACCTCATTGGGCCAGTTCTCACCGGGCCGGTGGGGCCAGGCTGGGCCGGCGGCGGCTTCCAGATACGAAGTGAGAGTCTTGGTTGTGCCGGATTTGTCCGAGCGATGGACCACGGTGATCGGCAGGTCCGGCAGTTGCACACCCGGGTTCAACCGGGCCAGGCGGACGTCGTTCCAGCGGGTGATGCCCCCCTCGAAGATCTGGGCTACAGCCGTCGGATCCATATGCAGGTGTGCGCCCGCACCGCCCTCTTGCAGGGAAGGGAGATTATAAGCCAGGGCGATGGGGGTGGCATAGACCGGCACCTCGAACGCCGTGCCGCGTGCGCAAACACCCCGGGACCGGTCCACCTGGGACTGACTCAACGGTTCGTCGGTACCCGCCCAGACGACTGATCCGGACAGGAAAGCCGTGACCCCGGCACCGGAGCCGGCTGGGTCGTACGAGATACGGGCGGATGGATGGGCGGCATGGAAAGCCGCGATCCAGGCCTCGTCAGCCGACTGCTGGGAAGAGGCGCCCGAGCCGGCCACCTCCCCCGCAAACGTGTCATCACCGCCGCCGGCCAGCACTCCCGCCGCCAGATCGGGGGACGGTGCGTTATCGCCGCATGCGGCCAGGGCAAAGGCCAGCGCTGAGGCGGTCAGCACAGCCACCACCCGGGCGAAAACCGGCTTACTCATGCTCCTCCTCGGCCGTCATGGGCACACGTCCATGGATAAGCTTAACCGGACCTGATGATGAATCGTAGGAGCCGCCATCCCGGTCTGGGCAATGTGATTGAGTGATTCTGGAACATCTCTCCAGATATTCATCAAAGGAACAGCATGGCCACGCCTGCTGCCTTTCCCGACAGCGGAATCCAGCCGGCAGCACCGCTGTCATTCGGCCGGCGAAACGCCGTCGCGGCAGGCATGATAAAACTAATGGATCCGGTCAGGCCGTCCGAGGCGCCCGGCACATTCTGATAGAGCAGAGGAAGTGGTTGCGAATGAGGAAACCGGAGCTGGCTGCAAGCAAGCAGGCGCTCAGCAGGGAAGCGGCCTTCACCGACGGCCACCTGACCCGGCCGGCTCTGATATCCCTGTCCATCCTTACTGCGATCACCTTTCTGGGCAACTTCACCCAGCTCCAGCTGGCTTCGGCCCTGCCGACGATTGTGGGCGAGTTCGGCATCACGCTGACGACCGGGCAGTGGCTCACCTCCGTCTTCCAGTTGGTGATGGGCGTGATGGTTCCGCTCACCGGCTTCCTTACCAAGCGCTTCTCCACGCGGCAGATCGTCATCACCTCGATGGCGGTCTTCACACTCGGCTCGATTCTGAGCTGGCAGTCCACCTCCTTCGCCCTTGTGCTCCTGGGGCGCATACTGGAGGCGGTCGGCACGGGCACCATGTGGCCGGTCCTGCAGATCACGGTCTTCTCCATCTATCCGCTGGCAAAACGAGGCATGGCCATGGGCACAGTGGGCGTGGCCATGAGCGTCGCCCCGGCGATCGGCCCCACCTTCGGAGGCTGGCAGACCGACTCGCATGGCTGGCGCTCCATCTTCCTGTCGCTGACGGTCCTGGGGCTCATCGGTCTGGTCGCTTCCACCTTCTGGCTGCATAACTTCGGCGAGACGGACAAGACGATCAGGACCGACTTCTTCTCGGTGGCCCTCTCGATCTTCGGCTTCGGCGGGCTCATGTTCGGATTCACCAACATCGAGAACTTCCCCATGGCCAATCCCATGGTCTGGCTGCCGATGGCCATCGGCCTGGTGGGCATCGTCTGGTTCGTCCTCCGCCAGCTCCACCGGAGCAAGCCCCTGCTTGACCTTCGCGTATTGAAGGTCAAGAACTTCACGGTCGGCACCGCCATCGCCTCCCTGTCATTCTTCGCCTTCAGCTCGGTGACCGTCATCCTCCCCCTCTACATCCAGACAGACCGGGGTTTCTCCGCCACCATGTCCGGATTGGTCATGCTGCCGGGCGCGATCGGCACCGCCATCGCCCAGTTCTTCGGGGGCCGGCTCCTTGACCGGATGGGTGCACGGCCCGTTGCCCTGACCGGCTGCACCATTCTGTTCCTCGGCACCGTCGGGATGAGCATGATCGGTTCGACCACTTGGATCGGCATGGTCTCCATACTCCAATTCACTCGCCAGATCGGCATGGGCTTCACCCTGATGCCGCTGACCACCTGGTCCCTGAACAACCTGCCGCCCAAGGATCTGTCCGCCGGTTCTGCCGTGACCAACACGGCCCGGCAGATCGCCGGCGCCGTGGGTGCGCCGGTCCTGGTCATCCTCATGGAGACGATCACCGCCATGCACCACCAGTCGGTCGGCGGCGGAGCCTCCACCCAGATCGCCTCCAACATCTTCGGCGTCCAATGGGCCCTGCGCATCTCAGGCATGATCTGCTTCGGCATGCTGATCCTGGTCTATTTCGGGGTCCGGGGGGCGGACGCGGGCTCCGGCCGCGCCATGACCCGTATGGTCCTGCGCCACATGCACTTCGTCCACGTTCCGGGTGCCGCATCGGCGCGCAAGGCTTCAACCAGTGAGGCCGAGGCCGACAAGAAGGAGGAGGCCGCGGCCACGCAGATGACCACTCCGGCCATCAACGCACCCGCCAAGCCCATCGATAAAGGCTGACGGGCCAGCATCCCCGGTCATACAGCAGGGCCGGCGGCGCCGACAATGCGCGCCGCCGGCCCTTGGCTCCCGAACCCACTGCCCCCGGACCGATGAACCGACATGCCGCAACGGACCTGCCCCTCCCCCGGCAGCATACAGTCCCGGACTGCGTCAGACCTCAGCCGCTGGGCACCGGCTGACCCGGGCAGGAATGCAGGACCGCCAGCATGGCGTCCTTCTCCCGGCCGGTCACGCTCAACCCATACTTGGCCTTGACACCGATCTGCCGGGCCACATAATCACAGTGGTATTCGGCCCGGGGCGGCAACCAGTAATCCGCCGAGGCCGAACCCTTCTCCTGGTTGGAAGGCCCATCCACGGCCAGCAGATTGTATGGGTCGTTACCCAGTCGGTAGCGTCGGGCCTGGTCCCAGTCGGCGGCTCCGGAGCGCCAGGCGTTCTCCAAGGCCACGACATGGTCGATCTGCACGGCCGAGCTGGTCCTGACCCCCCGGGTGAAGGGGATGGTCCTGCCCGTGTAGGGGTCCTGCAGGGTCCCACTGGCCACCTTGCAGCCGCCTTGAGTGGTGTACCGCACGTTTTTCAGGTCCCTGGCCAGGACATCCTCACGGATGTTGCAGCCGTCCCCGTCGTCATCGGTCTGTTTGAATCCGAAGGAATCCCGGTTGTAGTGACGGTGGACCCTGGGCCGGTCGACCACGGGCAGGGAGCCCAAGGTCTGCGCGGCATCGCCGGTGGCGGTGTAACCGCCGGTCATCCTGGAAACCTGCGGGCTCAACCGGGGCAGGACCAGACCGACGGTGATGCCGACGACGACCGCCAGGACCAGGGCGATCAGGAGCCGCTCGGTCAGGCTGGATGAGCGGAAGCGCACCGAACCGTGCGACGGCCTGCTCCACGGGCCCTGTCCGGCACTCCCCCATGCCCCGTATCCCTTCCTGCGTCTGCGCGGGCGATTCGGCCCGTCTGGCCCCATGTATCCACCCATGTCAGGCGTAGGTGAAGGTCATGGGATCATGCCCGGCACGGATGGGGCCGTCCAGGGCGTCGATCGCCTCATGCTCGTCGGCTCCCAGACGGAAGGAGAAAAGGTCAAGGTTCTCCTCCTGCCGCCGGCGGTGGACCGACTTGGGGATGATGATCGTGCCATTCTCGATATGCCAGCGCAGGATGACCTGGGCCGGGCTGACGCCATGGGACCTGGCGATACGCCCGATCACGCCGTCGCCCGCCTCCAGATCGGCCCCTCGGGCCAGAGGTGAGTATGCCTCCACGGCGATTCCGCGCTCCTTGCAATACGCGACCGTGTCACGCTGCTGCCATGAGGGATGCAGCTCGATCTGGTCCACGCTCGGGTATTCTCCGGTCTCGGCATGCAGCCGTTCCAGATGATCCGGCAGGAAGTTGCACACCCCCAGCGTGCGCACACGCCCCTCCCCCCGCAGGCGGTCGAAGGCCCGCCAGGTCCGGTCGGCCCGCCAGTCGAAGGGCGTGGGCCAGTGAATCATATACATGTCCACGTAATCGGTGCCCAGCGCACCGATCTGCCGGTCGAAGGCCCTCAGGGTCGAATCGTACCCCTGCTCGGAATCCTTGAGTTTGGTGGTCAGCCACAGATCCTTGCGTCTGTCGCCATCGGCGTATCCAGCCCGGACCAGCCCCCGGCCCACGCCGGCCTCGTTGCCGTAGCCGGCCGCGGTGTCGATGTGCCGGTAACCGACGGCCAGGGCCGATTCGACCACACCGTCCGTCCGCTCGTCCTCCACCCTCAGGACGCCCAGGCCCACCTGTGGGATCACCATCCCGTCGTTCAACCCGATGCCCGGCACCTGCCCCATGCTCGCTCTCTCCTTAGTCCCGCGCCCCAGGCGTGGTTCGTCATCCGCTCGTCGTCAGGACCACTCTAGTAGGACCTGCGACCCGACCGGCACCGGTCAGGACATGTGGTCGAATGTGCCAGGACGGGGGACGACGGAGGGCCGGCCGTCGCGAAGCGCGGCGGCCGGCCCTCCTGCCGGTCCCTCCGGATCAGTGGCGATCATTCAGCCGACGGTAGATCTCCTCCATCTTCAGGTCCTTCTCGAAGCGGGCGGGCTCGGTGGATCCGTCGATCACCGCCAGTTCGACGCCTGCGATACGGGCGAAGTCCTCCCAAGCCTCGCGGCCCACAGAAGTGGTCATGCAGGTGTGATGGGCGGCGCCCGAACGCAGCCAGCATTCGGCGGACACCTTCAGGCTCGGCTGCGGCTTCCACAGGGCGCGGGCGGTCGGCAGCACCTTGAGGGATCCATCGGGCTCGACCACGTCGACCACATTCATGACCAGACGGAAGCGCTCACGCATGTCGGCCATGGAGACCACGACCGCGTCCTTGTGCGGGGCCACGGAGAAGACCAGGCGAACCGGATCGGACTTGCCGCCGATGCCCAGCGGGTGGATCTCCAGCTTGGGCTTGGCCATGAAGCCCACAGCCGGTGAGACCTCGAGCATGTGCGAACCCATGATCTCCTCATGGCCGGGTACGAAGTTATAGGAATAGTCCTCCATCAGGGAAGCCCCGCCCTGCAGACCGGCGCCCATGACCGAGCCGATGCGCACCAGCATGGCGGTCTTCCAGTCCCCCTCGGCCGAGAAGCCGTATCCATGCTCGGAGGGCAGACGCTGGGCTCCCACGCCCGGCAGTTGGCTGAGCCTGCCCAGGTCCTCGAAGTTGTCGACCGCGGCTGTGGCCCCATAGTCCTCCATCATGTTGACCATGCCGGCCTCTTCCCTGGCGGCGGTGAAGAGCTCGTCATAGCGGGCGTCCAGGAGCTCGGGGGCCACGTCGTACTTGGCCTTGTAGTCCTCGATCAGCGCCTTGACCTGGTCATCCTTGACCTTGTCCACATAGGAGACCAGCTCGTTGACGGCCCAGGTGTTGACCTGACTGCCGAACACACGCTCCGCCTCCGTCTTGTCGCCTTCGGTGACAGCCACATTGCGCATGTTGTCGCCCCAGCGCATCACGCGCATGGTCTGAGCCGCGTCCCATCCTGCGCAGGCGCGCGCCCATGTGCCGATGCGTTCGGCCACCTCGGGATCCGTATAGTGGCCGACCACGATCTTGCGCGGGATACCCAGGCGGGACAGGATGTAGCCGAACTCGCGGTCACCGTGGGCCGACTGGTTCAGGTTCATGAAGTCCATGTCGATGGTGTCCCAGGGGATCTCGAAATGGTGCTGGGTGTTCAGCTGAAGCAGGGGCTTGGTCAGCACTTCCAGCCCACGAATCCACATCTTGGCCGGTGAGAAGGTGTGCATCCATGCCACCACGCCGATGCAGGCCGGGTCCGCCGAAGCCTCGGTCATGAACCGCTTGATGCCGTCGGAGGACTTGAGGGTGGGCTTCAGGACCAGCTTGACCGGGATCCTGCCCGTCCTGTTGAGTGCGTCGGCGATTGCCGTGGACTGCTCAGCCACCTGGCGTAGGGCATCCTCGCCGTAGAGGTCCTGCGAACCGACGCCGAACCAGATCTCCTTGCCTTCGAAGGGGTCCTTCATACTCATAATGTACTTCCTTTGCTTGCTTGCTGCTGCTGGAAATGGTTCGAAACGCCAGGCTCAGTGCTGACCGTAGACGTTCTGGTAGCGGTCGTTGAGCTTGGCGATGTCGGCCGGATCGATCTCGATGATGTCCCCCAGTTGGGATGCCGCCCACATGGTATGCGCCACCTCCTCCGTCATGGCGGCCGCCTTGACCGCCGCCTCCGCGTCCCGACCGATGGTGAAGGGGCCATGGTTCTGCATCAGGACCGCCGGCGAGTGGGGGTACTGCTTGAGGGTATCGACCACACCCTTGCCGATCTCCTCGGAACCGATCAGGCGGAAGGGCCCCACAGGGACCGGACCACCGAACTCATCACCCATCATGGTCAGGCCGCAGGGGATGTTCCTGCCGGTCGCGGCCCAAGCCGTCGCATACGTGGAGTGGGTGTGCACGACACCGTACACGTCGGGCATGTGCCGGTAAATATAGGCATGGGAGGCGGTGTCGGAACTGGGAGCCTCCGCTCCGTCGACCACGTTGCCCTCCAGGTCGGTGACCACCATGGACCGGGGGGTCAGGTATTCGTAACGCACGCCCGAAGGCTTGATCACCATCAGGTCGGCGGTGTGCAGACGCTGGGAGACGTTACCGGCGGTCCAGACCACCAGATTCCACTTGATCAGCTGCTCATGCAGGCTGGCCACCTGCTCGCGCACCTGCTTGACCTCGGCCCGCACCTCCGGCGAGAAATCAGCCAATGTAGCCATGACAACTCCTATCCGTATTGATGTCAACTGCACAACGTGTTTCGCAACCGATCCGGGCGACGCATCAGCCCGTGGGGGCTGCGGTGATCAGGATTGCAGGGGTATGGCCCCGATCGCGGCCCGCTCAATGGGCAGACCCCGCCGCCAGCGGCGGAAGAAGGTCTCGAAGCCCTCCACATCCCTCCCATCGGGCTGTTCGGTCGTGGATTCGACGGCCGCGAAGACCCGTTGGTCCAGGTAGTCCGCCAGACCCAGTTCGGCGTGGCCCAGGTAGTCGGCCAGAACGGCCATTCCCCAGGCCCCGCCCTCCGCTGCGGTGGACATGACCTTGATCGGGGCGTCGAACGCGGCGGCCAGGATCTTCTGCGCCACCTTGGGAGTGGTGAACACACCGCCGTGGCCCACCAGGGAGTCCACCTGCACGCCTTCGTCCTTGGTCATCACGTCCATGCCGATCTTGACCGGCGAGAAGGCGGAGAGCAGCTGGGCGCGCATGAAATTGCCCAATCCCATCCGGCTCTCCGGACCGCGCGCGAAGACCGGACGGCCTTCGTCCAGGCCGGCCAGGAACTCTCCCGAGTAGAAGCAGTAGTTGATCAGCCCGCCGGCATCCGGCTCGCCTTGCAAGGCCGCACGGAAGAGGGTGCCGTACAGGTCATCTGCGCCGATGCTGAATCCGGCGGCCTTGGCGAAGTCTGCGAAGACCTTGGCCCAGGCGTTCAGGTCCGAGGTGAAGTTGTTGGCATGGCTCATGCCGGCCGGGTCGCCGGCAGGGGTGGTGACCGGATCGACCTCCGGGTGCAGAGCCTTCAGCCGCCGCTCCAGCACCACCATGGCGAAGATCGAGGTACCGGCGGAGACATTGCCGGTGCGGGGCCGCACGGCGTTGGTCGCCACCATGCCGGTGCCCGCATCCCCTTCGGGAGGGGCCAGCGGACAGCCTGCCTCCAAGGTGCCTGTCGGGTCCAGGAGCCGGGCTCCCTCTGTGGTCAGAGAGCCAGCGTCCTGGCCGGCCACCATGGGCTTGGGCAGCAGATCGGCGATGTCCCAAGGCTGGGCGGCCACCTCGGGCAGGCCCCGGAACAGGTCCAGCATGCCCTGGTCGAAGACGCGCTTATCGGAGTCGATGGGGAACATGCCGGAGGCGTCGCCGATGCCGATGACCTTTTCGCCGGTCAGCCGCCAGTGCACGTAGCCGGCAAGGGTGGTGAAGAAGGCCACATGCGGCACGTGCGGCTCCCCGTCCAGGATGGCCTGGTAGAGATGGGCGATCGACCAACGTTCCGGGATGTTGAAGCCGAAGAGCTCGGAGAGTTCGCGATGGGCACGGCCGGTGTTGGTGTTGCGCCAGGTGCGGAAGGGCACCAGGAGCTCACCTGCAGCATCGAAGGCCAGGTAGCCGTGCATCATCGCGGAGAAGCCCATCGCGCCGATTCTTGCCAGGCCGCAGCCGTAGCGATCCCTGACATCTGCGGCCAGTGCGCCATAGGCGGCTTGCAGTCCCCGCCAGACATCCTCCAGGGGGTATGTCCAGAGGCCATCCACCAGCTGGTTCTCCCAGCCGTAATCACCGGAGGCCAGGGTCCTGCAGTTTTCATCGATCAGGACGGCCTTGATGCGGGTGGAGCCGAACTCGATTCCCAGACGGGTGCGCCCCTCTTCGATGGCCCCTGCCGCTTCGTCCCGCGTGGGTTCCTGTGCAATCGGATTGACCATTGGTGGACTCCTTTGTAACCGGTTCACGCCCCCCGCCGGCCTCCTGGAACCGCTCCCGGACCTGTTGGAAACACGCGATTGTGAGCGCTCACATTGCTGACTTGATTATAACCCCATATACGGGTGCGGGCAAGCCGCGGACGGGCGCTACAGGTGGCGGACGGCGTGACCCAGGGACGAGCGCAGGACCAGATCGGCCTTGATCAGCCCTACCCCGTGCCGGTTGACCGGGAATTCAGCCGGCTGCCCCTGGTCGGTCAGGGCCAGGACCTGGCGCATGGTGGCCGCGCCCAAGTCCTCGAACCGCGGGTGGACCGTGGTCAGGGGCGGCAGCATGTTGTCCACCGACGGCATATCGTCGAACCCCACCAGGGAGATGTCATGCGGGATGCGAAGGCCATGCTCGTGCAAGGCCCGGGCGGCGCCCACGGCCTGGTTGTCGTCGGCCGTGACCACGACCGAGGGCAGGGCGGCGCCGCTCATCCCCCGCTCATCGATCAGGTGGTTCATCAGGGCGTAGGACTCCCGGGCCTGCCAGGAACGGGTGTGGACCACAGCGGTGCGTATCCGATGGTGCAGGGCTGCGGCGCGCCAGGAATCCAGGCGGGTCGCGGCATCCCGCCACTCGGCCGGACCGGCTATGTACAAGGCGGTGCGATGGCCACGCGAAACCAGGAGCCTGGCCACATCCTGCACCGCGCCCCACTGGTCGATGCCGGTGAGGGCGATCCTGCTGGAACGCCGGGACAGGCCCGGCGCCTCGTCCGCCCGCACAGCACCGTGGGTGGAGGTGACCACCACCCTGGGCTGGCTCACCTGCGCCCTGCAAGCTGCCTCGAACATGGCATCGGTGGGGGTCAGGAATATGAATGCGTCCACGTTCTGCTGCAGGAACCCTTCGCACATGGCCTCGAAGTCGGTCTGCGTGCAATGGGCCTCGTCCACCATCATCACCGACATGAACAACCCGTGCTCCCTGGCGATCGACTCGATGGAGGTGATCGACGAGACCGGGCCGAAATGGTCCACACCGCCGGCGATCAGGCCGATTGTGCGTGAGCGGGCGGAGGCAAGGGCGCGGGCCGAGTTGCTCGGCCGGTAGCCCAACTGTCCAATAGCGGCCTGGACCTTGGCACGGGTCCGGGCGGAGACGTCAGGCGAATGGTTGATGACCCGGGATACGGTCTGGTGGGAGACCCCGGCCAGCTGCGCCACCTGGAAGATGGACGGGCGGTTGCTGCCCTTCCTGGTCGTCGCCATATCCCGGCCTCCTTTGCGCTGACCGCCCAAAGCGGCCCTTCCGAGCTTACTACCCCTTCCGGTGGCGCACCCAAAAGCCTCCGCCCCTCAGGCCAGGTGCCAGGACAGACGGTGGTAGGCGGTGGGGCCCAGGCGGGCGATGGCCTCCTGATGGGCGCGCGAACCATACCCCTTGTTCCGCTCCCAGCCATAAGGCGCGTATTCGGGGTGGCCCTGCGCCAGTTCCACCATGAGCCGGTCCCGGGTCACCTTGGCGATGACCGAGGCGCAGGCGACGCTGGCGCAGGAGGCGTCGGCCTTGACCTTGGTCGTCACACCCGGGTACAGGGGCAGCGACGGGGCGTCCAGGGTGCCCATGGCCTTGCCGATATAGTCATAGGGGCCATCGAGGATGGCGGCGATACGGGGGGCATCCACACCCCCGTCTGCGAGCGGCCGGCCGGCAGCCTCGAGCTGTCCTTCCACATGCTCCAAGGCCCGCAGTGCCGCCAGGCCTAGGGCATGCATGATCCCCCACTGGTCGATTTCCTGGTTGCTGGCCGAACCTACGGCCCAGGACGCCGCCCAGCCTTCCAGGGACTGGACCATGCCCTCGCGGGCCGCCGGGGTCAGCAACTTGGAGTCGGCCAGCCCCTCCGGGACCACGAGCTCAGCCAGATGGTCCGACCTGAGGGCCACTGCCCCGACCATGACCGGACCGGCCAGGGCCCCACGGCCCACCTCGTCCAAGCCGACCACCCATTCGGCACCCTGCCGGGCCAAGGCGGCCTCGACATCCAGGCTGGGAGGCTTCCTGCGGGCCTTCATCGCTCACCTCCGAACACACGCCCGGACGGTCCGTCCCCGCTCCCGATGTCCGGCACCGAAGCGAAGGGCCCATGGCCGTCGTCAAGCCGTCTGACATGCCCGACGGGCCAACAGGTGAACACCGCCACGCCCGTCACATTGGCCACGGGCACCATACCGTCGGCACCATCACCGCGATGGTATCGGGAATCTGCTGAATTGGCGCGGTTGTCACCCAAAACGAACAGGTGGCCGGCTGGGACGGCCACATCGAAGGCGAAGGCACTGGGCTCCGCACCAGGCTTGAGATAGGAGGATTCGTCGATGGGCGAGCCGTTGACCGTGATCGGATGCCCCCCACCCTCGCAGGCGACCCGATCGCCGGGCAGGCCGATCAGGCGTTTGATCAGGAAGTCGTCGCGCGAATCCGGGCCCGCTCCTTCCGAACCCAGCCAGCCGGCCGGATCACGGAAGACGATGATGTCACCGCGCCTGAGCCCGCCCCGGTTCAGGGTCAGATTCTGGGTGGTGATCACCCGGTCGCTGACTGCGAGCGTGTTCTCCATGGAGCCGGACGGGATGGAGTACTGCCCCAGGAGGAAGATGCGCGTCCCCAGGACCAGCAGGATCGGCAGCAGGCAGGCCAGCAGCAGTTTGCGGACGACCTCGCCGAGTTCATGGCGTATCGAATCAGGCAGGACCAGGCGTGAGGCATGTCGTGGATGGAGTTCGAAGGCCTTGCGGACATCATCACCGGAACGCGGGGCAAGGACCGGGAGTTGAGGAGGGGGTGCCGGCCCGGCAGGCCGGGCACGGCGAATACGGCCGTCGCCTCTCCTGTCCATATTCCCTCCTAAGAGCACGCAGGCGGGGAAAGTCGCAACCCCGCATCGACCGACCCCACCCGTGGGCGAACCGCCCTCTGGCAGCATACAACAGGAAGGGCCCGAAAGCCTTGCGGCTTCCGGGCCTTTCACAGGCTCCCTCTAGGAGCGACGGAACGGGCGGACCCGCCGGGGCACTCCCGGGGACCCGAACCGGCTCACTTGGCCTGGCCGGCCTTGGGCTCACGACGCTCGGGGATACGAGCGGCCTTGCCGCGCAGGTTGCGCAGGTAATAGAGCTTGGCGCGACGGACACGACCATGGCGGGTGACCTTGATCGATTCGATCTGCGGGGAATGCAGGGGGAAGCGACGCTCCACACCGACTCCGAAGCTGATCTTGCGCACCAGGATCGTCTCACGAACGCCCTTGCCCGAACGGGCGATGACGATGCCGGTGAAGGTCTGGATTCGGGTGTGGTCACCCTCGCGGATGTTCACATTCACCTCGACGGTGTCGCCGGGGCGGAAGGAGGGAATCTCCTCCTCGCCCTTCATGTGCTTGGCGTCGAATTGCTCAATGGCGTTCATGTCCACCTCCGTCGCCGCCGCATATCAGCGTACTGTATTCAAGGGCGGCCGGCCCATAAGGCCGACGCCCGCATCCGAGCCCTGCAGGTCAGCCCACAGGGAATCGCCGATCCGCCGGTTCTACCGGCTGGACCCAAGTGGAGGGGGCCTATGCGGCAGCCCACCTCCCGGCATGACAGGTAACCATTCTACCCCCTGCGCAGGACCCGTTTCCACCCATGCCCGGCCGTGGCCACGATCAGGCCGGGGGAATGCGGCAGCGGGCGCGCCGCGCTCCAAGGCAGGCCCCGCCCGTCGGAGGCGGGGCCGACCCAGCTCAGTTGCGGTGGGCCCTGTAGAAGGCGATCAGCGCACGGGTGGACTGGTCCTGTCCGGCCAGGGCCGCGTCGTCCTTGGAGATGGCGGGGGTGATTTCCTGGGCCAGCTTCTTACCCAGCTCCACACCCCACTGGTCGTAGGAGTCGATCCCCCAGACCGTGCCCTCGGTCAGCGTGATGTGCTCATAGAGAGCGATCAGCTCACCCAGGGAATAAGGTGTGAGCGCCTGTCCGAAGATGGAGGTGGTGGGACGGTTGCCGGTGAAGACACGGGCGGGGACGATGGCCTCCGCAGTGCCTTCGGCACGCACCTCGTCGGCCGTCTTGCCGAAAGCCAAGGCCTTTGTCTGGGCGAAGTAGTTGGCCAGAAGGAGCTCATGCACGTCCTGGTCGCCGTCCTTGGCCGGATTCGGCGTATTCGCGAAGGCGATGAAGTCGGCCGGGATCAGACGGGTGCCCTGGTGAATCAGCTGGTAGAAGGCGTGCTGGCCGTTGGTGCCGGGCTCACCCCAGAAGATTTCGCCGGTCTGCGTGGTGACGGGCGTGCCGTCCCAGCGCACGGACTTGCCGTTGGACTCCATCGTGAGCTGCTGCAGGTATGCCGGGAAGCGGTGCAGGTACTGGTCATAGGGCAGGACCGCATGGGAGTGGGCACCGAAGAAGTTGACGTACCACACGTTCATCAGGCCCATGAGCGCCACCACGTTGCGCTCGAACGGGGTGGTTCGGTAATAGGTGTCGATCGCATGGAAGCCCTGCAGGAACTCCTCGAAGCGCTTGGGCCCGAAGACGATGGCCAGCGAGGTGCCCACGGCGGAGTCCACCGAGTAGCGGCCGCCCACCCAGTTCCAGAAGCCGAATGCGTTGGCCGGATCGATGCCGAAGGCCTCAACCTTGTCAAGGGCCGTGGAAACGGCGATGAAGTGGCGCTTGACGGCTTCGGCGCAGGAGGCGTCCGACCCGTCGATGACGCCCTTGGACTTCAGCCTGCCCAGCAGCCAGGCGCGGGCCTCCCGGGCGTTGGTCAGGGTCTCCAGGGTGGAGAAGGTCTTGGAGACGATCACGAACAGGGTGGTCTCGGGGTCCAGGTCCCTGGTCTTCTCGGCCAGGTCGTTGGGGTCGACGTTCGAGATGTAGCGGGCGGAGATGCCGGCATCCGCATAGGGCTTCAGGGCCTCATAGACCATGACGGGCCCAAGGTCGGAGCCCCCGATCCCGATGTTGACCACGGTCTCGATTCGCTTGCCGGACACACCCTTCCACTCGCCCGAACGCACCTGGTCGGCGAAGGCGTATACCCGCTCCAGGGTCTCCCGCACATCCTTGACCACATCCTGGCCATCGACGATCAGCTTGCCCTTGTCGTCATCGGGACGGCGCAGTGCCGTGTGCAGGACAGCGCGGTCCTCGGTGTTGTTGATGTGGCCGCCGGTGAACATCTGCTCGATGCGCTCGTCCAGGTGCACGTCCTTGGCCAGCTGTGCGAAGAGCCCCAGCGTCTCCGGCTTGATCAGGTTCTTGGAGAGGTC
This sequence comes from Bifidobacterium xylocopae, assembly GCF_003315615.1. GTDB lineage: Bacteria > Actinomycetota > Actinomycetes > Actinomycetales > Bifidobacteriaceae > Bombiscardovia > Bombiscardovia xylocopae. The sequence continues at coordinate 59,031 of NZ_PDCH01000008.1, forward strand.
GAAGTGCAGGTCGCCCGCCTCGAAGCTGAGCTTCGCGGTGCGCTCGGGATCGGCCGCGAACCAGTTGCGCAGGTTGATTCCTTCGGCCTGCATCGCGTCGAAGTGCCGCTGGAGCTGAGCCCAGGCCGCCGTCTTGCTGGCGTCCACAGGAGGATTGATGGCCATCTGAGGGTCCTTTCGTCGGGGAAATGCCGTCCGCGATCCACCTGCCGTTGGGCTGGGCGAACCGGTTTGCTACCACTGCTTACGCTACTCACAAAAGCAGACAGAAAGGCACAAAAAAGCAAATGTCCGGGCGGTTCACCCCAGACACGTACGTCGCCGCTTGCCCAGGCCCAGCAAGCGCAGGGCGGGCTGCCGCACCAGGAGGTCCAGCAGGAGCACAATCAGGGTGAAAACGAGCGAAAAAGCCAACCCAGCCGCGAAGAACGCGATGAAGGCCGGCGTGGTCCCGCCGTGCAAGGCCTCGGCCAGCAGTTTCTCGCAGGCGGGCGCCCACCAGTCGTGGGCCAGGGATTGAACAATGTAAAAACCGAGAATGCCCGAGGCCAGCGCCGCGATTGCACTTCGTCCCTTACCGGCCGGCTCCGCCGTCGAACCGCTCCTATCCGGCTGCAGGGCGCACCAGCACAGGGCGGCCAGTGCCAGTGCGAAGGCGAGCAGGGATGTGGACTTGAAAGACAGCGCATAGAGCGCTGCAGCGGATCCGCGCATGGCCCAGTAACCGGTGAGGATCAGGGTGAGGACCAGTAGGCAGCCCAGGGCCCTGCCCCAGAAAAGGGAGCCGGTCCAGGCGGAGCGGCCGGATGGCTGTGACCGCTGCCGTACGGCCCACCCCAGGGCACCGGCTACAGCGAAGGACACCAGATAGGTGAGTGCACTCATCTGCTTGCGCCAGTCGAGCAGACCCCGGGCCGCCGTATCGCCCTGGTTCACGAAAGCGATGTATCCGTTGAGCACTTGGACGGCCACCAGCAGCAGAACACCGCAGGCCCGCGCCCAGCCGGAGCCGGAACAGCGGCGCAGGAGCCAGGCCCAGGCGGGTGCCAGCAACACGAACAGCATGTAAAGCCACACGAATTCGAGACCGGGGCCGACCCATTGCAGCCTGCCCGCGGCGGGCAAGGTATGGAAGCGAGCGTTGGCCGCAACCAGCAGCAGCGCATACAGAGCGATTGTGGCAAGCACCGGAAGGCAGCGGCGTACCCCCGCCAGCAGCTGCGAGCGCCAGTAGCCCGGGGAATCGGCCTGGGACGCCATGCCCGGCACCAGATACCAGGCGGAGATCATGTAGAACACATGGTTGCCCCAGGAGCCCAGCAGGGCGATCAGACCCAGCAGCCACAGGGCCCAGCCCGGCCGGTTGGGCAAGGCCGAGACCACCAAGGCGGGCAGGGCATCAGATGGGTCGACGGCAGCCGGATGGGTGGCGGCCCAGAACCAGGGCGAGAATACATGGAACACGGAGATGCCGGCTATGGCGGCCAAACGGAGGGCCTCCACGCGTATGTTCCTGGGCTTGCGGACCGGCCTTGGGGCGCTACGGCTGTCCACGCCCTACAGAATGCCTTCCCGGCCATCTTCGGCCAGCTTGGCGACCATGTCCTTGACCTCCTGGCTGCGGGCGCGTGGGGCCACCAGCAGGGCATCGGGCGTGTCCACCACGACCATGTCGTCGACGCCCAGCAGCGCCACGAGCCGGCCCGACCCCGGCAGCACCACGTCTCCGGCCGAGTCCAGGCACTCGACCAGGTCCGAATCCCCCAGGATCTTCATGTTGCTTCGATCGGAGGAAGGCAGCAGGGCTGCGGCGGAGTTGAAGTCGCCGATGTCATCCCAGCCGAAGCCGCCGGGCACCACGGCCACACCACCGTCAGCCGACAGGGGTTCGGCCACCGAGTAGTCGAAGGCTATCTTCTCGATGCCGGCCCAGTGCCCGTCCATGGCGGCCCGCCGCTCCTCCTCCCCCTGGTCCCAGGCCTGCGCGATGGCCATGACGGACTGGTGAAGCCGGGGTCGATACCGTCTGAGGCAGTCGAGGACCACGTCGGCCCGCATGACGAACATGCCGGCGTTCCAGCGGTATTCCCCGGTGGCCAGGTAGGCCTGGGCCGTGGCCGCGTCCGGCTTCTCCACGAACTCGCTGACCAGCCGCGCGTCGGGGGCGTCAGGAACCCGGTCCGCCAGTGAGGGGCCCTGGTGGATGTATCCGAAGGCCGTGGAGGGACGCGAGGCCGCTATGCCGATCGTGGCCACATATCCGGCCCGGGCGGCGGCCACGGCCTGGCGCACCGACATGGCGAAGGCCCCGTCATCACGGATAACATGGTCGGCCGCGAAGGATCCCACGACGATGCGTTCCCCATGCCGTCGGGCCAGCACGGCTGTGGCCAGGGCGATCGCGGCTGTGGAGTCGCGCGGCACCGGCTCTGCGAACACTGCGTCCGGCCCCAGCCCGGGCAGTTGCCTACGCACAGCGTCAACATGCTGCACCCCGGTCGAAACGGCCACATGGTCCTCCCCGCAGATGGAGGCCAGTCGATCGAAAGTGGCCTGGATCATGGTGCGACCCTGGCCCAACAGGTCGAAAAGGAACTTCGGCCGTCCCTTGCGGCTCAGGGGCCACAGTCTGGTACCCACTCCCCCGGCGGGGATGATGGCGTAGAAATCGTCCATGCTCATACCCCCATTCTCGCAAGGGACCCGTACAGCTGCCGCCGTGCCAGGTGACTGGACAAATCGAGCCCACCCGCTACAATCTTCTATGTTGTCCATGGTCGCCGGCGGTGAACACTTCCGGCTCCGGGCGGCAGGCCACTTTAGCTCAGTTGGCAGAGCGTCTCACTCGTAATGAGAAGGTCGACAGTTCGATTCTGTCAAGTGGCTCCCTTTCCTCCACCCGGCTCATCGTCGCCGGCGTTCCCTGGTGAAATTGACAGCCCCATGCTCTATGACGCCACCCCATACCCGAATCCTCATTGTCCCCGGCGTGATTCTGCCTTGCGGCCCCACCCGTCCCCTGTCCAATGGACGGGCTGTTGCTCCCACAAGTGCGCACGGGGGGACTTGAACCCCCACGACCGAAGTCACAGGAACCTAAATCCTGCGCGTCTACCGATTCCGCCACGTGCGCCTGGGCCAGCGGCCCGCATTCAATCTAGCACGGCCCCGGGTTCACACCCGCCAGGCCAGACCGGGGAGGGCCGATCCGGACATCCCCCGACCGTCACGGACCAACCCCCTCTCACCGGGATCCGGCCTGCTCGCGGAGCCTTCGGACCACCACAGCGCCCAGGAAGCCCACGGCCAGACCGGCATACACCATCCAACCATGGCCCCCGGCCAGGGGCAGGCTACCCACGTTGGCCGGCTCGGTCAACTGCACAATCCTCGGGGCGGACTGATTGTCCGCCGCGTCCTCGGCCCTTACGGTCACCTCCCCCTTCCGCATGCCGGCCGGCGTGGAAATGGACCAGGCGCCCTGTCCGTCGGCGACCGTCGAAGCGTGGCCCCCATCCGGCCAGGTGACGCTGATGCGGGCCCCAGGCTCCGGCGAATGCGACCTTCCCCCGACGGCCTTCCCGCTCACCTGCCCCAGGTCGGAGGCCGATACACCCGGGTCGGGCGGGTCCATATCCACGCGCATCGCAAAATCACGGGAGGCCGATTCCGCACCGGCCCGGTTGACCAGTACGGCAACGAAACGGAAGGTCTCCCCCTTCCCGTCGGCGGGTTGGCGGTCCAGGAAATACTTCGGCTCGGCCTCCAGCTCCCACTGCTGGTCACCTGCGGGGATTGATTCGATCCGGGCCACCACGGCGGTGTCGGGCATGGGGCCCGCCTCCGGTCCGCCTGACGGCGTTTGCAGGGTCGGCGCTTTGCGCGCGTGGGATACGGCCGACGTCCGGGTCTGCGGTGCCTCCGTCGATTCCTTTCCCTCCGCCGCCCCGGTCCGGCCGGCGCCATCCGGGTCGGGCAGGGCGTAGACCTTGAGGGCGTCCCCGTCGTGTATGGGCGCGGCGGTGCCTGCCAGCGTGAGTTTCGAGCCGTCCGGCAGCACTCCGTTGACCGTATGCGGCACCGCGACCGACGTCACCTTCGGTGCGGGGTCCTTGTCGGCCATGAAGTGGACCGTGACGGTGTTGGAGAACTCCGAAGTCAGGTCGTAGCCGCTGCTGGTCTCGGTCTGCCAGGCGTGGTAACGCCGGGTGCCGGATTCGGTGTTCGCAGGCGAAGCGGTGTTCGGGTCCCTGATCGCCCATGTTCCGTCCTCGGCCACCGTGGTCCGGCCTATCAGCACTCCTTTGGTGTCGGGGTCATCGGGGGCGTCGGGCTTGATGGGTTTGGCGGGGTCCTGCGCATACAGGCTCAGCAGGTCGCCGGGTTCGCCGCTGCCGGAGATGAGTGGGGTCAGGCTGCCGGCGTAGGAACCGTCTTTGGGGCTGCTGATGACCGGTCGGTCCGGCCGCGCCACGTCATAGCGGTAGTAGGCCGTGTCCACGGTCCATCCCATGCTGATGCGCTCGGCGATCGTGTGCTGATCCATGTCCGCGCTGATGCCTGCATCAGGGTTGTAGAAATCCTTCATCGGCTCCGCGTCGCAGCCCGTGATGCTCCCATCCGGGTTGGTGGTGATCGGCCACGTCACCAGTTTGAAGTATCCGTCGAGGCCATCGGCCTCCTTGGCCAGTTTGAAATCGATGGAGCCGTCGGCGTGTTGGGCGGAGGGTTTGCCTGCGCCGGGTCCGGGTGCGAGCAGGTAGTTCTTCTTGTCGCTCCGGACCGGTTCATTGAAGGAGGACGAGGCGTTGGCATCCGGCGGCGGCACGGCTGCCACGACCCTCTTCTGGCCGTCCACGCGCTGCACCTGGGGGGTCAGCGAGGACACAGGAACCCACTTGCCGGCTTTGGTGCCTAGCCATTGGTAGTAGAACGAGGTGTTGCGGGAGCATCGTTTGCCGGTGTCCTGGTCGGGGTTGTACCAGTAGACGAAGAAGGACTTGCTGGGTGCCACGCCCGCACGTTCGGGGCGGCCGGCGAAGCCATGGTCGGTGACCAACCCCCAATTCGCCTGGCCCCCGCTCCACAGGGCGGGGTTGGCGTCCCAGCCGATGAAGGACATGGGGCCATTGCAGGCGGGGTAGGCGGAGCCCGGGCTGCAATAGGGGGTGTACACGTAGGCCGGGTGGTCCGCCGCTATGTTGGTGGACCGTTCCGGATCCAGGCTGGCCGCGGCGTCGAAGCTGATGCTGTCGGTGTTGGCCCAGGGTTTGCCATCATCGCCGACGGTCGCATAGACATATTGGTTGATCCGGGCGCCGCCCACGCGCTCCGTGTCGACGAAGTCCGTGGCCCCCGGGTCATAGCTCCCCGGCGAGGCGTCATTGGGGTAGTCGATGTCGCACTCCATCGAGATGTTCAGATAGTCGTAGGCACCGGAATTGATGACGGTGTGTATCGTGTAGAAACCGTCCACATTGCTGGCCCATCGGCTGGCGCCGGCACCGTTCTCCCCAAGGGTGTTCAGGTAATGCAAATGGTTGTACTGGGTGACCCGTTTGCCGACGCCATAATACGAATACAGTATGTTCAAGCCGCACTTGTCGGCACCGCTGACGCTGATCGCCCCCTCCGGCACGCACTCCGGGTTCACCAGCCCGTGGGCCACCCGCAGGATGAAATCCATCCTCAACTCGTCGTTCTGGGTGTCAATCCGGTCGTTGTAGGCGAGCATCTGGTACAGCTGCGGCTTACGATCAGGCTTGCGCGCATCCATCCCGCCCTCGGCGCTGAGATCGGCGCTCGCCGTGGCCGCCGGCCTGAGTACGCCGAACACCGCCACGATCGTCAGCAGGGCCGCCAGACACACGGCCCCCGTTCTTCCACCATCGTTCTTCCTCATCATCACCTGCTGCCGGCATCCAGTAGACGGGGCGCTTGCGAGCGCCCGCCGTCCTCGTCGTCTTCACGCCAAGGTGGGGTGTCAGGCATCCGCCCTCATCGACCCACCGCCATCACAGGAAGCGGCTGACCGCTCCTGGCATAGGTGAACAGGAAAACACAACTGATGTATTTAATCAAGCATATTTATTCGATAGATAGAGCTATCGCATAGCTTTATTCCGCATTATTCCTGACCTTAAGAGGGTCTACCGGCATTTGTGTGACTTAATAAACATTGAGCTTATCAAGTAATTTCCCGGCCCCTGAGTCCCCGTTCCTGCGGGCATGGCGGGCGCTCAATGTCCGTCGCCTGGTCGAGGCGAACGCACCCACCCCGATGGCAAAGGCGGCCAGGCCGCAGCCCAACCCGATCAGGACCGCGTCCTTGGGGGCGTCATCCGGTTCAGGCACGACCCTCGGTATCGGGGCGCGCTCCCCGGTCAGCACCAGCCTCTGCGTATTGACCCCATAAGGGGTGCAGGTCATCAACGTGACCAGGTCCTTGCCCTGCACGACGGTGTACAGGTGCGTGTCATCGGGATCGACGACATGGATCGCGGTGATCCGGTACCCCATGGTCCGGCCCAGGGTGTCCACATAGAACACATCGCCGGGCTTGAGCTCATCCAGCCGCGTGAAGAGCAGGGCACCGGGCAGCCCCCGGTGCCCGGTCAGCACCGCGTTCGTCGACGGTCCCCCCACCGGCAGGCTGGTACCGTACAGGTGCCCGGAGCCCTGGGAGAGCGACTGGTCGGAGGTTCCATGGTAGATGGGCATATTCAGGGAAATCCTCGGCACCCGCACCGAGCCCATCAGTCCTCCACCGGTGTTGAGCAGGCCCTGGTAGTCGTGGTCGCGCTCGGCCATGGAGGCCTGCCGGCCACCCTGCAGATTGGGGGGCAGGAAAGGGTCCGAAGCCTCCCCCAAGGTCCCCTGCCCGCTGGCCGCTATCCGGCGGTTGTAGGCCCGGGCCAGCCTGAGCTCGCGCGCCACCCGCCCCTGGGGCCAGGCCGCGACGGCGCGAGCGCCCCGTTCCACAGCCCGCTGTTCAGCGCGCATATGGATCAACTGGGCCGAGGGGATCCACAAGAGAGCGCCCGCCGCCACCGTCAGACACAGGACGATCAGGGCCACCAGGAGCCTGTCGCCTCTGCGTTTACGGTCGCTGCGGACCCCCTGCCAATCCGCCTCGGGTCCGAAGACCGCCTCCTGGAAGCTCAGCTCCGGCTCGCATCCCTATGCCGCTTGAGCAGGAAGAGCCCACCTGCTGCGACCAGGGCCACCAGGGCCACCAGAACGGCCAGGATGATGCCGGCGCCGCCGGTCATGGGCAGCTGGGAGAGGGAGGAGACGTTGAAGATCCCGACGGAGTGCGAACCGGGGGCCGGAGCCAGCTGGGGCGCCTGGGTTGCGTCGTAGGACCAGGAGCCTGCGGACACCAGGTCCCAGGCATCCCCGGCGTTGCTCAGCTCGGGGTGGGCGGAGTCGGACCCCGGCCCTGGGGCGATGGTCACATCGAACGAAGGCTTGAACATGCCGGAGAAAGTGGCCGGCGGGTTGATCTCGGAGACCGTGTAGACCCCCGCGCCAAGGCCGTCGATGAAGAGGTGCCCCTTGGCCACGGCCTGGTCCGCGTGGCTGCCCGAATAGGAGCCGTCCGAGATCTCCAGTACATCGGAGACTCCGGCGCCCGTGCGACGCTGGTCGGCCAGGAGCTTATAGCGGCCGGGAATCGTCACTCCGTTGGCGTCCTTGACCTGACCGAATTTGAGCGCGACGTTCTGCCCCTGAGGCTTGATCGAGAAGCTGGCCCCGGTCAGGTCCCGGCTGTCCGCCTTGGCCTTCTTGGACAGCTCGAAGTGGTAGAAGTATGCGTTCAGACCGGGATTGTCTGTGGGCTGATAGGAGTCCTCGGAACCGCCGTTCCCCTGGTTGTCGGTCGGCTGGTTCATCGGGTCGGAGGAATAGACCAGCTTGGCCCGGTTCTTGACGGCACCGGACTGGGCGTCGTCGGTCAGCTGCATGTAGTAGGTCACGGTCACGGTGTCGCCCGGGGTCAGACCGGTGATGACCTGGGAGAGATTGAAATTGACCGAACCGTCGCCGTGGGCGTCGACGATGAATCCATCGCTGCCGCCGGAGCGCTCGGGCACCGGGGTCTGGGCGCCGCCCGAAGGTCCGGCGGTGACTGTCACCTGGTGGCCGCCATCGCGCACGAACTTCAGTCCGGCATCGGGCGTATCCACCAGCAGGTACTTGAAATTGCGGAAGCCGGTGGTCACCGGAACCCGGCCCGAGATCCGGTATTTCACATAGCCGCCGATGGATGCAGAGGAACCCCTGGACCCATCATGCACGGCCTGCTTGGTGATGGTGGGACGATCGTTCTTGATCTCCACCCGACCCAGGATGGGTGCCGTGGGCGAGGTCTCGTTCTTGAAGCGGGTGTATCCGGGGAAGGTGGAGGTCACGCCGACCGCGGTTCCCACCAGCATGGGGATCGAGTTGCTGTAGCCGCCCGGGCCGCCGGCGGCGGTCGTATCGACAACAACGTAGATCCCTTGGGCCAGACCGCTGAATGCGGCCGAGGTACCCGAGCCGGTGGCGGTGTAAGTCGAGCTGGCGACCAGGCCGGCGAAGGCCGGCTCTGCGACCAACTTGGTCACGAAGTCGCGCAGGTGACCGGCCCAGGCGTGATCGGCGCTGTTGGAGGTGGTGTCATCCTGGGATACGCCAGAGACGCCCTGCGACTGGAAACCCAACCATAGCGAGGACATCTCACCGACCGGATTGTCCTGGAAGGCCGGGGCGGGCGAAGCCGGGTGCACCGTGTGCAGGGCGTCGGCCGCGACCGTTTTGACTGCGTTCTCCGTACCCACCGAGACCGAGGTGAGCCTGCCGCCGTTGCCGGTCGTATCGACATTGGCCGACTGGTACAGGCCGATCTTCACGGCCTTGAACTGGTGGCCGTCCACTGCATCATGGGCACCGGAGATGGTAAGCCCCGCCAGGTTGGTCCTCAGGTCCGGGTTGGCCACTTCCACATCGGCTGAAGCCGTCTCGGCCCCCAGCAGCGAGACACCCACCAGGGTGGCCGTCGCCGCCAGCAGCCCGGCGGCCGCCCGCATCGCGTCACGTATCTTCATGACTTCTCTCCTTCACTGTTTCTTGGCTTTTGCGGCGACCGGATGACGGTCGCGACGTTCTTTGGCTATTACGGCCGCACCGGCCGCGGCCAGGGCTAGCGCGGCCACACCCAGGCAAGCGGCCAACGCGCTCCAGGGTCCGCCCCCGGTGAACGGCACGGCTTTTTGCCGCGGCGCCTGCCGAAGATCGACCCATTCCGGAGCCGATTCGTTGCCTACGGGATCCGTGGCACGCACACCCACCAATCCCTCGACGGTCATGCCGGCGGGTAGGGGCAGGCTCCAGGTGCCGTCCGAGCCTATCGGCACCGGTCCGGAACGGCTGCCGTCCGGCCAGACCACCGACACACTCCCGCCCGCCTGGACCGGAGCGCCGGGGGCATCCGAACTTCTGGCCACGCCCCTCACCCCCGATCGGCCGGCGGATACCACCCCCGGCTTCGGCGGGGTCATGTCCATATCGTCGGTGTGCTCGCCCAGTGCCGAGACCTTGCCGGTCCTGGTGGTCAGGCGGGCCCTGAAGACATAACGGTGGTCCCCGGAGACCGGCCGGAAGCGGCCGAGGCCAGTCAGCTCAGCCTGCCAGTCCGTGCGCCCCGCAGCCAGATTGGACCTGGTAAGGATGGGAATGGGTCTGGCCGATGGGTCCGCAGCGGGCACCGCGTCGACGCTGAGGCTGGAGCCATCGTGGGTTATCCTGGCGGAGCCGGATATGAGCCCCTTGGCGTCGGAGGGCAGTCTGCCGTCCACGGTACGCGGCGGGCGCACCCGGTCCACGCTGGGGGTGGGGTCGGCGGCTGTATAGAAGGTGACCGTCACGATGTTGGAGAAATCGGAGGTGAGCCGATCACCCGAGTTCTCCTCGGTCAGGTAGGCATGGTAACGCCGGCGGCTGCCGTCCACGTTCCCCTGGCCGTCCACTTCCGTATCGTTGTCCACGACGGACCAACGGCCCTGGTCGTCCACCTCGGCCTGCCCGATCCTGACGCCCCTGCTGCCATAATCGTTGGTCTGCTCGGCCGTGTTCTGCCGTATGGGATGCCGGGGATCCTCGGCGTAGAGGGTCACCATGTAGCGGCGCTCGGGATTGCCGCCCGACGCGGCCTGATGCCTGACCGGGGAGGTTCCCGAGACGGTCACGGTCGCGCTGCTTGAATACCCGTCCTGGCCTACCTGCCCGATGACGGGCGGGTCGGGCCGGGGAATTTGGTAGCGGCTCATGACCGTGTCGATGGTCCAGCCCGAGTCCAGCCGGGCCGCGATCTGCGCCTGGCTCATTCCGGCGGTGATGCCCGCATCCGGGTTGTAGGCGTCCTTGTTGACGGACGTGTCACAGCCGGACGTCCTTCCGTCCGCACCGGTGCTGACCGGCCAGGTCACCAACTTGAAATAACCGTCCAACCCGTCGGCCCTCTTGGCTTTCTCGAAGTCGATCGACCCGTCCGCCAGCTGGGCGCTCGCACCTCCACCGGCCCCGGCTGCCAGCAGGTTGTTGGTCTTGCCGCCCTTCGCCGCCTCGTTGAACGCCGCCCATGTACTCGGATAGGCAGGTGGGGTGCCCGGGGCGACCGGGTGCTGGCCGTCCACCCGCTGGACCGTGGGCGTCAGCGAGGAGACCGGCTGCCAGTACCGGCCGTCCTTGAGTCCGATCCACTGATAGTAGAAGGAGGTGGTGCGCGAACACGGGTACCCCCGGCCGTAGGCGGGGTTGTACCAGTAGACGAAGAACGAACGGGGCGGGGCAACACCCGGTGCGCTCCTGCCCCGGAAACCATAGTCGGCCACCATGCCCCAATTGGACTGGCCACCGCTGAACAGGGACGGATAGCCGTCCCAACCCACGAAGGACATGGGACCGTTGCAGGCTCCCCCGACACTGCCGGCCACACAATCCGGTGTGTAGACGTAAGCCGGGTAGTCTTCGGCTATGTTGGTGACGTACCTGTAGTCGAAATCGGCGGAAGGCCTCAGCGTCAGGGTGTCGATGCCCTTGTCCCAGCGGGCGTGCTCCCTGCCGGCGATCGCGTAGACGAACTGGTTGAGCTTGGCGCCCCCCACCCGGCGCGGGTCCACCCGTTCACTGTCCGAGCCATCGTAATTAGCTGATCCGGCGGCGTCCGGATAGTTCACATCCCCCTCCAGGGAGATGGTCAGGTAGTCGTACTTACCGGAGTTGACCACCTGGTGGATCGTGTAGTACTGGTCGACGTTCGCGGCCCAGCGGGCGGCCCCGTCCTGCCCCATGGTGTTGAGGTATTTGGCCCTGGAGAAGTACCAGTAGGGGTTGTCGTTGACCCCCCAGTAGGCATACACGAAGGACAGGCCGCACTTGCCGGAACCGTCGTACCGGCCCACCGGCACACAGCCCGGGTCCATCTGCCCATGTGCCAGCCTGAGGACGAAATCCATGCGCAGCTCGTCGTTCTGGGTGTCGATGCGGCTGTTGTAGGCCAGCATCCTGTAGAGCTGGGGCTTGGGATCGGCCGGCGTGGAGTCAAGGGGGTCGGCATGGGCTTCGGGTGCCCGCCCGGAAGGCGCGGCCGCCGGCAGGAGCAGACAGGACAGAGCGACCAGAAGAGCGGTCAGCGCATATGCCAGCCGCCCTCGGCCTCCCCTCCTGTTGTTCACAGCGTCTCAGCCCCTCATCAGCACTTTGTCCCCGTTTCCAATTCAAGTTTAGGACGGGTCTCGCCAGCGGCAAGTCCAATCGAACAGGGGCGTGGCGGCCCTGACTGGGCCGGTTCGCTCAGGACAGGGCCCGGATGAGGATGGGCATGATGGCCTTCAGGGCCTTTCCCCGGTGCGATATGGCGTTTTTTTCGGCCGGTTCAAGCTCGGCGCTGGTCAATTCGACCCCCGCCCGCCTGGCCCGCTCGGGCTGGTCGTCGGGCACGAAGATGGGGTCATAGCCGAATCCCTGGTCGCCGCGGGGCCGGTGGACCAGGTGGCCGTCCATGCGTCCGGTGCGGATGAACTCGGTGGGTCCTTTACGGTCGGCCACTTCCTCCTTGCCCATGCCCGCCGGCAGCACCAGGGCCGCGGCGGTGACGAACCGGGCACCGAGATCATCCTCGGAGAGGTCCTTGAGCTGGGCCAGCAGCAGGCGCATGTTGGCGCGGTCGTCGCCATGCACCCCAGACCAACGGGCGGACAGGATGCCGGGGGCTGCCCCCATCACATCCACCACCAGGCCGGAGTCGTCGGCAATCGCCGGCAGGCCGGTGCGTTCGGTCACATCCCCGGCTTTGAGCAAGGCGTTCTGTTCGAATGTCAATCCGGTCTCCACCGGATCCGGCAGGCCCAGCTGGCCGGCCGACACCAATGTGAAGCGTTCCATCCGGGCGGCCTGCTCGCCGGGCAACCCATGGATGCAGGCATCCAGGATGGACCGCATCTCCGCCAGCTTGCCCTCGTTGTGGGTCGCCACCACAATCCGTGCATCACCGTCAGCCATCGTCATCCCTCCTTGGCGTCCGCGGAACGCACGGTTTGACCTGGCTCGGCGTCCAGGGACCGACGCTGCAGGACCTGAAGGGCCTTGTTGCCCTTGGTCGCCAGGTCCAGCAGGGTCCCCAGCTCATCACGGTTGAAGGGCCGGTGTTCGGCTGTGCCTTGGATTTCGATGAAATCGCCCTCGCCGGTCATGGCCACGTTCATGTCGGTCATGGCCCGGCTGTCCTCGACATACGGCAGGTCCAGCATGGGCCGCCCGTCGATGACGCCGACGGACACGGCCGACACCTGGCTGGAAAGCGCCCGCTCGGCGCTCTTGATGTGCCCTTTGCGCTCAGCCCAGCGCAAGGCGTCGGCCAAGGCGACCCAAGCGCCCGTGACCGATGCGGTGCGGGTGCCTCCGTCGGCCTGGAGGACATCGCAGTCGATCTGCACCTGGTTGTCGCCCAGGGCCTTCATGTTCACCACGCCGCGCAGGCAGCGCCCGATCAGGCGGGAGATCTCCTGGGTGCGTCCGCCCACCTTGCCGCGCACCGACTCACGGGCAGTGCGTTCCGAGGTGGCCCGGGGGAGCATGGCGTATTCGGCGGTGACCCAGCCCAGTCCGGAGTCCTTGCGCCAACGGGGCACGGTCGGTGTGAACGAAGCCGTGCACAACACACGGGTGCCGCCGCATTCAATCAGGACCGACCCCTCCGGGGCCTGGGTCCACCCGCGCGTGATCCGCACGGGCCGCAGCTCGTCCGCCGCGCGTCCGTCCGGCCGAATCACCGTGCCCTCCGCGATCATGTCCGCTATAGCTGCCATATTGTCCATCCGCCTTTCACCCGGTCGGCGAAATCCGCCCGGGGTCATCGCAACCCTTTGCTGGGCTTTTCTACCCCCATATATACGTGACCGGCCCTACGAACCGCGCCCCGCACGCAGTCCGGCGCGCCTGGGCAGGATCCGGTCCAGCAAGAAGAGCGCCAGTCCGATCGCGAAGCAGACCAGCAGGTATCCGGACGCATTGATGGTCAGTCGCGCCCATCCCAGGGTGTGCAGGTCAAGGGCCGGATACGGGTATGCCGAAGCCAGCGATCCGGCGCCTGAACCGGCTCCCGAATGCGGCCAAATCGCCGCTCGGACCAGCACGAAGGCCAGATAACACGGCAGGTAGGCCATCCACGAGAGCGTGTAGTGCCAGGGGAAGCGCCTGTGGGGGTCGAACACAAGGAAGTCCAGCAGGGCCATGGCCGGCAGGAGGCCCCGGGTGATCAGACCCACTGGCACACCCCAGGCACGGGGGCCGTCCAGGAGTCCGGCCGTCCCCTGGAATGCCCAGGCCGCCGCAGCACCGATCAGGGCGTAGATGACCGCGAAACCCTTGAACCAGGCCGGAGGCTCAACCCCTTTGAGTAAGCTGGCGGCACCGGCCCAGAGCATGATGAGCGCCAGCAGGAAGGATGCCTGGAAGTCCAGCGGCACCCAGGCGCGTCCCAGCCCTTGGAACCAGCCCCGGTATGTGGCAGCGAGCGCGAAGGCGGCCATGGCAAGCCGGTAGAAGGAGGCCAGAAATCTCATAGGGTCAGCTTAGGACCAAGCCTTGGCAAGCCCGTCGCGGCCGCCCCCCTATCAGGTCTGACGGCTAAGCTGGGGGCGAGTGGCCGGACCCTGGCCGGCGCGCCTTACCGGGGGGACGGCATGCGGCAGCGAGAGCCAGGGGCGCGCAGAAACGAGCGGGAGCCATGAGCATGAACCCGACCACCGATGCATCCACGTCCTTGCTGACGGACATGTACGAGTACACGATGCTGGACGCCGCCCTGCAGGACGGCACCGCCGACCGGCGCTGTGTCTTCGAGGTCTACACCCGCCACCTTCCCGATGGCCGGCGTTACGGGGTGACGGCCGGTGCCGGCCGATTGATGGAGGCCATCGGCGCCTTCCGCCCCTCCGAGGACGACCTGCGTTTCCTGGCCGACCGCCATATCGTGAGTGCGCGGACCCTGCGCTGGCTGGAGGGCTACCGGTTCTCGGGCTCGATCAGCGGCTACCGGGAAGGCGAGCCCTTCTTCCCCGACTCCCCCGTCCTGCAGGTGGAGGGCACCTTCGCCGAGTGCACATTGCTGGAGACGCTTGTATTGTCGGTCCTGAACTACGACTCGGCCGTGGCTTCGGCGGCCTCCCGCATGGTCTCGGCCGCCGGGGGACGGCCCTGCATGGACATGGGCGCCCGACGGACGAACGAATGGGCGGCGGTCTCGGCGGCCCGATCCGCGGTGATCGGTGGCTTCCAAGGCACCTCCAACCTCCAGGCCGCCAAACTCTACGACCTGCCCGCAATCGGCACCGCCGCCCACTGCTTCACCCTCCTGCACGACAGCGAGCGCGACGCCTTCGTCTCCCAGATCCAGGCCTTCGGCAAGGGCACCACCCTGCTGACCGATACCTACTCGGTCGAGGAGGCCGTCAGGACGGCGGTCGAAGTGGCCGGGCCGGACCTGGGCGGGGTGCGCCTGGATTCAGGCGATCTGGCCTCGCTGGCCCAGCAGGTGCGCACCCAGCTGGACACGCTGGGGGCCACGAAAGCCACAATCACCGTGACCAATGACCTGGACGAGTATGCGATCGCGGCCCTGAGCCGGGCGCCGGTCGACTCCTACGGGGTGGGCACCCAGCTGGTCACCGGTTCGGGCGCACCCACCTGCGCCATGGTCTACAAGCTGGTGGAGCGGGAGGGCGCTGATGGATCGATGGTCCCCGTGGCCAAGAGGTCGGCCGGCAAAGCGTCGGTGCCGGGTCGCAAACTGGCGTTCCGCTCCTACGCCGACGGGCGGGCCACAGCCGAGCACGTGGTCGCCGGCGGCGAGCGGGCCCTGGCCGGCTTCCACACGCCCGACGGTTGGAGGGGCCTGCTGGTGCCGTATATCAGCGAGGGCCAGGTGAACCCCGAATTCGTGGGCCACGATGCCCTCCTGCGGGCACGCGACCGGCGGACGCAGGCCCTGGCCGAGCTGCCCATCGCCGCCATGAGCCTGATGAAGGGCGAACCGGTCCTGCCCACCCTCACCCAGGTCATCGCCTGACCGATGCCCGCACACCCGTCAATCCAGGCCGGACCACACTGTTCAGGGGGACGATCCCCCCGGGGAAGAAGGAATCCAGATGGCTGAATACGCCAAGGAATACACGCCGGCATCGGACCGCTACGCGTCCATGACCTACCGCCGCAGCGGGGCCAGCGGCCTCAGGCTGCCGGCGGTCTCGCTGGGTCTGTGGCACAACTTCGGCGACCTTACTCCGGTCGAGCATATGAAGGACATGCTCTTCACGGCTTTCGACAACGGGATCACCCATTTCGACCTGGCCAACAATTACGGCCCGGAGCCCGGCGCCGCCGAACGGCATGCCGGCTCGATCCTGTCCCGCGACTTCGGCCGCCACCGCGACGAGCTGGTCATCTCCACCAAGGCCGGCTTCGAGATGTGGGAGGGGCCCTACGGGGATTGGGGCAGCCGCAAGTACCTGCTGGCCAGCCTGGACCAGAGCCTCGAACGCCTGGGCCTCGAATATGTGGACATCTTCTACCACCACCGCCCCGACCCGGAGACGCCCCTGGAGGAGACCATGGGCGCCCTGGCCCAGGCGGTCTCTTCGGGCAAGGCCCTGTATGTGGGCTTGTCCAATTACGACGGTCCGACGCTTGAGCGGGCCACGGCCATCCTGAAGGAGCTGCACTGCCCCTTCATCATCTGCCAGAACCGCTACTCCATCTTCGACCGGACCATCGAACGCAACGGACTCAAAACCGCCGCCGCCAAGCTGGGCAAGGGCATCATCACCTACTCCCCCTTGGCTCAGGGTCTGCTGACCGACCGCTACCTGGACGGCATCCCGGACGACTCAAGAATCAAGGTGGACGGACGCTTCCTCCAATCCGACGCCCTGACCCGGCAGCGGCTGGAACAGATCCGCGAACTCAACCGCCTGGCCGGCGAGCGCGGACAGACCCTGGCCGAGATGGCCCTGGCCTGGATCCTGCGCGACGATTCGGTCACCTCGGTCCTGATCGGCGCCTCCAAGCCCCGGCAGATTCTGGACAATATCGGAGCCCTGGGCAACACGGCCTTCTCCGCCGAGGAGCTCGCCGCGATTGACCGCGCCTCCTTGGACTGAGCCCCGACCGGTCCTGCGGACATAAACCGACCTCCGCCGTCAGCCATTGAAAGCCGGCGGCGGAGGTCGGTGCGAATATATGCAGGCGGCGCGCAGACCCTGCGGCTCAGAACCCGCCCTGCTTCATCTGCTCGTAGATGCGCTTGCAGTCCGGGCAGACCGGGTACCGCGAGGGGTCGTGCCTGGGCACCCAGACCTTGCCGCACAGGGCCACCACCGGCCGCCCGGTCAGCTTGGACTCGGCGATTTTGTCGGCGGAGACGTAGTGGGAGTACCGGTCCGCATCCCCGTTGTCGCTGTGCTGCGTCTCCTCGCGGGTCTCGGGCCGTTCGAGCACGGCCGTGCCGCCGCCCTCCTCCGGGCTGGACAGGGGGCTGCCGCCCTCCTCATCCGCATATTGCTTCACTCTTGCACTCATGCCCTCCATCATACCCGCCAACCCCCCTTGATTCCATGAAACCACTGGCGGCGCAACGGGGCGCAGCCAGGCGCAATCCCCCATATCGTCTTCCCTGCTTCTTCGGGACCCGACCGACCCTGCTGGCGGCTGCTCCGGCGGTCCGCCGAACCTGTCCCATTCTTGCGCGAACGCCCGCGCAAGGACCCTCCGGAGGGGTGAATGCAGCACGTGCGGGTGATCCACGGAGGTTGGTTGCGCTCCCCGGTGCGCGGTAGGCTTGGCATATGACTATTGCTGTATGCCCCGGGTCCTACGATCCGGTCACTTCCGGGCACCTGGACGTGATCGAGCGATCCGCCTCCTTCTTCGACCAGGTCCACGTGGTGGTGGCCGTCAATATGGCCAAGACGCCGCTGTTCCCCGAGCAGGAGCGCGTCTCGATGATCCACGAGGCACTGGCTGCGGACGGCTACTCCGACATCAGGGTGGCATCCACCGATGGGCTGATCACCGACTACTGCAAGCGGGTGGGGGCCACGGTCATTGTCAAGGGGCTGCGGCAGAACGGCGACTACGAGGCTGAGCTGGGCATGGCCCTGGTCAACCGCAAGCTGTCGGGCGTGGAGACCCTGTTCCTGCCGGCCGACCCCCTGCGTGAGCACATCTCCTCCACGATCGTGAAGGACGTGGCCCGCCACGGCGGCAATATAGAAGGCATGGTGCCGGACAACGTGATCGGCAGACTGCAGGCGGCGATGAGCGAAGGAAGGGGCTGACATGGCGGCAGGCACAGGCGGCAGGCGAGACGGCGGGGCGGAAGGGCGAAAGGGCCCGGCCGGCGCGGACCCGGATGCGCGCTTCAAACCGGCCGCATCAGTCACCGACCTGCCGGCGCACAGCAAGTCCATCCGAGGCGAGCGTCCTGCGGACGACGACAGCACCAACTCCTCTATGATCGCCTCCAAATCCAAGCGTGATCCGGCGAAAGGGCCCGGCGGCAGCGGTAACCCCGGTGCGACCGGGCACCTGACCGGAACCGGCTCCCTGCCCGGTCTGAGGACCGCAGCCAAGGGTAGGGCGCACAGCGACCGGCGCACCCCCACATCGACCGGCGCATCCCTGCCGGCCGCGAAACAAGCCGACCGGGCACAGGCCAGCGAGGGGACATCCACCAGGACCGGCATCCGGGCGGCCGCACAGGACCGGGCATCGGACGCACCCGGCGCGTCCTCCACCGTCCCGGCTTCCGCCCGCTTGGAAGCCTCGCCTGCCCATGACCGCCAGCCCAAGCCCGCATCCCCGGAGCGCGACCTGCCGGCCTTGCCGGACATGCGCGAGGAAAAGAACTCGGAGCCGGCCACCCCGGCCTCCCGTGAGGAGTTCACGACCGTCTACGACATCATCGACCAGATGGAGAGCCTGCTGGATGAGGCCAAATCATCGGTCTTCTCCCCCTCCGTGGCCAAGGTGGACCGCGAGGAGTTCATGTCCTCCCTCGCCGACCTCAAGAAGATGCTGCCGGTGCAGCTTGAGCGCGCCTCGGCTCTGATGCGCGAGGCGGAACGGCGTCTCGACACCGCCCAGACCCAGGCCAATGCGATCATCTCCCAGGCCCAGAGCCAGGCTGCGGACGTGGTCAGGGAGGCCGGTGAGCAAGCCGAGTTCCTGGCCGGCCAGGAGAATGTGGTCGCCATCGCCCAGCGCAAGGCTCAGACCATCATCGACCAGGCTCAAGCCCACAGCGATAAGCTCGTCCAGGGGGCCAACGAGTATTCAGCCAAGGTGATGGAGGCCTTGAGCGGGCAGCTGGACCACTACCGGCAGGACGTGCAGGCCGGTCTCGGGGTCCTGCGCGAACGCGAACGCGAGGCCGCCTCCAAGCTGAACCAATCGTATGCGGAGGACGATTCATGACGAACGCGGCAAGCTCGCCCTGGGCGATCCCTGTGGCCCAAGTGGCCCAGAGGCCCGGGCAGAGCAAGGAGATCGACGGGGACTTCCCCGCACCCAGCGGAATCGGCGACCGGATCGTCGGCGTCAACGAGGGCGAACCGGTCCATGTGTCCGGTTCCATGGACTCGATTGTCGATGGCCTGGTCTTCAACGCCCATATCAGCGCCCCCATGCACGCCGAGTGCACCCGCTGCCTGAAACCCCTCTCCGGCCCCAAGGAGCTGGATCTGGTGGCTTTCTTCCCCTATGAGTACCAACACGAGGGCCGCGACTTCAAGGGCGACGTGGAGATTGTCGCCGGCGAGGAGGAGGCCGGCGACGGCAACACCTACCCACTGGCGGATTCAGGCAACGTCGCGGACATCGAAGCCCTCCTGCGCGACAACCTGGTCGAGGCCATGCCCCTCAAGGTCCTGTGCAAGCCCGATTGCAAGGGCCTGTGCGCCCAGTGCGGCATCAACCTGAACGAACACCCGGACCACCACCACGAGATCAGGGACGACCGCTGGGACGCCCTCGCCGGTCTCAAGGCCCGGCTGGAAGCCCAGGCGGAGGGCACGGGCAAAGAGTGATGCGGCTTCGGCTGACCCGCCGGCGCCCGCTGGCCTTTGGCCAGGGTATGCGCTAGACTGCTGTAGGCTTAAGCTCAATGTGATTTCGATCGGAACAGAGGAAGACAATGGCACTGCCAAAGTACAAGACTTCGCGCGCCAACACGCATTCGCGCCGCGCCAACTGGAAGACCCAGGCCGTGAGCACGGTCACCTGCCCCAACTGCGGCGCCCCGACCCTGCCCCACATGGCCTGCCCCTCCTGCGGCACCTTCCGCGGCCGCGTCTACAAGGACGCCATGCGTTCCAAGTTCGCCGCCAAGTGAGCATGGACCCCGCCCGGCGCCGCTGAGCACCGGCGGGAGCGCAGCAACCATGAACCCTGCCATCGACGGGTGGCGGGGTTCTTTTATACTCGGCAGTAACGGCACCCGGCGGCAAGTGCGGCCTGGGCCGTCAGACGGCTACAGGGCGAGGCAAGGAGCGGACATGACCTCATCGACACAGGCGGACGGCACATCGGCGGCCGGTCACACCAAGGCGGAAACACAGGACACAGCTGACGGACGGGGGCCGCAAGGGCCCAGATCCCAGGAACTGCCCGCACGGGAGCTCTTCAAGGCCCTGGGCCAGACCCTCAAACCCGACCTGCTGGTCCACGCGCTCACCCACCGTTCCTTCGCCCACGAGCACGAGGGCATGCCCAACAACGAACGCCTGGAGTTTCTGGGCGATGCCGTCCTGGAGCTGGTCTCCACCGAGACCCTCTACCGGACCCATCCCGACATGAACGAGGGGCAGCTGGCCAAGATGCGCGCCAAGGCGGTCTCGGAGGAGGCCCTGTCGGCCATCGCACGCACCAAACTCCATTTGGGCCAGTACATACTGCTGGGCCACGGGGAGGCCGAATCCGGGGGCAGCGACAAGGATTCCATCCTGTGCGACACGGTCGAGGCCCTGATCGGTGCGGTCTTCATCGAGCACGGCATAGAGGGCGCACGCACCACGGTCCACATGCTGGTGGACGACACCCTGGCCGAGGTGGCCACCGAAGGCCCCGCCCTCGACTGGAAGACCTCGATCAGTGTCAAGGCCCGCAAGCTGGGCCTCGGCCAGCCGGACTACCGCATGTCCGTCTCCGGTCCCGACTACGCGCAGGTCTTCACAGCCGACCTCATCCTCGAGGGCACCCGCGAGGCCATAGGCCAGGGTCGTGCCTCCAGCAAGCGCAAGGCCCAGCTGGCGGCCGCCGAGAAAGCCTGGAAGGCGCTGGACGACAACGGCACGGTGGCCCGCCTGCGAGACCAGCAGTCCGCCGGTCGACGCTCGGCGCAGGACCGGTCCCGGACCGGGGCGGACGAGGCGACAACCGGTGACGAGGAGCCGCAAACCGCGGAGGGAACCGCCTGAGCCTTCCTTCCTGCGCTGCCCGTCGGCCGGTACAGGGACGGCGGTCCCCGGGCCCCTCCACCCGCCAGGCCCAGCCCCCCGTTTAGACTGGAAGACAACCAGAAGGAGAGGAGCACGATGGCACTGCCGACGCCCTTGCAAGCATTCAGCTCGGCCCCGAAGGAGCCAGCCAGGACCGGGGAAGGAGGGCAGGATCCTGTCGGGGAGGCGATGAACGGGGCCCAGGCCCTGGTCCGCTCCCTGGAGGACCTGGGCGTCTCGGTCGTCTTCGGCCTGCCCGGCGGCCAGATCCTGCCGGTCTTCGATGCCATGGGGTCCGACAGCAGGTTCCGCTTCGTCCTGACCCGCTCCGAGCAGGCGGCCGGTCAGGCGGCGGAAGGATACGCACTGGCGAACGGCAATGTGGGTGTCTGCCTGGTATCGTCCGGTGCCAGCGCCACGAACATGGTCACCCCGATTGCGGAGGCGGCCAGGGATTCCATCCCCCTGGTGATCGTCACCGGCCAGGTGGGCGTCCGGGCCATGGGGTCGGATGCCTTCCAGGAGGTCGATATCCTGGGCATCACCTACCCCGTGGTCAAGCACTCCTACCTGGTCACCAAGGCCCAGGACATCCCCCGCGTGATGGCCGAGGCCTATTACATCGCCCGGACCGGCAGGCCCGGCCCTGTCCTGATCGACCTGACCCGCACCGCGCAGACCGAGGCCATGTCCTATTCCTGGCCCCAGCGGATGATCCTGCCTGGCTACAAGCCCACCACCAAGGCCCACGGGCATGTGCTCCAGGATGCCTCGGATCTCCTGACCCGCGCCTACCGGCCCTTGCTCTACGTGGGCGGCGGGGCCGTCCGGGCCCGGGCCGGCGAGCAGGTGGCCACGCTGGCCCGGTTGGCCGGCGCCCCTGTGGTGACCACCCTCTCCTCCCGTGGCATCATACCCGACAGCGATGAGCATGCACTCGGCATGCCCGGCGTGCATGGCTCGGTGGCGGCGAACGGAGCCATCCAGGAGTGCGACCTCCTGGTCGCCATCGGCGCCCGCTTCGACGACCGTGTCACCGGCGACCTGGGCCGGTTCGCCCCCGGCGCCAAGGTGGTCCACATCGACATCGACCCGGCTGAAATCGGCAAGACCCGGCCCGTGGATGTGCCGATCGTAGGAGATGTGGCACAGGTGCTCGACGACCTGAACCTGGAGCTGCCCAAAGCCCAGGAGCGGCTGGGCCGGACCGACCTGGCCCCCTGGTGGCAGCAGATCCACGCCTGGCAGGCCGCCTACCCGCCCGCATACGAGCCGGCTCCGGAGGGCGTGTTGTCCCCCCAGTGGGCCGTGCAGGAACTGGGCCGCCTGGCCGCGCCGGACACGGTATGGGTCACCGGTGTGGGGCAGCACCAGATCTGGGCCAGCCAATTCCTGGATTTCGAACATCCGGGCTCCTGGGTCACCTCCTGCGGACTGGGGGTCATGGGCTTCGGGCTGCCGGCCGCGATAGGCGCGGCGGTGGGCCTGGATGGCTCCCGCCCGGTCTGGCTGATCGGTGGGGACGGCGGTTTCCAGGTCTCCTCCGGCGAGCTGGCCGTGGCTAGGCAGCTGGGCCTGCCCATCAAGATCGCCATACTGAACAATTCCTCATACGGTTTGATCCGCCAGTGGCAGACCCTCTTCTACGGTGGCCGCCACTGCCAGACCGACCTCAACGACGGTGGCCCGGACTCCGCAGGGACGGGTGCGGCCGGGGTCCCCCAGGTCCCGGACCTGGTGCGCCTGGCGCAGGCCTACGACTGCCTGGGGCTCAGGGCATCGACGCCGGACGAGGCCACCGAGGCCATCGAGCGGGCCCTGGCGGAGAGCGAGCGCCCGACCCTGATAGACCTGCGCGTATGGCCGGACGCCCAGGTCTGGCCACTGGTCCCGCCGGGGGGCTCGAACAGCGACCTCCTCTACCGGCCCGGCGTCAGCCCGCTGGCAGTCCGGCCACCGGCGCAGGACCCGGCCACCGGCGCAGGACCCGTATCCGGCAGTGAACAGACCGGGCGTTAAGGAAAGGCAGCGATCATGGTCAAGAATGTCACGACCCTAGCGAGCGGCCCCCAGCACACGCTGTCGATTCTGGTGGAGAACCGGCCCGGCGCCTTGACGCGCATCACCGGCCTCTTCGCCAGGCGCTCCTTCAACATCCTCTCGCTCACCGCCTCTTCCACCGAGCGTTCGGACATCTCCCGCATCACCGTCACCACCGACGCGGAGGGCGCCCCCCTGGAGCAGATCATCAAACAACTGAACAAACTCCTCCATGTGCTCAAGATCGTGGAGTTGGACCCGGCCCAGACGGTGGAGCGCGAGCTCATCCTGGTCAAGGTCAAGGCCAATGAACGCACCCGGTCGGATGTACTGGAGATTGTCAAGCTCTTCCGCGTCCGCGTGGTCGATGTCCACCCAGAGTCGCTCACCATCGAAGCGACCGGCGCCCAAGGCAAGCTGGACGCCCTCCTGGGACTCCTGGCCCCGTATGGCGTGGTTGAGCTGGTCCGCTCCGGAGCGGTCGCGGTCACTCGCGGCCCCAAGGCCCTGACCGAGAAGGTGCCCGACACCGAGCTTGGCATCCAGGCCGCGCGCTGAGCAGCCCTTGGGCGTACGCCGGCCACCTGCCGGCGGCCGCGCGCTTCCCCGCCCGCACCGGCCGGACTCCTGCCGGACCTGGGCCTGGAGCGGAGGCGGCGTTCCAGGCCGCGCGCTAGATTGGTGAATCATGCCTACGTATGATCTTGGTTTGGAACACGTCTCCCTCTCCTTCGCGACCAAGGACATCTTCGACGATGTGACCCAAGGCGTCTTCGAGGGTGACCGCATCGGGATCGTGGGGCGCAACGGCGACGGGAAATCCACGCTCCTGCAGCTCCTGTCCGGCGGACGCGAGCCTGATTCCGGCCGTGTGACCAGGCGCGGCGGCCTGACCTTCGGCATGCTCGCCCAGCGCGACCCCCTCAACGACGAAGACAGCCTGCGCAAGGCGGCCCTGGGCGAACGCGAGGACTATGAGTGGGCGGCCGACCCCAAATCCCGGGAGATCGTGGAGACCCTCCTGGCCGACATGGATCTGGATGCCCCGGTGGGTTCCCTGTCCGGCGGCCAGCGGCGGCGGGCCGACCTGGCCCGTCTCCTCCTCCAGGACTGGGACATCCTGGCCCTGGACGAGCCCACCAACCACTTGGACATCGTCACCATCCACTGGCTGGCCGAGCACCTGAGGAACCGCTGGGCCAAGGGATCGGGCGCCCTGCTGGTCGTCACCCACGACCGCTGGTTCCTGGACGAGGTCTGCTCCCGCATGTGGGAGGTGCACGACGGCGCGATCGACCCCTTCGAGGGCGGCTATTCGGCCTATATGCTCCAACGGGTGGAGCGCGACCGCCAGGCGGACGTGGCCGAGACCAAGCGGCGGAACCTGGCCCGCAAGGAGCTGGCCTGGCTCACCCGTGGCGCCCGGGCCCGCGCCACCAAGCAGAAGTTCCACGTCAAGGCCGCCAACGAGCTGATCGCGGACGTGCCGCCCATGCGCGACACCCTGGAGCTCAAACGGATGGCCACCTCCCGCCTGGGCAAGCAGGTGGTGGACCTGAAGGATGTGACCAAGACCTATCCCCTGGCTCCGGCGGCAGCTGACCGAAGCGGAGCGGACGGCGGCACGGGCGATAACGGCACGGACACGGCCCTCCCCGAGACCGGCAGGACGCCCAGCGCCGGCGCCACCCCCTCCCGCACGGTGATCGACGACGTGACCTGGCTGATCGGCCCGGGCGACCGTTTCGGCATCGTCGGCGCCAACGGGGCGGGCAAGTCCACCCTCCTGGGCCTGATCGACGGCTCGATCGAGCCCACCTCCGGTCGGGTGAGGATCGGCAAGACCGTCAAGTTCGCGGTCCTGAGCCAGCGCCTGGATGAGCTGGAGGAGCTGGGCCGGTACAAGATCCGCGAGGTCCTCTCCCGCTACAAGGCCTCCTACGAGCTGGACGGCAAGGAGGTCACCCCGGCCCAGCTGATGGAGCGGCTGGGCTTCTCCTCGGCCCAGCTGATGACCCGCATCGCCGACCTGTCCGGCGGCCAGAAGCGCCGCATGCAGCTCCTGCTCATCCTGCTGGACGAACCCAACGTGCTGATC
>NZ_PDCH01000080.1 GCF_003315615.1 Bifidobacterium xylocopae
ATATATGTGTTGGTGGCTGCCGCGTCAGCCTTCTTGAGGTCCATGACCTTGTTGGCTTTGAGGAGCTGCCACGCGAAGTTCGGCGGTATGTTAATGACATCCGGCAGCTGTCCAGCGGTGGCTTGCTGCTGGACTTTCTCCTCATAGCCCTCGCATGGCTGGTCAACCCACTTGATCGTTGTTCCGGGATGTTCCTTCTCAACGGACTTAACGAGCTTCTTGAAGTAGGGCGTGAACTTTTCGTTCTTGAGCGGCCAGGTTTGGAACTGGATGCTGCCTTCGATCTTTGCGGACGGTTTAACAGATGCCTGCCTCGACGGTTTGTCGCCTGAACCACTCATGCCACATGCGCTCGCAGCGAGCACTGTCGCGAGTGCGGCGGTGCCGCCAAGCAGTTGACGTCGACCGATGGTGAGGTTTCCCATGATCTTGCTTCTTC
>NZ_PDCH01000081.1 GCF_003315615.1 Bifidobacterium xylocopae
CCCCGCAGCTGCCGCTCCACCAGTCGGATTCCGCCGTGTACTTGCCCCGATCGGCCCGCCGTCGGTGCAGTGGCGTTTAGGTGCAATATCGGGTCTAGGCACCCCCGGGATGCGCGGCTACGAACGTCTGCAGGGCCGCTTCAAGGTCCGGTTCCACGGCACCCACGTGCACCTGGTCGTAGTCCAGCCGCAGGGCCATGTCGTAGGCACGGGTGCCGGAGACCATCGCCACGCCGCCGGAGCGCAAGGAGGCGACGTCCACGTCCCACAGCCAGCTCATATCACGCCCCTCGGCGTATTCCTCTCCGGTGCGGGATCATGGTGCCGGTCCCCGCCCTACCCAAGTACGCCTCCGCCCGGCCAACTTCCCTGGAGGCCGTGCCGCGCACGCTCACGCCGACCCCCCCCCGCTGTCGACTAACGCATCCGCGCCCGCGCC
>NZ_PDCH01000082.1 GCF_003315615.1 Bifidobacterium xylocopae
CCAAGCATCAGTTGGTGGGTTGTTGGCGCGCTTCGACATAGGTGTTCACGATTCAGCCTAGTTTCTTTTGTCACGTCGATGTCGGGTTAGGACAGCGGCCTCGGTCTGGTGGGCTCCGAGATGTGTATAAGTGACCGCCAGTAGATGGTCCTGGGATAGCTGGGCTGGGTCGTGGAATGGTCCGGGCCACCTGGATCAGCCCGGACCATTCCACGACCCAGCCCAGCTATCCCAGGACCATCTACTGGTGGAACTGGGCCCCCTCCCCGGTTTCCCGGTCCTGCGCGACCTCATCGTAGACATGTCTCTGATACACACCGGAGCCCGGCGACGATGTCCTGCGTGAAGCTCTCGGAGCACTCTGCACCGGTCAGACGATAGGTCAGCCCGCGCTACGGCCGGCCGAGGCGACGTCGCGTACAGGCAGCGCCATACGCA
>NZ_PDCH01000083.1 GCF_003315615.1 Bifidobacterium xylocopae
ATGTCGCGTCAGCGTCGCGCACCTGCTGTGGCGTCGCTGCGCCCTGAGCAAGTTCGATAGGATAGTTTTTTCCATGCTGCAGAGGCCAGACTCGATGAGGCTGGGGCTAGTGGGCAGGGAGATGTGGAGAAGAGACAGCGGTTGTATGCTGCCAGAGGGCGGTTCGCCCACGGGTGGGGTCGGTCGATGCGGGGTTGCGACTTTCCCCGCCTGCGTGCTCTTAGGAGGGAATATGGACAGGAGAGGCGCGGCCGTATTCGCCGTGCCCGGCCTGCCGGGCCGGCACCCCCTCCTCAACTCCTGTCTCTTATACCCATCCGACGCCGCCGACCAAGGCTGCGGTCTACCACTGGGGGTTGTCAGTACCGCTAGAGACAGCACACTCACCACCATGCTGCCTACTTCCGAGTTCTACGGCGTCTCTCGAGTTAACATGAT
>NZ_PDCH01000084.1 GCF_003315615.1 Bifidobacterium xylocopae
TTCCCGTACGGTGGCGTCGTCCCAAACGGTCATGACCTCTCCTCGCGGGACATTTGCAGCCATCGATAGCCATATGGCCACAACGGTACGGACAGTGTTCCGTCAGCTTTTACTGGTTGCGCGTCCTGACCATGGATGAGAGAAGAGCCCGTCATGCCCGCGAATTGTGGCAGGTGAAGGGCAACCAGCCGCTCAGTATCGGAGAAGTTAGCCATGCACAGGACCGTTTCGTGCTCGTTGTGACGCAGGAAGGACATCACCGCCATGTCCGGCCCGCCTAGATCGGTGAACTCGCCGGTCCCAAAGACGGGGTGGTGGCGGCGGATACCGAGCATGGCACGCGTCCACACCAGCAAGGAGGACGGGTCGTCCATCTGGCGGGCGACATTGACGTGCTCTGGATCGTGGCCAAAGGTGCGGATGAGAGGTAGATGAAAG
>NZ_PDCH01000085.1 GCF_003315615.1 Bifidobacterium xylocopae
GTCAGTGACACAAGGACAAGAGAGGAGGCGACGCGCGGAGCCGAGCGGAACGTGAGCCTGATAAGAGTCGAGACCGGGAGCGGTGCAGGAGTGATCGAGGGGAACCTGACGAAGTGACGGACCAGGCCCATGCGCAAGATCGTATGAGCGCTTGAGGGTGCCGAGGAGACGCTGAGGATACCGGCCTACCGGGTTGCATCGTCCGTCTCCTCGGCACCCGCAAGCGCTCATACGATCTTGGGCATGGGCGTGGTCAGGGACTTCGTCAGGTTAACCAGGACCAGCACTGAACCCGCAGCGGCGTCTCTTCTCGTCAGTGCCCCCGTCGGATCGGCCAGAGCGACCACATCCGCTACGTGTGACATGTCTCTCCGCCAGCCACACGCCGAAGCTCGGCGCACACGGATGTGTCGACCACACAGTGCTGTCCTCGCGCG
>NZ_PDCH01000086.1 GCF_003315615.1 Bifidobacterium xylocopae
CGCGTAGTGATGACAGGCGAGCTGGAGAGTGTGGGTGCGGTGAGGATACGTAGAGTGTGGGGTCAGTGGTGCGACGTGTGTGTCATGATCGATATGGACGGCTGAGTCCTCGTCGGCGGCTAAGGCAGTGTATAAGGGTCCGCTGCAGAGCATGCCCACGATTCTTCCCTGCCGGCGGATGAAGTAGGTGGAGGAGAGCAAGGGGATGTCGCTGTTGGCGGCGTGACCCGCGTAGCCGGCGATGTAATCCCGGTTCTCCGCCTTGCCACCGCCCAAGTGCCGCGGCTCTTGGGCCGTGGCCGGGCAGCCACCCACCCCTCCGAGCCTCTGTGACTCAGGCTGGTCTCCTACCACTTGTTATACTTCATACAACAGTAATCAACTTTATCTACCACGTTATTGATGTCTCATGATTCTATGTTTATATCATCCGCATG
>NZ_PDCH01000087.1 GCF_003315615.1 Bifidobacterium xylocopae
GTGAAAAGAAGAAGAGCTGCGGAAGAAGGGATGGGGTCCAGTGGGTAGATCGCGGGGAGGGGGTGATCAGGTAGCCGGTAACCTGAACGTAGATCCAGTAGTACGGGACGAGGGGCGGCGGAACGAGGGTCGGAAGGGAGGGGGTGTTGCGGATTCGCAGGTGCTTGAGCAGGAGGCCGACCAGTTCATCTCCTCCATGCCTATCAAGGACCTGGTCAACGCCATCGACGCCGGTTCCGACGGTGCCCCCAAGGACAGGGTGCACGTGGCCAACGGCCTGCCCTATCGCGATTTCGTGACCGTCGGCCTCCTGATCAAGCACCTGCGAATCCGCAACACCACCGACTTTCCCACCCTCGGTCAGCCGCGCATCGTACAGGACCTGCCGCGCAGACACATCTGACGGTGCCGCCGGAGGAGAGGGTGACGATCGGGG
>NZ_PDCH01000088.1 GCF_003315615.1 Bifidobacterium xylocopae
GTTCCAGTCATCCTGGTTGGACGCGGTCTCGGTGTCCTCGCAGTAGGCCGTCCCGTCGATCGTGACCGCTCCCTGGGGTGCGGCGGGTGCTCCGCCCCTCGGCCTGCCGAAGGGGTCCCTGGCGCTGGGATCGTCCACCGGGCAGGGTGTGAGCGGCTTGCCGGTCACCTTGGCGCGGTCGGTGTGCTTGCCCGTCGCCCCTTTCAGGGTGCCGTGCACGTCCACGCTCTCGCCGGGCTTGAGGACCAGGCTGTCCCAGTTGTCCGGGTACTTGAGGTCCACCACGGTGCCGTCGCCGACGAGCGTGTGGTCCTCCAGCCTGGCGTCCTCGGCCCGGTAGTACGCGCCCTTGCGCGTGGCGGGGTCGGCCCTGCAGGGGGGGGTGCGGGGGGTGCGGGCCCCCGTGCTGCCGCTATTGGTGCTGCGGTAGTGGGG
>NZ_PDCH01000089.1 GCF_003315615.1 Bifidobacterium xylocopae
CGAGTCACAGAAGACCACCCACGAGACATGGGCACCACAGAGGTGCCAGCTCTCCCCCAGTTCCAGACCTGAGGCCATCTGGCAAACCAGGTAGCAGCCGTAAAGCATTCCCAGGACACCGGCGGTGAGCATGACCGTGGAGAGAATCTGCACCGAGGCGGAGGAGGCGCGGGTGCCGGGCGCGTCCATACCCGAGCCGCGGGTCAGGGCCAGCATGATCAGGGCCAGGCCGCCAGCCAACAGGATGGACACGATCACGTCGATGGGCCGGTGCCAGTGGGCAAAGATCAGGAGCAGCGCCTGACTCCTTGACAAATCTCCGAGCCCAACCGACCGACGCCTATATTATATCCTGGCTTTTGCTTAATAGCACCTCACCACTGATCAGAGGACAGCGGGTACATCCTCGAGTTTGACCCATAACCTGCGATTCA
>NZ_PDCH01000009.1 GCF_003315615.1 Bifidobacterium xylocopae
GACAGCTGATGTGGTTGCGACTGTCCATACACTAGACAGGTTAGTGAGTGGTGAGAGGATGTTGAACGTCACTGGCAAGAGAGATGTGTGATATGTATAAGAGTTATAGAACCTGAGTGAGCTGAGTGTGAGTTGGCCGTGGAGGGCACAGCGGGAGCAGCTGACGAGGTGTTGGATATATTTGGGATAAGAATAAGGGACGGCATACGAGGTCGGCCTCGGTGGCGTGGGGTCGGAGATGGGTATAAGAAGAGAGAGGTCACAGGCCAGCCCCCCGGCCAAGCCCCCCCCGCACGCCAGGCCCTGCCACCTGATGCATCATCCGACATCCAGCCCCCCCCCCCCCCGGACAGGCGAAACACCACATGTACAGGGACCAGAGAAAGCCCGCCAGTACAGCCGGAGGCCGGTAGAGGCGCAGCGGGCCGCGGCCGGAATGCGGAAACGGGGACGAGCACCAACAGCTCGGTGGACATGGGGGGCGATCAGGGGACCGAGGAAACCTGCCAGTGCCGGAGCCCATAGCGCCCAACCCGAGGACAGGGACACAAAACAGCCAAGCATTGAAGACCGTCTGCCGCCTCCACTGTCATGCCTCATAAACGCCGATTACTATACAAGTATGAGCAAGCGAGCGAAGAGGAAGGTGTCCGAAGCCTCCACACCGGCAATCGCCCAATTGGAAGCGGCCGGCATCGAGTTCGCCACCTATGAGTACGAGCACTCGGCGGACCATATGGAAGGCGGCTATGGCAGGGAGGCTGCGGCCAAGCTCGGCATCGACCCCAGGCAGGTGTACAAGACGTTGATGGCCGATACAGGCGACGAACGCGTGATCGCCGTCGTACCGGTTTCCGGCAGACTGAACCTGAAGGCCCTCGCCGCAGCCGTCGGCGCCAAGAAGGCCCGCCTGGCCGACACCCGGACGGCCCAGCGCGAGTCAGGGTACGTAGTCGGCGGCATCTCCCCCTTCGGCCAAAGGAACGCCCACCGCACCGTGCTGGATGACGGCGCCCTCCACTTCGAACGCATCCTGGTCTCCGGCGGCAAACGCGGCTTTGACGTGGCACTCGCGCCCGCAGACCTCCTCAACATCCTAGGCGCCAGCACAGCGCCGCTGGCGGAGGCTTAGGTACCGGAGCCGCGTTCCACCGCCCAGTGCATCCGCCGTGGTACGTCCCAGGCGAGAGAAAGCCGGGCGGAATGCAGCCCAGTGAACCTGTTTCCTATAACTCCGCATCGGGCAGACAACAAGGAACGGAAGGGCGCAAGCTATGCAACGGTAGAATGTGAGCGATAACAAGTTCACTCGATAGGGAAGCGTGGAACATGGGCGAAGCAGCCAGCATGAATGAGGCCAGCGCAGGCACACCGAGAACCGGTCAGCAGTTCGCGATCTCCTGCGGGGATTACCAGGCAGTTGTGACGGAGCAGGGAGCCATTCTGCGCGCCCTGCGCTACCAAGGCAAGGACCTGATCGCCACCTTCGGCGAGGATGAGCCGGTCCCCTGCTCCAATGGATGCGTCCTGGTGCCCTTCCCCAACCGCGTGGAGGACGGCGAATACACCTTCGACGGCAAGACCTACCGTCTACCGATCGACGAACACGAACGACACAACGCCATCCACGGTTATGGCTACCGGTACTACTGGCATCTGGAGCGCCTGACCGAGACGAGTGTGACCCTGTCCTGGCGCACCCCTTCTTTGGCCTACTATCCCTTCGACCTGGTTGTTGGCGCGACCTACACGCTGAACGAGGATGGACTGACCATGACGGTGAGTGCCAGGAACCAGGGCGATCGGAGGGCCCCCTGGGCATTCGGCATCCACCCCTGGTTGGCGAACGGCCGCGAAGGATCGGGCGACCGGATCCAGGACGACAACGGCGAGTGCTCCCTCCTGATTCCCTGCCGCACACACGTCACGGTCGACGACCGACTGATTCCCACCGGCGAGGAACCCGCCCAAGGCGACTATGATCTGACTGGCGGTCCGAGCCTGAAGGGCCGTGCCTTCGACGATGCCTGGACCGGGATCGAGCGCGACAGCCAAGGCCGCTCCTCCGCCGTTCTGACACGCCCCGACGGCATCCGCATGACCCTGTGGGGCGATCGGACCATCAACGCCTGGCAGGTGTGCACCGGCACCGGTTTCGACGCCTCCTTCCGCCCGGCAGGCGTCGCCGTCGAACCGATGACCGCTTATGCCAACGCTTTCCGCACCGGCAAGGATCTGATCATCCTTGAACCAGGCGAAGAATACGAAACGCAGGTGGGGTACCGGGCAGACAGGGTCTGACAGCAAGGACGGCACGGAAATGCGATCGGCCTCGCATCGGTCGCGAGTCTGTGCGATAATGTCTCAAGGCTTATTCGATCAGCAGTAAAGGAGTCCATCATGGGCATGCGCGGACGCAAGCGCAGGGATCGCCGCAAGAAGGCCGCCAACCACGGCAAGAGGCCGAACACCTGATTCCGCTCGCTATACGGGCGAACGATACGAAGACGTCCCACGGGTCAAGCCAACAGCTCCGGCCTGTGGGCGTTGTTGTATGTTCGCAGGTTTTGGAGTCGCAAGTGCGGACGGAACCCATCCATAGGAGCCTAGGATCCAGAGGCCGAGTGCCCATGTAAATCCACTGCGGTGAAACCGGCGCACACAGGTAGGCCGTCATGCCGGTACGTCACGGCAGGGATCGGAACCCTTTCAGACACTGGCACCATGGTTCGCCGCGGGAGCGCCGCCTGCGGGCAATTCACCAGACTGTATGGCATCGTCGACGGCGTCTATGGCATCGAACATGCGCTGCAAGCGCTCGATGAGGCAGGCAGGCGCACACTGCGGCCGCAGGTAGGAGCGCAGCTCCTCGATCAGCCGACGTTCTTGCTCATCGCAACAGGTCTGTGGATCGAAGCAGTCACCTGGGTTTGCGGGACGCATATCAGCGGATGCAGTGATGCTCAGGCTGGTATGGGTCACACTCATCTGGCCGTCGCTTGAGGCAAACCGGCTCATCTTGATGTGTGCGCCCATCACTGCCCCTTCCTCACTGTGCATTTTCCGATGTTTTCATAATAATCACATTGCAGGCCTTGCGGTCGCTTTCCGCTCAAGGCGTGCCGGCAGAGACACCGCCGCCTGCTGACCGTGAGTCGGAGCCGGAGCCCGCTACCGCCGGCCCAATCGCCCGGGGTCCTCCGCGTTTGCGTGTAGGTTCCAGCCCATATCCACGCTCGGCCGCGTATTTTTTCAGTTCCTGCTTAAGCTGTGTACGGGCCCGGTTAAGCCGGCTCATGACCGTTCCGATCTTGATGCCCTGCTCGTCGGCCACTTGCTGGTATGACTTGCCGTCTATGGCCGCGTCGATGAAGACCCGCCGCCGTTCCGGGCTCAGCTTGTTGAGCGCAGCCATGATCTCCTCGGGCGCGAAAGCCTCCAGGTACTCCTGCTCAGCTGACTTTAAGCCTTCCGGGTTATGCTCGGAAGCAGAATAGATATCCCAGTCGTTGTATTCGCCGGTCGAATCATTCGCACGTTGGGGGCGGCGCTTGGCCTTATGGTACTGATTGAAGAACGCGTTGCGTTCGATCGTGGTCATCCAGGCCTCGAAGTTGCTACCGGGTTCGAACCGGTCAAAGGCCTTGAAACCGCGCTCGAAAGTGTCCTGCACCAGGTCTTGCGCGTCCTCTGGGTTGTTGGTGAGTCTCATCGCCTGCCGGTAAAGCACATCGACAGCGGGCATGGCGAGCTGCTCGAAGCGCCTTTTGCGCTCTTCCAGCTCGGATCGATCAGCCACACCTCCATTGTGCCATTGATATGGACACGGCGATCACCTGGCGGGTTTCGTCCCAGCCGGCAAGGAGAATAAGCAGTATGACCGACAATCTTTCCGAATTCGAACAGGCCCTGAACGCCGCGCCTGACCAGGGGGACACGACAGGACTTGCCGAGTCCTGGCTCCTGGGCCTGGACACCGAGACGACAGGAATCCGTCCGGGTACGGACGCGATAGTATCCGCCTGCCTGGTGCTGCGTGAGCCTGCAAAGGGATACGAGGGAGATGCGGTGGCCGAATGGGTGATCAACCCCCATCGCCGGATCTCCGCAGGAGCCAGCAAGGTCAATGGCTTCACCAACGAGTACCTGGCGGAGCACGGAGCAGAACCCCCGGAAGCCATCGCCCAGATCGGGCGTCTGATCGCCCGAGCCCAGGCCAAGCACATACCGCTGCTGGCCTACAACGCCCCGTTCGATGTGCACATGCTCAACGGCGACATCGCCCGCTGGTGCGCTGATGAGTTGGACCCATTCGACACCTCATCAATGCTCGTCGTGGACCCCCTGGTCATCGACCGGGCCATCTCGAAGCGCTCGGGACGCCGATCCCTGTCCTACACGACCGAGTACTACGGGGTGGAGCCGCACGGGAACTTCCATAACGCCACCGCCGACACGATCGCCGCGGTCGACCTGGTCAAACCGATGGCCACCCTCTACCCCCAAGTGGCCCATTTGAAGCTGGGCGAACTGATGGATTGGCAGCGTCGGGCCCAGGCGGACTGGAACGAGTCCTACCAGCGCTGGGCCAAGTCCAAGGGCCGTAGGTTCCGGGACACCGGCTGGCTCTGACACCTGGCCCGCCCCACCCGGTCAAGATTGCGTCAAGGCCTCCGCCGGACCGCCCGGGTGGCTGGGGCCTGGCTGTAGACTGTGACTGCATTTCGACACAGGGAGGATAAGGGGGAGCATGGCACTCAGCTTGGGTTCGGCGGTATCGATCCTGGAGGAGCACCATCTGCTGCGGGAAGTGGTGAGTCCCAAGGGATGGACGCTGACGGTGGAGGGTCCTGACGCACGGCGCGACTTCAGTTCGATCACCTACGACAGTCGGCAGGTGAGCCCCGGCACCCTGCTGTGCTGCAAGGGGCGCTTCCAGGCCAGCTACATGGACGGACTGGACCAGGCGGGACTAGCCGCCTACCTGGCCCAGGAGGATTTCTCCGCCAATACCGGGGCTCCGGGACTGATCGTCACGAATGCCCGGCAGGCCATGAGCCTGCTGGCCGCCGAGTTCTACGACCGCCCCCAGGACAGGCTCAGGCTAGTGGGTATCACCGGCACCAAGGGCAAGACCACCACCGCCTATTACGTGCACGCCATGCTCAACCAGGCTTCGGATGGGCGAGCCGCCCTGCTGTCCTCGGTCGACAACTGCCTGGATGGCCACACCTACAAGGAGTCGGAGCTCACGACCCCCGAATCCCTGGACCTCTTCCGTATGATGCGGCAGGCCGTGGATGCCGGGATGCGCTATCTGGTCATGGAGGTCTCCTCGCAGGCGTACAAGATGAGCCGGGTCCACGGGCTGACTTTCGATGTCGGCGGCTTCCTCAACATCTCCCCTGACCACATCAGCCCCGTAGAGCATCCCTCCTTCGAAGACTACCTGTACTGCAAGCGGCGAATCACCTACAACAGCCGAAGGCTGGTACTGGGCGCCGACCACGCCTACGCGGACCTCATCCGTCAGGACGCCAAGGCGGCCGGATGCCCGGTCTCGGACTTCGCCCTGCGTCAGGGTGTCCAGGCCAAGGGCACCGAAGCCGGCTGGGTGGTCGAGCCGGGTCGCTCAGCCGACGAGTCCAACGCCTTCACCGCCTTCCGGGCGGGCCGGGAGGCGGGTTCCTTCCATCTGACCATGGATGGCCTGTTCAACGGGGCGAACGCGGCCGCTGCCCTGGCGATTGTGGACGCCCTTGGCCTGCCGATTGGGCGGAAGGAATTCGAAGCCCTGAGCCGGGTGCGCATCTCAGGTCGGATGGAACGGTTCGAAACCCCTGGCATCGTGGCCTATGTCGACTACGCCCACAACTATGCCTCGACAGCCGCCGTACTGGATTTCATCAAACATAAGTATGCCGGAAGACCCCTCTTCCTGACCCTGGTGACCGGTTCTGCCGGGGGCAAGGCAGTGGATAGACGCAAGGAGATCGTGGAAGCCGCGCAGACCAGGGCGGACCGTCTGATCCTGACTGAGGAGGACACCGAATCGGCCAAGGAATCGACAGGCGACATCTGCCGGCAAATGATGGATAATGTCACCAACCCCGACCTGGAAGCATCCATCGTCCTGGACCGGACTCAGGCCATCGAACAGGCCGTCGAACGGGCCAAGGCCCATCCCGAACGCATGGACGCCATTGCGGTCATCGGCAAGGGCGAGGAACGTTGGATCAAGCGAAACGGCAGACATGAGCAGTATGAGGGCGACGACCGGGTGATCAGGCGGCTTCTGGCAGGCGATGCGGGCAATACTCGGGCGGTGGCCCGGAAAGCGGGCGAATGAACGACATGAACGACTTCCAACCCATCATCCTTGGCTCCGACATCAACGCCTACGGTATGGCCCGCGCATTCCACGAAGCCTACGGGATCCGATCCATCGCCTTCGCCCACTTCCAGCTCTCCCCCACGAAATACAGCCGGATTATCGACGTGCGGGTGACACCAGGCTTCGGCGAGCCCGAGACCTTCGTCCGCACCCTCATCGACTTCGCCCGAGGCTTCCGTCCCGGGCGGGCCAAACCCAAACTCCTACTCATCCCATGCGGCGACTCCTACGCGAATCTGCTGGCCGGCGCCCGTGAACGGCTGAAACCCTACTACGTCTTCAACACGTTGAGCACGGAACTCAACCGGCGACTCTCACTCAAGTCCAGCTTCTATGAGCTGTGCGAGGAGCATGGCCTGCCCCATCCCGTCACCAGGACGGTGGACGCGGCTGGGGTGGCACGCGGCGACTATAGGCATCTCCCATTCGACTACCCGGTGGCCATGAAACCGGCCGATTCGGACGAATGGCTGGGCGTGGACTTCCCCGGCCGCAAAAAAGCCTTCATCATCGAGGGCCCGGACGAACTTGAGACGCTCATCAAACGCTCCTACAAGGCTGGATACACCGGTCAGATGGTCATACAGGATTTCATCCCCGGCGACGATTCACGCATGCGGGTGCTCAACGCATACGTGGACCAGCACCACCGGGTTCGGATGATGATGCTGGGCCACCCCCTGCTGGAGGACCCGACACCTGAGGCGGTGGGCAACTATGCGGCCATCATCCCCGACTACAACGAAGCCGTGTTCGAACCGGTCAAGGCCTTCCTGGAAGACATCGGCTACCAAGGCGTGGCGAACTTCGACATGAAGTACGACGAGAGGGACGGCGAGTACAAACTCTTCGAAATCAACCTCCGTCAAGGCCGTTCCAGCTATTTCGTGACCCTCAACGGCGCCAACCTGGCCCGCTACTTCGTCGAGGACCTGGTCGAGGACTCCCCCTTCGACGGTCGAACCAGGTATGCGCGCGGCTCAAAGCTGTGGATGGAGATCCCCAGGTCCATCTTCCGCGACTACGTGGAGCCCGGCGCGGACAAGGAGCGCGGCCTGGCAATGCTGGACAGCGGCGATTGGGGCACCACGCTCGAATACCGGCGCGACATGACCCCCTTGCGCTGGCTGATGATCCGGCATATGTTCAACATCTATACGAAGCGTTACAAGCAATACTTCACAAGGAAAGGTGACCTGTGATGAGAAGATTCTTCGCCCTGCTCGGCGGCATGGGCACACTGGCCACAGAGAGCTTCGTGCACACCCTGGACAGGGCGACCAAAGCCGAGCGGGACCAGGACTTCCTCAACTATCTGGTCTTCAACGACGCCGACGTACCCGACCGCACGGCGTTCATCCTGGACCCCTGCCAGCCCGACCCCTTTCCCGCCCTTGCCGAAGACGTGCGCCAGGCCAGCGAACTGGGCGCCTCATTCATCGTGATCGCCTGCAATACGGCCCATTACTTCTACGACCGCCTGCAGGCCACCACCACCGTGCCTATCATCCACATGCCCCGTACGGCCATCGAATGGGCCGCCCGGCACTACCCGGCGGCCACCCATCCCCGTCTGGGCTTTATGGGAACCGAGGGGACGCGCGAATCCGGTCTGTATCGTAAGCTGGCCAGGGAGGCCGGCTATGAGCTGGTTGAGCCGGAACCGCTTATGCAGGAACGTGTGGACGAGCTGATCTACAAGGATGTGAAGGGCGGCAGAGCCGACCGTGTCCGCTATGAGGGCGTGGTCCACGAACTCCTCACCGATTATGGTTGCGACGCGGTCCTCCTCGGCTGCACGGAACTCTCCGTCCTGAATGAGGCTTTTCCGCTGCCTGAGCTGCCACTGGTGGATGCGCAGGCTGTGACCGTGGACCTGGTGGTGCGCAGGGCGAAGGCCGACCAGGGCAAGTAGCTCTGACCGCAATCGGCGGCCCCCCGGCGACCGAGCGACCATTCACGGCATAGCTCTGCCCTCTCACTCGTCGGCCACTGTCTCCTGCCCTTGCGCCAGCTTCTGGGAGATTACCGCGGTGACCCCGTCGGCACGCATGGTCACACCATAGAGCGCGTCTGCTATCGACATGGTGCGCTGCTGATGGGTGATCACAATCAGCTGGGCGTGCTCACGCAGTTGGTTGAAGGCGGTCAGCAGGCGGCTCAGGTTCACATCGTCCAAGGCCGCCTCCACCTCGTCCATCACATAGAAGGGGCTGGGACGGGCCGTGAATATGGCGAAGAGCAGGGCAAGGGCCGTCAGTGACCTTTCGCCGCCCGACAGGAGTGAAAGCTGCCTGACCTTCTTGCCAGCGGGACTGGCCTCCACCAATACACCGGTGGTGAGCAGGTCGCCCGGGTCCTCCAGACGCAGCCGCCCCGTGCCGCCGGGGAAGAGCGTCGCGAACATCGTCTCGAATGCGGCGGCTGTATCGTCGAAGGCCGCTTTGAACACGTCCACCATGGTCCGGTCCAGATCCTTGACCAAACCCATCAGATCGTCCCGCGACTGCACCACATCCCTGCGTTGATCGTTCAGGTACTGGTTGCGTTTCCTCAAGGCTTCGTATTCCTCGGTTGCCAGAGGGTTCACCTTCCCCAGGGCGGCCAGGTCCCTCCGGGCCTTGGCCAGACGCTTTTCCTGCTCTTCACGCACATAAGGGACGCTTTGGTAAACCACTGCCTTGCTCCGGCCCTCGTTTTCAACGTCATCGTTGCCCTCGGCATCGGATTCGGCAGCGTCATCGGCTTCCGCGCCCCCGACCGGCACAGGAGCCCCTGTCTCGTCCAGCACCGGCACTGGACGTCCGGGCCCGTAATCATGGATCAGTTCGTCCATGTCCATACCCAGATCGTCGGAGACTTTCTGCATCAACTGGCCGGACTGGGTGGCCTGCCGTTCGCGCACCACGTCCAGCTCATGCTCCCTTGCCCGCAGGCGCTCCACCTGAGGTTCCAAGTCCCCCCGCCGGACCCGCAGCTCCTTGAGCTCACCGTCATGGGTGGAGATCTGTGCTTGCAAGCGGTCGCGTTCGGCAACGGTCCGCTCCAGACTGGCGTCCAGTAGGCCCAGGACGGCCTTGGCGTCCCTGGCCACGGACCCCATGCGGGATATTCGTCGCTGCCGGCGACGGTTGGCCTCGGCCATGCGTTCCCTGCGCTGGCTTGCCTCCCGGGCCTGGTCGCGCAGGAGCTTGGCCTGCCGGGACAGGGATTCGGCCTTTCCCTGGGCCTCCTTCCACCTGATCCGGGTCTCCATCTCAGCCGCACGTGCCTGGTCCAGACCCTCTTCCAAACGGTGGGCCCGCTCATTGAGCTCATCGACATTCACCTGCTCGGCCCCTGAGTTCTCTGCCTCGCTCAGCGCCCCTCGCACATCCTCCAGCTTCGCCTGGTGGGCGGCCACGTCCTCTTCCAGGGTTTCAATACGTTGCGCGGCTTCCTGCACACGCCCTTCCAGCTCCCTTGTCTGGGCCTGGGCAGCTTCCATGGCCTTTCGCCCCTGCTCGGCCTTGAGCCGGGACTCGGTCCGCTTGGCCTTGGCCTCTTCCAGCGCCGCCTCGGCCCGGGCCAGAGCGCTCTTTGCGGCATCCACACTCTCTTGGGCCCCTTCCAACCTGTCATCCAGCTTGCCGGCCTGGGACAGGGCCTTATCACGCCGGGCCACCAACGCCAGATCGCTGGTGGCCGGTCCCGAACCGCCGATGGCCCCCACCCCGGTGAAGACATCGCCGGCCCTGGTGAGCGCTTCATCCCAGATCCTGTTCCGCGCAGGCTCGCCCGCTTGGCTTTCAAACAGTGCCCGGGCATCCTCAGCGCCCTCCACAGCGGCAGTGCGTGCCAGCAACAGCCTCACCGCGGCCAAGACACCCTCTGCCCGCTCACCCTTCCGCGCGTCGGCTCTCGCCGAAACCAACGAAGCCGCATTTCGTACGCCGTCGGCAATGTCCCAATCCGTAACTTTGGCCTCATCATCCCCGTCAATCGGCGTGAGCAGCACGGCCTTGCCCAGCTGGCCCCCGTGCGCTTTTTCCAGGGCCAGCTCCACCCCATCCGCATCCGGCAGCACGATGGCCCCGGAGTAGTCGGCCAGGGCGTGGGCGATGGGTTCCTCCCAGCCCTCCTCGACCTGGATGAAGTCGGCCAACCGACCCAGGACCTCTACCCCCCCGTCCTCAGACAACCGTTCGGAAGCCGAACGCGAAGCCAGGGTGTCGGTCAGGGCATCCGCCTTCGCCTGCAGGGCTATGCGCTGGGAGCTGAGCGTACGCTGCTCCTCCTGGGCATCATTGAGGGCCTGCCGGGCCTGGGCACGGACCTGTTCGGCCTGCTCCTGGGCCTGCCGGTCGTCCTCCGACTCCCCGTCCTCGGCCTGCTCTGCCAGCGAGCGCTCCCGTATCTTGGCCTGCTCCAGTTGGTCGGCGGCCGACGCCCGCTGTGTCCGGGCATCCGCTAGCCGCCCCTGGGACAGTTGCAGGGCCGATTCCTCCTTGGCGACCAGCTCCTTGAGACCGGTCAGCTGGACGTCACGCTGGCGGGCTGTGCGCTGCAATTCGATCAGGGTCTGCCGGGCGGCTGCCAGCTGCTTCTCCTGGCTGGCCCTGGCCTCCACGGATCGATCCAGAGCCAGCCGGTCCTCATCAAGCTTGGCTTCCAGATCCCTGCCCTGCCCGTCCACCTCATCGGCCCGCCGCTCCAGCATCGCGGGGTCGGGCCCGGACATCGCTTCGTCCATCTGCCCGGACAGGGAGCGGGCCCGCTCACCGGCCAGGGAGATCAGGGAGTCGTAACGTTCCTGCAGCTGTGTAAGGTCATGCCAGACCTGGTTGATGGCGCTGATGCGCGGGTTGGATTCCTGACTTGCGGCCTCCACCTGCTCGATCCGCATCTTGATCTCGGCCAGGGCCCGCTGCCGTTCGGTCAGTTCGCCACGCAGCTTACCCAGCTCCTCCCGGCTCCTCTGCAGGTTCTGCCTGGACTTGAGCGCATCTTCGGCGTAGATCCTTGCTTGGGCATCGCGTAAAGTCACCTGGATACCGTCGGCCCGACGGGAGACACGCGCCTGCCTCCCCAAGGGCCCCAGCTGCCGGTGGATCTCCCCCAGCAGGTCGTCCAGCCGGGAGAGGTTGGTCTCGGTGTTGGACAGCTTCCGCAGCGCACGTTCCTTGCGTTTGCGGTGCTTAAGAATCCCTGCCGCCTCTTCGATGAAGGCCCGGTGGCCGCTGGGATCGGCATGCAGAATCGCATCAAGCCGGCCCTGCCCCACGATCACATGCATCTGCTGGCCCAGGCCGGTGTCGGACAGGAGCTCCTGGATGTCCAGCAGGCGGCAGGCCGATCCGTTGATGGCGTATTCGGAACCGCCGCTTCGGAAGATGGTGCGCGAGATGGTGACTTCGGTGTAGTCGATGTCCAGGGTCCGGTCGGTGTTGTCGATGGTGAGACTCACCTGAGCCCTGCCAAGCGGGGGACGATCGGAGGTCCCCGCAAAGATCACGTCCTCCATGGAAGTGCCGCGAAGGGCCTTGGCCCCCTGCTCGCCCATCACCCAAGCCAGACCGTCGACGATGTTGGACTTGCCCGAGCCATTGGGGCCGACCACAGCGGTGATGCCCGGTTCGAAGCGAAGGGTGGTGGGTGTGGCGAAGGATTTGAACCCCCTCAGGGTGAGCTCCTTGAGGTACATCAGGCCCTCTCAGACTTCGGTTTCTTCAGGTCCGGGTCCACACGTTCCTTGAGCAGAGCGCGCGCATCGCCGGCGGTGACGAAGGACCCGCAGATCAGCACACCATGTCCATACCCGACGCCCAGCTCGTCCTGCTCGTCCACCATGTTCACAGCGGTCTGGATGGCATCGGGAAGGAGGTCCCGACGGATTACTCGGTCGGGACCGAAGACCCGCTTGGCTATGCTCTCCAACTCCCGAGCCGGCATGACCCGCTCCCTCCAGGAGTTCTCGGTCACCACTATCTGGCTGAGCAGGGGCTCCAGCACACCCAGGTACTCCTCCACCTGCTTGTCATGCATCATGGCAACGACTCCGACCACCTGCTCGAAGGAGTAGTTCTCCTCGATGGCCGCCCGCAAGGACTGGGCAGCATTCACGTTGTGTCCGCCATCGATGATGATTGTGGGTGAATTGCGAACCTGTTCGATCCGCCCGGGCACCTTGACCTGGCTGAGGGCTTCAGCCAGCAGGTCGGCGTCGAGGGCGCCGGAGACCGGCATGGCCACCTCGGCGGCCGCCAATGCTGCCAGGGCGTTGTGGGCCTGGTGGACGCCGAACTTATCAATCGGCACATCCTCATAGGTCCCGTTGGGGGTGCGCAGGCTGGCGATCTGACCCCCGACGGCCGGCTGGCGACCTAGCACCTGCAACTCCTCACCGTCGCGCAGCACCCCTGCCGCCGCACGCCTGCGAGCCGTCTCCTCGATGATCGGCAGCACAGCCTCGCCATGGGGCTGCGGACCCACGATCACCGTGGAACCGGATTTGATGATGCCGGCCTTTTCGGTCGCTATCTGCTCGACCGTATCCCCAAGCCATTGCATGTGGTCCATGTCCACCGGACCGATGACAGCCACATCCGCGTCCAGGGCATTGGTCGCGTCCCATTGGCCGCCCATGCCCACCTCGACCACAGCCAGATCAACCGGCGCGTCGGCGAAGGCCCAGACCGACATGGCCGTCAGGACCTCGAAGAAACTCATGGCCGGCTCGCCCTTCCGGACGGACTCGGCGTCCACGATCCGCACCAGCGGCTGTACCTGCTCGTACACATCCACGAATTCGTCGTCGGACAGTTCCCGCCCGTCGATGGCGATTCGTTCGTTGATTCGCTCCAGGTGGGGCGAGGTGTACAGGCCGGTACGCAGTCCGTATGCGCGGGCGATGGCCTCGGTCATGCGCGCGGTGGAGCCCTTGCCGTTGGTCCCGGTGATATGGACCATGCGGAAGGAATTTTCGGGATGCCCCATCAGATCCAGGATGGCACGCATCCTATCCAGATTCAGGTTGGTGGTGCTGTGCTCGGTGGGTCGGGCCATGATCTCCCGCTCCACCTCGCGGATGCCCTTGCCCTGGCTGTTCGGGTGCTCGTATGACATGAAAGAATTCCCGCCTCCGCCCGGCGCCTTGACCAACGCCGCGTTCTCGCTTCTTGGACCGGATTCCATTCTAGGCGGGCCCCAGGTCCACACCCGCGTGGCTCGGCCCCCAGCGCAGCACGGACGACATCGTCCGGTGCGGCTAGGATGGGCCCTATCAAGCTCCGATTCAGCGGGACCCGTGTACCAGGCCCCGGCGGGAGCATACCAAGGAGGCATGGCATGGCAGACAGCACGACACCCAGAAAGTCGGACGTGGACATCGACGAACAGGATATGGCAGACCGTGTGAACAACCGCACCCTGCGCCCTAACTCGGCGAAATTCCAGGAGTTCATGACCGAAGGCTGGGGACGGCAGGAGGCTGATGTCCAGCCCCTGGAATCCTCCAAGTACATCGGCGAGCGCCTGGCCAAGCTGGGTGCCCGCTTCCCAGGCGAGCGCCTGGTCATCCCGGCAGGCGATTACAAGACCCGCAACAACGACAACGACTACGCCTTCCGCCCCGATTCGGCCTTCGCCTATTACACAGGCCTGGGCGAGGACCTGGAACCGGGCTCGATCCTGGTCCTGGACCCCTTGGACCCGGACTCCCCCGAGGCCAAGGCCGGACAGACGCACCGGGCCGAGCTCTTCGCCCACCCCCGTGCCGACCAGTCCACCAAGGACTACTACCGTTCATCCCAGTACGGCGAGTACTGGGTGGGTCCGCGTGCCGGACTGAAGGAGCTCTCGGTGATGACCGGACTACCCACGCGCGACGTCACCGGCTTCCAGGACGCGATTGCCAAGGACGTAGGGCCCGACGACGGAGCCGTACGCCTGCGGGTCCTGCGTCATACGGACGGCCTGATCACCGAACAGGTGGAGACTGTGCGTAGGCAGAACG
This sequence comes from Bifidobacterium xylocopae, assembly GCF_003315615.1. Classification (GTDB taxonomy): domain Bacteria; phylum Actinomycetota; class Actinomycetes; order Actinomycetales; family Bifidobacteriaceae; genus Bombiscardovia; species Bombiscardovia xylocopae. The sequence goes on from NZ_PDCH01000009.1 coordinate 14,388, forward strand.
GCCTGGGCGGCCCCGACCGCAATGAGGCAGCCGACAACAAGTTCGAGGAGTTCGCCTCCGAGGCCCGCATGATCAAAGACGCCTACGAGGTGGGCGAGATGCGCAAGGCCATCGCCGCAACCAAGGACGGCTTCGACAAGATCCTGACCCGCCTTCCCGAGGTGGTCGGCCAGCCGCGTTCGGAACGCATGCTGGAAGGCGCCTTCAACGCCAACGCCCGTGAGGAAGGCAACGATGTGGGCTACGGCTCGATCATCGCCTCCGGCTCGCACGCGCCCATCCTCCACTGGATGCGCAACAACGGCACCGTGCGCAAAGGCGACCTCCTTCTGATCGACGCCGGCGTGGAGGTCAGTTCGCTCTACACCGCGGACATCACCCGCACCTTCCCGGTGGGTGGACACTTCAGCCCCCTGCAGCGCAAGATCTACGAGACGGTCCTGAAGGCCCAGCAGACCGCCTTCGATGCGGCCCGGCCCGGCGTCACCTACTCGGACATCCACCACACGGTCATGCGCGTGTTGGCCACCCGCCTGCATGAGTGGGGCATCCTCAAGGTCTCCGTCGAGGAATCGCTTTCCCCCCAGGGCCAGCAGCACCGGCGCTGGCACGCCTGCGGCTGCGCCCACCACCTCGGCCTCGATGTGCACGACTGCGCCGAGGCCCGCTACGAGTCCTACCAGGGCGCGCCCATCGAGCCCGGCATGATCTTCACGATCGAGCCCGGCCTCTACTTCAAGGACAATGACCTGATGGTGCCCCCGGAGTTCCGCGGCATCGGCGTGCGCATCGAGGACGACGTCCTGATGACCGAAGACGGCCCCGAATGGCTCTCCAAGCAGATTCCGAAGACCGTGGACGAGGTGGAGGCCTGGATGGCCGAACGGGCGGCCCAGGCCCCTGCCCGTTCTTCGGCCCAGGCAGAGTGAGCAGACACCGCCGCCATGCCCACGCCTGACTTCGTCCTGCGCCTGCGGACCAGGATCGGCCACGACCTGCTCTGGCTGTCCGGAGTCACCGCTTTTGTGCGACGCCCGGACGGCCGTATCCTCCTGGGTCGGCGTTCCGACACCGGCGAGTGGGCCCTGATCTATGGCATCAATGAACCCGGCGAGGAGCCGGCCGACACCGTGGTACGAGAGATCAAGGAGGAGACGGGCGTGGACGCGCGGGTCACCGATCTGGTCTCGGCCAAGTCCTCCCAGGAGATCATCACCTACGCCAACGGCGACAGGACGATGTATATGGACCACTGCTTCCTGTGCGAGCCCGACCCCTCCGGCAACATCGAACCTTTCGTGGGTGACGAGGAGAGCCTCCAGGTCGGCTGGTTCGAACCCGACCGACTACCCTCCCCCCTGGCGGCATCCACGGTCGAGCGCATGGCACTGGTCCAGGACTTCCTCACCCGCGCCGCCCATGGCGACCGCAGCGCCTCCTTCGCCGGCGGACGTAGCCAGATCGGAGCGGCGGGTAACCAGGCCTAGCGGTGGATACGGCCATACGGCGGATAGGGATAGGATGACCGCCCCGTCCGCCATCTTTTCCGCATCCCTGCTGTCCCTGCCCCTGGCATGGGCCACCTCCCCACCATTAAGACAGGCCACGTACCGGTTTACAAGCCCTGGAACCGGACATGGCATGCACTGGCATTGTCTCATTTCGCCTGGGGCAGTAAGTGGAGGGTGTAGGTGAAGTCGGTATCGTCCATGCGGTAGCGGTCAGCCAGGACGGGGCCGCAGGAGGCGGAACCCAGGCCGGATTGGGCGTAGTCCAGGCACAGGATAGTGGATGCGGACTCTTCGAGCTCGTGGTTGTGACCCTTGGCGGTCAGCTCCTCCTGGGTGTACGGGGAGAGGTTGAAGGAGAAGGGCCGCTCGGACAGGGCAGTCAGGGCCACGTCCGGGCCCTCCACGTTCACGTAGTCGCAGGACCAGTGGGAGCCGCCCTCCTGGGGCTTGAGGTAGGGTTCGAACAAGCCCTGGGCCGTGGAGGCGAAGACGCCGTAACGAGCGGACCGGTGCTTGTCTACGTAGGACTCGCCCGGCCCGTAGCCGCAGTAAGTGACGTTGCCCATGGGCTTCGGCAGGAAGAGACGCAGGCCGAAGCGGGGTAGGAAGGGGAAGGCGGGGTCGCGCCGGACCCGCATGGTCAGACTCAGCGCGCCCTGGGCCGTGAGGGTCCAGTCGGCCTGGATCCGCGCGATCGGCTGAATCACCGGGGCCACCAGGAGCATCCGAGAACTCACGCTCACCGCGCCGGTGCGCTGATCGACAATGGCTTCGATCCCCAGGGCCCGGGCGTAGGCGCGGTCGTATCCGGCCCGGCGCCATTGCTCCTTGACCAGGGCATCGTTGTCGGTCGGCGCCCGCCAGACGTTGACCTCCATGGGCCGGTCGAGCAGGCGGCGGCAGGCGTAATCCATGGAGGCGGGCAGGCCCGTGCGCTTGTCGAAGACGGTGCGCCAGTCGGTGCCTTCCACGGCCAGCAAGGCCGAACTCTCGCTGATCGTGGGGGCATCCCCACCACCGAGCGGACGGCTGCCACCGGCGTCGATCAGACGGTTGGGCTGGCCGACGGCCGTCGGCCGGCAGCGATCGAGCAGGGTGGCGACCACCTGGTTGGTCCGACCCTCCACGGCCAGATCCACCTGATCGAACCCCAGGTCGAAACCGGTGGGAAGGAGGGCGTCGGCGCTTTTCAGCCGGTAGGTCAGGAGCAGGGTGACCTTGCCCCGTTCGGGCAGGTCAACGGCAGGCAGGGTCAGCTGTCCCTGGCCGCGCGGGGGGATAGAAGGCAGGGGACCGCAGTCGATGGCGTCCAGAAGGGTGTCCTCCCGCCAGTCGCCGCCTTCGCCACAGCCATCGCCATCGCCGAAGTAACCGCGCTGGAAGGGCTCGCCATCGCACAACATGGTCCAGGCCACACTCAGATAAGCCGAAAGATCGACGAAGTCCATATAACTGCGCAGGGTCAGGGTGCGCGCGGCCTGGTCGAAGCCCGCGACCCGGGCGGGACGGAAGACGTTCTTGAACTCCTTCAGGCCGCTGTGCGGACGGCGGTCCGGGTAGACCAGGCCATCCATGCAGAAGTTGCCCTCGTGGGGGTACTCACCGTGGTCGCCGCCGTACAGGTAGACCTTGCGCCCGTCCCTGGTGCGCCCGGCGTCGATCGCGTGGTCGCACCACTCCCAGACGCAGCCGCCCAGGAGCCCGGGGTGACGCTGGAAGGCCTGGAAGTACTCCTCCAGGTCGCCCGGCCCGTTGCCCATGGCGTGCGCGTACTCGCACAGGAAGTAGGGCCTGCTCCCCCGCTGTCCGTCGTCGCCGTGCGTGGAGACGCCCTGGTGGCGGCGCGGGGTCTTGGCACCGCCCGTCTTGAAGTAGTCATCGATCTCCTCGATGGAGGGATACATCCGCGAGTGCAGGTCCAGGTTGGAGTAGTCCAGGTCCTCGCGTGGCGAGCCGTGGATGGCGGACTCGTAGTGGGTCAGGCGGTCGGGGTCCCGCCGCTTGGTCCAGGCCAGAGCGGCCTCGAAGCCGCACCCGTAGCCCGACTCGTTGCCCATGGACCAGATGATGATGGAAGGGCGGTTCTTGTCCCGCTCGACCGATCGCTTCACCCGGTCCACGATCGCGTCGGAGAAGGCCGGATCGTCGCCGATCAGGCCGTTCCACCAGTCGGGCTCGTCGCCGCCCTGGGGCTTGTAGAGGGTCTCGATCCCGTGGGCCTCCACGTCTGCCTCGGCGATCACGAAGAAGCCCAGCTGGTCGAAGAGGGCGTAGAAGTGGGGGGCGTTCGGATAGTGGGAGGTGCGGATGGCGTTGACGTTGTGCTCTTTCATCAGCCGCAGGTCCCGCAGCATCTGCTCCTGGGATATGGCGAAGCCGGTGACCGGGTCGGAGTCGTGGCGGTTGACCCCATGGATGGTGATGGGCCGGCCGTTGACGCTCACCACGCCGCCGTCCACGCTGATCCGCCGGATACCCACATAGTCCGTGATGACTTCGCTGGGTGAGCCTCCGGTGGCATCCGTGACTCCGTCAACCGATCGTGAACTCAGTTCCAGCCGGTAGAGCCTGGGCTCCTCCGCATTCCACAGCTGGGGATCCTGAACCGAGAACTCCAAAAGCGCGCGGCCGTCTTCACCCGTGCCGGCGCCGGCGCCTGCCGAACCGGCTTGGACCCGGCCGACCAGCTGGCCGTCAGGCGCATAGAGGGAGCCGGTCACCAGGCAGGGCCGCACTGCGGTGCCAGCTCTGCCCCCGCTCCTGTCGCCGCCCTCGCCCGCCAGTTCCCGCGACCGACCCCAGGACAGGAAATCCAAGTCCACTCGAACCTTGGCGGAGCGCAGGTCATCGGCCAGGTCGGTGTGGACGAAGTAGTCGCGGATGGCCACCTGGGGCCGGCGCAGGATGTAGACGGAGCGGAAGATACCGCTCATGCGGAACTTGTCCTGGTCCTCCAGGTAGGAACCATCGCACCATTTGAGGACCAGCACGGCCAAGCGGTTGCGCCCCGGCCTGAGAAGGGCGGTGACCTCGAATTCGGAAGTCGAATGGGCGACCTGGCTGTAGCCGGCGAAAGCACCATTGACCCAGATGTAGCAGCAGGAGTCCACACCCTCGAAGTTGAGGAAAGCGCGGGGGGCGCATCGGTCGGGTTCGTAGTCGAAGTCACGCAGGTAGACGCCGCACGGGTCGTCCTCCGGCACGCGCGGGGGGTCGAAGGGGAAGGGGTATTCGACGTTGGAGTACTGCTCACTGTCATAGCCCTGGGACTGCCAGACCGAGGGCACCGGTGTGGGTCGGTACAAGGCCGTACCCGCATCCGTTTGCGGATTGAAATCGGCCTGGAAGAAGGCCTTCGAGCCATCAGCGGCCGCGCGTGCCACCTCGTCGTCCAATTCATGGCTGCTCGGATAGTAGCGGAATGACCACTCGCCGTCGAGGCCGAGAAAGCGCGGGGAGCCCTCGCGCAGGTCGCCACGACGGTCGCCGGGAGCCGCATCAGGCATGAAGTATGCATGGGGGGGCTGGCAGGCCAGGTGCAGAAGGGAAGGATCCTCGTAATAACGCTCGATGAACATGCCTTGTCCCCGTTTCGTCGTCGAACCCGTCGTGAACCCGTTAGGGCCACCTGAGGCAACTTGCCTTATCGGCCACCAACCTACCGGTAAGACCGGACCCTGCAACCGGTGGGCGATCGGTGGCAACCTTTTGATAACCTTGTTACTATATGAATGTCGTTATATGATGAATGAACGTCAGCACGGTCTGCAAGGAGGAAGACATGGGTCACCGAACCGGCGCCTGCCAACCCTCCTCGACCTCAGAACTCAACCAGGCCCGCATATCCGGGCAGCTCTACCGGCATGGCACACTGTCGCGTGCCAGCATCGCCAAAGCACTGGGCCTCACGGCGGCTGCTATTTCCAAACTGGTGGGACGCATGATCGAGGCCGGAATCGTGGAGGAGACCGGCGACCTGCCGGGAGCCCTGCACCGGCGTTCCATCGGCTTGCGGCTCAGGACCGACGCCTATAAGGTCATCGGAGTCAAGTTCGCCCGCAGCCAGGTGCTCTGGGGTGTGTTCGACCTGGCGGGCGATCCGCTCAAGCAGGGCGAACTGCCACGCGTGAGCGAGGGGAACATACCGGGTACCGTGCGGGCGGTCACAAGCCTGGTCGACACCGAGCTGGCGTCTGATCCGGCGATCGTGGCAGTCGCCATGGCCGTTCCCGGCCCCTACCTGCGCGACGAGGGGCGAATCGCATTGGTCACCTCCATGCAGGGCTGGCGGGGAGTCAATTTCATCGACGAATTCAGCAGGGCTTTCCCAGTGCCCACATTCATTGAACAGGATGCACGGGCGGGCGCCCTGGCCCAGAGCCTTTTCGCCCCCACCGAAACCGACGGCGGATCACCCACCAACCTGGCCTACTATCTGGTCGGCGAAGGCGTTGGATTGGGGGTCATCGACGGCGGGCGGTTGATCAACGGCGAGCGCGGGGGCGCCACCGAGCTCGGACATGTATCGATCGACGCTGCCGGCCGCCGCTGCGAGTGCGGCAACCGGGGTTGTCTGGAACGCTACTGTTCCGCAGTCGCAATCCACAAAGCCATGGAGGAACCGCCCTATAGGGGGCATTTCCCCGAAGCCGCCGGGCTGAGCCACGCCCAGGCCTGCCGTTTCCTCTTCCTCCAGGCGTCCCGTGGCGACGGAACGGCCCGCGAGCTGGTGGAGCGAATCGCCTCATATGTTGGCTATGGCTGTGTATCAGTCGTCAACGCGTTCAACCCATCCCGGATTGTCATCGGTGACATCGTTGCTGCCGCAGGCAGACCATTGCTCGACACGGTCCAGCGAATCGTCGCCGAACGCGCCCTCCCCGAACTCAGGGAGGGCACCCATATCGAATTGTCCCGCCTGCCCGCTGATGCCACCCTGCTGGGTGCCGCGGCAGTGGCTGTTGACCGCTTCCTCCACTCACCCACCTTCTTCGCCGAGCTCAAACGACGACGGCAGGGCGAGGGCATGGGCCCCGAACCCGGAACCCATGCCGGACACAACCATCACGACCACCGGCCCGGATCCGATGCAAGCCACGAACAGCCGGCACCGCCCTCCATGAGACTACATCCCTACAGGCAGGACCGACAGTGATTTCAAAGATTGTGCAGTAATGAACAAACAGGCAAGGAAGCAGGAGCCAGCCCCTCAATCCGATGGGTGGGCACAGCACAGAAGAAAGAAAGGAAGCCCGCGATGAAGCAGCCAATCGTACTGAGCCTGGGGGAGATCCTGTGGGACATGCTCCCCTCCGGCAAACGGGCCGGCGGAGCGCCGGTCAACTTCAGCTACCACGCCAGCAAGAACGGTGCCAAGGGCTATGCAATCAGCGCCGTAGGCCGCGACGATCTTGGCCGCGAGCTGGAGGACGCCGTGGCCAAGGCGGGCGTGGACGCCTTCCTGCAGCACAACCAGTGGCCCACCTCCACGGTAGAGGTCCGGCTGAATGACCAGGGCATCCCCGGCTATGTGTTCAAGGAGGATGTGGCCTGGGACCACATGGAGCTTACCGATGACCTGAAGGAACTGGCGGCCAAGTCCGACGCCGTCTGCTTCGGCACCCTGGGCATGCGCAGCCAGCAGTCACGCGGGACCTTCTGCGACCTGCTGAGGGCCACCCGGCCCGACGCCATGCGATTCTTTGACATCAACCTGCGCGGCACGTACTACTCCAAGGACCTGATCGAGGAGCTGCTGGGCATGACGACCATGTTCAAGCTCAACGACGAGGAGCTGGTGGTCCTGCGCGACATGTTCCGCATCCCCGGCCAGTCCGACGCCGAGCTGTGCCAGTGGTTCTTCGACCGCTACGGTATGGACACCATCATCCTGACGGCCGGAAGCGACTACTCCACAATCTTCCTCAAGGACGGCTCCTCCTCCCGTCTGGGCACACCCCACATCCAGGTGGCCGACACAGTCGGCGCCGGTGACGCCTTCTCCGGCACGTTCGCCATCCACAGACTGGAGGGCATGCCACTCGCCCAGGCGCACCGGGCCGCCGTCAACACCGCGGCCTTCGTCTGCACCCAGTCGGGCGCATGGCCCACCTATCCCGAGCATATCCCGGACTACCTGGGCCAGCAGGGCGAGTGACCCGGACAGACCCCACCTCCCCCGCCAGGTAAGCCAACCAACCAGGCGGTCAGGGGGGGGGGGCAGTGGGGACGTCCCGCCGGGAGCGGACGAGCCCAGGAGTCAGCCCGCATCCTCGAAATACGCCAGCGGATCGTCGATGAAACGGCGCAATCCCATTTCGGCGGCCCCCTTGAGCGCGGGTCTGCGGTCCACGGCAGGCATCAGGACACGGGGCTCTATCCTTCCCCTGGCCAGCACCTGGGCGGCGAGCCGGCCCTGTAGCCGCTGGGCCAGGTCTCCGCCGAAGTTGGCCCAGAAACCACCCAGCATCACCGTATCCACATCCGAATAGTTGATGACCGATGTCATGACCGAGACCAAGGCGTCCAAGGCTCGGTCGATCGCATCGGCCGCTTTCGCGTCCCCCTCCTGCCAGCGCCGGTAGAGTTCGGCCGCCGCACGCGGGCTGACCGCCTCGTCGCCCGAGGCGATGCCCGCAGCCTCCACCAGGGCCCGCCGTCCCGCGTAAGTCTCCAGACAGCCACGCCGGCCACAGCGGCAGGTGGGCCCGTTCAGATCCACCGACACATGACCGAGCTCGCCGGCGAAGCCATGGTCACCTGGCTCGACGGCCCCCTTGCGCACCACAGCGCCACCGATGCCGATGTCGGTCGAGATGTAGATGAAAGAGTCGGTAGGCGTCAACGGCCGGGCAGCGGCGTCGTTTCCGGACCGGCCGCCTGACCGCTGGGTGGCATAACCCGGTATCTGGGCCAGCGCAGCCATCTTGGCCTCGTTGCCGGCCACCGGGTCCAGCCGGTCCACGAGTTCAAACCCACTCAGGTCGAGCCGCTCCCATCCCAGGTTTCGGGCCATGAGCAGGAGGCGATCATCGGTCACCAGACCAGGCAGGGCCAGGCCCGACCCCACGGTCCGGTAGCCGTGCTTCTCCAGTTTGTCCTCCACCGGCCGGGTTATCCGATCGAGCTTGGCGAAGATGTCCTGAGGGTCAGCCCGGCGCATGTCATCATCCACCCAGGAGGTCTCGACGATCCTGCCCGACAGATCGAGGGCCATGCAACCATAGCCGTCCGTGTTCACCTGCAGTCCGATGCCCGCCCAGCGGCCCGGGGCGATGGCCAACGGCCTGCTCGGCCGCCCGTAGGCCGGCTGGGAGGAGTCCGGTTCGAGCTCCCGGACCACACCCTGGTCCAAGAGCATCCCGCCAAGCAGGGACAGGGTGGCCTTGGTCAATCCGGTGGCTTTGGCCAGGTCTGCCCGGCTCATGGGCCGGGGTGCGCGCAGAATGGTGCCGATAATGACGGAGAGGTTGTGATCGCGCAAATCCTCCTGGTTGATGCTGCGCAGAGATACCATGCTTGCGTTCTTCCCTTCCTGGCGCAGGCCCACACCCGCCCCAACCCAATGGTCTCACACCATCCTCTCCTGACCGCCGATTCTGCTGCGCGGCGCAGGCCTGCAGGCCCAGTATTTAATTCACTCATTAAACAATTATCCTGGGCAGGGAATACACTGGTCGCCACGGGGCATGGACCCCACTGTTCGAGCGGCGAGGAGGCGGCCATGGGGCGAATACTGGTGGCCGGTGTGGATACATCAACCCAATCATGCAAGGTGAGGGTGACCGACGCAGTGACCGGCGAGCAGGTGCGTTTCGGCCAGGCCATGCATCCCACCGGCACCGAAGTGGACCCGGAGGCATGGTGGATCGCCTTCCGCAAGGCGGCGGCACAGGCCGGAGGCTTGGATGACGTAGCCGCCATCGCCGTGGGTGGCCAGCAGCACGGCATGGTGACTTTGGATGAGACCGGCCATGTGGTTCGTGACGCCCTCCTGTGGAACGACACCCGTTCGGCCCCACAGGCGCGAGACCTGATCAGGCGGCTGGGGCAGGCGCAAACCAACCCGGCCGAGTCCAACCGGGACAGCGATCCCTGCATGCTTGGCCGTCGACGCTGGGTCAAGGCGGTCGGATCCTCCCCCGTCGCCTCCCTGACCATCACCAAACTGGCTTGGCTGGCCCAGGAGGAACCCGATCATACGCGCCGTATCGCGGCGGTCTGCCTACCCCACGACTGGCTGACCTGGCGGATTGCGGGACACGGACCAGCGCAGGCGGAACCACCGGCCGACATAGGCCTTGATGCCCTGTTCACCGACCGGTCAGACGCCTCGGGCACCGGATACTTCGACCCCGCCAACGACAGCTACCGTCGCGACCTCCTGGCACTCGCCCTGCCGGCCGACCTGGCGGAGCAGGTCATTCTCCCCCGAGTCCTCGGCCCGCATGAAGCCGGAGGCAGGGCCGACCCCTCGATCGCCGGCAAGAATGTCGCCGGCGGTTGTGTCATCGCCCCCGGAGGTGGAGACAACGCCATGACCGCCCTGGGCCTCTCCATGGACGTAGGCGACGTCTCCCTTTCCCTGGGCACCTCCGGCGTGGCTGCGGCCGTATCCCCCGCCCCGGTCTACGATATGTCCGCGGCGGTGACTGGATTCGCCGATGCGACCGGCCATTGGCTTCCCCTGGCCTGCACCATCAACGCCTCCCGCATCCTTGACGCCGGCAGAGCCGCCCTGGGCGTGGACTACGACGGTCTGGCCGAGCTGGCCGACCAGGCCGAGCCCGGTGCCGGCGGCATCAGCCTGATTCCCTATTTCGACGGCGAGCGCACCCCCGACCGCCCAGACGCCCGGGCCCGCTTGGAGGGTCTGACCCTGGCCAACACCCGGCAGGAGAACCTGGCACGGGCGTTCGTGGAGGGCCTGCTGTGTTCCCAGCGCGACTGCCTGGAGCTCCTGAAACACCTGGGCGCACGCGTGGACAGGATCCTCCTGGTCGGCGGCGGCGCCCGCTCGACAGCCGTGCGTGCCTACGCCCCGGCCATTTGGGGCATGGACGTACTGCTGCCACGAATAGACCAATACGTGGCCATCGGCGCCGCCCGCCAGGCCGCCTGGACCCTGGCCGACACCCCCGAACCCCCGGCCTGGCCGGTGCAGATCGAAGCAACCCTAACCGCCTCCCCCACCCCAGCCGTCTACGCCCAATACGCCCGCTGGCGCGGCTGAGCAAATGCGCAAAGCCCCCCGGCAACGGGCTTGCCGCCGAGGGGGCTTCAAACACCTGATGACAGCTGAAGGAACCCCGGCGGACAGAGAGGCAAGAACGCGGCCGTCCACCGGGAAAGGGCCTGGTGTCAGGCCTCGGCAAGCGCCTCGATCATGTAGTTGCTGATTGTCGCCTTGACCGACTCCAGGTGATCGGACTTGCAGGCGGCGACCAGCTCGGACTGGGGCTTGTCAATCGCGTAGTCCTCCAGGGAGGCCAGGGAGGCGGAGCCGTCCTCGACGGACGTGCCGATGCCGGAATCGAAGGAGGAGTAACGCGCGGCCTGGAGGTTCTCGATGTACTTGTCCTCGTGCATCTTGGCGGCGACAAGGAGGCCGGCGGCGAAAGCGTCCATGCCGACCACGTGCGTGCGGAACAGATCCTCCGGCGTGAAGGAGGTGCGGCGGGGCTTGGCGTCGAAGTTCAACCCGCCGTGGGGGCCGATGCCGCCAGCGGCGATGACCTCCCACATCACCGACGTGGTCTCGTATAGGTCGGAGGGGAACTCGTCCATGTCCCAGCCGATCAGTTTGTCGCCCTGGTTGGCGTCCAGGGAGCCCAGGAAGCCGGCCTCGCGGGCCACGCGAATCTCGTGCTGGTAGGTGTGCATGGCCAGGTTCGCGTGGTTGCCCTCCAGGTTGAGCTTGAAGTCCTTATCCAGGTCGTAGGTGCGCAGGAAGTTGATCGTGGTCGCCGCGTCGTAGTCGTACTGGTGGAGGGTGGGCTCCTTGGGCTTGGGTTCGATCAGGAACTGCGCGTCCATGCCGATCTCGCGCGCGTAGTCCACGCACATGCGGAAGAGGGAGGCGATGTGGTCCTGCTCGCGCTTCATCTGCGTGTTCCACAGGCTCTCATAGCCTTCACGGCCACCCCAGAAGACATAGTTCTCAGCACCAAGACGCTTGCCGATCTCCAGGCTGTGCTTGAGCTGACCGGCCGAGTAGGCGTAGATGTCGGCGAACGGCGAGGTGCCGGCACCCGCCTCGAACCGGCGGTTGGTGAACAGGGAGGACGTGTTCCACAGGAGCTTGACCCCGGAGCCCTTCATGTTCGCTTCGATCTTGTCGACCACCTTGTCCAGGTTGGCATTGCTCTCGCGCAGGGTGTCCCCTTCAGGCGCCAGGTCGCGGTCATGGAAGCAGAAGAACTCCACGCCCAGCTTGTCGAAGAGCTCGAAGGCGTAATCAACCTTGGCCAGCGCCTGGTCCATGGGGTCGCTGTACTTGTAGTAGGGCCGCTGGGCGGTGGGATCGCCGAAGGGGTCGACGAGCCCCTGGTTGAAGGTGTGCCACCAGGCCACAGCGAAGCGCAGCCAGTCCTTCATGGGCTTGCCGGCCACCACCTTGTCCTTGTCGTAGTAGCGGAAGCCCAGGCCTTCCTGGATGCCGGCCGAACGGCCCACATATTCGATCTTGTCAATGTCCCATAGCCCCATGGGGATGCTCCTTTGCGATGAAATAATATATGTGATGCCTTGCAACGGGAACGCCTTCGGCGCCTCCGACAGCCCCATGATAAGACGATTGAACCTATTTTGTCAATTCATTAAATTATATATGGTGCACCTCGCCGTCTGTGAGACCGACTGGCTCGCAGCGCCCCGCTCCCGCTTACCCTAACGCAAGCGCGGCAGCCAAAGCGGCGACTGCTGCCCTGACCTGTCCAGGATCGGTTCGTTCGACTTGGGCTTCGTCACCACCCCCGCCCGGACCGCCGGAAGAGGCGACCATGCGGCGGGCGGACATATGCACGGCGTCGACCCCGGCGGCCACGGCATCCTTGATGCCGGCCGGCTTGAGGCCTCCACCGGCCATGATCTGGATGCGGCCGGCGGCCTGCCGGGTGAGTGCGTCCAGCTGGTCCAGACCCCGGGGCACGGCGGAGGCGCCGCCGGAGGTAAGCACCCGGTCATAACCCAGGTCGATCAGTGTCTCCAGAGCGGCCGACCGGTCCCCCACCACGTCGAAGGCCCGGTGGCAGGTCAAGTCCACCCGCCGGCCCTCCGCGCTCGACTCGGTCCGTACCAGCTGGGCCATACGAGCCATGAAGCCCTCATCCAGTCCGCCCTGGCGGTCCAGGCCGCCGGTCACGATGCCGGCGGCACCGGCGCGGATGGCCAGGCGAGCGTCCTCCAGCTGCAGAACGCGCTCCTCCTCGTTGTAGATGAAATCGCCGCCCCGGGGCCGCACCAGCACCTGCACCCCCAGAGGCAGCCCGGCCCCGGCGCACTGCTTCACCAGGCCCAGGCTGGGAGTCAGTCCGCCGGTGGCGCCCAGGGCCACGCATAGCTCCACCCGGTCGGCGCCGGCCTGCCGGGCGATCGCCGCCCCTGCCAGGTCCTGCACCGCTATCTCCAACCGCACCCCGCCGCGCACCGCCATGTCAGTCTCCCCTCACCCGGGCCGTTCTGATCATCACCAGCCTAGCGCCGTCCGTCACGGATACGCGACACAGCCACCAACCGGCATCGGACAGCAGAAAGCCCCGGCGGCGCAGGAAACGTTCCCCTTGCGCCGGTGGGATTGCATCGGTGAGTCGCTGTTTACCAGATGCCGATTACCTTCCACCAGCCCATGCCGATGGTCAGGAAGATGGCGATGGTGACCAGGCCGCAGATCAGGCCGATGCGCAGGAACTCGGAGGTCTTGACATAGCCGGCGCCGTAGATCAGGGCGGCGGGCCCGGAGGCGTAGTGGGTCATGGCGCCGATCAGCCCCGAGGCCACGCCCAGCATCAGGGCGGCTGCCGTGGCGGGCACGCCGGCGGCGACCGCCACGCCTAGGAAGAGCGTGTAGATGGCGGCCACCTGGGCCAGCTCAGAGGCGAACATGTAATGGATGAAGAAGTAGAAGACGGTCAGGATGGCCAGGACCAGCATCCAGGGCATGCCGTGGACCAGGTTGGCGATCAGCTTGCCGGCCCAACCGGTCACACCCAGGTCGTTCAGGGGCTGCGCCATGCCCACCAGGACGCCGAAGAAGATCAGCGTGGACCAGGCGGACTTGTTGGATGCCATGTCGTTCCAGGTGATGATCTTGGTGCATAGGAGCACGGAGACGCCGAGGAAGGCGACCACGGTGGCCTCCACATGGAAGATCGAGCCGGTGGCCCATAGGATCAGCATGACGATGAAGGTGACCAGCATGATCCACTCATGCATGCCAAGAGGCCCCATCTCCCTGAGTTCGGCCTTGGCATCGGCCTGGGCCCGAGGCACATGCTTGACCGTGGGCGGGAAGAGCCTGTAGATCAGGGCGGGGATGACAACCAGGCAGATCAGGCCGGGCACGATGCAGGCCAGGGCCCACATGCCCCAGTTGATGGAGACGCCCGACTTCTGCGCCAGCTGGAAGACCACCGGTCCGGCCGCCATGGCCGTGGCGAACATGGCCGATGTAATGGCGTTGACATTATTGGCGGTCAGGGCCAGGAAGGCGCCGATGCGCTTGCGGGACTCATCCGACTTGGGGGTGGATTCCTGCACGTCCGAGACCGAGGTGATGATCGGGAAGAGGATGCCGCCCAGACGCGCGGTGTTCGAGGGCGTGGCCGGGGAGAGCACCAGGTCCGCCGCCGCCAGACCGTAGGAGATACCCAGACTGGACTTGCCCAATAGGGAGAGGAAGATCAACGCGATCCGCCGCCCAAGGCCGGTGGAGACGAAGCCCTGGGCGATGAAGAAAGCCGCGACGATCAGCCAGATCGAAGGTGAACCCAGACCCGCGAAGGCCGCCTTCTTGACATTCAGCGCACCGGTGAACATACCTACGGTCATGCCGATGATGGCCACCGACGAAGTGGGCAGGGGCTGCAGAATGAGGCCCAAAATGGTGCCGACAAAGACGCCGAGCATGCGCATGGCCTGAGACGTCAGACCATCGGGCGGGGGAATCACGAAGATGACCAGGCCCGCCCCCACGCACACCAGCGAGCGCACCAGCTGGCCGGTGTTGAACGCGGCTTTGTCCACCGCCTGTCCCTGGGCGGAGCCCGGTTGCTTGTCCGTACTCGACATGGGAGTGCTCCTTCACATTCACGCGTGTCACATTCCGTTGTTCGTCACCGGCGGCTCGTCGTCGAGCCCCGCCGTGCGAAGTCCTCCCAAACTAGCGCCGATTCGGTACGGCCCGCAAATTAGGCAATCCAATAAGTCACTCCCCCAGGCGGACACCGGGGCGAGGCCGAAAAAGCCTGTATCCGCAAGGTTCGGACCATATTCGCCGGACGCATTTGCGCCGCACGGCGAGCGTTTCTAGGCTGGGCCCTACCAGCGAGTCGCGCGACGGGGCGCGGCCGCATACAGCAAAGGTGAGTGAACGATGACGGCTTTCGACACCCTCAATGACTCCTACGCCAACAAGGGGCTGCGCTTCTCCGCCGAGGAGCGTGAACGCCTTGATGTGGACGGCCTGCTGCCGGCGGGCGTGCAGACGCCGGATCAGCAGGAGCGGATCGTCTACGAGCGGTTCCTCAAGGAGCCCACCGACCTGGCCAAGCGCCTCTACCTGATGGGAGTGTGCCGCACGGACCGCAGGCTCTTCTACCGGTCCATGGACAAGCACCTGACTGAGTACATGCCCATCGTCTACGCGCCGACCGTGGCACAGTCCATACAGCAGTACGACAAGCACTACTCCGGTTCAGACGTGGCCTATATCTCGATTCAGCGGCCTGACCGGATCGGTGCCGCCATGGATCAGTACACACAGGGACGCGACATCGACCTGGTGGTCTGCACCGACGCCGAGGGCATCCTGGGCATCGGCGACTGGGGCGCCCAGGGCGCGGAGATCCTGACCGGCAAGCTGGCGGTCTACACGGCCGCCGCCGGCATCGACCCTTCGCGCGTACTGCCGGTGATGGTGGATGTGGGCACCAACCGCAAGGAGCTCCTGGACAACCCCGACTACGTGGGCAACCACATCGAGCGCGTGCGCGGCCAGCGCTACGACGACTTCATCGAGTCCTTCGTGCAGGAGGCCCTGAAGCGCTATCCGAACGCCCTTATCCACTGGGAGGACTTCGGCCGGCCCGAGGCGGCGCCCATCCTGAAGCGCTACCAGGAGCGGATACTGACCCTCAACGACGACATCCAAGGCACCGGGGTCACAGTGCTGGCGGCTCTGCTGGCGGCCCGGCGCATCTCCGGCCTGGCCCCCGAGGACACCCGTACCCTGATCTACGGCGCGGGAACTGCGGGCGTGGGCATCGCCGACCAGATCGTGGACGACCTGATCCTAACCAACGGCATGGATGAGGAGGCCGCCCGCCGCTCGGTCATGCTCTTCGACCGCCAGGGCATGGTCATCGCCGGCCAGGACGACCTGACCGAGGGACAGAGGAAGTACGCCCGCCGGCCCGGCGAGTTCATCGCGGTCGCGGACACCACCTCCCTAACCGAAGCCATCGACGCCTTCCATCCCACGGTTCTGGTGGGCACCTCCACACAGCCCGGCGCCTTCACTGAGGAGGCCGTCAAGACCATGGCCTCGCATGTGGAGCGCCCGCTGATCTGCCCGATCTCCAACCCAACCGAGCTGGCCGAAGCCAAGGCGGCCGACGTGATCAAGTGGACCGGCGGGAAGGCCTTCGTAACCACCGGCACCCCCTCCGCCCCGGTCGAATACCAGGGCACCACCTACTACATCGGCCAGGGCAACAACGCCCTGATGTACCCGGGTATCTGCTTCGGCGCCATCGTGGCCAAGGCCAAGCACATCAGCCGCCGCATGCTCCTGGCCGGCGCCTACGCCATCTCCGACATGATTGACTCGGGGCGGCCCGGGGCGGCCGTGCTGCCGGCGGTCAAGGATTTGAAGGAGATATCCCGCCGGGTGGCCACAGCCGTCGCCCAGCAGGCCATGGACGAGGGCCTGAGCCGGGAGCCGGTGACGGACGTGGCCCGGGCCGTAATCGACGCGCGCTGGTCCTTCGAGGATTGAGCCCAACCCTTAGGACATAGCCATCAATCCGGTGGCTGCGGCCCCGGTTCCACCCCAGTGGCGGACCGGGGCCTTATCCGTACACCGCGGGCGAAAACCAGGCCCTGGCCGTCCGAGCCCCCTGACGTCCGGCCGTTTCCACATGGTCCGAACCGGTACACTGGAAACAGGGAAGGCATCCTGATTCGGGCGGCTGCGCACAGGGAAGTGAACCGACTGCCGCCGACCCCGGGTCCACCGGGGAGCATCGGGGCGGCCAGGTATCAGAGGAAGCGGGTGCGGGCATGACGCAGGTGGAGAATATACGCGACTTGAAATTGCTGGTCGACCTGTCCCATAACCACAGTTTCACCGAGACGGCCTACCAGGCCCACCTTTCGCAACCCACAGTCTCCATGGCGATAAAGCGTCTGGAACGGCAGCTGGGCAAACCCCTGGTCGCCCGTCAACGCTTCGGTGCCGGCGGCGTGCAACTGACACCTGCAGGCCTGGTGGCGGTGCGGCATGCGGAGCAGATCCTGGCCGAGCTCGACAGCCTGGGGGCGGCAGTGGCGACCACCGGGCGGACGTTGACCAGGCGAATCGGCCTGCCGCCCATCATCTCCTCCCTGCTCAACCGGGATTCGCATGAAAGCCGCCTTCCCTTGGCCGGCCTGTCCGGCTCACTTTCCCTATGCACCGTCGGCTCCGGCCGTCTGCTGGAACAGATGCGCAGACACCAGGTGGATTACGGCGCCGTGGCCTCGGTCCAGGACGAGCTCGCGATTCCGGAGGTCCAGATCCGCCGTGTCATCACTTACCCCTTCGGTCTGGCCGGCAGCGCCAGCGCGATCAGGCAGCTGGGTGACGGCCCGGGGCAGGGGCTGCATGTCGCCGATCTGATCCGCTTACCCGAGTCGACCCGCTTCGTCACACTCAACCACGAGTTTATCCACGCAGATGCCTCGGACGCGCTCCTGCGCCGGTACATACCAGCCTCCCGCATCATCGAGGTAGCGGACGTGGAAACGCTGAAAGCCATCACCCAGGCGGGCGTGGCCTTCAGCTTCATCACCTCGGCCGGCATCGAGGACGGGGATGGTCTGACCTTCCTGCCTTTCACCGACTCCCAGGCGCCCAAGTTCAACATTTACCTCTTCCACGACCAGCGCCGCACTTCCAGCCCGGATGTCAAAGCCGACCTGCGCGCCTTCACCGCCTATGCCGATACCCAGCTCGCCACAGTCCGCGCCTGAGCCTGTTGCCGGATGGTCCGCTTCGTCCCACCAGCCCCATCCCCGGCACAGACCCGCCGAGTGCTGGTGGACGGCGGAATCACGCATTGTTGTAGTGACGGCGGGAGAAGCTCGACCGGTAGCGGCTGGGGGTCAGCCCTGTCTGACTTTTGAACACACGCATGAAATACTTGGGGTCGCGGTATCCGCAAGCCTCAGCGATCTGCCAGACCTTCTCGGATGTGGACAGAAGTAGCTCCTGGGCACGTTCGATGCGCCATTTGGCGATCTGGCCGCTGACGCTGATGCCGAACTCACGCTTATAGATGGTCGAAAGGTAGGAGGGCGAATAATTGAAATGCCGCGCCACCCATTTGACACTGATTTTGTCGCATGCGTTGACACGAATCCAATCCTGCACCTGTTGCAGCCTGCGGGACTCAGTGTTCGCTGTCCGCCCGCGTCCCAACCTGCTGGCGCTGCCGGCTATTTCAAAGAGCATGCACGTCATGAAGTAGTTCCCATAGAGGCTGGGCTTCGGATAAGTCAGCTGGTAGATGTCAAGCAACTGGTTGGACATGATGGCCAGCCGGTCGCTCTTGAACGACATCGGCCCCAACGGCAAACGAATTGCACTGTCCGGTACAGTATCAGAACCCCCCTCCCCTGCCCTGATTCCCAGATACCAGTCCTGCAGCGAGAAGTGAGCCCAGAAGAAAGTCAGTGGGCGCATCAATCGTTTGCTGCCCTCATGGAGTGCCTGCGCGGGGATGAGAATGAGGTTTCTGGGTCCCAGCTCATAGCACTGGCCATTAACCGTAAGCGGCAGAGTGCCCTCCTCCACCAAAATCAGCTCGAAGCTGTCGACCCGGCGTCTGCCATGGATCCAGCCCGGACTGCCCACGAACCTGCCTGCGGATTCGAAACCGGCCGCCCCGCCTGACAGATCCGCTATGATCTCCCGCGGCATGGACACACCTCCTGTGCTCACCGGCGGGGACGGGCGGGCTGTGCCGTTGCACCGAACGCCCGCCCTGACGCACTATTGGGTCACCATCCGATCATTGAATTTCGACATAAGTATGGTACTGCTCATGGTCGATGAGAGCCAGGGGCTTGAACCGCAGGCCGGTCGCCCGGTGGGTGAATATCAGCTCCTCCCTTTCGCGCGTGAATTCCCGCTCCAAACGGGCACGATCCAGCTGAAGATGCTGAATCTCCCCGCTCCCGCTCAACGCAGCCAGCACGTATGGCCCCCAAGCCAGGGCGGCCAGGGCGGGCTTGTCAGGGGTGGGCAACAGGCGGAAGCCGGTCTGGAATCCAAGCTCGACAGAAGCGCCATCCCAGGAAGAAAGGTCGCAGTCCTCGACAGCAAGGACCACATGCGAAGAGGAGACCTTGAACCGCCCGGTCGGCAGCTGCTTGCCATTGACCGCCACGGTCACCTGTCCATGGCTCCAGCCGGGGATGCGCAAGGCCAGCATGCGGCGCGAAACCTCGCCGAGATGGACGACCACGCGCTCGGGGTGCCTGTCGGCCGCCTCTACGCTCAGGTTGACACCATCCTGCTCATCGTTCAAGATGCAGGACAGATACTGCTGGATGTACAGGGTCGTCTGGTCAATGTAAAAGGCGCCGTTGGCGTAGTAGAAGTGCGACTCCAGGCCCGTTCCGTGACAGCAGCTGTTCTCCTCGTCGAACTCCTTGCGGCCACCGGGCTGGGTCGGGAAGAAGTACAGGCTTCCCCCCTGAGGCACATGGTCGGTACTGGCGGCTATGTGGTTGAGCGTGGTCAGCTCGTTGTAGTCGGCATAGGCGGGATCGGGGTCGTATTCATAAAGCTCGTTCGCCAGCTTGAGCATGTTGTAGGAGGCGCAGGATTCGGCCGTATTGTCCTTCAGGAGGGCGCCGATGACGCCGGGCTGCTGGAACATCTCGCCCTGTCCGGTGCCACCCATGGCGTAGATATGACTGCCGATGACGGAATCCATGAAGAACCTGGCCTGCTCCAGATAGTAGGGCAGTCCGGTCTGGCGGAAGAGCTCGACCGAGCCAATCACCTGCGGGATGTGCTGATTGGCGTGCAGGCCGCCCAGCGCATCCACCTGCTGTCGCATGGGTACCATCAGCCGGTCGTTGTCGAACAGGCGGGCGGCGGCCAGGTGCTCGCGTTTACCGGTGACGGCGTACAGCTTGGCCAGAGACTCGTTCATACCACCGAACTCGCCGGCTATGTACATGCTCCACATGTTCTGCAGCTGCTCGTGCGGCAGGGCATGCAGGCGCTCGTAGACCCAGTCCCCCAGGTCCGACGCAACAGCAAGCGCCTCCCCGCTGCCCGCATACCGGTGGGCGTCGAGGAGCCCGGCCAGGATCTTGTGCAAGGTGTAGTAGGGTGCCCAGATGGTCGGATAGGGCGCATAGTGCTCCAGCTTGTCGAACTGCCCCTCATCATAGGCGGACAGGAAGCCCGGCTTGGCCCTGCCGCTGTCCCCGAAGGCCCGCTGGACCTCGGCGAGACCGTGGACCAGGTAGGTCAGTTTGTCACGCAGGGCCCCGTCACCGGAAGCTCCGTAGGCGAGCGCATAGGCTGAGAGGACGTGGCCGGTGGTGTGGCCGCGCAGGAGCGAATCGGGCGCGTCCCATCCGATCATGGGATCGGCCCCCTTGGTGTCCAGTCCTGCGGCCTTGCGGAATTCCACCAGGAGCTGGTCGTCGTCCAGGGTTTTCAGGAACTCGATCCGCCGTCGCTGGTTGGCCGCCAGTATCCCATGGCCACTCAGGCGCACATGCTCCAGACCGATGGGCCTGAGCTTCGGCGCGGCATCCACTGGCGCATCGGGGTCGTCCGCCACCACGGTCACGCTCGCTTCCACCGCTATGGCGCTGCCGTCAATGGTGCCGCTGAAACGTTGCTCGCCCAGTGCCGTCGCCCGCTGCTCCACACCTTCGTCCCAGTTCACCCGCTGCGAGACCATCTCGTCGTCCCGGGTGAGCACGGCGGTGAACATGGGCAGATGGTAGCCCCTGCCCCGCTGGACGGTGAGCGTGATCGGATAAACATGTTTGACCTTGATTTCATTGGGCTTCTGCAGGATGTTCACTTCGAACGTCCGCTGGGCCCGGGCCCGCCCCTTGCTGATGGTCGCGGTCAGCGTCACGACCCTGTCGCCGTATCCGTAATCGGGCTGGTGGACCGTACCGTCGGTCCCTATCCAGCGTTCATCCCCGCTCTCCCAGCCGATGCTCGTCCCACCGGTGCCTTCGGTGGGCAGATTGAGGTTGAACTCGACCGTCCCCGTGTTGCCGATATACAACTGGCGGGCCGCCTGCTCGACGCATTCCTGGTCATCGCGAACACATTCCACTGTCCTGCACCTCTTCCTCTCAGAAGACCAACTCCCATGGTGGCATTTCGCAAGGCCGACGCGTATCCATCCCCGCCATGTCCGTCTTCGATGACTCTCAACCGAATACTGCAGGCGACGATACGACGCTGTGGCGCAGCCATTGAACCCACCCGATGTCTCACCAGTCTATGATTCATCCGGCATCGTCGCAGGTATGCCGGATGCGTGATTCAGTGGAGAATTCTTCGGCTTCCCTGAGACTGCCACATGCGAAACGGAAGGCCCCAGCATGGTGTAGGGACAGGGTTGATTTCCGCGCAAAGTGCCCAGTCGCCCCTAAACAGGACATCGCTCCCGGGAGGCCAAGTAACAAAAATACTCCACTTTTTCCACGAAGACTACACCTTCAAGCACAGGAGGTATGTCCTACCGTTCCTCATGGAACAATCTGTGGTTTCGTCCAGCTCAGCGCCGCAGTGCCTCGGCTGAGAGTGCAGGGACAACGCAAGTCCATGAGGCACGAACAAGGAGTTCATCATGTCTACAACGCCAGAAAGCGACCAGAAACTGTCGGAAGGAGGAGACATTGGCCCCGTCGTGGATGATCCTACTGCAGCGAAACGCGAACGGGACAAGCAGGAGTTGAACACGCTGCGCGAGGAT
Organism: Bifidobacterium xylocopae; assembly: GCF_003315615.1. Taxonomy (GTDB): domain Bacteria; phylum Actinomycetota; class Actinomycetes; order Actinomycetales; family Bifidobacteriaceae; genus Bombiscardovia; species Bombiscardovia xylocopae. The sequence continues at coordinate 36,340 of NZ_PDCH01000009.1, forward strand.
CATTCGTTCTTTGGGTACCCCAAGGGCATAGGCGCCCTGGCAGCGGGCAATTTCTTCAACTCAATCTGCTGGGCCTCTTATGGGGCCGTCATGATCTACTACCTCTACAAGCCTTGGACCAAGGGGCTGGGCTTCACCCAGGGTGAAGCCGCGCAACTGATAGCAATCGTGTCCGCAGTCAATTCCATGTTCGAAATACTCGGCAGTTGGCTGGCGGACCGTGTGTTCGGCGCCCGCAAGGCCCTGATCATCGGCAACATCACCAAGGGGCTCTCCTGCGGACTTCTTGCCCTGCCAGCATTTTCATTGGGCCAGGGCCGGGTGTTCGCCCTCGTAGGCATGATCCTGATGAACATCCCTATTGTCGGAGCTTCGAATTCCTCACTGACCGGAATGCTGTTCCACCGAAAGGACTCCCGCCGCGACGGGGCCTTCGCCCTGCATTCCATCGCCAACAACATTGCTGGCTTCATCACCCCCGTCATATCGGCCCAGCTGGGTCTGGTCAACTACCACTATGGCTTCGCCATCGGCGCGATAGCGGCATTGCTATATGCGGCTATCATCGCCCTACCCGGCAGACGCTTCTTCGGATCGCTCGGTTCGAAACCCTCCAGGCCCCTCAGCAAAGCGGAACGTAAGAAGTACTCCCTCATCGCTTTGGCGGTTCTCGCAATCATCGCGGTGTACATCGCCACCTTGCTGATGACCCACAAGGCAGACGTCGCCGCCCTGGCCAGCACCGTCAGCTCATGCACATTCGTCGTCGCGATCGTATTCTTCGCCCTCATCTGGCGGTCGAAGACCATCACCAAGGTCGAACACCACCGGCTGCACGCGCTGATCCCCATCGTGGCGATGCAGATTGTGATAGGGGTGGATTATTCCATACAAGGTACAACGTTGCTAATGTTCCTGGACCAGAAGATCAACCGTAGATTCTGGAACATCGAGATCGCACCGGGCTCTTTCAACACCATCGTCGGCCTCATAGCTCTCCTGTCCGGCATCTTCTACAGCTGGCTGTGGCTCACCAGGTTCGGCAAGCGGTGGAAGTCCACTGACCGCATATGGTTCGGTTTCATCTTCACCGGCATCTCGAATCTGCTGCTGGTCATACCGACCGTCATCCTTAATCCGGACGCCACTAAGTATTCCGTCATATGGCTGCTGGTCTATTATGTCGTCGCGAACCTGGGAGGGTTCCCCTACGGGGTCGCCGCGTATTCCATGATCGCCGCGATTGCCCCCAAGTCCTACGAGACCCAGCTGCAGACCGCGTTCACGATTTCCGCGGCAATCGGCACTGCAATCATGTTGGTGGCCTACGGTCACTTGACGACACTCAGCCAGCAGATGCCGCTCTTCTGGATCGTCGGCATTCTCGAAATCGTGGTCGCCCTCGTGGTCATGGTGTTCCGCAAGCGCATCGAGTCCACCGTCATGTCCGACTGATACCGCCCAGCACCCCCATGGCTTGCGGGCCCCTGATTCCCTCGGGGGCCCGCTGCACATCCGGATACGCGGACGATTCTGGGGACTTGCCCGACACGCCCACAAGCCGGTAGGACGATTAACGAATACTTGCGCGGACCCGGGTGCAGACCGGCATCGTCTCACACGACTTAGCGGTCCCGGCAAAGAAGGCTAACCTGAAGAACACGCATACGGCCCGCTCTGCCCAAAGACAGCGCGAGCGGACCAGCCTCCGCTTGCGAATACCTTGAAGTGTATGACAGCCTTTCGCTTTCAACAGGTTCGGGCACATCACGAACGTCACGAACATGGTCTGATGCCTTACACAATCAATTCCATCGGTCACCCCCCGTCGAACCCCGAACCAGCGGCAGCAAGCAACCCGACATGAGGCAAACGCACCTCTTCGCTACACCCTATGTACTGCAACGAAAACGCCACCCCTTACGGGATGGCGCTTGATTGGTTGTGGAGCTGCGGGGAATTGAACCCCGGTCCGGTGACCGCACCCTCAGTCTTCTACGTGCGTAGTCTGCTGGCCGTGTGGCTATTTATCTGCCCCCGCCTGTGTCGCAGACAACCGGCGGCGGGCATAGTCACAGCAAAAGTCCCTGGGTCGCCCTGTGACGCAGCGACTCAAGCGAGTCCCCTAAATGACGTTCAACATCTCCCCGGAGACGAAGGAGAGTGAACGGAGCCGTAGCTCGCTGGTTAATCCTGGCTTAAAGCTCAGGCAGCGAGGGCGAACTCAGTGCGGTTAGATTTAGCACTTGATGTTTGCGGGAGGACATTTACGAGCGGACCCCCGCGTTCTCGGCACGCTTCCCTGCGACGAACAGGTCACCGTCGAAACCGATCAGCCCCAATCTTCAATTATCAAACCGGCGTTGCCACCGGTTTTCACTATATCCTACAATCCGGGCCCCGTGTTTATTCCCGCGAGCCCCCCCCCCCCGGCTCAGTGCGCCGATATGGTGCGACAGGTTGTCTTGGTTGGGCGTTTCTCCGGCATACGTGCCCGACTTCGATATATGCCCCCCTGCTGAAGATCTGCCCCCACAATGGCAGCGGTTCATCCTGTAAACTGTCTGCATGAGGATCATCATGCAAAAAGTGTCCCATGCCGACGTGGACGTGGTCGACGATGGAACCGGCCGACCGGACCCGACCTTCGAACCCCGGACAATTGATGCCGGACTGGTGCTGCTGGTCGGCGTGGCTGATTCCGACGGGGATGCGCAAGTGGAGTATGCGGCCCGTAAGGTCGCGAACATGCGTATCTTCGAAGATGAGGCCGGCAAGATGAACCGGTCCGTCCTGGATGTGGGCGGACAGGTGGTTTCGATTTCCCAGTTCACGCTCCTTGCTGACATCAGGAAGGGCAATCGGCCCAGTTTTGCTGGTTCGGGAAATCCGGCGCATGCAAAGGCGGTATGGGATCGGTTCAATAAGGCTCTGGCAAGGCATGGGGTGAAGGTGAAGACGGGGCGGTTCAGGTCGCATATGCGGGTGAGCCTGACCAACGATGGTCCGGTCACAATCGCCCTTGACACCGACCAGCTGATGACTGCCAAGTAGCCGATAGGGCCTGCCGCCCGGTGCAGGCAGTGGGCGCGATGAGCCCTCTGACTGCCCCCTATTTGATGATGGGTCGCAAAGGCGCGGACACATCGACCTGATGCTTGTCACCGATTTTTGTTGGGTCGTTGACGATTTTGTCCACGACCGCCATTTTGAGTTTCAGGTCGGATGCGTCCCCCCAGACTATGATGCGTTGGCCGCCATCGAGTTCGGTGGTGACGGAGTCCTGCGTCTTGGCGGAGACCTTGGTCACCGCCCGGCGCATGGGTTCAGGCAATGCCGCAAGGATCTTCAAGGCTTGCTTGACCGCCTGATCCGAGATGCCCTGTTCAAGGGTGCTCACTTCGATCTGCGGTATGCCTTTGGAGGAGGCCCCGACCGCATTGAGTATGCGTCCGTCGCGATCCACTGCGGTGATTTTGCCGCTCGCGGCTTTCAGGACCGCAGCCGGTTCCTGGGCTTTGAAATCCACATCCATGCCATGCGGGAAGCGTTTGGAAGCTTTGGCGGAGGTTACGCCCGGCAGGGCGCTGATCGAGGATTCGATGCCGCCAGTGGAGATGAGGACGAGCGATCGGCCGTCTTCCTTGCGCACGATGTCGGCGATCTCCTGGTTCGAGACCCACTGGTTGCCGCCGGTGACGTGGATGCGCCCGGCCTGCAGGACCAAGGCGGGCGAGAAGCACAGGAGCCAGGTGAGTCCGACGACGAGGGCCAGGCTAAGCAGGCCGATGCCCCAGCGGATCAGGCGGACACGCAGACTGGCCCGTTTCCGTTCCTGAAGGCGGGCTTTGAAGTCCACCACCTTGGGTTTGACGAAGACACCCGGTCCCTGCCCATGGCCTGCCATGGTTCGCAGGATGGCATCATCGGACTTGAGTGAGCGGGCATCGACGAAGTCGCCTGAACCCGACCTGCTGCGGCCGCTGGTGCGCCTGGAACGGTGGGACAGTGCCATTTGGCTACTGCCGGTGGTGGAGCCGACGACAGCGCGAGGTTGGCGGCTGCGGCGGGCCAGACCCTTGCCGGTCGTCCTGCCGCCGATTTTTCCTGCCTTGCCTGAGGATATGCCGGTGTTTCTGCCTGTGGCCGTGCTGCTCTTCTTGCGCACCGCCTTCTTCCCGGTGCCCGTTCCGGTACCGGCACTTGCCCCTGCCTGGTTGCCGAGGACCCGGCGGCGACGCTCTTTGGACTGCCGCTGATGAGTGCGGGCGGCCTCCCCCGGGGTCTTGCGGCCATGGGTTGTGTTGTTCTGGGAGCGCCGGGCGCGGCCTTGTTCGTCACCTTCGCCCGGTGGGGAGCCTGAACTGGCGATCCGTCGGCTCATGCCCGGCTGACCCCGCCACCGGCCGTTCCTGTGGCCAGTTCCCGCAGGATGACCGGCCCCATGCGCGTCACGTCGCCGGCACCGACAGTCAGGATCACATCGCCCGACTGGGCCCGGTCGACCAGCTTGCGGGCCGCGGTTTCCATGTCCGGCACGGCCTCAATTCGAGCGCCGGCCTGCGCGTCCGAGGCCTCGACGATGGTGGCCGGCCCAATCCCCGGGTAGTCCTCCTGGCGTTCGCGGGCCGGATAGATGCCGGTGACCACCACGTCGTCGGCCGCAGCCAAGGCCCAGGCGAATTGTCCAGCGAAGAACTTGGTGCGCGAGTACAGGTGGGGCTGGAAGAGCACATGCAGGCCCGCGTCCGGGTAGCGACGGCGGGCCGCGGCCAACAGAGCAGTGATTTCCGTGGGATGGTGGGCGTAGTCGTCCACCACCGTGACGCCCCGCTCTTTGCCCTTGAGGTCGAAGCGACGGGTGGCTCCCAGGAAGGATCCGGCCGCACTGGCGGCCTCGGCCGGTTCCATACCCAGCAGGACAGCTGCGATGATGGCGGCACTGGCATTGCGGGCGTTGTGCAGGCCGGGGACCTCCAGTTCAACCGGCAGGCTCAAGGGAATCGCACTCACGCGATCCGCATCCCCGCCTGCCTGTACATGCGCCTGGGCGACCAGCTCTGCCGGTAGGTCCAGGGTGAAGCGCTCAGTCCCGGAGCCGGCGCTCTCGGACTCGGATTCGATCCGGACAACCTGGGCCCAGGAGTCCCAGCCGGCCCGGTCAATGGTGTCCTCGCCTGCGGTGGTGTATACCACAACTCGGGCAGGGCAGTCACCACGGAGCCTGGCCAGGAGGGCTCGGGCGCCCTCGTCGTCACCGCAGACCACGACCCATCCGCCGGCGTGGCGGGCATGCTCGGCGAAGGCGGCACGGAAGGCGCCGGCACTGCCATAGTGATCCAGGTGGTCGGCCTCCACGTTGGTGATCAGCGCTATCCGGGGCCTGTACTTTTCGAAGGAGCCGTCCGACTCGTCCGCCTCGGCGACCAGGACTTTGCCTGAGCCCAGGTGTCCGCCATCCCGCGCACCCTCGGGGGTCTGGATGGAGCCGCCCACAGCGAAGGAGGGATCAGCCAGAGGCCCACGTCCGGCGGTGGAGAGGATGTGGGACAGCATGGCGCTGGTGGTGGTCTTGCCGTGGGCACCAGCCACCGTGACACCGATGCGTGAGGCCAGGAGGAGGGCAAGGATGTCCGAGCGGTGGGCCAGGAGGGAGCCCTGGGCGCGGGCGGCTCCGATCTCGGGGTTGTCGGGCTTGATGGCGGACGACCACACGACGGTCCGCGCACCCTTGACGTTCTCTGCGGCCTGCCCGATCGCGACGGGGATGCCGGCGGCCTCCAGCTCGTGGGTCTTGGCCGAGGCCTGCCGGTCGGATCCGGTCACATCCACACCCGCCTGTTTGAGCATCAGGGCCAGGACGCTCATGCCCGCACCGCCCACACCGATGAAATGGGTCCGACCCAGACTGGACAGGGGTCTGCCGCCAGGGCCGAACGCCTGGGCTGTGGGATCGAGCGGCGCGGGGCTGGTGGACTGTTGGGACAAAGCGCATCTCCTCATCATCATGACTTCATCCATTATGCACGCCTGCCCGGTTTTTCGTCAGCCCTTCCCTGGCCTTCCGCCAGGAACGCACACAAGCGACGCGCCCGGCTCCCGGCACTGCCGAGGCTTCCTGGACTTCGAACCTTCAGTCGCGAGCGTCAGACAGTTCCAGGACACGGCTGGCCATGGTCTGCGCCGCATCGCGGATGCCATAGGACCAGGAGGCCCTTCCCATGGCGGCCAACCGGTCGCGGTCGGCTATGAGGGCGGGGACCTGGGCGGACACCCACTCCTCCGTCAGTTCGCTGTCGGCAATCATGATGCCCCCACCGGTCTGGACGACCGGCTGGGCGTTGAAGCGCTGCTCCCCGTTGCCGATAGGCAGGGGGACGTAGACGGCCGGCAGGCCCAAGGCCGTCAGTTCGCTGACCGTGCCGGCGCCGGAACGGCAGATGACCAGGTCGGCGCAGGCGAAGGCCAGATCGATGCGCTCCAGGTAGGCAGCAATATGGTAGTCGCCCTGACCGGCATGGGCCTGGTCCAGGTCGTTGACCGCTTCCTGACCTACTAGGCGGGTGACCACTTCCTGCACGTCGTCGGACTTGCCCTTGCCTGTCAGATGCACCACCTGGGCCACATCCAGCAGGACCTCGGCAGACCTGGCTACGGCCTTGTTGAGGCTTGCCGCCCCCAGGGAGCCGCCGGTGACCACCAGTACCGGACGGTCGGGGTCCAGACCAAGCTGTTCCGCGGCCTGTCGGCGGGTCCGGTCGCGGGACCGCACCTGCTGCGCGCACAGGTCGGCGATGGCGGGACGTAGGGGCAGACCCACCCGCTCAACCCGGGCGCCGTGCCGGGGTTTGAGGCCGGTGTTCTCGTAGGCGGTGCCGATGTAGTCGGCCCAACGGGCGCCCAGTTTGTTCGCCATGCCTGCCCTGGCGTTCTGCTCGTGCAGGGCCAGGGGCAGCCCCAACCGACGGGCTGCCCGGTAGGCTGGGGCTGACGCGTAGCCGCCGAAACCGACGACTACGTCGGCCTGTCTGGCTTGGAGAATCTCCTTGGTATGGGCCACCTGCCGCCGCCAGCGGCTTGGGAAGCGCAGGGCCTGGGCGTTGGGCCTACGGGGAAAGGGAAGCTTGTCGATTGTGTCCAGCGCCAGGCCGGCCTGGGGCACCAGTCGGTCCTCCAAGCCCACGGCAGTGCCGATGACCGACACCCGCGCACAGGGACGCTGCGCCTTGATGGCGGCGGCGACCGCGAGCAGGGGGTTCACATGCCCTGCTGTACCGCCCCCGGCCAGTACCACATGGACCGCTGCCTTCACACTCATGACGCTCCTCAAGATCAGGTTTCCAGCTCCGAGCATAGCCCGACGGCTGACGAACGAAGCAGGCGAAGGAACGGACCGCGGTCAGATGTGTGCCGAGGCGGCCTTGATGTCGGGGTGGGTCCGCATCATCGGCACCGCTACCCCAGCGGCCGCCAGACACAGGACGAGGGCCGTACCGCCAGCGGATACGAACGGCAGAGGAAGGCCCATGACCGGCAGAAGACCCAGGACCACACAGATGTTGATGAGGGCCTGGCCGACGATCCAGGATGCCAGGCAGACCAAGACCATGCGGGCGTAGCTGTCGGGCGTGGTCAGCGCAACGCGCAGCATGCACCAGCCCACCACCACGAAGGCCAGGATGACCAGGACGGCGCCGATGAAGCCCATCTCCTCGCCGATCACCGCGAAGATGAAATCGTTGTGGGCCTCGGGTAGGTAGTTCCATTTCTCACGCGAGTTGCCCAGCCCAACGCCGGTCAGGCCACCGGAGGCCATGGCGTACAGGCCGTGGACCGATTGGTAGCATACGCCCTGCAGGTCGTCGGACGAGCACTTGCCGTAGGCTGCCATGATGCGCTGCATGCGGTTGCCATGGCCCAGGACGAAGAAGCCGATGATGCCCGCCAGTCCGGCCACAGCGGCGCTCAGGAACCATTTGAGTGGGAATCCGGAAAGGAAAAAGGCGACCAGACCGATGATGACGACGATCATGGCGGTGCCCAGGTCCTTGCCCATCATGATCAGGATGAAGGATACTGCGAAGCCTGCGGCTGGCTTCCGGTAGGCTTTGAGACCCTCTCCCTGCCGGCTGTGCTCACCCGCGTCCAGCAGGGAGCCGGGCATCCAGACGCATAGGGCAAGCTTGAGGACCTCGGCCGGCTGCAGGGAGAAGCCGCCGATGAAAATCCAGCCTGCATTGCCGCCTGCGGCGCGTCCCAAGGGGGTGAAGGTGAGCAGCTGAAGGAAAAGTCCGAAGCCCAGAATGCCGAAGCTGATGGAACGGTACTTGTCGGCTGGCAGGCGCAAGGCGACAGCAGCGACAGCAAAACCGCCCATGCAGAAGCCGGTCTGTCGGATGGCCTGGGTCCAGGGCGACTGCCCCTGGGCCACCATATCGACGGCCGAGCTTGAGAAAACCATCATCAGGCCGAAGACGGCCAGGGCGACGACCGCTGTGATGAAGCCGTAGTAACACCACAGTGGGTTGAGCAGGGCCCTGATGCCCTGGTAGGAGACCGCTGGGCGGGCGGGGGTCTGGGAGGCCTTTGACGATCTGGATGCCGTGGATCGTTGGGATGCCTTGGCCTTAGCTGCCCTGGATGGTTCAGCCGTCTTGGTCACCCTGGGCACATGGTCCGAGGATGCTGCGGATCTGCCGTGCCGACGGACCGGCTCGCCCTCCCGGCGCGTCTTGCCCTGGCCCTGAACCCTACCGCGGTCCTGGGCGGTGACGGTGGGGCGTTTCAAGTGCCCTGCCCACAGGTCAGACAGCCGCATGGCCATCCACCCATACGGCCGCCTGGCGGGCGAAGGCCTTACCTCGATCGGCGTAGGACCTGAACTGGTCCATTGAAGCGCAGGCCGGAGCCAGGAGGACCACCTGTCCGGGCTGGGCGTACTCCCCCGCAGCCCGCACGGCCCGTTCCATGACCGTATCCGCCGGCTTGGGCTCCACCCGGGTGACCGGCACCTGTGGGGCTTGGGAGGACAGTGCCTCCATGATGGGTTCGGGATCCTGGCCGATCACGACCACTGCGGCCAGGCAATCGGCCTGGGAGGCGACCAGCTCATCGAAACGGGTGCCTTTGGCCAGCCCCCCGGCGATCCAGATCACGGATCCGGGTCGGTAGCTGGACAGGGAAGCTCGTGCGGCATGCGCGTTGGTGGCCTTTGAATCATCCACGAATCGGATGGCATCCGATCCGGTCCCAAGCTGGGTCACGGTCTCGATCCGGTGGTCACCGGGCCGGAATGCGGCCATGGCCCCGACGGCGTCAGCCCGGTCAGCCCCGGCCCCCAAGGCAAGGGCGAAAGCGCAGAGGGCATCCGCCAACAGATGGGGGTAGACGCTGCCGTCCGGCTCGCTCAGTCCGGCCAGGTCGCTCAGGGGAGCTATGCGCTCCTCCTGCCCGACGGGACCGCCCGACACGCCACTCAGGTCGATGATCCAACCGTCACGTACACCGATCTGACCGGGGGCGGGCCTTCCAAGGGTGAACCCAACCTTCAAACAGCCGGTGACGGGACGAGCTGCGTCGGCGATGGCCGATACCTGTCGATCGTCCGCGTTGTAGACCAGGGCCCGCTGGACGCCATGGTAGATCTTGGCTTTATCGGCGGCGTAGGCTTCGAAGCCCCCATGCCAGTCCAGGTGGTCGGCGGCCAGGTTGGTGATGGCCGCGCAAGCCAGGGACAGTGAATCGGTGAAGTGGAGCTGGAAGGAGCTCAACTCCACGCACAGCACGTCGTGGGCCGGATCCAGAACGGCCTGTGAGACGGCCTTGCCGATGTTGCCGACGGCCGGCGCATCGAACCCGGATGCGGTCATCATGGCGGATGTCATCTGAGTGGTGGAGGTCTTGCCGTTGGTCCCGGTGATGCCAATCCAGGGTGCCGGCCGGCCTGTGCGGGCCGCGCGCGCACGCAGCGCCCAGGCCAGCTCAACCTCGCTGACCACCGGTATGCCGGCCTGCCGGGCATGCAGGATGAAGGGTGTTCTGGGGTTGAAGACCGGAGAGGCCATGACCAGGTCCACCTGATTCCAGTCCACCTGATCGAAAGAGTGCAGGTCAGCGGCCGCCGAGTGCTCATCCACGCTCGTCACGCTCTTCGCATGCCCCTGGAGGGCTTGCACCGCACTGCGACCGGAGACGCCCAACCCCGCCACCAGGACACGCTTACCGTTGACATCCATCTGACACATCTCCTTGCGTATAACTGGACTCGTCAATCACCCACTGCGCCTGGCGGGTCTTACAGCGGCAGGCCGGAACGGGCCAGCCAATCGGCGTAGAAGAGCACCAGGGCCATAAGGACGAAGATGAGCTCGATCAGCCAGAATCTGACAACGACCTTGGATTCCTGCCAACCCAGGAGCTCGAAGTGGTGGTGGATGGGTGCCATTTTGAAGACCCGCCTGTGCGTCATCTTGAAGCAGCCCACCTGTATCACATCGGATGCGGTCTCCATAACGAACAGGCCACCCAGTATGACGGCCAACAGCTCGGTGTGGGTGGCTATCGACAGGGCGGAGAAGAGGCCGCCCAGGGCCAGCGAACCGGTGTCTCCCATGAATATGGAGGCCGGGTTGGTGTTGTACCACAGGAAACCGAAGCAGGCGACGGCCGCACAGCAGGCGATGATGGTCAGGTCCAGGGGGTCGGAGACCGCATAGGAGTGACCTGCATGATTGGCGCCCTTCAGGTGGTAGGACTCCCAGAAGGCTATCAGGGCATAGCCGGTGAAGGCGATCATGGACGAACCGGAGGCCAATCCATCCAGCCCATCCGTCAGGTTGAAGGCATTGCTCCAGGCGGTCATGAGCAGGTTGACCCATAGGACGAAGAGGATGATGGCCACGGATCGCCCGGCGAATTCGAATGATACGACAGGACGCTCCACGAAGGATACGCCGGCCTGGGCCGAGTGGAAGCCCGTCTTGGTGGGCAGCAGGAGGGCCAGGACCGCATAGACCGTCGCGAAGATGAACTGGCCGATGAATTTTGCTGAGACCGACAGGCCCAGGTTCTGCTTCTTGCGTACCTTGGCGAAGTCGTCCACGAAGCCGAGCAGACCCATCGAGAGCATGGCGAACAGGACCAGCATGGCGGACAGGGAAGGCATGTCGCCTCGTGAGATGTAACGGTAGAGGGCAGAGGCGCACCAGCCCAGCACAATCGCCAGGTTGATAATCAGTCCGCCCATGGTGGGCGTCCCGCGTTTGACCAGATGCGATTGGGGACCGTCCTGTCGGATGTACTGCCCATAGTGCCGTCTATGGAGCAGACGCACAAGTAACGGCGTGCCTACGAAGGTGACGACAAGGGAGACGACAATGCCTATGATCAGGGAAATCACTGCTGCTCTCCAAACCTTGCTTCGGACCAACGGCCAGCCAGGGCGTCCAGGCCCGACAGGTGGGAGCCCTTAAGCAGGACCACGGCACCGGGGTGGCTGCCGGCCAGACCCTGGACGATCCGATCGGCCTCATCCGTGTCCCCGGCCAGGAAGACCCGCAGGCCGGATCCATCCCGCCCGGCCCGGGCACCCTCAACCATAGCGTCAGCCATGGCTGACAGCCGCCCTCCGTGTCCACCGACCGCCACCAGGGCATCCAGGCCCAGCCGGACGCACAGATCTCCGACCTGCCGGTGCAGGTCCATGGTGTCATCCCCCAGCTCGAGCATGCCCCCAAGGACCGCGATCCTATAGGGCCTCCGGCCGTTATGGGAATCCGACCCCGGCCCTGCGCCCCACGCCGCCAGTGCCTTCAGGCCTGCACGCATGGAATCGGGGTTGGCGTTGAAGGAGTCGTCGATCAAAGTAAACGAGCCGGCCCCCTTCCCCACTTGGCCGACAGCCATCCTGTGGGGGCTCTGTTCACCCTGGGAGGCCAGGACCCGGCCGATCGCCTGGCTGGACAGCCCCAGTTCATGGGCGACGGTGGCGGCCGCAAGGGCGTTCATCACATTGTGCACCCCACTCAGGGCCAGGCTGGTGGCCACTGGCCGCTCACCCCGGGCCTGCAACTGGAAGGACGGATGGTCGGCGGCATCGGTCTCAATGGCGCACGCGCTCATGTCCAGACCGGCCCCGTTCTGGCGCTCGACCGACCCCAGACCGAAGCGCAGGACACGATCCGGTGCCAGCTGGGCCATGGCGGACACGCGCTCGTCGTCGGCGTTCAGCACCGCCAGACCGCCCGCTCGCAGACCTCGGACGATCTCGCTCTTGGCCTGCGCTATGCGGTCCACCGAGCCGAAGACGCCCAGATGCGCCACCCCGACCTTCAATACGACGGCGATGTCCGGCGGGGCGATTGAAGTCAGGTAGGTTATATCGCCGACCTGACTGGCACCCATTTCAGCCACCAGATAGCGGGTTGCGGGCCCGACCTTGAGGGCTGTCAGAGGCAATCCGATCTCGTTGTTAAAGGAGCCGACCGGGGCCACGGTGGGGCCAAGCAACCGCAGCATGGCGGCCAGGAGGTCCTTTGTCGTCGTCTTGCCGACGGAGCCGGTGATGCCGACCAGGGTGAAAGGCGCCTGGAGGGCCCTGCGACGTTCCAGATTGTGGGCGGCCAGGAGGCCCAGGGCCTTGACGGTGTCATCGACCAGGATCTGCGGCACACCGGCAGCGGGCACCAGTCGCGATACCAGAGCACCCACGGCACCGGCTCGGGCAACCTGACCCAGGAAATCATGTCCGTCCACCCGCTCGCCGGCGATGGCCACGAAGATTGTCCCGGGGCCGGCCTGACGTGAATCGGTCACCACTCCTGTTACCGGCCTGTCCTTGCCGTCTTCCCCGATCCCTTTGAGCTCGCCCTTGACCGCATTGGCGGCTTCTTGCACGGTCATCGGCATCATGCCCGGCCGATCGGACTCGTCCATCGTCACCTCTCGTCTCTTCCGGCCCGGGCCGGGCGGCACTCCTGCCGCCATCTGCCCGAACCTGTCTTCACTGCACGTTCAATTCCTACGCCATGAAGGCCGCGAACGGCCCTAGGACAGCTCTCGGGAGGCCTCCAGAGCGCTGCGGATGTGGCTTCGTTTAACGCCCGCCGCCACGGTCATCGCTATGTTCAACGAGAGTCGGTCCACAGCCTTGGAATCCCCATCCGCCGAGGTCATCCTGGCCAGCTCGTCGGATTCCTCATCCCGCCGGGCCACCTGTGTGCCCCCGTCAACGCAGAACCCGTATCGGCGACCCGCCTCGAGGGCACGCCCTTTGCGGATCTCATGGAAGTGGGCCAGGGCGGACGGTCCACGGTCGGAAGAGCCGGAAGCTTCGGGAAAGGCCAGGACGTCGACTTGTACGCCTTGAAGGGCCTGGGGTTCCAGACTGGCTGGGTCGGCCTGGATCACGACCGCGGCACACCCGTCCTCCAGGCAGATGGAGAGGGCCCGCTGCACATCGAACATACTCAGCGGCGCGGCCATGTCCAACGGGCGGGCCAGGGAATTGGAGCCGTTCGCACCGATCAACCCCACTGGATTGCCCAATGTATGGAGGAAGCGGGCCAGCTCTCGGGCCCACTCGCCCACGTCATGCCCGACAAGGACGAAGACGGCCAGCGAGGCCGTGGGGTCGCCGGCCGCATTGGATAGGATACGACCCAGTTGCTCAGGTTTGAGGTTCCCGACCAGCAAGGGGATGTCGGACTCGGCCGGATCCTGTCCCCCCGCCTGTTCCGGCAGAAGAACAGCGTAGGCACCGCGTGCCTCGGCTTGGGCGACGAGATCCTGGTCGGATGCTTCAAATGTCCGGGTATATGACCGCCCGGCTCCGGCGGGCCTTTCGGCTCCGGACTCGGTGTCATCGTCGATGGCATCGGCCCCGTCCCCGGCGGGCCCGGAAGCCGCCGAAGCATCCTGCGCCTTGGACCAGTCCGGGTCCCCATCGCCTGCGCGCACGTGTGCCAGGTACAGGGAACCGGGCCTGACCGAAGCCAGATCCTCGCTCAGGGACGTGACGGTCACGCCTTCGGCGGAAGGGGGAATCAGGCGCAGGCCATAATGAGTGCGCAGGTAGCCCAAGGTCATCCGCTGGGAGATCGACTCGCTCAGCGCGCTCATACCGCCGCCTCTCCGCCCGCAGGCCTCAGCCAACCCATGGCCGACCTCCCGGCCTGCCCACTCCAGCTCATGCTCATCACCATTGAACAGGGATAGCATCAGTGCGCGGGGATGAGGGCGGCAGCTCGTATTTCTGCATAAGGAATTCACCAATTTGTGCGAATACCGGGCCTGCTGTCAGACCGCCGAATGTCCCCTGGGGATCCCTCATGACGACGGTAATTACGAATCGGGGATTGTCCGCCGGTATGATACCCGTCCAGTCGCTGATGATGGAGCTGAGCCTGCCATCCTTGCCGGGCACTTCGGCGGTACCTGTCTTGGAAGCAACCCGGTAGCCATCAACGGAGGCGACGTTCTTGAATTTGTCGGCCACGGATTCCATGCCGTTCATGACCTGCCCCGCCACCTGCTCGTCCACAACCCGGGTGGACTGACCTGTCGCGGCCCTCTCGGATTTGCCGTCCTCGTCGGAGACCGAGGCGATCAGGCTCTGCTGATTGCGTACGCCCTTGTTCGCGATCGTGGCGATCGCGTTGGTCAACTGGATGGCGTTGGTGGCATAGCCCTGACCGAACAGGACCGTGTTGCGGGTACGCCGGTCCCAAGTGTTCGGAGAGGTCAGCAAGCCCTTGGATTCGCCCTGCAATCCCAGGCCGGAAGGCTGTCCGATACCGAACTTCGTCAAATATTCATAGCGCTTCTGGTCAGGGTATTTCTCCCCGGCCATGACCATGCCCACGTTCGAGGAATTCTGCAGGATGCCGGCCATGGTCCAATGCTCGGCAGCATGGTCGACCGCGTCGTGGTACTCCTGGCCGTCCACCTTGATCCGGTCGGGAACCGTGAATTTGTCGGTCATCTGGTGGGTGCCCTCCTGGAGCATGCCGGACAGGGTGATGGTCTTGCCGATCGAACCCGGTTCGAAGGTCTGGCTGACCACCAGTGGGGGGTTCATCTTGGCTTCGGCAGAGCCTGCGGCCTTGTTCTCGGTGTCGGCCAGGGCGATGATGCGCCCGGTCGTCGACTCCTGGACCACGGCCATGGCCCAGCCTGCCTGGTACTTGGACTTGCCGTCCGACAGCGCCTTCTGCACGTACCACTGCACGTCCCCATCTATGGTCAGGTGCACATCCTTGCCGTCCTCAGGCCGCTGGGACCTGGACTCCGTGCCGGGTATCTGCTGGCCGTACATGCCCTGCTGATAGACCTCGTAACCATCCTTGCCGGTCAGGACCCTGTCCTCCATGGATTCAAGACCGGCCACCCCCTTGCCTTCCGCGTCCACGCCTCCCAGGAGGGACCCCATAAGCTCCCCATGGGGGTAACTGCGCTGGTTGCTGAGCTCGGCGGAGATCACACCAGCCAGGCCCAGCTTGTCAATCGTGCGCTTGACTTGGGGGGGCACATCCTTTTTCAGGACCACGTAACTGCCTTTTCCATCCAATTTGGCGCCCAGCTCCATGGGGTTCATCCCCAAGGTCGGCGCCAGGATGCGGGCCACGGCCGCCGGACCCGTGACACCGACAGGTTTGCCCTTGATCGCATGGCAGTTGCCTTCGGTCTGCTTGGTGCAATCCACCGGAATGAAGTCGGCTGCGGCCTTGGGGCTGCCTACGATGGTGTACCGTTCCACACTCTGGGCCAGAATCATACCGTTGGCATCCAGGATGCGTCCGCGCTGGGCCTTGAGCGTGTGGGGCACGGTACGGCTGCGGGTGGCGGCTTCGGCGGTCTGTCGCCCCTCGAACAATTGAATCCAGGCAAGCTTGCCCAGGGCGATGACCGCCACCAGGGCCAGAACCAGCGCGATCACAATTGAACGGCGCGCGAACGATACGGTGTCCACACCGCTTGTCCCCGCTCCTGTTACCTGGTGCCGCCGTTGACCGTTCCTGCGTCCGCCGGCGCCGTCGGATCGGGCACTCAATGCTGCCCCGCCCGTGCTCCCGGCGCCTGACCCTGGTTTTGGGGTTGCATGTTTTCGCTGGGCCGGTAGCCATTCAGGTCTATCGAGCTTGTGCCACGCTGGGGGACCATTCCCATCTGCTGGGCCTTGTCGGGCAGTGAGGCCTGAAGCTGGTCCAGCTTGTCCTGGTCGTCCTGGACATCCTGGGTCAGCTTGCTGATCGAGGACTGAACCGAACTGGCCTCAAAGGAATTCTGGACCATCTGGGTGCGCAACAGGAGGGAACCCAGCAGGCAGACCGACAGGAAGACCAGGGCCACAGCGAACTGGATCAATGGGGTTGAGCGCGTGCCCGCCCAGGAGACGAAGCGACGTGCACGCCCACCCAGGCTCCGGTTGGTGGCCGAGCGCCCCCCATCGACCAAGGCCAGCCTGGCCCTGCGCTGCTCGGCCTGCGAAGCGGGGCGGCGCTTGCCTGGAGCGGTCCTCGAGCGTACTGAACGAGCTGACGAAGCCAAGGTCATCGCCTCCCTGACGAATGCTTGCGGACGGTATACATGGGTTCCTGCGCCTGTCGACTCCACTGCCGTACCCGTTCTGGGGGAATGGGCCGCACGAGCTCCACTGCCCGCAAACGGACCGAGGCCGAACGGGGGTTGGCGGCCATCTGTCCGGCATCGGCCTTGCGGGCGCCGTGTGTCAGGTCGCGGAAGAAGGGCCGGGCCGACTCGGGCACGACCGGCAACCCCGGAGGCAGATCCACCTGCAGGCCGGAAGCCATGAACCGCTTAACCGTGCGGTCCTCCAGGGAATGGTACGATTCCACGACCAGGCGGCCACCCACAGCCAACCGAGCCGCGGCCTGCGGCAGGGTCCGGGCGAGTTTGTCCAGCTCGCCGTTCACCTCGATCCGGAGGGCCTGAAAAACCCGTTTGGCCGGGTTGCCCGGCGCGCGATGGAACTTGGGCACGACCTGATCGACGAGGCGATCCAGTTGGGCGGATGTGGTCAAAGGCTCACCGACCCGGCTGGCGACGATCGCACGTGCGATCCTGCGGGCGTAGCGTTCCTCACCGTATTCGGCGAAGATGCGGGCCAGGTCCTCACCGTCGTATTCGGCCAGGATGCGGGCCGCGGTCAGTTTCTGGGCAGAATCCATCCGCATGTCCAGCGGGGCGTCCTGGCTGTATGAGAAGCCCCGTGAACGCTCATCGATCTGCAGACTGGACAGCCCCAAATCCATGAAGACCGCGGACACCTGCTCCACGCCCTGGTCCTCCAGGATGTCATTCAATTGGTCGAAGGGCGCGTGAACGGGCCTGAAGCGGTTGGACAGTCCCTCCCGGTCCATGCGCTCCACAGCCAGGGCCAGAGCCTCTTCGTCACGGTCGATGCCGATCAGACGGGCGCTGGGAGCCGCCTTGAGGAAGGCGGTGGCATGCCCGGCCAAACCGAGGGTGCAGTCCACCATCCAGGCGCCTTCCCGGCCGAGGGAGGGGGCGACGAGTTGCACGCATTCGTCCAGCAGTACCGGATCATGGATACCCTCAATCGGGCCAAGTCCTGACACCGCCTGCATCCTTTTGTCCCCCGTCATCAAAAGTCCATCTCCGGCAGCACATCATCCGCGATGTCCGCATAGCCCTGTTCCTTGCTGGACAGATAGGCCTGCCAGGCTTCCTGATCCCAGATCTCGGCCCTGGTGCCCACACCGATGACCACCACCGATTGACCGAGTCGGGCGTACTCACGCAGCATGGTGGGCACAAGGACCCGGCCCTGCTTGTCGGGCTCCTGGTCGACGGCCCCCGACAGGAAAACGCGGAGGTACTCGCGGGCGGCGCGGTTGCCCATGGATGTGCGTTGAATCCGGAGGGCGATCCGGCGGAACTCGTCAGCCGGCAGCAGGTAGACGCAACGCTCCTGACCGCGGGCCATGACCAGCCCTGCGCCAAGGCGGGAGCGGAATTTCGCTGGCAGGGCCATCCGGCCCTTGGCATCAATCTTCGGGGTGTAGGTGCCCAGCAGCAGGGGTGGTGCTGAAGCGCCCACCACATCGGGGCTGTCGGGCCGGGAGAGCGAGGATGGGCCTTGGTCCTCCTGTCCGGTCATCGCTCCCACCTCCTTGGAAATCATGCCGATATGGCTGCGCACGCGCCTTATGTGGAACACCCCCGACAACAACATTCCCCACTTTACCCCACTACCCACCATTCTTCACCACACCATGGAGATTCCTCCACCACTTATGCCGCCAACATGGCCGCTCGCCTGCTCTCTGCGCAATCGTGGCAGAAGACGCCGGCGCGTCGCCCTGCCGGGGGGGGGGGGGGCGACCCGGGTAGAGGCCTGGCGGTAGACTGGAGTGCCTGGTTTAGTGGCGTTGGGCACTCGCGGGAACGGACAGGACACACATGTCGACCTACTCCTCACAATTGCAGGAAGAACAAGACGCGGTCGACCGCGCATACGGTCGCCTGGACGACCTGCGCACCCGGAACAGGGCCCGTTTGGATGCCGTGCGTGCCGCCGGTTCCCACGGCTCCCCCACCCAGCGCACCGAGCGGGACTCCTTCGCATCCATGTATGAGGACCGGCTGGCGCAGCTGAGGGCCGTTGAGGACCGGTTGGTATTCGGCCGCCTGGACCATCGCGACGGCCTACGGCGATATATCGGACGCATCGGCCTGTCCAGCCAATCCCACGAGCCGATCCTGACCGATTGGCGCGCCGAGGCCGCACGCCCCTTCTATGAAGCCACCCCCTCCGCCCACGGGGATATCGTCATGCGCCGGCACATCAGCCTTAGCTTCAGGACCGTCACCGGCATCGAGGATGAAGTCCTCGATCTGGATTCGCCCCAGGTGGGGCAGGCGGCCAGTCAAGGTACCCTGGCCGGTGAGGGGGCCCTTCTGGCCACCCTCTCCAGCCGACGGACCGGTCGGATGACGGACATCGTCGCCACCATCCAGGCGGAGCAGGACCGCATCATCCGTTCCGACATGGCCCATACAGTGGTCGTCCAGGGCGGCCCCGGCACCGGCAAGACGGCGGTGGCCCTCCATCGGGCCGCCTACCTGCTCTACACCCATCGCTCGGTCCTGGAACGCTCGGGTGTATTGGTGGTGGGGCCATCCCCGGCCTTTCTGCGCTACATCGACCAGGTCCTTCCCTCCCTGGGAGAGACCGGAGTCCTGAGCCGCACGATCGGCGACCTCATTCCCGGCGTTGTGGCCAAGGCCACCGACACCCCACATGTTGCCAAGCTCAAGGGCGACCCGCGAATGGCCTCGGTCATCGCCAGAGCCGTGCATAGCAGGGAGCGGGTGCCCGCGAACCTCCCCAGGGTCTCGGTCGAGGGGGTCAGCGTTCCCATGCTGGCCGTGGATGTCGAGCAGGCCCTGGCCGATGCGCGACGGACCCACCAGCCTCACAACAAGGCGCGTGAGACATTTGCGCGCTCCATGCTCCAGTCTTTGGAAAACCGGTATACGGACAGTCTGGACTACACCCCCGGCGCCGACGAGCTGGGCCGCGCGCGCTCCCTCCTCAGGCTCAACGACCAGGTACGCAAGGCCATCAATCTGGCCTGGTTGCCCATGGAACCGGCATGGCTCCTGGAGAACCTATGGTCCCACCCCGCGCTTCTTGCCCGACTGGCCCCCTGGCTGCGACCAGAGGAGGTCGACACCCTCACCCGGCCCAAGGGTTCGCCGCTGACCATCTCCGACATCCCCCTCCTGGACGAGGCGATGGAGCTCCTGGGGCCGGACCCCCGGCAGATGGCTCGGTTGGCCGCCAGGGATGCTGCGCAGGCACAGGAACGTCATTTTGCCCAGGACACACTGGCACAGAACGGCATCGGGACGGGACTGGTCAACTCCCAAATGCTACTGGACAATATCAACGGTTTGGATGCCCAGGCGGTCTCACAAAAGGCCGCGGAGGACCGTGAGTGGGTCTTCGGGCACATCGTGGTCGACGAAGCCCAGGAGCTGACGGCGATGGATTGGCGTATGCTCCTCCGACGCTGCCCTTCACGATCCTTCACCATTGTCGGCGATGTGGCACAGACTTCGGCCCTGGGAGGCACCCGTTCCTGGCAACGCACCATGGACCGGCTCTTCGGCGAGGACGGCTGGGAGCTGAATGAGCTGACCATCGACTACCGAAACCCCAGGGAGGTCTCCGAGCTTGCTGCCGACCACGCGCGTGCCGAAGGCCTGCATGTCTCCACCGTCAGGGCCGTTCGGACCGTACCCGGCTCCGTGCGCAGGATCAGGGCACAGGATTCAGGCACCGCGATTGAAGAGGCCTCGCGTGCAGCCGCCGACCTCGCCCAAGAGTTCATAGGCTCTGATGGCGCCGGCCGCGTCGCCGTCATCAGCTCGGCCGACCAGGTCACGGCCTTGATGGCCGCCGTCAGGAAAGTCTACCGGGAGACCGTCGGCGACAAAACCGCCGATCGCCTGGCCGCACAGGACCCCCGTGACCAGCAGCTGTCGATCACCTCAGCCCAGGAAGCCAAAGGCTTGGAATACGATGCGGTGGTCCTCGTGGACCCCGAACGGATCGCCGACGAAGCCCCCTCCCGCCTGGTCGCGGTTTCCGACATGTACGTGGCCATGACTCGGCCCACCCAGCGATTAGTCATCGTCGAGACCGGGACCGGCCTAGGCTGACGTACCTGTATGCCGAATGCGACCGTTCACGGTCAGGCGAATCGTCGTTCGTCCGCATCCTCGGATCGCAGGTCGTCGATGGCCCTCTGGAAGTCCTCCAGCCCATTGAAATTCTGATAGACCGATGCGAAACGCAGGTAAGCCACCTCGTCAAGCTTTCGCAGTGGTCCCAGGATGGCTTTGCCGACCTCCTCAGAATCAACCTGCGCCAAGCCCCTGGAACGCAGGTCCTCCTCTACCTGTTGCCCCAGAAGCTTCAGGGCGTCCTCTTCGATATGCCGACCCTGGCAGGCCTTGCGCACACCAGAAACGACCTTGTCCCTGTTGAAGGGCTCACTGTTGCCGGAGTGTTTCTTCACCATCAGGGACGACGTCTCGACTGTGGTGAATCGCCGGGAGCACCTGGGGCATTCGCGCCTGCGACGTATGGCGTAGCCGTCGTCGCTGATACGTGTATCGACGACCTTGGTGTCTGGGTTCTGGCAAAAGGGACAGTGCATACCACTTGATATTAGCCTGCAATCCGCCGAAAGAGAAGCCCCGACGGGTCGCGGCACCATCAACGCTTGGGCACGACGATGCGCTGACCCGTTTGCAGGACCGGTGACGTCAGCCCGTTCAAACCCATGAGTTCGTCCACACTCCCGGAGACGTCGCCCCCCTCGGGAGTGACCATTCTCGCATATGTCCACAAAGTATCACCGGGACGCACCGTGTAGGAAACGACCTCCTGGGCGGCTCCCGTGACCTGGGCCTGGGCCCGGGCGCCGCCGGCCAGCCCGAACCCTGCCGCCAGCAGGCTCAGCCCCAGGGCCATGGGGGCCATCCTGCCCAGGATACGACTCTTCCCACCCCGCCCGCTGGCGCCACTCTCCGCGACCTTCACACGGACCGGCATCGAAATCGCTGCGCTCATGGACCCTCCTTGCGAACATTTGTTCGATAGAACAGATGTTCTAATATTGGCACGGATGCGCGACTCGCGCAAGGCCGGTTCGAACATTTGTTTGATTTACGCGCAATTTCGGGCTATGCTAATGCCCATAGCGAAAGGAGTCCCTGTGGGCACCATCTCCTTCATCGACGGGAAGGCGGCGCACGCCAAGGCCAAGGGCGGGACCGTCAAGTCCGGGCTGACCCCGCGCCAGGAACGTGTTCTTGATGCCATCCGCACGCATGTGGCGGACAAGGGCTTCGCCCCCTCCTACCGGGAGATAGGCCTCGCCGCGGGCCTCAAGAGCCCTTCTTCAGTCAAGCACCAACTCCAGGTGCTTGAGGAACTGGGCTACATACGCACCAGCGCCAACAAGGGCCGGGCGATTGAACTGGTTGAGCAGACTCCTCCGGTCACCGCCGGGATACCGACTCCCGTCGAATCCGGTTCAGTCGTCATCAACTTCCCCGCCCCCAGGTCTGCAACCAGCGAATCCATCGAAAGCTCGCGGGACGTGCCTTTGGTAGGTCGAATCGCTGCCGGTCAGCCGATCACGGCCGAGCAGCATGTGGACGATGTCATGCGTCTGCCGGAGCGCCTGACAGGTTCCGGCAACCTTTTCATGCTGGAGGTCCACGGCGACTCCATGATCGAGGCAGCCATCTGTGACGGCGATTTCGTGGTGGTCCGCGAGCAGTCCGAAGCCGAGAACGGGGACATAGTGGCCGCCCTCCTGGATGACGAGGCTACGGTCAAGACCTTCCGCACGGAGGCAGGTCATGTCTGGCTCATGCCCCACAACCCCTCGTACTCCCCCATCGACGGCTCTGATGCCACGATCATGGGCAAGGTCGTCACAGTCCTGCGACGAATCTGAACCATCCGGGGGGAAAGTCCTTCTTCAGATCAGACTCCAAGCCGTTCCCCGGTGTCCTCCTTGTATCCCTCGGGCTCAATCTGAAAGGTTGTATGCTCGATCCGCACCGGGAAATGCTCCCGTAGGCAGTCCTGCATGCGCACCAGCAGGTCGCAGGCTTCCTCCATCGTGGTCCCCGCTCCTACCGTGATGTGTGCGGAGAGTTGCGGCAGACCAGTCGAGATTGTGCTGGCATGAAGATCATGTACCGCCACCACCCCGGGTACGCCACTGAGATGTTCACGCACCCGGTCAAGGTCCAACCCCGCCGGTGTCTCCTCCAGCAACACACGCACACTGCCGACCAGCAACTTCAATGACCGGGGAATCATCATCACAGCGATGATCCCTCCAGCGATGGCGTCGAATGCGCCCCAACCCGTCATCAGCAGAACAAGGGCAGATATGACCACCGCGAAGGAGCCCAACGCGTCATTCACGACTTCAAGGAAGGCGGCTTTCATATTCAGGTTGTCGGCCCTCCGGGTGAAGAGCACCAGCAGGGAGCTGAGGTTGGCCAGCACCCCCACGCAGCCGAAGAAAAGCAGGAAACGAGGCGATTGCACTTTTCCGCCTCCGGTACCGAACAGGCGTATGCCCGCCTCGATTACCGCATAGACTCCGACCACGAACAGGGCAAGGGAACCTCCGGCCGCCGTAACGACCTCCAGCCGGGCCCAGCCCCAGGTCCTTCTGGCAGTGGGTTTGCGCCGCATGAGCACTGCTGTGACCGTGGCGGCCGCCAGCATGGCAATGTCAGTGAGCATATGGGCCGCATCCACAAGCAGCGCCAGACTGTCAGTCAGGACCGCGCCGGCCACCTCCACAAGAAAGACCGTGGCCGATAGGGAGAGGGTGACCATCAACCTTCTGCTGTGATCATCGCAGATATGAAGACCGGCATGGCGCACGCCTGCCGCTTTCCCCGATTCCTCGCGGATGTCGGAGCATATGGGCTGATGTGCATGGACCATGCCGGTCTCCGTCCGATATTGAGAAGGCTTATTGATTGCCCCCCTACTGGGGTTGCCTACCCTACCAGACGCTTGGCCTGTCAGAAGCCGAACTGGGCGGCGGTCTCCTTAAGGGTTTCGGCCGACCGTTTCAGGGAGGCCAGCTCGCCATCCGAAAGAGGGGTGTTGATGTGGGTGTTGATACCGCGCCTGGTCAGGACCGACGGCACGGACATGCATACGCCGGAGATGCCGTGGAAGTTGTCCAGCATGGAAGAGACCGGCAGGATGCGGTGGGTATCGTTCATGATGGATTCGATGATGTCCACGCCGGACATGGCAATGGCGAAATTGGTAGCTCCCTTGCCTTCGATGATCCGGTAGGCGGCGTTCTTGACCTCCTGGTGGATTTCCTCACGCTTGGCGGCATCCAGTGGCTCGTGGCCGGGCAGCTCCTTCCACTCGCACATGGGCACCCCGCCGATGGTGGCGGAGGACCACAGGGGCACCTCGGAATCGCCGTGCTCCCCGGCGATGTAGGCATGCACATTCTTGACATTGACACCGGTCTGCTGTGCGATCAGGTAACGAAGGCGAGCGGAGTCCAGGTTGGTGCCGGAGCCGAACATCTGATGGCTGGGCAGTCCGGACAGCTCGATGGAGACCCGGGTGACGATGTCGACTGGGTTGGTGATCAGCATGAAGAGTGCGTTGGGCGCCACCTTCACCAGACCGGGGATGATTGATTTCATGATGTTGATGGTCGCGCCAGCCAGATCCAGCCTGGTCTGCCCAGGCTTCTGCCGGGCCCCGGCCGTGATGACGACCATGTCGGCGTCCCGGCAGATCTCGGGATCGTCCGAACCGGCGATTGAAACGGTGGGATAGAAACTGGAACCGTGCTGCATGTCCAGCACCTCGGCCTGGACCCTTTGCAGGTTGATGTCCTCCAGGACTATCTCACGCGCCACACCCCGCTGGGCCGCCGCGAACGCCAGGGTCGAACCGACCGCTCCAGCGCCGACAATCGCGAGCTTAGTGGGCTTGATGGGTGATTCCGCCATAGTTGTCAGACCTCTCTGTATGAGATCCCTCATAGGGATCATCATTGTTCTACATATCCACTGTATCCAGTGTCAATGACCTTTTGCCAGCCCCTGCACTGTTCATAGAGGTGCCGCCCTGCGGTCCTGAACCGGACTCCATTCTCCTTGCGCGGAACGAACGGCGCGAACGAATGGGTCACGCCGCCGGCGGACTATCGACGGCCGCTTCCATGACCTGGGCGGCCAGGCGGTCGTCCACATCCGCCACAAGGTCCACGCCGTCCCCCCGGTAGTCCACGGAGATGACCCTGCCGAACCGGCGTACGCGGGAGAGGAGGGAACCCGCACTGTAAGGCAGCCTGGCCTCCACACGTACGTCCGGGCGGGGCAGTAGTTCCTCGACCCGCCCACGCAGGGGCTCCACCCCCTCACCGGTCCGGGCGGAGACCAGAAAGGCATCGGGCTCCAAACGCCCGACCCGCTCGCGCACCGTCCGGTCCATGCGGTCGGCCTTGTTGAAGACCAGCATGCGTGGAATGCCCTCGACGCCCGGGATATCGGACAGGACCCTGTCGACGGCCTCGATCTGAGAGAAGGGGTCGGGATGGGAGCCGTCTACCACATGCACGATCAGGTCCGCCTGAGCCACCTCCTCCAAGGTGGATTTGAAGGCTTCGACCAGCTGGGTGGGCAGACGGCGCACGAACCCGACCGTATCGACCAGGGCATAGAGACGGCCGTCGGCGGCCTTTGCCCGGCGCACGGCCGTGTCCAGCGTTGCGAACAGGGCGTTCTCCACCAGCTCCGTCGAGCCGGTCAGCCTGTTGGTCAGAGAGGATTTACCCGCGTTCGTGTAACCGACCACGGCCACCGTGGGCAGCCCATAGCGCCGACGCGACCCGCGCTTGACGTCGCGGGCCGGCTCCATGGCCTTGATCTGCCGCTTGAGCCGTGATATCCGGTGGCGTATGACCCGCCGATCCGTCTCGATCTTGGTCTCGCCTGGCCCACGCGAACCGATGCCGCCCGACTGCCCGGCCGCCTGTCCGCCTGCCTGCCGGGACAGGGAGCCGCCCCAGCCGCGCAGCCTGGGCAGCATGTACTCCAGCTGGGCCAGTTCGACCTGGGCCTTACCCTCGCGACTGGAGGCATGCTGGGCAAAGATGTCCAGAATCAATGCCGTGCGATCCACCACTTTGACCTTGGTGGCGTCCTCCAGAGCACGCCGCTGGGAAGGATGGAGATCATCGTCCACGATGATGGTGTCGGCCCCCTGGGCGGCGACCGCACCAGCCAGCTCCCTGGCCTTGCCCGAACCCACGTACGTGGCCGGATCGGGACGCTCACGCTGTTGGAGGAGCCCATCAAGCACCTGTGCGCCGGCGGTCTGGGCCAGGGCGGACAGCTCGCGCAGGGACTCCTCGGCGGCCTCCTGGCTGGTCCGCGCCGACGAGTAGACACCTACAAGGACCACCCGCTCAAGACGGACCTTGCGGTACTCGACCTCGGTCACGTCCTCCAGCTCGCCCAGGCCTTCGACATGCTTCAGACGGTTACGCTCCTCGCGTTCCCGCCAGGTTCGCCCACCATCATCGGGACGGTCGCCGGCATCGCCGGCATCGAGCAAGACCTGGCTGCGAACGTCCAGGGGGGCTTCACTGCGCTTCCCCCGTGTAGACTCGAACCGTTGTTCCATGGACTCTTGGGTCAAGGACACCTCTTCTGTTTATCTTCCTATTCACTCTATATCCCCCCAGGCCCAATCAGCCCTCGGCTTGAGCCACAGCGGAATCCCTCCGGCACGTTTGTTCCGCCACCCGCGTGACGGACCATATGGGCGGATACAATCAAAAAGCGGTGTTTTGACGAATGCAAAGGATGAGCGCACAGATGCAGGGGACGGAGAGCTTGGACGAGCGCAGGCAGGCGGGACGCAAGCGGGACGAGCAGTACTTCGCGGCCCGGCCCGACTCACCGGACGTCCGCCGGCGGATTGAGGTCAGACTGGCCGGAGGGACCGTCCCGATGGAGGTCTCGAACGGTGTCTTCTCCTCATCCCGCCTGGACCTGGGCACTTCGGTCCTCCTGCGCCACGCCCCGCACCCGCCCCAGACGGGCGACTTCCTGGACCTGGGCTGCGGCTGGGGACCGATCGCCCTCCAACTGGCCCTGCTGAGTCCCCAGGCCAAGGTCTGGGCGGTGGACATCAACGAGCGCGCCTTGGACCTGACCCGTTCGAATGCAGCCCTCAACGGTGCGGCCAACATCGAACCCCTCGCGCCTGACGCCCTCCCCGACTCCCAGACCTTCGACCTGATCTGGTCCAACCCGCCCATCCGGGTGGGCAAGGAAGCCTTGCACCGGCTGCTCATGACCTACCTGCCCAGGCTCAGGCCCGCAGGCGCCGCATACCTCGTGGTCCAGCGCAACCTGGGCTCCGACTCGCTCATCGACTGGCTGTCAACGCAGCTGCCTGATGGCTGGCACGCAGGCAAATACGCCTCTTCGAAAGGTTACAGGGTGATCGAGGTCACGCGTCCATGAGGTTCACCTACCCCAATGAACTGCCGGTCTCCGCTTCGCGCAGGCAGATAGAGCAGGCCGTCCGTTCCAGCCAGGTCGTCATAGTCTCAGGACAGACAGGCTCAGGCAAGACCACGCAGATCCCCAAAATCCTCCTGCAGATGGGGCGCGGGTCGCATGGTCATCAGATCGTGCACACCCAACCCAGGCGAATCGCCGCCCGCACCGTTGCCGACCGCATAGCGGAGGAACTGGAGGTCAAACTCGGCGACGAGGTTGGCTACCAAGTACGCTTCGACGACAAATCCTCACACGCCACCCGCCTGCGTGTGGTCACCGACGGCATCCTTCTTGCCCAGATCCAACGTGACCCCAGACTCAGCGCCTACGACACGATAGTGATCGACGAGGCCCATGAGCGCAGCCTGAACATCGACTTTCTCCTTGGTTATCTGACGGCCCTTCTTCCCAAACGCCGCGATCTCAAGCTCATCATCACTTCGGCGACCATTGACTCCGTCAAATTCCAGGAACACTTCGCCAAGGCCCTGCACACCAACGTGCCGGTCATAGAGGTCTCCGGTCGTACGTACCCGGTCCAGACAGTCTATGAGCCCCTGGGCGCCCCACCGGCCCTGATGAACTCCGTGCCCGGTTTCAGCACACCCCATCTGGATCCCGATTCGGGCGCCCCATTGGACCAGATCGAATCCGACCTGCCCACGGCTGTGGCCCGGGCCTGCGCCGAGCTGGTCATCCACTCCTCCCATGAGTCGGGTCCCCGGGACATCCTGGTCTTCGCGGCCGGCGAGCGAGACATACGCGAGTACGAAGCCGCCATGCGTCGCCATTGGGGCCCGCGCGCCGCCGACATGCGACGGCCCGACGCCATCGAAATCGTCCCTTTATACGCCCGCCTTTCCGCCAGGGAGCAGCATCGGGCCTTCCAGTCCCATTCCCACCAGCGGGTCATCATCGCGACCAACGTGGCCGAGACCTCCCTGACCGTTCCCGGCATCCGCTACGTGGTCGACCCGGGGCTGGCCAGGATCTCCCGCTATTCCAAATCCGCCAAGGTCCAACGCCTGCCGATCGAACCCATCTCCCAGGCTTCCGCCGACCAACGGGCCGGGCGCTGCGGACGAGTTGCCGACGGCATCGCCATCCGCCTGTATTCGCCCGACGATTACGAGTCACGACCTCGCTTCACCGACCCCGAGATCCTGCGCACCTCCTTGGGCGCGGTCGTGCTCCACATGCTCTCCGTGGGTGTGGCACGCACAGCCGAGGATGTGACCAACTTCGGCTTCATCGACCCGCCCGACATGCGTGCGGTTGCCGACGGCTTCAACGAGTTGACCGAATTGGGAGCCATCGACCGCCGCGGGGGATGGATCCGACTCAATGCCCTGGGCCGCAAACTGGCCCGCATACCGATCGACATCCGCCTGGGTCGCATGATCCTGGCCGCCCAGGGGACCACGCCCAACACCCTGGCCCAGGTGGTCGTGATCGTGGCGTTCCTGAGTCTGCAGGATCCCCGTGAACGCCCCGAGGAAAAACGCGACGAAGCCGACCACCTCCACGCCCGCTTCCAGGACACCTCCTCCGATTTCATCACAGTGCTCAACCTATGGCATCATTGCTTCCCGGACGGGAAAGCCTCCTCCTCGTCCCTACGCCGCCTGTCCAAGGGCGAATACTTGAGCTTCCTGCGCCTTCGCCAGTGGCATGACCTCTACCGGCAGCTGGCGCAGATGTGCCAGGAGATACATATCAAGGTGGGAGTACCCGAGCCGTCTGCAGGTCCCGAACCCGAAGCCATGGCACTGCCCACCGGCCAGCAGGGACGAGGCTCCCTGGCATGCTCCTGGGACAGCGAAGGCGTACACCGGGCCATGCTGGCCGGCCTCCTGTCAAACATCGGGATGCAGGTGGTCAACGAGCCCAAGGCCTCCCAATTCTCGGGACTCAAGGGCGCGGCCAGGGCCAGGGCCATCAAGCGTGCGCAGAAGCGCTCCCGCAACGAATATCGGGGCGCCCGCGGCACCCGCTTTGCCATTTTCCCGGCTTCGGCTGTGGTCAAGGCGACACCACCTTGGATCATGGCGGCTGGTCTGGTGGAGACCTCCCGGCTCTGGGCCCGTTACTGCGCCTCCATCGACCCGGCCTGGGCCGAACCCCTGGCCGGCGACCTGACGCGGGTGACCTACGCCGAGCCCCACTGGTCGGCCTCCAAGGGCGCTGCTGTGGCATCCTCCACAGTCCTGCTCTATGGACTGCCCATCGTATCCGCACGCCCTGTCCTGTGGGGATCGATCAACCCGTCCGAAGCCCGGGACTTCCTGATCCGCCAAGGCCTCGTGGAGGGGGACATCCGCCAACGCTTCTCCTATGATGACTTCATCGAATCGAACCGCCAGGTCCTCCAGGAGGCCGGCGACCAGGCATCCAAGACCCGCCTTGTCGCCCAGTCGGCCACCGACGAAGACCTCTATGACTTCTACAACGAACGCCTTCCCCAATCCATCACTTCCCTGGCGGCCCTGGCCAAGTGGTGGAAGGGCGAACGTCCGAACAGCCCGACCCTGCTGGATTTCGACCCTTCGCAGGTGGACCGCCTACGCCAGGAGGAGGCCGCCATCAGCCCGGGCGATTACCCGGACCACTGGCACACCATAGGTACCGACGGCTCCCCTATGGACCTGCGTCTGTCCTATGTGTACGACCCCCACGCCGAAGATGACGGTGTGACGGTCCACATCCCCCTGGAGGCCCTAGGCCGACTGACACCGGAACAGTTCACCTGGAACGTGCCCGGCCTTCTGGACGAGCTGATTGTGTCCACCATCAAATCGCTGCCGAAGACCCTGCGCAGGCAGTTCGTTCCCGCGCCCGACACGGCCCGTGCCATTCGCGCCTGGATTGACGCACGCTACCCCGCTCTGCCGGGGTCCCAAGCCATGGACCCGTCAGTCGCCGGCCCAGCTGCTGACGACCCCGGCCTGGAGGACGGCTTCCGCATTCCCTTCGACAAGGCCTTCACCCAGGCGGCGATAGAGGTGGTCGGCGCCCAGGTCCACCCGCAGGTGTTCTCCCCCGAACAGACCAATCGCCTGCCCCCTTATCTGCGCATGACCTTTGCGGTCGAGACACCGCCGGACAGCCGGCCCGGAAAAGGGAAGACAGGTAGGTCAGGCAAACATCCAGCAAGGGCACGCCAAACCCCCAAGGTCCTGGGCCGCTCCAAGTCGTTGACCGACCTCCAGCGCCGCTTCGCCGAGCCGGCCCGACGCTCGGCCCAGGCCCGGGTCTCCACCAAGGCGAAGCAGGCGGCCCGCCAGGGACAGGTGGTCAAACGAGCCGACCTCCTCCAACGCTCCGGCGCCACCACGGCCTCCCGCTCGGACATGCTCTGGCAGGGTGCTTTGAAGTCGCTGCAACTGCCCGACGAGCGTGTCTCCTCACGTTGGCTCAGCCGCGAGGCCCTGATGCTGGCTTCGGCCCCCTACCCGTCCACCAAGGCCCTCGTCGATGACCTCCAACTGGCCGCCGTCAAACGCCTCCTGCCCCGCATCGCCGACCTGCCCGATGATCAGGCACTGAAAACCGCGGTTTACAAAGTCTCCGGGGTCTACGAGGATACGGTCTACCGGTTGGCACAGGAGGTCATCGCCATCCTCAAACGGTATGCGGAAGTGGACAAGGCGGTCTCGGGCCCCGCCGATCTGCCCATGCTGTCCGTCCTGCAATGGGTTCGCAACCACATCGCCTCCTTGGTGTCCACAGGCTTCATCGGCGCCACCCCTCCCCAGGAACTGCCCGATCTTGAGAAATACCTGCACGCTGACCTGCTCCGCTTGGAAAAGGCCCGCAAGGACAAGGACCGCGATGTACGCTGGGCCTGGCAGGCCGATGAAGCCAGGCAATTGGTGGACAAAGCCCGGGCACGGGCGGACAGACAGCCGGCCGGCCCGAAGCGGCAGGAGATGATGAAGCGTGTGCAGACGGCGCGCTGGATGTCGGAGGACTTCTACGTCTCCCTGTGGGCGCAGGAACTCGGCGTCGGGCGTCCGGCCAGTCTGCAACGCATCCGCAAAGCTTTGGAGGTTTGAGCATGGGCGCACGTGGAACGATGAAACAGTCAAGATCGGCTGCGAAGTCCAGGCAGGGGGTGAAAGCCATGCTCACCCGCTGGAAACGACTGCCGCCAGCCAAGAGGGCCGAGACCGCCGCGGCCACTTCGGTGGCGTTGGTCCTTGCCCTGGCCCTGATTGTGACAGGTCTGAGGTTCGCCGGATACCGACTCCGCGTCTCAACCCTGCGCCATGCCCAGACACAAAGCGACCAGCGCTATGGCTTCAACCCGGGCAACATCATTTCCGATGGCCCTTTCTTCGACACGACCAGCATGAACGCCGATGACGTGCAGGCCTTCCTCAATACAAAGGGCGCGGCCTGCACGACCGAAACCTCCAAGGGCGCCCAGCCATGCCTCAAGGACTACAGAACGGACGCCCCCACCAAGCCGGCGGACGGCCTATGCGACGAATATCAGGGCGGCAAGGACCAGTCGGCGGCGACGATCATCGACGGTGCCGCCCGATCCTGCAGGATAAGCCAACGGGTCCTGCTGGCCATGCTCCAAAAGGAGCAGCACCTGGTCTCGGCCACCACCCCGACACCTTTGCAGTACAAGGCGGCCATGGGTCTGTCATGCCCGGACGACGCTGACTGCGACCCGGCCTACGCCGGCTTCTTCAACCAGGTCTATGGGGCGGCCCACCGCTACCGTTACTACCAGGTGCACATGGACGAGTACCAGTTCAAGCCCGGCCGCATCAATTCGGTGCGATACTCCCCCAAAGCATCCTGCGGTGCCTCCGATGTCTACATCGAGAACACGGCCACGGCTCTGCTCTACATCTATACCCCCTATCAACCCAACGATGCCGCTCTGAAGGCAGGCGTGGGCGAAGGCGATGCCTGCTCGGCCTACGGCAACAGGAACTTCGCGATCATCTACGATGGCTGGTTCGGCGGGTCCCATGGGCAGGGCGGGCAGGCGGCACCCAGTCCCAAGGCGGTCCTCCGCCGCGAGAACCGTCGCTGGTGACCGAACGCACGAGCTGCCGGCAACCTCTTCGGCACAGTCCGGCGCGATACGATTGCCCCACCACTTGAATCCCTTCCACGGATTTCCGCCAGCCCGATGTGGCTTCCCCCGACGGCGCGCGTCACAGCCTGGGCAGGTAGAACTCCAACTCGTAGGGGGTGACCTGCCTGTTGTATTCATTCCACTCCCGACGCTTGTTGCGAAGGAAGTACTCGAAGGCATGCTCACCAAGCACCGAAGCGACGAACTCGGACTTCTCCATGATCTTCAGGGCCGTGTCCAGGGAGTCGGGCAAGGGTTGGATGCCCATGGCCCGGCGCTCGGAATCGGTCAGCTCCCATACATCGTCCGAGGTGGGTTCGCCTAGCGTCATCTTTTGTTCGATACCGTCCAGGCCTGCGGCGAGCAGCACGGAGAAGGCCAGATACGGGTTGGCTACCGGATCCAGGGCACGGAACTCCATGCGTGCGGAGTTGCCCTTACCGGGTTTGTACTGCGGGATGCGCAGCAAGGCCGAACGGTTGTTATGACCCCAGCAGATGTAGGAGGGTGCCTCAGCACCGCCCCACAGACGCTTGTAGGAGTTGACATACTGGTCGGTCACTGCGCAGATCTCGGCCGCGTGAGCCAGGATGCCGGCCGCGAACTGCCGGGCCGTGGCGGACATGTTGAATTCCTGGCCCACCTCGTAGAAGGCGTTGGAATCGCCCTCGAACAGGCTCAGATGGGTGTGCATGCCCGAGCCGGGCTTGTCGGTGAAGGGCTTGGGGATAAAGGAGGCGTGCATGCCCCGTTCCAACGAGACCTCCTTGACCACTGTCCGGAAGGTCATGATGTTGTCGGCGGTCGCCAGGGCGTCGGCGTAGCGCAGATCGATCTCGTTCTGTCCGGGGCCGCCCTCGTGGTGGGAGTACTCCACTGATATGCCCATCTGCTCCAGCATGGACAC
Organism: Bifidobacterium xylocopae; assembly: GCF_003315615.1. Lineage (GTDB taxonomy): Bacteria > Actinomycetota > Actinomycetes > Actinomycetales > Bifidobacteriaceae > Bombiscardovia > Bombiscardovia xylocopae. Next base: position 69,486 of record NZ_PDCH01000009.1, read on the forward strand.
GCATGAACGTCGGAAATCCATGGCGGGGCTGCGCGGCACATGGTCGAAATAGCCACCCTCGTCGATCGGCGTTGGCGACTGGGACCAATCCTGCTGGGACTTGAACAGGTAGAACTCGATCTCCGGGTGGGTATAGAAGGTGAACCCCTGCTCTTTCGCCTGGGCCAGGGCGCGCTTGAGCACATGGCGGGGGTCGCCGCGGCTGGGCTCGCCATCGGGGGTCAGGATGTCGCAGAAGATGCGGGCCGTCCCCTGGCCGCCGCCCCGGGCGGGCATGATCTGGAATGTGGAGGGGTCCGGCTTGACGATCATGTCGTCCTCCGAGACCCGGGTCATCCCCTCGATGGCCGATCCGTCGAAGCCGAGGCCTTCGTCGAAGGCCTTCTCGAGCTCGGCGGGCGCGATGGCCACGGATTTTAGGGTGCCCAACACATCGGTGAACCAGAGACGGATGAAGCGCACGTCCCGTTCCTCGACCGTACGCAGGGCGAACTCTTCTTGTTTTTCCATGGCCTTATGTTCCCATGCCTATATTTCCGAGCATGTATGGACCATGTTAACGTCATGTCGCCAATCAGTGACCCCAGGCTGGGTGCGCTTGCCCCCCCCCAGCGGGTCCGTGACCTCAGGCTATCGAGCCGCCCTTTGGGTTGCCGCCCCTGCGGAAACGGGTGTGTCCGGCTATGACACCCATGGCCTGGTCCCGATCCATGTCGCCCGAATCGTAGGCCTTGACGCCCTGCTCCTTGAGCAGGTCGACATCCGCCGCCCCGATCAACAGATCCTCGACGAATCCTGCGGCCGATGCGAACAGGACCGGGGGCGGGAAGGAATCGCCGGAGCGCCCGTCGATCCAGAGCTTGGCCTCCAGTTTGTCAGCCCGGTTGACGACCAACATGGCCGACAGACCGGATACAACTGTAGTAAGGTCCTTGACCGCCGCTTCCGGTCCGTCACCGTCCAGGTTGCGCAGAACGGCAACGGCACCCTCGCTTGCTTCAAGACAGGCGGCTGAGATGTCGGAGATCTGGCAGAAGGCGGCCAGGAGCTCGGCCGAGGCAAGACGGGTCACGATCAAGGCGGCCTTGGCCTTATTGCCAAGCAGTCCTTCGAGCTCCTCGTCGAACCCCCCTGCCGCCGACTGATCGTCATCAGCAGCACCATCGGCACCACCGGGGGACGACGGGGCCGTACGAGCTGCATCACCGTCCCCGGTCTCACCCTTGAACTCGGCCTCGAAGCCGGCCAAGGCACGCTCTATCTCCTCGTCGCTCAGATGGTCGCTCCCACCATCAGGCGGCTGCCCGCCCCCATGCTCACTCATGGCACCTCCTCGAAGTACTCGACTTGCAAACCCAACCTACTCCCGTCGGGCGAAAACCCCGATTGCCTGCGTTCAGGCGGCCGGCAGGCAGGATGGGCCGAAGACAGCCTTGATCTCCGCCAGCATGGATGTGTCATGCTTGCTACGGAAGTCGTCACCGAAGGTGAACAGTTTGACATTGCCCTTCTCGTCGGACACAGCCAACTGTACCTGGCAGTAGCCGGGATGGTCCCGGATGATCCTGGCAAGGCGCTCCATCCGGCCCCTGTCAATCGCCGCCTGGGGCAGTGTGATGACCAGGGGGCGTTCATCCGCGGATTCCAATGTGGGAACCTCGACATCCTGGGCCCGCAGGCTCACACCCTCGTCGCGCACCTCCACAAAACCACGAACCCGTATCACCGTGTCGAGAGCCAGCTGTTCGCTGGCCCTCTCATAGGCCTTCCCGAAGAAACTGCAGGTGATGGAACTCTCCAGGTCCTCGATGGTCACCCGCGCCCAGGGGTTGCCGCGCTTGGAGACACGCCGGTCCACGGAGGTGACCAGACCGGCAAGGGTGACCGTCTGGTTATCACCCATGGCTTGGGCCCTGTCCACCAGCTGGGCAATCGACATGTCGCGAAGGCCCGCCAGGACAGCGGCCATTCCGGAAAGCGGATGATCGGAGACATACAACCCCAGCATCTCGCGCTCGAAATTGAGCTTGGTCTTCTTATCCCACTCCTCGATGTCGGGAACGGACACGTCGGCGTCACCGAGCAGATCGGCCTCGGGTGTCTCATCCTCGTCCGCGAACAGGTCGAACTGCCCCTCGGCCTGCTTGCGCTTCAGGGGGACCACCTGGTCTATGGCCACCTCGTGGATCTGGAACAGGGCCCTGCGATTGCCGTCCGTCTCATCGAAGGCCCCGGCTTTGATCAATGACTCCACGGTGCGCTTGTTGAGCGCGTCCATGGACACACGCTTGATGAAATCGAGGAAGTTGACGAACTTGCCACGCTTGCCCCCGCGCTCTTTCATGATCTCTTCCACAGCCTTGTCACCCACGTTGCGTATGGCCCCAAGACCGATGCGGACCACGTCTCCGACTGCCGAGTACTCCAGAGCCGACTCGTTGATGTCCGGGGGCAACACCTTGATGCCCATGCGCCTGGCCTCACCCAGGTAGAGGGCGGTCTTGTCCTTGTTGGTGCGCTCACCCTGGAGGAGGGCGGCCATGAACTCCACCGGGTAGTGGGTCTTCAGGTAGGCGGTCCAGTATGCGATCAGGGCGTAGGCCGCGGAGTGGGCCTTGTTGAAGGCATAGCCGGAGAAGGGCACCAGGATGTCCCATACGGCTTGGGCGGCCTCCTCGGAGTAGCCGTGATCCTTCATGCCTTGGAAGAAGGGCACCTTCTCCTTGGCCAGCACTTCGGGCTTCTTCTTGCCCATGGCACGGCGGAGCACATCGGCCCGCCCCAGGGAGTAACCGGCAAGGATACGCGCCGCGGACTGCACCTGCTCCTGATAGACGATCAGGCCGTAGGTCTCGTCCAGGACCTCCTTCAGGGGCTCGGCCACCTCCGGATGTATGGGTTCAATCTTCTGCAGGCCGTTCTTGCGCTTCGCGTAGTTGGTGTGCGAATCCATATCCATGGGGCCGGGGCGGTAGAGGGCGATCAACGCCGAGATGTCATTGAAGTTGTCGGGCTTGAGGAGCCGTAGGAGGGAGCGCATGCCATCGCCATCAAGCTGGAAGACGCCCAGCGTGTCGCCTCGGGAAAGCAGCTGGTAGGTCTCCTGGTCATCCAGGGGAATCTGCTGGTACGAAATCGGATCCTTGCCGTTGCGGGCAATGTTCGTCAGGCAGTCACGGATGACACTCAAGTTGGACAGGCCAAGGAAATCCATCTTGACCAGCCCCAGGGTCTCGCAAGTGTGGTACTCGAAAGTCGTGGTCACAGTGCCGTCGTTTCGCTCCATCAGCGGCGAGGTGTCGGTGATCGGCTCGGCGCCCATGATCGTGGCGCAGGCATGGACACCGGTCTGGCGGATGATGCCCTCCAGGCCCTTGGCTTCATCGGTGATCCTGTGCACGTCCTGATCGACGTCGTAGAGCTCGCGGAACTCACGCGCCTCCGGGTAACGCTTCGAGTTCGGGTCGAAGATGTCTCTGAGGCTCATGTCCTTGCCGTTGGCCGAGGGAGGCAAAGCCTTCGTTACCTTGTCGCCCATCGAGTACTCGTAACCCATGATCCTGGCCGCGTCCTTCAGGGCGTTCTTGGTCTTGATCGTGCCGTAGGTCACGCACTGGGCCACCTTGTCTGAGCCGTATTTCTCGGCCACGTATTCCAGCACCTTCATACGCCCCTCGGGGTCGAAGTCCACGTCGATATCAGGCAGGGAGACGCGTTCGGGGTTCAGGAACCGCTCGAAGATCAGGCCATGTTTCAAGGGGTCCAGCTCGGTGATGCCCATGGCGTAGGCCACCATGGAGCCTGCCGCCGAGCCGCGCCCAGGACCCACCATGATGCCATGCTCCTTGGCCCAATTGATGTAGTCGGAAACTACCAGGAAGTAGCCGCAGAACTGCATCTGGCAGATGACCCCGCACTCATAGTCCGCCTGGTGGGAGACCTCGTCGGGCACACCGTCCGGGTAACGCACCTTGAGCCCCTCGTCCACTTTCCTCAGGAAGAGGGAGGTCTCATCCCAACCCTCCGGGCAGTCGAATCGGGGCATGAAAGCCCCGTCCTCGTGGTCGTCGAACATGACGTTGCAACGGTCGGCGATCTCCAGCGTATTGTCGCAGGCCTCGGGAAACTCCTTGAACAGGTCACGCATCTCCTGGGCTGGGCGGATATAGTAGCCCGATCCGCTGAACTTGAAACGGCCGGGTTCATCCAGGTGGGAGCCGGAGTTGATGCACAGAAGGGCGTCCTGGGCCCCTGCATCCTCTTCCTTGACGTAGTGGGCGTCGTTGGTGGCCACCAGGGGTGCCCCCAATCGCTTGGCGATTTCCAACAGTCCCTTGGTCACCCGCCGCTCGATCTCCAGACCGTGGTCCATCAACTCCACGTAGTAGCTGTCCTTGCCGAAGATGTCCTGGAACTCCCCCGCCGCACGCAGGGCCTCGTCGAACTGCCCCAGGCGCAGGCGGGTCTGCACAATCCCCGATGGGCAGCCGGTCGTGCCGATGACACCCTCATGGTAGGTGGAGAGCACATCCTTATCCATGCGGGGCCACTTTCCGACCAGCCCCTCCAGGTTGGCCACAGAGGAGGCCTTGATCAGGTTGACCAGACCCGTGTCATTCTCGGCCCATAAAGTCATATGGGTGATGAAACCACCGCCGGACACATCGTCCGAACGTTGGGTCTCGTCGCCCCACCGCACGCGTGACCGATCCTGGCGGGCGGTTTCCGGAGTCACATAAGCCTCTATGCCGATGATCGGCTTGATGCCGTTGTCCACAGCGTTGCGCCACAGCTCGTAGGCCCCGTGCATGTTGCCATGGTCGGTGATGGCGATGGCCCGCTGCCCCTGCGCCTTCACCTCCTGCACCAGCTCGGGCACCTTGGAGGCGCCGTCCAGCGTGGAGTAGTGCGTGTGGTTGTGCAGATGAACGAAGCTGTCGGGTGAGACGGAAGAAGCCATACCACTAATCTACTAAACGCCCTGACAGACCCAACCCCCCGGACCGCCACTGAACGCAGCCGATTCGGCGCGCAAAGGGCGTTGCGGGCTCCCCCTTACAGTCCAGGTCGTGGAATGGACTGAGCTGACGGCATAGAACCCGTTACTGGACGGTCACCCCGCCCCCAAGAGCCTTCCCACGCAGGGTTTGCAGGGAGGAGGCCAAATCGGTCGGATAAGTGGAGTCGACAGTGGTCCACAGCTTGGTTCGGGGGTGGCGGAACTCCAGGCGCATGGCATGCAGCCACTGGCGTCCCAGACCGAGACGTTCGGCCAGGACAGGATTGGCCCCATACATGTGGTCACCGACCAGTGGGTGGCCTATGGAGGAGAAGTGGACACGGATCTGATGGGTGCGGCCGGTCTCCAGGTTCACCTTGGCCAAAGTGGCCTCGCCGAAGCGTTCCAGCACGTCCCAGTGGGTCACCGCCTCCTTGCCCGCAGGGGTGACCGTGAAGCGGAAGTCGGATACCTTGGCGCGGCCGATCGGCGCCTCGATTGTGGCCTTATCCTCTGTCAGGTTCCCCTGGACCAGGGCGTGGTAGATCTTGACGACTTCGTGGCCGGCGAACTGCTTGCGCATGGCCCTGTATGCCAGATCAGACTTGCAGACGAGCATGAGACCACTGGTACCGGCGTCCAGGCGGGAGACGATGCCCCGCCTCCCCTGCGCGCCCAGCTCGGTGATGTGGACACCCCTGTCGAGGAGGGTGCCGAGCACGGTCGGCCCCGTCCACCCGGGGGAAGCGTGGGCAGCCACACCGACAGGCTTGTCCACAACAATCACGTCATCATCCTCATAGGCCACGGCCATATCATCCGAAACGGGCTCCAAGGACCGTTCGGGCTCAGGCACGTCCAGGTCGACAAGGTCACCGGCCTGTAGGATGGCCGCCTTGTGGACCTTGCGTCCAAGCAGGTGGACATTCCCGCTCTGGACAAGGTCGCCGGCCTTGGCCCGGGATATGCCGAGCATCTTGGCCAGGGCCGTGTCGAGACGCTCACCGACCAGGGCATCAGGTGCCGGAAGGAGTTTGGAACTCAACGCTCCCCCTCCCCCTGTCGGGCTGCTGCCGCACCAGACCGGCGGAAAGGCCACCCAACGACAACCATGACAATGACGGCGGCTGCGGCAAGGGCCAGGTATAGATCGGCGATGTTGCCGACCGACCAACCGTAGTCAAGAAAGTCCACTACCTCACCGTCAAGAAAACCTTGAGCGTAGACGATACGGTCAATCAGATTGCCGGCTGCGCCGGCGAATGCGAGGGCAAAAGCCAATGTCCAAGACATCGAATCAGTGGCCAGCGCGAGTAGGACGAAGGCCAGGCACGCGAAGACGGCCAGCAGGGAGATGACCCATGTCGCTCCCGCGCCCATCCCCAGTGATGCGCCGGGGTTACGCAGGAGACGGAGCGAAAGGAAACCCGGGATGATGCTTACCGGCTGGATGGCTGACAGCTTGGCCAGGGCCAGGGCCTTCGCCGCCTGATCGACACCCATTGCGACCAGGACCAGGCATGCGAAGACGGCCACGCGTATGCGCAGCCGTCTGGGATTCACACTCAATACAGTGGACACTTACTGCAGTCGCCCTCAGCGGTTCTGCAAACCAGTGCCGCCGTTGCCCTCAACAATCTGGTAGTTGTTGGTATCGGAGACCTGCGAGACCAGCTGACCAAGGAACTCAGTCAGACGGCTGCGGTACTCGGCTTCGAACTGCTTAAGGCTCTGGATATTGCCCTCAATCACCTTGGACTGGGCCATCAGCTTGTCCTGGACACTGGCTGCGTAGCGCTCGGCGGACTCACGGGTGCTCTTGTCATAGGCCTGGGCCCGCTGCTGGACCTGCGTCTCGTACTCATCGGCCTCGTTGCGCTTGCTCCGCGAGTACGCATCGGCGTCGCCACGAATCTTGGCGGAGTAGGAATCCGCTTCGGAGTGGACACGCTGAGAGTAGGAATCGGCTTCGGAGTGGACACGCTTGGCGTAGTCATCGGCATCGGCACGGGTCTTACGCGAATAAGCATCCGCCTTGGACATGGCCTCATCGACCTTGGACTGGGATGCGGAGACGATCTCGGCACCCTTGGCCTTGCCCTTGTCCACGTATTGATCGTGCAGTTGCATGGCCAGGGTCAGCATGGCTGTGGCACGTCCTGCCTCGGTGGAGGCATTGGCACCGGCACCTGCTATCTGCTGGAGGCTGCCTGTCTCTGGGGCCGGCTCCACCTTCGCCATCTGCGCCCTGAGATCGGCTTCGCGTTTGCGGGCGTCTTCCAGCTGACGACTGAGCTGGGCGGTCTTGGCACTCTCCTCCTGAATCGACTGCTGGAAGTGGGCGATCTGCTGACGGGTGCCGGTCACGTTCTGTTGCGCAGCGGCCAGGTCACGCTTGGTGGAGATGAGTTCCTGGTTCAACGCTTCGATACGCTTCTGAGCCTCGTCACGCTCACGCTGCAGAGCCGCGAGCCTGTCGCCGGATCCTTGTCCTGCGTTGGCACGGGCGGCCTGGGCCGTGAGTTGATCGATCTGCTGATTGAGCTGGTTGACCTGGTTCCTTAACTGCTCGTTCTGGCTGCCAAGTGTACGGGCGCGGTCCTCGGCCTCGGACAGGCGGCGCTGCAGATCTGGGTTGGGCTGGGCGACGGACGCGGCTGCTGGCTGCGAGGCGGAGGCTGCGCGCGTCTTGAGGTCGCGGTTTTCTGTCTGAAGGGACTGCACCTGGGCGGTCAGTTCCGAAATCTTTGAATTGAGGTTGGCCACGTCCGGACCGAAGGACTGGGTGGATGCCCCACCACCCTGCACTGCCTGCTTGCCGAGCGCCTCGACGGTCTCGGTCACCTGATCAAGGAAGTCGTCGACCTCATCGACGTCATACCCTTCCTTGAACCGCACCGTCTGGAAGGTATGCTCCCGTATGTCTTTTGGCGTCAACAGAGCCATGTGTCCTCCACCTCGCTTCAGGCAACAATCTACCTACATTGCTGTACTTTTTCTTATGCTAGCACGAACCGAAGTTCGGGCATCGCCGGCAATCCCCCCAGTGGCCATATCCCCGACCCATCAGACTATATCCAACAGTGCCGACGGCACCGCCTTCAGAGCAGTACGTTGACCAGGACCTGTAGGACAATCAGCAGGAACCAAAGCGCCATAAAACTTACATCCAGCTGTATCCGTCCCAGTGGCAGCGGCGGAATGTACCGCCTCAGCCAGCGCAGGGGCGGTTCGGTCAGGTTGTAGATCACCGATACCAGAGACCCCACAAGGGCACGCGGGTACCAGCGGGGTGCCAGCACAAAGGCCCAATCGATGATCATGCGCACGAACAGCACGAAGATATATGCATCAATCAGCCAATTGGCCAGATATACCACAAGGCCTATGACCATAGGCTGGGGTCTCCTAACGAAGAAGCGAATCGACTCCGCTGATCAGTTGCCGAAAATGTCATGAGCCGCCGAAGCGGACTCGGTCTCCTCGACCTTGATGTTGACCTGGGCAGGGCTAAGCAGAAAGACACGGGGGGTGACCCGCTCGATGGAACCCCGCACACCGAAGACCACACCGGCGGAGAAATCGACGATACGGTAGGCTACGGACTCGCTGACACCGGTCAGGTTGAGTACGACCGGAACACCGTCACGGATGGCGCGACCGACCATCTGTGCATCCTCGTAGGTCTTCGGATGGATGGTCGTGATGCGGTTGAGCCTGCCTTGGAAGGGATTGGAAGCCTGGGAACCGGCGACCGAGGTTTGCCTTGCGGGCTGGCTGCTGGCCAATGGGGTGATCGAATGATCCGTGTCGAAACCCGAATCCAGACCTTCGTCCTCCTCGACCTGCACCTCGTCGTCCACGACGTCAGCCATACCGAAGTATGACATGGCGCTTTTCATCAAACCTGCCATGGCTTCCCACTCCTTCTAGCACTTGACTCGTATTCCACCGACACTGTTTGTCAGCGTAGGAAGTCCGGGATGTCCAGGTAGCCTGGATCCGAGGGCCTGGGCTCATCATCATCCGGCTTGTCCTGCCTCTGGGGCTCGTCCTGGGGCGGCTGCCAGATCTGGGGTTCCGGATTGGAATCATCCTGATCGTCGGGCTGCCTGTAATCCTGCTCCTGTGATTCCCCGTCCGCAGCGGGCTCTTCGGAGTCAGCCAGTCCATCGGATTCGCGCTCCAACTGGGCCGCTTTCTGCGCGTTCGGATCGAACCCTGCGGCGATGACCGTGACACGCACTTCGTCCCCGTAAGCATCGTCCAAGGCCAGCCCCCAGATGATCTGCGCCTCGGGATGAATGGCATCCTGGACCAGTTTGGCGGCCGACGAGGCTTCCTGCATGGTCAGGTCGGTAGGACCAGCCACGTTGATCAGTGCTCCATGCGCCCCCTCGATCGACTCCTCCAACAGCGGCGAGGAGATGGCGATCTCGGCGGCCTGGGTGGCTCGGTCCTCCCCACGGGCGGCCCCGATACCGAACAGTGCGGTGCCGGCATCCTTGAGGATTGCGGTCACATCGGAGAAGTCCACGTGAATGTACGAGTTCATGGTGATCAGGTCGGTGATGCCTTGCACACCGGCCAGGAGTGCCGTGTCGGCGGTCTTGAAGGCATCAATGACCGAGACCGTGCGGTCGGACAGGTCGAGCAGGCGGTCGTTCGGGATGACGATCAGGGCATCCACCTCCTTGCGGAGGTTCTCGATGCCGGATTCGGCTGAGGCGGCCCGGCGCGGTCCCTCGAACATGAAGGGACGGGTGACGACCGCGATGGTAAGCGCCCCTTGCTGGCGGGCGGCCCTGGCGACGATCGGGCTCGCTCCGGTGCCGGTTCCACCACCTTCGCCGGCGGTCACAAAGACCATATCGGAGCCCTTGAGGACCTCCTCGATGTCGGACTGATGGTCCTTCGCCGCCTTGGCCCCTTTCTCGGGGTCGGCGCCGGCGCCCAAGCCACGGGAGTTGGAGTCGGACAGGGAAATCTTGACATTCGCGTCTGAGCGCAGGAGGTCCTTGGCGTCGGTGTTGATAGCGACGAATTCAACGTTCTGCAGACCTTCGGCGATCATACGATTGACCGCATTGCCGCCTGCACCACCGACACCGACGACCTTGATATTGGTCTTGTCATTGAAATTGTCAGTCTGGGCAATCTCGCTCACCATATGCTCCTGTCACTCCACGGTACGGTCAACTCTAGCGCAAACCCGATACGCCAACACGCACGCCACTGTCTGCCCATTCTAGACCACCCCGCCCGGTCCGGCATCACCAAACGGCCCCCGATACCAGCCCCCGCTCCGGTCAACCACGCATAACCCTAGCAGAACAGGTGCCAATGTCGCTTCACCGATGCCCGTCCGGTCAGTAGGAGGCATCCATGGGGTCGCCCCCGAACAGGGCCTCACGCTCCTCGTGACTGGTCTGTCGGGAATCGAGCCAACCCTGGGGAAGGCGAACTTTCTTCGCATAACGCACACGGCCCCGTGGCTTGCCGGCAATCGCCTCCGGATAGGGCTCGTCCTGGGGCAGTAGGCTGATCTGCCGCTCCAGATCCTCCATGGTCTCGCATTCCATGAAAGCCCGCCGTGTACCGCCTCCGACAGGAAAGCCTTTCAAATACCAGGCCACGTGCTTGCGCATGTCATGTACGGCCATGCGCTCGTCACCATCGTGGAAATCCACCAGCAACCGCGCATGGCGGGCGATGATCCGCCCTACCTGTCCCAGATTGGGCTCAACCCGCTCGGCCGAACCGGCGAAGGCGTTGGCTATATCACGGAAAAGCCAGGGACGGCCCTGGCATCCCCGTCCAACGGCCACACCCGCGCATCCGGTCCTGCTCACCATGTCCTGCGCATCCTCGGCCGACCAGATGTCGCCGTTGCCGAAGACAGGGACATCCAGGGCTTGGACCAGCTCGGCTATGCGATCCCAGTCGGAATGGCCCCCATAGTATTCAGCCGTGGTCCGTGCATGCAGTGTGACGGCCGCGCAGCCCTCCTCCTGGGCAATGTGCCCGGCCTCCAGGAAAGTACTGTGATCGGCGTCGATGCCGACGCGGATCTTTGCTGTGACCGGGATGCCGGCAGGCCGGCAGACACCCACGATCCGCCGGATCAGCTCGGTGAACAGGTCCAGCTTCCAGGGCAGAGCCGAGCCGCCGCCCTTCCTGGTCACCTTGGGCACAGGGCAGCCGAAGTTCAGATCGATGTGATCGGCCATACCGCCGTCCACCACCATGCGGGCGGCCTGCTCGGCGATGATCGGGTCCACGCCGTACAGCTGGAGGGAGCGCACCCGTTCGGATGGTGCGAACCGACAAAGACGGAAGGCCTTGGGATTCCTGGCCACCAGGGCGCGTGCAGTCACCATCTCGGCCACGTAGAGCCCGTCAGGCCCGTATTCTTCGCACAAGACGCGGAAAGGCCAGTTGGTCACACCAGCCATCGGTGAAAGCACTACAGGCGTGGGCACCGTGATGGGCCCCAACCTTACCGGTTCCAGTTTGAGAGCACCCCGCCGGGAAGCGTCCGTCCCCATGGGGACTTTCCCATGGAGGCTGCGGCCGCTATTCTCAGTTCTCGTCACCGCCGGATCAATACTCCCCGCCGGCTTCGGCCACCTTGACCGGAGCGGACACGTTCTCGCCGGCCTCCTGCCCCACGTCCACGGCACCATCGGCGGCGGTCTTCCCGGTAATCGAGGCGGGTCCCTCGGGGTAACGGACCCGCTTTTCGCTGATCCGCTCCCGGACATACCCCTCCACCCGGTCGAGAGCCACACGCTCCTGGGCCATGCTGTCCCTGTCGCGGATAGTGACAGCATGGTCATCCAGCGAATCGAAGTCGACAGTGATGCACAGGGGGGTGCCGATCTCGTCCTGGCGACGGTAGCGACGGCCGATCGCGCCGGCCTCGTCGTATGCCACCATCCACTCATTCTGCCGCAGGTCGGCGGCGAGGTTGTGGGCGATCGCCTGCAGATCGGGTTTCTTGGACAGGGGAAGCACGGCCGCCTTGTAAGGTGCCAGTCGAGGATCCAACCGCAGCACCGTGCGACGGTCCACGCCGCCCTTGGTGTTGGGTGCTTCGTCCACGTCGTATGCATCCACCAGGAAGGCCATCAACGAGCGGGTGAGCCCCGCCGCGGGCTCGATCACATAGGGGATGTACTTCTCGCCTGTGCTCGGATCGAAGTAGGACAGATCCTCGCCGGAATGCTCCGCATGCGCCTTGAGGTCGTAATCGGTGCGGTTGGCCACGCCCTCAAGCTCGCCCCAGAGGGAACCGGTGAAGCCGAACTTGTACTCGATATCGACGGTGCGCTTCGAATAGTGCGCCAGCTTCTCCTTGGGATGCTCATAATGGCGCAGGTTCCCCGGATTGATGCCCAGATCGGTGTACCAGCGGGTGCGCGCATCGATCCAATACTGGTGCCATTCCTCGTCGGTGCCGGGGGTAACGAAGAACTCCATCTCCATCTGCTCGAACTCGCGGGTGCGGAAGATGAAGTTTCCGGGCGTGATCTCGTTGCGGAAGGACTTGCCCATGTTGGCTATACCGAAGGGCGGCTTGGAGCGGGATGCCCCCATCACGTTCTTGAAGTCCACGAAGATGCCCTGGGCGGTCTCCGGGCGCAGGTAGTGCAGGCTGTGTTCGTCCTGCACGGGACCCAGGTGGGTCTGGAGCATCATGTTGAAGTCACGCGGCTCGGTCCACCGGCCCTTGGTCCCGCAGTCGGGGCAGGGGATGTCCTTCAGACCGTCGGCGGGCGCGTGCCCATGCTTCTCGGCGTATGCCTCTTCGAGGGTGTCGGCCCTGTGGCGCTTGTGGCAGTTCAGGCACTCGATCAGTGGGTCGTTGAAGACGGATACGTGGCCGGATGCGACCCAGACCGGGGTAGGCAGGATCACGGAGGTGTCCACACCCACCACATCCTGGCGGGTCACGACCATGGACCGCCACCATTCACGCTTGATGTTGTCTTTCAGGGCCACACCCAGGGGACCGTAGTCCCATGCCGAGCGCGTGCCACCGTAGATCTCGCCGGCCGGGAAGACGAACCCGCGCCGCTTCGCCAGGGAGACCACTTCATCAAGTTTTGACGCTGCCACTAGTCACACCTTCTATTACGGACCTGATTGGAAACTGTAGGCATTCACTCTACCGCCCGCCGGTGACGGACGGCGGCACCATCTGTCCCCAGGCGGACATAGGCTTGTAACGCATGCAGGGGAACTCCTCAGCGGAGTTGAGAAGGCCGGAAGGGCCGACCCTTGGAACCTGTTGGCCAAGACCAGTGTAGGGAGCATGGCCGCGTTCCTGCGTTCTGTACATCCAGCCGGGGACCCCCCCCCCACCCAGCCGAAGCCAGAAATTTCCGGGTCCGCTTCAAGAGTAGTTTTCACCCTTTGCCATGGATTGATATGGATTGATTCGCGCCCTAGGCCGCGCGTGCGATCCGTAAACAGCAACAGCAGAAGAAAGGCGGCCGGTGATGGCAGACAAGAACGACAGGCGGACGACGGACCATAGCGACGGCGAAGACCAAGGCACCCGCGAGGACAGGGGCTATCTGAACACCCTGGCCGCGGTGGCCATAGCACCTTCGGGCACGGGAGACGAGATGTCCGAATACGTGGCCCAGGTGGTCGGCGTAATCCGCGACTCCGGGCTCAGGAATGAGACCAACGCCATGTTCACGAACATCGAGGGGGATTTGGACGACGTGCTCAAGCTGGTGCGCGATGCCACCCTCAAACTCGCCTCCCAGGGCTACCGGACCGGCGTGACGCTGAAGCTCGACATACGCCCCGGTTTCCGCGACCAGATGGAGCGCAAGCCCGAACTGGTCGACGAGATCCTCTCCAAGCAGGGCGACTGAACCCACTGGTCGTTTGCACCGCATGTATGACAACCATACGAGCCGTCCCGGCCTGCAGAGGTAACCAATCGGGGCATGCACGCCGTCAACATGCGGTCGAACGCTATGGTGCGTTCACTCCTTGCGCCGGATTCCGCTTGGGCCGCAGGGCACTGAACCATGCATCGCCGATTCCCTATCCAGGTCAGTGACCGTACGCGATCGGCCGGGCTTCAGTCATGGACGGCGGCACCCCGGGACAGCCCCCCCCCCCCCCCCCCCCCCGCCCACCCCCCCCCCCCCCCCCACCACCCCCCCCCCCCCCCCCACACCCCCCCCCCCCCCCCCCCCCCTGCCACCCCCCCCCACCGCGCCCACGCCCCCCCCCCCCCATCCACCCTGCCCCACAGCAAGCGACACCGACCCCCACCCGCCAGCCGCTCCCGCACCCGCACGCCCCACCCCACCCT
>NZ_PDCH01000090.1 GCF_003315615.1 Bifidobacterium xylocopae
CAGAAGAAAAAGACTGAGAAGACGATGAGTGCAAGAGACAATGTAAGAGAACGATCTATAGGTGAATAAGGCAGCGACGACAGAGAGAAAGACTAAGGCGGTGCTAGGCAGCGGCGGATGTGTCGAGGGACCGGCATCCTGGGCGTCCGCAAACTGCAGGACGCGGAACTTGCCCGAGCGGTGGAACTGCAGCCGCCCCAGCCGCGCCGAGACGGACAGGGGGCGGTCGTCCTCAATGGCGCCGCCCCCTGTCCGTCTCGGCGCGGCTGGGGCGGCTGCAGTTCCACCGCTCGGGCAAGTCTGGTTCTTATACACATCTCCCAGCCCACAAGACCGAGGCTGAGCTCGTATGCCGTCTATTGCTTGAAAAAAAAATGCGCTTCTTGCTCCTCTCTCTTATGATATCATCGTGTTCTCATCTTTGCTCACATTGC
>NZ_PDCH01000091.1 GCF_003315615.1 Bifidobacterium xylocopae
TTAGGATAAACAGCAGCCATCAGACCGATACAGTATGTTCAAGCCGCACTTGTCGGCGCCGCTGACCCTGTTCGCCCCCCCCGCCCCGCACTCCGGGTTCCCCAGCCCGTGGGCCACCCGCAGGCTGAAATCCATCCTCAACTCGTCGTTCTGGGTGTCAATCCGGTCGTTGTAGGCGAGCATCTGGTACAGCTGCGGCTTACGATCAGGCTTGCGCGCATCCATCCCGCCCTCGGCGCTGCGATCGGCGCTCGCCGTGGCCGCCGGCCTGAGTACGCCGAACACCGCCACGATCGTCAGCAGGGCCGCCAGACCCCCGGCCCCCGTTCTCCCCACATCGCTCCTCCCCCCCACCACCTGCTGCCCGCCTCCACCCACCGGGGCGCCTCCGCGCGCCCCCCGTCCGCCTCCTCCTCCTCTCCACTTGTGCTCC
>NZ_PDCH01000092.1 GCF_003315615.1 Bifidobacterium xylocopae
GTGTGGGGGAGGCGTGGCGGGGGGGGTGCGGTGTGTGTGGCTGTTGGGGCGGGGCTGGCCGTACCGGGTGGCTCCCCAGCTGTATGCGTGTCCGTTGCTGTCGATGGCGAGGCTGTGGAAGTCGCCTGCGCTGATGGTGGTCCAGCGGGTGTTGGGGGCCGGGTCGGTCACGCGCGCGGGCGTGGGGTGGGGGATGTTGTTGATGCCGTCGCTGCTGCCGTTGCCGAGCTGGCCGGCATCGTTTCGTCCCCAGCTGTATGCGTGTCCGTTGTTGTCGATGGCGAGGCTGTGCAGGTCGCCTGCGCTGATGGTGGTCCAGCGGGTGTTGGGGTCTGGGTCGGTCACGCGCGCGGGCGGTGGGCGGGTGTGGTTGCGGGCGGGGCGGGGTGGCGGTCGGGCGTGCGGGAGGGGTCTGTGCTCGCCGGACTGGCG
>NZ_PDCH01000093.1 GCF_003315615.1 Bifidobacterium xylocopae
GGAGGGGTAAGGGTGGTGAATGTACAGGTGGATGGTCAGGAGAGTGAGAGTGGCGTCCGAGACCGGCGCACCCTGCCGCTGGAGGTCCTGCGCGATTATGAGCGAATGCGCAGGGTAGTCTGCGGTTACATGTTCGATTGCATACTGTGCGGCCCACTGCGAGTAGTGGTCGCGTTTGCCGGTCAGCTGGTCGCGGATGCATTCCTCGGACAAATGCATGGAGTCCACGTATTGCTGGGCTTTGACCGCGGCTTCCTTATAGGAGGCTGGCAGGGGGGTGGGCACCGGTGCGTGCTTGCGTTTGGGCGCGGGTGGGGAGGGGGTTGGTGTGGGTGAGTGGGGTATGGTGGGGGGCATTGGGTGGAGGTTGGCGAATGTGGTGTGTGGGGTGTGGGAGGGGGTGGGGGGGAGTGTTAGGTGGTGTGTTTTGGT
>NZ_PDCH01000094.1 GCF_003315615.1 Bifidobacterium xylocopae
CGTAGATCGCTACAACAACAGCGGAATAACTGTGCATACCTCCGGCGACACCACTCGTGTTGTATGAAAAGTAGGCCGAGCCACGGCACCGGCGACGGCGACAGAGAGGGCGGCGTCAGAGGTGTATAGGAGACAGAGTACGGTCAGCTCGGTGACAACAGCAACACCGACCGACTAGCGCCCGTCCCCGTCGGCCTTCGCCAGATTGTGGTCACCGGCATCACCCGCGACAGGAACGACGCCACACCCGCACCCGCCTGGAACACCGGCAGCCGCACCTGGGACACCACAGCACCGGCACAGCACGCAGGAAAAGTCCCAGCAACCACCCACTGGCTGTCACTTATACACAGCTGACGATGCCGAAGAAAGCGAAGGCGTAGATGCAGATGGGCGGCGGCCGACGGAAACGAGAACGCAGCACGACGCAGG
>NZ_PDCH01000095.1 GCF_003315615.1 Bifidobacterium xylocopae
AGTCGTGAAAGCCACGCAGTCGAAGTGCTCGACCCTTCACAACATACCATACCCCAGTGAAAGATTTACACCGTGAAGGCTCTGAAAGGCACCGGCAAAACGATCGTACTGTTCCTGGTGGCAGGTTCCCCTGTGGCCACAGACTGGATCGGTGACTGCGAGGCGCTGCTATACATCGGTCTGGCCGGACAGGCATCCGCCGCAGCCACCCTGGAGCTACTGACCGGTGAAGTCAACCCCTCCGGCCACCTGGCTGAGACCTGGCCCATGGCCTACGAGGACTGCCCCTCCCCCGGCGGGTACCCCGCCACCGAACGCGACGCGGTCGCTGCCGAAGGCGCCTACGCGGGCCACCCCGCCCACCTCAGCGCTGCCGCGCGCGCGCGCCCGACTCGCGGCTGCGCGCTGTGAGAGCCGCGTTCCCCCACCCCC
>NZ_PDCH01000096.1 GCF_003315615.1 Bifidobacterium xylocopae
CCCCTCACCCGCGCCCGCTAGACCCCACAGAGCCAGCAGCGAGACAGCACGACCAGATGCCGCGCCCACGCCGCCACCTCCGCACCATCCCCACGCACACACCAGCCCCCGTCGCCGCCCCGCCAGGCCCCCCCAACACCACCTGGACCACCATCCGCGCAGGCGTCCAACACAGCCTCGGCCTCACCCCAGACGGCCACGCCTACAGCTGGGGAGACAACGGCAACGGCCAACTCGGAAACGGCGACAACACAAACCAGAGCACACCTGTACAAGTCCGCCGACGCGCACTGCCCGCGGGCAACCACTACACCGCAATCACAACAACCTCCCACAGCCTCGCCCCCGACAACACAGGCCACGCCTCCAGCTGGCGACCACCCGACAAGGGACCACTCGGCGCCAACCCTACCCTCAACTCGACCACACC
>NZ_PDCH01000097.1 GCF_003315615.1 Bifidobacterium xylocopae
CCCTGCGGCCCAAGGCTCCGGCCCTGAAGGTCAACGCCAGGGAGAGCCTGACCATCAACATCGCCGACTACGTACGGGTGGGTGCCGGCAAGATGGCAACCGTGGAATCGCCCGATTCGGTCACAGCCACCAAGGCGGCCAACAGCGACCTCTATAAGGACGAGCAGACCCTGAGCTTCACCGCCCCCAAGGACTACGCCGGCCCGGCCTCCATCCCCTTCACCCCCGTTTATGGCACGCGCGACAAAGACAAGAAGCGAATCAGCAACTCGGCGGTCCTGACCCTGCCCATCCCCGTCATCGGCCGCAACAGGCCACCGCCCACCTTCTCCTCCACCCCCGTCGACGTGACGGCTGGCGAGGAGGCCACTGCCATCGACCTAAAGGCACTGACCCACTCCCCTGGCAGCCTCTACGAGGACGAGAAGG
>NZ_PDCH01000098.1 GCF_003315615.1 Bifidobacterium xylocopae
GGCGTCGTCCCATGTCGTCCTGTACTTGGACTTCGGCACCGGCCGGCCCGTATCCAGGTCCATCAGCTCCAGGGTCTGCTTATCGACCTTGAGATACTGGTCGAAGCTGTCGGTGAAGAGGATGGACTTGACCGGGTAGGCCAGCGACGCGGGCAGCTTGGGCTGGGTGTCCAGCTGGTACTCCACCTTCTGGCCGGGATGGACGACTTTGCCGTCCACGCTGGACTGGTCCCCGCCCTGGCTGGCCTCGGAGACCACGTCCTTCCTGACCGGCGGCACATACCCGCAGATCTTCGGCTCGTTGGTGGGCGTCTCCTGGTTGTTCACCGTCTCGGAGCCCTTGTTTTTCAAGGCCCGAC